>NZ_JBQTCE010000003.1:0-757413 GCF_052665095.1 Streptomyces sp. NEAU-174 | reverse complement strand
GCGACTACGCCTCCCGTCATAGAAGGGAAGGAAACTGGTTCCCGTTAGTAGTACCGCAGTTCACCGGCTCGGGGCCGGACGCCGGCCGGCGTCCGGCCCCGAGCCGTGTGACACGCTGGTTTCACAACGTTCATATCCGCGCCGTCATATGCCGTTGCATGCCCCCGCACGTTCGAGGGAATATCCCTTCCAGGTCGACGCCCTGTCCCACCTGTCCAGTTGGGCGTCGAACTGCCAGCGGACGGCATCGGGTCGTTCGCCCGGGAGGCCCTTTGCACACGGACGACTGTGCGGATCGTGCGTATGACGCGGAGGGCCGGCGCTCGGCCCTCCCAGTAGGGCCTGAGCCCGGTCCGTTCCCCGTCTGCGGCGGGGATACCTCACTCCCGCGACGCCGTCGCACCCCAACCTCTCCCGAGGGGGTTCGTCCACCCGTGGTGACCAGCAAGAAACGCCGCGAGCACGACCGGCGCACCTATGTCCTCGACACCAGCGTCCTGCTGGCCGACCCCAATGCCATGGCCCGCTTCGACGAGCACGAAGTCGTGCTGCCGGTCGTGGTGGTCACGGAACTGGAGGCCAAGCGGCACCACCCGGAGCTCGGGTACTTCGCACGGCAGGCGCTCCGCCTGCTGGACGAGTACCGCGTCCGTTACGGCCGTCTGGACGCCCCGATCCCGATCGGGGAACTGGGCGGCACACTGCGTGTCGAGCTCAACCACTCCGACCCGGGCATCCTCCCCGCCGCCTTCCTGAACCACGGCGGCAAGGTGGGGGACAACGACTCGCGGATCCTCGCGGTCGCCAGAAACTTGCAGGCCGAGGGGTATGACGTCACCGTCGTGTCCAAGGACCTGCCGCTGCGCATCAAGGCGTCCTCGGTGGGGCTGCTCGCCGAGGAGTACCGCGCGGAGCTGGCGATCACCGACTCGGGCTGGACCGGGATGGCGGAGCTCGCCGTCTCGGCCGAACAGGTGGACGACCTGTTCGCCGCCGAGACGGCGTATGTCCCCGAGGCGGCCGGACTGCCCGTGCACACGGGCCTGGTGCTCCAGTCCGAGCGCGGAAACGCGCTGGGCCGGGTCACCCCGGACGGGCAGGTGCGGCTGGTGCGCGGCGACCGCGAGGCGTTCGGCATCCACGGGCGCAGCGCGGAGCAGCGCATCGCCCTGGACCTGCTGCTCGACCCGGAGGTCGGCATCATCTCGATGGGCGGCCGGGCCGGCACCGGCAAGTCGGCGCTGGCGCTGTGCGCCGGTCTCGAGGCCGTGCTGGAGCGGCGTCAGCACCGCAAGGTGATGATCTTCCGCCCGCTGTACGCGGTGGGTGGCCAGGAGTTGGGCTATCTGCCCGGCACCGAGGCCGAGAAGATGAGCCCTTGGGCACAGGCGGTCTTCGACACCCTGTCCGCGGTGACCAGCGCCGAGGTGATCGAGGAGGTCGTGGGGCGCGGGATGCTGGAGGTGCTGCCACTGACGCACATCCGCGGCCGTTCGCTCCATGACGCCTTCGTCATCGTCGACGAGGCCCAGTCGCTGGAGCGGAATGTGCTGCTGACCGTTCTGTCCCGGATCGGCGCCAACTCCCGGGTGGTGCTCACCCACGATGTGGCGCAGCGGGACAACCTCCGCGTCGGGCGGTACGACGGTGTGGTGGCGGTCGTCGAGAAGCTGAAGGGGCATCCGCTGTTCGCGCATGTCACCCTGACCCGCTCCGAGCGTTCGCCGATCGCGGCGCTGGTGACCGAAATGCTGGAGGACGGCCACATCTGAGCCGGTTGAGTCGTTTGCGGCCACAGGGCGCCGCGCGGAGAAGCCAATGAGCTTAGCCGCGCGGCGTCTTGGTGCGCGGGGATTTCCAGAAATCCTAGGGCGTAAACAGGATGTGAGCTTTCACACCTGGCGGGGAATTGCCTGCGGGGCTCCGCGTCCGGCAGTGTGTGGGTTCTGTCAGGCCCCGCATACGGCACACCAGTACCCCCAGCGGTACCGAGCATCAGCAGTAACAGAATTGAACAGCGTTCGCCGTATGCCGCCCGAGCACCTCGAGGATCTCCCGCGGGAGATCCCCACCGGGCCCGTGCCTCCCGTGACCAGCCGACCCCATCGCACCACCGGGGACGGAACAAGGGGAGGACAGCGCCAGGGGCACGATTGCGCCCGCGAGGTCACCTAAGCGGGCGATGCTGGAAGGAAACCGAGTGAGCCGGATTTCGGTCCGGGGATTCGCAGTGGCTTCGGCCACCGCGGTCACCACTGTGGGCGCCGTCGTCGGCGTCGCCGCGGGCGGACAGCAGCAGCAGGGCTCGTCCGACCCGATCGAGGCGACCGCCGCCGATTCGACGCTCCTTGCGGACATACCTGCCGGGCAGCAGGCTGTCGCGCAGACCGCATCCCTGACGCAGCAGGCGGACGTGCAGTCCACCGCGGCCGACGCGGAGGCGCGCAAGTCCGCAGAGGAAGCAGCCCGCAAGCAGGCGGCCAAGGACGCGAAGGCCAAGAAGGCCGCCGCGGACAAGGCAGCCGCCGAGAAGCTGGCCAAGGAGCGCGAGGCCAAGGAGAAGGAGAAGGAGGAGGTCGCGAGCCGTTCGGCGTCGCGTGACGCCTCCAGCTTCCCCCAGCAGGCTTCGTACACCGTGGCCGAGGTCCAGGCGATGGCGCGGCAGATCGTGCCGAGCGGCCAGTTCCAGTGCTTCAGCAACATCGTGGACCACGAGTCCACCTGGAACTACAAGGCCACCAACCCCTCGTCGGGTGCCTACGGTCTGGTGCAGGCGCTGCCGGCCAGCAAGATGGCCTCGGCGGGCGCCGACTGGCAGACCAACCCGGCCACCCAGATCAAGTGGGGCCTGAACTACATGAACGAGCGCTACGGCAGCCCGTGTGACGCTTGGTCGTTCTGGCAGGCCAACGGCCACTACTGAGCCTTCCGCCGGGCCCCGCCCGGTAGCGGCCCAGCATCGAACGCTTCACGAAACCCCCGGCTCAGGTCGGGGGTTTCGCGCATCCTCAGCAGGTACCGTCTCCTTGACGGCCTAGGGGGAAACTGGGGGTAGGAAACGAGAAATGTCCAAATTGCCGCAGTGGGTCGGCAGGCTGGGATCCGGACTTACCCGGCTCGCCCACCGGCTCGAATCCCAACAGGCCGAGATGAGGGGGCGCGAGGGCGACGGCGACACCGGCCCGCGGACGCCGCCGGGGCCCGGACCGGGGCCCGAACGGGGAGCTGAACCGAGGCCCGGACCGGGGCCCGGACCATCCGAGGGGCGCCCGCGGGGCGGCGCCGAGAGCGCTGAGGGCGCCGAAGGCGCCGAGAGCCGGAAGAGCCGGGAAGGCCCCGAGAGCCCGGCGAGCCCCGAGACCCCCGAGGGCGCCGCCGGGGAGGGCGAGACCGCCCGGCCGGAGCAGCCGGCCAGCGTGCCCGCCCCGCCCGCCTACGCCCCAGCCGTCTCCGCCCGACCCGATCCGGTGGCCGCCGTGCCCTGGGGTGTCCGCGTGGCCGCCGAGGCGGCCTGGCGGCTGCTGGTGCTCGGCGGCACGGTGTGGGTGCTCATGCGCGTCATCAGCTCCGTCCAGCTGGTGGTGCTGTCCTTCACCGTCGCGATCCTCATCACCGCGCTGCTTGAGCCCACCGTCACCCGGCTGCGCCGGCGCGGTGTGCCGCGCGGGCTGGCCACCGCGCTCACCTTCATCGCCGGTTTCGTTGTCATGGGCCTGGTCGTGTGGTTCGTGGTCTGGCAGGTCATGGAGAACGTCGACGAGGTCTCGGGCGAGGTCCAGGCCGGTATCGACGATCTGCGGCGCTGGCTGCTGCACAGCCCGTTCCATGTGACCGAGAAGCAGATCAACCATGTGGCCAAGAGCCTGCGCGAGGCGGTCGGCGCCAACACCGAGCAGATCACCTCGGCGGGGCTGGAGGGCGTCACGGTCGTCGTCGAGGTGCTGACGGGCATCCTGCTGACGATGTTCTGCACGCTCTTCCTGCTGTACGACGGCCCGAAGATCTGGAACTGGACGCTCAAGATGGTCCCCGCCCAGGCCCGTGAGGGCGTGGCGGGCGCGGGCCCGCGCGCCTGGTCGACGCTGACCGCGTATGTGCGCGGCACGGTGATCGTGGCGCTGATCGACGCGATCTTCATCGGCGTGGGGCTGTTCTTCCTCGATGTGCCGATGGCCGTGCCACTGGCCGTCTTCATCTTCCTCTTCGCCTTCATCCCGCTGGTCGGCGCGGTGGTCTCCGGCGCGCTCGCGGTGGTCGTGGCGCTGGTCACCCAGGGCGTGTTCACGGGGGCGATGGTGCTGATCGTGGTGCTGGCCGTCCAGCAGATCGAGGGCCATGTGCTCCAGCCGTTCATCCTCGGCCGGGCGGTGCGGGTCCATCCGCTGGCCGTGGTGCTCTCGGTCGCGGCCGGTTCGCTGATCGGCGGCATCGGCGGCGCGGTGGTGGCCGTTCCGCTGGTGGCGGTCGCCAATACGGTGGTCGTCTACTTGCGCGGCTACAGCCAGGAGAACGCCCTGCGCGCCGTCCCGGGCCCGCACGGCGCCACCGCCTCCGGTACGGCGCCCACCGCACCGCCGGGCCTGCCGCCCGGGGAGGGCGGGGCCTGATGATCCGGCCCGGTGCCACGGGCCGATGGACGAAGGGCGGCCCCACCGATCGGTGGGGCCGCCCTTCGGGTGTCTACGGGACTCTTCGGTCAGCCGTTCGCGGCAAGGACGCCCTCGGCGTCCAGGGTGGCGCCGACCGCCTGAAGCACCGAGGCGATCTTGAAGGCTTCCTGGATCGTCTCGCGGTCCACGCCCGCCTTGCGGAGCACCTGCTCATGCGAGTCGAGGCACATTCCGCAGCCGTTGATCGCGGACACGGCCAGCGACCACAGCTCGAAGTCGACCTTCTCCACGCCCGGGTTGCCGATGACGTTCATCCGCAGCCCCGCGCGCAGATTGCCGTACTCCGGGTCGGACAGCAGATGCCGGGTCCGGTAGTAGACGTTGTTCATCGCCATGATGGCGGCCGCCGACTTGGCGGCGGTGTACGCCTCCGGCGAGAGGTTGGCCTTGGCCTCCGGCTCCAGCTCGGTCAGCACGCGCGCCGAACGCGAGGCGATCGCGCAGGCCAGCACGGTGCCCCACAGCTGCTGCTGGGGAAGGTCCGAGTTGCCGATCACCGAACCGAGGTTCAGCTTGAGGTCCTTGGCGTAGTCCGGCAGCGCGGACTTCAGCTCATCGAGTGCCATGGCGGATCAGCTCACTCTCCGGAGAGGAGGGCCACCGGGTCCAGGGTGTCCTCGCCCTTGCTCCAGTTGCAGGGGCACAGCTCATCGGTCTGGAGGGCGTCCAGCACCCGCAGGACCTCCTTGGGGTTACGGCCCACCGAACCGGCCGTCACCATGGTGAACTGGATCTCGTTGTTCTGGTCCACGATGAACACGGCGCGCTGCGCGAAGCCGTCCTCGCCCTCGATGCCGAGGTCGCGCATCAGCTCGTGCTTGGAGTCGGCCATCATCGGGAACGGCAGGTCGCGCAGGTCCGGGTGGTCCTTGCGCCAGGCGTGGTGGACGAACTCGGAGTCGCCGGAGAAGCCCAGGACCTGGGCGTCACGGTCGGCGAACTCGTCATTCAGCTTGCCGAAGGCCGCGATCTCGGTCGGGCACACGAAAGTGAAGTCTTTCGGCCACGCGAAAACGACCTTCCACTTGCCCTCGTAGGTCTTGTGGTTGATCTGCTCGAACTCCTTGCCGCTCTCCAGCGACACGCAGGCGGTCAGGTCGTACTCGGGGAACTTGTCACCGACGGTGAGCACGCGTACTCCTTGCAGCTTTCGCGTAGGAAAGACCCGGTCGTCCGGGTTTCCTGGGGTTGGACGGTCCCTACCTTGGCACAGAGTGCATTGATCAGTGAAATAGCTACACTCGGTGGGGTTGATTGGAGGTGGCTATCAGTGGCCGCATCACCCACACCGCCCGGCAAACCGCGCCAGCCGAGCATTTCCCAGCTCAGGGCCTTCGTCGCGGTTGCGGAGCAGCTGCACTTCCGCGATGCCGCCGCCGCCATCGGGATGAGCCAGCCCGCGCTCTCGGGCGCCGTCGCCGCGCTCGAGGAGGCACTCGGTGTCCAGTTGCTCGAGCGTACGACGCGCAAGGTGCTGCTCAGTCCGGCGGGGGAGCGGCTGGCGGTCCGTGCACGCACCGTGCTCGAAGCGGTCGGGGAGCTGCTGGAGGAGGCCGAGGCGGCGCGGGCGCCGTTCACCGGTGTGCTGCGGCTCGGAGTGATCCCGACCGTGGCGCCGTATCTGCTGCCGACCGTGTTGCGGCTGGTGCATCAGCGCTACCCCCGGCTCGATCTCCAGGTGTACGAGGAGCAGACCGCCTCGCTGCTGGACGGGCTGACCCACGGCCGCCTGGATCTGCTGCTGCTCGCGGTGCCGCTCGGCGCGCCCGGAGTGGTCGAAATGCCGCTGTTCGACGAGGACTTCGTGCTGGTCACGCCGCGGGACCACTGGCTGGGCGGACGCGATGACATCCCCCGCGAGGCGCTCAAGGAGCTGGATCTGCTGCTGCTCGACGAGGGCCACTGCCTGCGCGACCAGGCGCTGGACATCTGCCGTGAGGCGGGCCGCACCGAGGGCACCCCGGTGACCACCAGCGCCGCCGGGCTCTCCACCCTGGTGCAGCTGGTCGCGGGCGGGCTCGGGGTGACGCTGCTGCCGCGTACCGCGCTCCGGGTGGAGACCGCGCGCAACGACCATCTGGCCACCGGCGACTTCGCCGATCCGGCGCCCGCCCGCCGGATCGCGCTGGCCATGCGGGCGGGCGCGGCGCGCACCGAGGAGTTCGAGGCGTTCGCGGAGGCGCTACGGGAGGCGCTGCGGCCGCTGCCGGTACGGGTCGCCCGCTGAACATGCCTGCCGATCCGCCTGAACATGCCACCGGGGGCCGTTCCCGCAGGTGGGAACGGCCCCCGAAGACGGCTGGAGTTCCTACTCCGTCCGCAGCCCCTCCGGCCGCATCATCCGCCACAGCGGCGGCAGGCTGACCAGGGTCACCAGCAGGATGACCCCGCCGCCGACGCCGGTCATGGTGGAGAGCCCGGTCCAGTCCACGGCCAGCGGCTGGCCGACCATCTTCAGCAGCATCACGCCCAGCGCCAGCCCACCCGCGATCGACAGGGCCAGACCCAGCACCACCGGGACGGCCGTCTGCCAGAGCACGGACCAGCTGAGCGTGGTGCGCCGGGTGCCGAAGGCGACCAGGACGGACAGCAGCCGCTTGCGTTCGCGGAGCTGCTCCAGGGTGGTCACGATCATGCTGGCCCCGATGAGCAGCAGGGTCGCGGTGGCGCCGATGAACAGGGCCTTGCGGATGACCTGGAACTCATCCGACTGCGAGGTGCTGGTGAGCCGCATGACATCCATCGCCGGGGAGAGCGCCGCGCTGGTGTTGCGCACATACTCGACCCCGTCCGGGACCTTCGGGTCCAGCCGGATCATGGCCGCCGCTCCGGGGTCCGGCAGGTCGGCGATGTCGAAGGCGCCGGGGGTGGCGAAGATGCCGGTGCGTTCGCCGCCGGTCGGGTCCTGCCGGGGCTTCGTCTTCGTGGCCGAGCGGGGGATCGTCCACAGCTTCTTCTTGCGCAGGTCAGGCGTACCGTCGTCGCGGTGGGCGAGGTTGACCTGGGCGCCCGGTTTGACGAAGCCCTCCCCCTCCCCGTAGTAGCTGGACGAATCGACGAGGAAGACATCGCCGTTCTTGCAGCTCGTGACGCGGACCACCTCGCGGAGCGTGGGGCAGTCGGCGACGGTGATGGCCTCTTCCGGGACCGAGGTCGGGTCGTCCTTGCTGCGGTGCACATCGGAGACGTAGTCCTCGGTGACACCGAGCAGATCGCGCACGCCCTTGGTCGCACGGTACCGCGCGAAGGCCTCGCGGGCCTGGTTGCCGTCGCTCACCGGGACGTTCGCTATCAGCTGGGCGCGGTTCGGGTCCTGGCCGGTGTCCTCGCGGTCCTGGGCCCCCACGCTGGCGAAGAGCATCTGGAGCGCGATGGCCCCGGCGACGGCGACCGTGATGCCGCTGACCGCGCGCGAGGCGGTGCCGCTGCTGAGCTGGAGCCGACGGGTGGCGAGCTGCCAGGGCACCGAGCCCCGGCCGCCGAACCGTTCCACCACGGCCTCGACGACCCAGGGCAGCAGCGCGGTGATGCCGATGAGCAGCAGGACGGCACCGGCCGCGGCCTGGTACGCCTTCATGTCGCCGCCACCGCCGCTGCCGGCCCCGAAGCCGCCCGCGAGCGGCAGCAGCAGGGCCAAGCCCAGCAGCGGCAGCAGCAGTCGCCACCACAGCCGCCGGCGCTTGGGCTTGGCGTTCCGGACCACGCCCAGCGGCTCGATGGCGATACCGCGCAGGGCGATCAGCGTGACCATGACGGCCGAGGCGGGCACGGCCGCCGCGATCACCAGGGCGAGCGGGGCGCTCGGCACGATGTCGGAGGTGAAGAAGCTGATGTCCCAGATCTCGATGCTGCCGATGATCTCCCGCGCCAGCAGGAACATTCCGGCGCCGACGGCGAGCCCGAAGAGGGAGCCGAAGAGCGACTCACCGGCGGCGATCCGCCGGGTCATATGGATGTCCGCGCCGACCAGCCGCAGCGCGGCCAGCCGCCGGTCGCGCCGCTCACCGCCGAAGCGGGCCGCGGTGGCGATGAAGATGAGCACCGGCAGCAGCAGCACCACACAGCCCACGATGATCAGCAGCAGCAGCGCGGGGTCCAGGGGCTCGCTCTTGCCCTTCTTCTCCTTGCCCCAGTGGTCGATGTGGTAGCTGGAGTTGACGTGGCCGAACGCCTTCTGGGAGATCCCCGCGTAGTAGGTGAGTTCGCTCGGGCCGGACAGGCCGCTGTCGCCGATCACCCCGATGGTGCGGTACGGGAAACGGTCCCGGAGCAGCTTGCCCTCGTCGGAGGCGAGCAGCTTCTTCAGCGCCGGGGACACCCACATCTCACCGGCGGCCGGGATCCGGTCGATGCCCGGCGGCACGGGCGGTGTGCCCTTGCCGTCGGGGGCCATGACCGTGCCCGTGATGTCCTGGTCGCGAAAGGTGGTGCCCGCGTCGGCGAGCCGGAGTGTGTCGGCGCCGGGCTTCACCTCGCCGCTGGGGGTGAACGAGGAGCGGGCGTCGCCCCGCTCGTTGCGCTGCTGGTACATGGTGGGGACGGAGGAGGCCAGCAGCAACAGCGCCACCCCCAGGCCGACGCCCACCGCCGTCATGATCGTCCTGGCCCAGCTCTCCCGGCCGCCGGTGACCGCGAAGCGGCCGCCCATGGCCAGATCGGCGGCCCAGCGGGCGACGGAGACACGGGAGCGTGGCTCCTCCGCCGGGGAGTCCTGGCCGCTTATCGCGTCCTGGCCGCTCATCGGGCCCCTGCCATGTCCCGCGCCTTGCCGTCACGGACGACGACCTCGCGGTCGGAGTAGGCGGCGACCCGGGCCTCATGGGTGACCAGCACCACGGCGGTACGGGACTCCCGGGCGGCCTCGGTCAACAGCTCCATCACCCGCTCCCCGTTGAGCGAGTCCAGCGCACCGGTCGGCTCGTCGGCGAACAGCACCCGCGGCCCGGTGACCAGCGACCGGGCGACGGCGACCCGCTGCCCCTGACCGCCGGAGACCTCGCCTGGCCGCTTGTGCGCCACATCGGCGACCTCGAGCCGCTCCATCCACGCCGCCGCCCGGGCCTCGGCCTCCTTGCGCTTGGTGCCGTTCAGCCGCAGCGGCAGTGCGACGTTCTCCACGCAGCTCAGCTCGGGGACGAGCTGGCCGAACTGGAAGACGAAGCCGAACTCGCCGCGCCGCAGACCGCTGCGCTCGGCGTCCGAAAGGGCGGTCAGCTCGCGCCCGTTGTAGTGGACGGAGCCGGAGTCCGGCTTCACGATCCCGGCCAGACAGTGGAGCAGCGTCGACTTGCCCGAGCCGGAGGGGCCCATGACGGCGACGACCTCGCCGGGGTGGATGGAGAAGTCCGCGCCGTCCAGGGCGGGGGTGTGACCGTACGTCTTGTGCAGGGACGTGGCGATCAGCAAGGAGCCTGCCGGGGTCATGAACGCACCGCCTTGGCGAGTTGGCCGAGGCGGGCGGCGGTGAGTTCCAGCCAGCGCAGATCGGCCTCGAGATGGAAGAGGGCGTGGTCGCAGATGAGTTGGTCGGTGAGGTCGCCGCCGCGCTTGCGCTGGGTCAGATCGCGCATCAGCCGCAGATGTTCGGCGCGCTGGACGTCGAGGAGATCGGCCGCGTCGCGCCCGGTGAGCAGCGCGATGATGACCTTGGTGTAGAGGACCGACTGGAGATAGGGCTCGGGCTTCTCGGGCTGGTTGAGCCAGTGCTCCACATCGGTGATGCCCGCGTCGGTGATGGCGTAGCGCTTGCGCTCCGGGCCACCGCCGTGCTCGATGCCGTCGACCTCCACCAGGCCGTTCTTCAGGAGCCTGGACATGGTCGAGTAGACCTGCCCGTAGTGCAGCGGGCGGTCGTGTCCGAATCTTTCGTCGAAGGCTCGCTTGAGGTCATAGCCGTGGCGCGGGCCGCCCTCGAGGAGTCCGAGCAGGGTGTGGCCAATTGACATGACCAGCACTCTACACCATGCGTATACCTGGAGTGTATAGCCGCATAAGAGCCTGCGTCACCGCAGGTCAGAGGGGAGCGGAAGGGGTCAGGGCCGGCGCGGCTCGCGGCCGGTGTCCTCCGGGCCCTCGGTGGGGTCCGTGCCCTCCGCGCCCTCGGCGGGCCGCCTCGGCGGGCGGCCCCGGCGGGGGATCGGGCGCGCCGCGCCGGGCAGCCGGCCCGCGTCCGCGAGCGCCTTGCGCAGCAGGAACTCGATCTGCGCGTTGGCGCTGCGCAGTTCGTCGTTGGCCCAGCGCGCGAGGGCGTCATGGACGGCCGGGTCGAGCCGCAGCAGCATCTGCTTGCGCTGCCGCGGCTGCCGCGGCTGCCGTGCGTTGCGCCCGCTGTCGTCCGTCACTGGTACAGCGTGCCCGTGTTCAGAACCGGCTGCGGGGAGCGGTCCCCGCAGAGCACCACCATCAGATTGCTGACCATCGCGGCCTTGCGCTCCTCGTCCAGCGCCACGATCTCCTCCTCGGCGATCCGGGCCAGCGCCGCCTCGACCATGCCGACCGCGCCGTCCACGATCTGCCGCCGCGCGGCCACCACCGCGCCCGCCTGCTGGCGCTGGAGCATCGCGGAGGCGATCTCGGGGGCGTAGGCGAGGTGGGTGAAGCGCGATTCGATGATGCGGACACCGGCCGCCTCGACCCGGGCGTGCAGTTCGATGGCCAGCTTCTCGGTGATCTCCTCGGCGTTGCCGCGCAGCGAGAGGGCGTCCTCATCGTGGGCGTCGTACGGGTACTCGATGGCGATGTGCCGGACGGCGGCCTCGGTCTGGGTGGCGACGAACTCGAGGAAGTCGTCCACCTCGAACATCGCCTGGGCGGTGTCCTCGACCTTCCAGACGACGACCGCGGCGAGCTCGATCGGGTTGCCGTAGGCGTCGTTGACCTTGAGCACCGCGGTTTCGTGGTTGCGCACCCGGGTGGAGATCTTCTCCCGGCTGGTGAGCGGGTTCACCCAACGCAGCCCGTCGGTGCGAATGGTGCCGCGGTAGCGGCCGAAGAGCTGGACCACCCGGGCCTCGCCCGGCGCGATGGTGTTGAGGCCGCACATGGTGAGGATCGCGGCGAGGATCACCACGATGCCGGAGACGATCAGCAGCGTGGACCAGGCGCCTTTGTGCTCGGCGGCGACGGCGGCGCCCGCGAGGATCAGCCCGACGCCACCCGCGAGCCCGGCCAGCCCCCCGAGCAGGGCCAGCCCGCCGCTGACGTTGTGCGCGGGCCGCTCCCGGACCCGGGGCTCCGGGAGGGACGGTATGTCGGCCTGGTCGGTTATGGGCTCGGTTGAGGTGGCGTCGGACATGGAGGGCTCCCCGCTTCGTTCGGTGGTGCGTCTAGCAAAGTGATAGCACATTACGAGCCGGTGGCAACCCTTGGCGCCCGTAAGCCGTCAGTTCCCTTGGAGCGGGTGCTTTTTGTCACCTTCGGAAAAAGCTTGATCGATGGGCATTTGAGGGTTGTTGCGGTGTTAGTTTCATGAGCTGGCCTGGGGGGCTTACGGACTGGAGCGGCGGGAGCGATGGGTAGAGCGGAAGAGCGACGCGCGCGGCAGAAGAGCGCTCGCAGAGCCAAGCGGGCGGCGAAGTCGGGGGGGATACGCCGCTTCTTCACCTGGAAGTGGCTGCTGGGGTACGTCCTGGGACTTGGCGTGCTGCTCGTCGGGGCGTTCTTCGTCCTCTATCTGTTGGTCGAGGTTCCGCCCGCCAACGCCGCGGCCAAGGCCGAGGCCAACATCTACAAGTACAGCGACGGCACGATCATGGCGAAGACGGGTGACGTCAACCGTGAGTCCGTACCGCTGTCCAAGATCCCCAAAGAGGTGCAGCACACCTTTGTCGCCGCTGAGAACAAGGACTTCTACGGCGACTCCGGCGTCTCGTTCACCGGCACCGCCCGCGGTCTCATCAACACCGCGCTGGGCCGGGGCAAGCAGGGTGGTTCGACCATCACCCAGCAGTACGTCAAGAACTACTACCTGAGCCAGGAACAGACCGTCAGCCGCAAGCTGAAGGAACTGGTGATCTCGCTCAAGGTCGACCAGCAGAAGTCCAAGGACTACATCCTCGCGGGCTACATCAACACCAGCTACTACGGCCGCGGCGCCTACGGCATCCAGGCCGCGGCCCGCGCGTACTACGACAAGGACGTCGAGGACCTCAGCGTCGGGCAGGGCGCGTATCTCGCGTCGGTGCTCCAGGCGCCCAGCCAGTACGACTGGTCGGCGGCGGGCCCCAACGGCAAGCGGCTGGTGAAGGCCCGCTGGAACTACGTCCTCAACAACATGGTCGAGAAGGACTGGCTGCCCAAGAGCGAGCGCGAGGGCATGAAGTTCCCCGTGCCCATCGAGCCCCGCCCCATCCCGGGTCTCGACGGCCAGGCGGGCTATTTCATCGACGCCGCGAAGAAGGAACTCTTCAAGGCCGGGGTGAACGAGAACGAGTTCGAGGCCGGCGGCTGGACGGTCACCCTCAACATCGACAAGAAGAAGCAGAAGGCGCTGGAGAAGGCGGTCCGCACGGAGCTGACCGACAAGCTGGACCCGAAGAAGCGCAAGGTCGACAAGGACGCGCAGGTCGGTGCGGTCTCGGTGGACCCCAAGTCCGGTGGCATCGTGGCGATGTACGGCGGCGCGGGCTACACGGAGCACTGGACCAACAACGCCACCCGCTCGGACTACCAGCCCGCCTCCACCTTCAAGCCGCTGATCCTTGCCTCGGCGTTGGAGAACGGCTCGACCACCCAGGACGGCACGCCGATCACATCCAGCACCGTCTACGACGGCACGAGCAGACGGCCCGTCAAGGGCAGCGACACCGCCTTCGCCCCGCCGAACGAGGACAACAAGTCCTACGGGCCCATCTCCGTCCAGAAGGCGATGAACAACTCCGTCAACTCCGTCTTCGCCCAGATGGCGGTGGACGTGGGGCTGAGCAAGGTCAAGAACACCGCCACGGACCTCGGCATGGACGGCCGGGTGGACAACGGCTTCGACGTACGCCCCGCGATGTCGCTGGGCGTGATGGGCGCCAGCCCCAAGGAGATGGCCGGGGTCTACGCGACCCTCGACAACCACGGCAAGAAGGTCACTCCGGCGATCGTGAAGTCCGCCGAGAAGGGCGATGAGCGGCCCCAGTTGCCCGATCCGACCAACGGTCAGGCGATCAGCCGCGGCGCCGCCGACTCCGTCACCTCCGTACTCACCGGGGTGGTCGACGACGGCACCGGCCAGGCCGTGCGCCAGCAGGGCCAGGCCGTCGCGGGCAAGACCGGCACCTCGGATGACAACAAGTCGGCCTGGTTCTCCGGCTACACCCCCGATCTGGTCACCTCGGTCGGCATGTTCGGCGAGCAGAAGGGCGTCGGCAAGCAGGTCTCGCTCAAGGGCACCGCGGGCGGCGGCCGCGTCAACGGCGGTGACTTCCCGGCCAGGATCTGGGCCGCGTACACCGAGTCCGCGCTGAGCGGCGAGAAGGCGTCGAAGTTCGACCTGGACACCGACATGGGCGCGGCGGTCAAGCCGCCCCCGTCGCCGAGCACGAGCGAAACCTCGGAGTCGCCGTCCTCCAGCCCGTCGGCGAGCGAGTCCGCCAGCGAGTCGCCCTCGTCGTCCCCGTCGGCCAGTGAGTCGGCGAGCGAGTCGCCGTCCGCCTCGTCGTCGGCGTCGCCGTCGGACGACGGCGACTCCCCGAGCCCGCCCGACCCGTCCAGTTCGGCCTCGGCCGACGGTGACGGCGGCCTCCTCCGCAGAGACCAGGAGTGACGGCCGGTGCGGGCGTGCCGAGGTGGCGCGCCCGCACCGGATCACGGAGCCCTACGGCCGTACGGCCGTCAGAAGTTCTCCTCGAGCTGGCTCTTCAGCATCGCGAGGGCGAAGAAGCCGTAGAAGCCGATGGCCAGCAGCATCATGCCCAGCCGCGGCCCGCGCAGCCGTACGGCGGCCGGCAGATCGCGGCGGTTGAGCCGGATCAGCAGCGCCGTGTAGACGAGGGTGACGAGGGAGGCGGTGCAGGTGGAGATGGTCAGCAGCACGATCGGCTGGTTCACCCCGGACAGCAGGATCACCGAGCCGATGGCGACCTCGGCCCACACCACCGCGAAGTACAGCCGTCCCTCGGTCCAGAAGGCCGAGTCGCGCAGGTAGGTGCGCTTGGCGAAGTCGCTGACCACCCGTCCGATGATGTCGAGCAGACCGATCGAGGCGGCCCAGAGCGAGACCGTGGCCACCGCGAAGAACAGGATCTTCAGCCAGTCGCCCACCTGCTGCCCCAGCAGATCGCCCTGGAGCCGCAGGAACTCCGGGCTGTTCTCCACATCGTCGCGTCCGAAGAGGGTTTCGTACGCGAGCATGCTCATCAGCCCGATCGTCACCAGGCAGATCACGAAGAACGACACGATGTGCTCGGTGTTGGCCCGCCGCCACCACACCCGCCAGCGGGCCAGATTCGCCTCGTCCTGCGGAAAGGCGTAGCGGTCGGCGCCCGACGCCTCCGACTGGCCGGTGATGGGGGAGACCAGCTTGGGGACATGGGCGCCCATGCCGTAGCCCTTGTCCCGGATCCAGTTGCTGAGCACCAGGTTGTGCACCCCGCCCGCCCCGGCGGCGCCCAGCCCGCTGAGGATCATGGTGAAGGTGATGCCGTCCGGGATCCGGCCGGCGCCGGTGACGGTCTTCTCGCCCGCCGTGGTCCAGGTGTGCCACCCGATGACGGCCACGGCGACGACGGCGAGGAAGAACAGCGTCAGGATGACCTTGACCAGTTCGACCTTCTCGATCGTGCGGTAGACCACCGGTGAGACGGTCAGCACCACCCCGAAGCCCACCAGCGAGCCCACGGTGATCCAGACGACATCGCCGCCGCCGGTCAGATAGGTGAGCACGGTCGATCCGGAGGTGGCCCAGCCCGGCCAGACGTACTGGAACGCCCCGGCCAGGCAGATCAGGATGCCCCACGCCGTGGACCAGCGGGAGAATCCGGCGACCACGGTCTGCCCGGTGGCCAGGGTGTAGCGCTCGATCTCCAGGTTGATCACGGTCTGGATGGCCAGGGTCACCACCGCGAGCCACAGCAGTCCGAGTCCGCCGACCGAGGTCAGATACGGCCAGAGGATGATCTCGCCCGCCGCCATGCCGATCCCGACGGCGACCACCCCCGGGCCGACCATCGTGCGCAGCGGTGGTGGATCGGGCAGATCGAGACAGTCGGGCGGGGCGGCGGTGGGGGACGGGCGCTGGGCGGACGGTGTCGACGACGCTGACGACATGGCGGCTCCTCGGGGGACGGCGAGGCCGTATCGGGACAGGGGGATCGGGGGGTTCAGCGGGTGCGGGTGTGCTGGGCGGCCAGGCGTACGGGTGCGTTGGCCGCGCCGTAGCCCTGGTAGCCGTCGATCCGCTGGACGATCTCGAAGAAGACCCGGCCGACGGTGGCCGTGTACAGGTGCAGGAAGGCGCCGCTGTCGTCCCGGTCGTAGAGCAGGCCGAGCTCCCGCAGGGTGCGATGGAGCGCGGGGTCGAGTTCATGGCGCGCTTCGAGGTCGTCGTAGTAGTTGTCGGGGATGGGCAGCAGGGGCGCGCCGCGTTCCCGCAGCCGGCGAGCGGTGGCGACGATGTCCCGGCTGTGCAGCGCGATGTGCTGCCACAGCGAGCCGGACGGACCCGAACCCGGGCGGATCTGGGCCACGTTGAGCGCGAGCCGCACCGAGCCGCTGGCGCTGGAGACGGCCCGGCTGCGCAGCAGCCCGTACGGATCGGCCAGTTCCAGGGACTCGTGCGGCCGCAGCCCCAGGACGGCGCGGTAGAACAGCGAGGCCTCGTCGAAGTGGTGCCGGGGCTGGGTGAGCGCCACATGGTCGATATGGGTGATCCCGGCGGGGGAGGCGGAGGCGGCGCGCGGGGTGAAGTCGCCGGTCCAGCTGGGGTGGTCGGGGTGTTCGGTGCGGCAGAAGAAGAGCTCGGTGGAGTCGGGCGCGGCCACCGCGTCCAGCGGGGCGTCCGCCACGGCCCGGTGGCGCGGCAGTACGGGGGCGAGCAGGGCCCGGGCCCGGCCCGCGGAGGCGGCCGGGTCGGGGGTCTCCAGGCCGATGGCGGCGAGCGCCGGTTCGGGGTGCCCGGTGGTGGCGTCGAGCCCGGAGTTGAGGACGATCCGGGCGTCGCCCTGCTCCCACAGCTCCACGGGCTTGGAGTGGTGGCGGCCGGTGCGGGCGAAGCCCAGCCCGGTCAGCAGCGCGGGCAGCTCCGGGCTGGTGGAGGCCAGTTCGGCGAAGGCGAAGCCGGTGGGGACGACGGGGGCGGGCAACTCGGTGCGGCCCGCGGCCTCCTCGAGGGCGATCAGCGAGCGCAGCGCGTCCACGGCGGTGCGGGCGGTGTCGCCCTGCCGGAAGACGTCGTTGAAGACCTCCAGGGACAGCGGCCCGTCGTAGCCGGCCCGCAGGACGTGCTCCAGCAGCCCGGCCACGTCGAGACCGCCCTGGCCGGGGAAGCAGCGGTAGTGGCGGCTCCACTGGAGGACGTCCATGGCCATCATCGGGGCGTCGGCGAGCTGGAGGAAGAAGATCTTCTCGCCGGGGATCTCCTCGATGCCCTTGGGGTCCGAGCCGCGCGAGAGGATGTGGAAGCTGTCCAGGCAGATGCCGAGCGCGGGGTGGTCGGCCTGCCGGACGATCCGCCAGGCGTGGTCGTAGGTGTTCACATGCCGCCCCCAGGCCAGCGCCTCGTAGGCGACGCGGATGCCGTGGGCGGCGGCCCGTTCGGCCAGCAGCCGCAACTGCTCGGCGGCGAGGGCGTCGTCGTCGAGGGCGGCCGGGGAGACGCTGGAGCACACCAGCATCAGATCCGCCCCGAGCCGCTCCATGACCGCGAACTTCTTCTCGGCCCGGCGCAGCGTGCGGGCCAGGAGGTCCTCGGGGACGGCCTCGGCGTCGCGGAAGGGCTGGAAGAGATCGATGGTGAGGCCGAGTTCGGCGGCCCGGTCCCGGACCTGCTCCGGCGACAGCGGGCTGGCCAGCAGGTCGTTCTCGAAGATCTCGACCCCGTCGAAACCGGCGGCGGCGATGGCGGTGAGCTTCTCCTCGAGGGTGCCGCTGAGGCACACGGTGGCGATGGACTTGCGCATGATCAGCCTCCGGCGGGGAGCTCGAGCAGGTCGGAGAGGTCGGTGAGCATCTGTTCGGCGTCGGGTTCGCGGCCGGTGAAGAGGCGGAAGGCGTCGGCGGCCTGGAAGACGGCCATGCCGCTTCCGTCCAGGGTGCGGCAGCCGGCCGCGCGGGCGGCGGCCAGCAGCGGGGTCTCCAGCGGGCGGTAGACCACCTCGGCGACCCACAGCCCGGCCCGCAGCAGCTCCACGGGCAGCGGCAGTCCGGGGTGGGCGGCCATCCCGGTGGGGGTGGCGTGCACCAGCCCGTCGGCGCCGCCGACCGCCGCCGGGAGCCCGCCGGGCGCGACGGTACGGACCCGGGCCGCGCCGAACCGCGCCGCCAGCGTCCCGGCGAGCCCGGCGGCCCGCGCCGAATCGGTGTCGGCCAGCGTCAGCCGGTCGGCGCCGACGGTCAGCAGCGCGTGGGCGACGGCGGCGCCCGCCCCGCCCGCGCCGAGCAGCACGATCTCGCCGGTGGGCGCGTCCGGCAGGCCACGGGCGAAGGAGCGGGCGAAGCCGGACCAGTCGGTGTTGTGGCCGATGGCCCGGCCGTTCTCGCCGAACACCACCGTGTTGACCGCGCCGAGCAGCGCGGCGTCCTCCGACAGCCCGTCGAGGTGCTCGATCACCGTCTGCTTGCACGGGTGGGTGATGTTCAGTCCGTCGAAACCCAGCCGGGCGGCGGCCCGCACCAGCTCGCCGACCCCGTCCGGGCCGAGCCCCAGCGGATCGATGTCGATCAGACGGTAGAGATACCGCAGTCCCTGGCGGTCGGCCTCGCGCTGGTGGAGGGCGGGGGAGAGCGAGGGGCCCACTCCGGATCCGATCAGCCCCACCAGACAGGACTCCCGCCCCTCCCGGCCTTCGGGTGACTGCCCCGTGCTGCCCCGCATACCGGTGACCTCCCGCCTTCCGGGCTAATGTACGAACTGGTTCGTTAGTAGCGTGGACAGTAAAGGCCCAGGACCGCCCTCTTGTGAACCCCCTGGACGCAGCCTGGACGTAGAGTGGCCCCAGCATGAGCGATCAGCCGCCGAAGAACAGCCGCCTCCGCGACGCCGTCCGCACCCAGGCCGAGATCCTGGACGTCGCCACCCGCGAATTCGCCGAGCGCGGCTACGCCGGGGCCCGCGTCGACGAGATAGCCGCCCTCACCCGCACCACCAAGCGGATGATCTACTACTACTTCGGCGGCAAGGAACAGCTCTACATCAAGGTCCTGGAGCGCGCCTACACCGGCATCCGCGAGGCCGAACAGGCCGTGGACGTCACCGGTCTCGACCCCGCCGAGGCGATCCGGCACCTGGCCGAGCTGACCTTCGACCACCACACCGAACACGCCGACTTCATCCGGCTGGTGTCCATCGAGAACATCCACCGGGCCGAGCACCTGGCCAAGTCCGAGACGCTGGCCAAGGCCGGCACACCGGTGATCGACCTGATCTCCGGGATCCTCGCCCGCGGCCGGGAGCAGGGCGTCTTCCGGGGCGACGCCGACGCCGTCGACGTCCACCTGATGATCAGCTCATTCGCCGTCTTCCCGGTGGCCAACCAGCACACCTTCGGCACCCTCTTCGGCCGCGACCCCCTGGACCCGGGGCGCCGCGCCCACTACCGCCGGATGGTCGGCGACATGGTCGTGGCGTACCTCCGCGCCGGGGCCTGAACCGTACGGCGACCAAACGGCGACCGTACGGCACAGGCCCCGGCGCGCGGGGCGGGCCGGCTCAGGACGGCATCGCGAGCTCGAACCAGACGACCTTGCCCGTGGACAGCCGGGTCGCGCCCCAGCGCCGCGCCATCCGGTTCACCAGATACAGCCCGCGCCCGCCCTCGTCGGACGGCCGGGCCTGGCGCAGCCGGGGCAGCTGCGGCACATCGTCGCCGACCTCGCAGCGCAGGACGTCCGTGCGCAGCAGCCGCAGCGTGATGGGCCGCTCCGCGTAGCGCACCGCGTTCGTCACCACCTCGCTGACCAGCAGCTCCACCGCGTCCGTCAGATCGTCGAGGTCCCAGCGGGCGAGCGCCCTGCGGGCCAGCCGGCGCGCCTGCCCGGCGGTCTGCGCCTTGGGGTCCAGGAACCAGTACGCGACATCGCTGGGCGCGATGCCCTCGAACCGGGCCGCGAGCAGCGCCACGTCGTCGTCGCGGTCGCCGGGGCCGAGCATGTCCAGCACCTCGTCGCACAGCGGCTCGAGCGGCGGCGGGTTGGGGCCGGTGAGCCGGGCGGTGGCGGTCAGCCGCTCCCGTAGCTGCTCGATCCCGGTCCACACATCGCGCATCCGCGACTCGACCAGGCCGTCGGTGTAGAGCATCAGGGTGGCCCCGGCGGGCGCGTCCAGTTCGACCGCCTCGAAGTCGACACCGCCGACCCCGATCGGCGCCCCCGGCGGCACCCGCAGCACCTCGGCGCGGCCGCCCCGGTGCAGCAGCAGCGGCGGCGGATGGCCCGCGTTGGCCACCACGATGCGGTGGGCGACGGGGTCGTAGACCGCGTACAGGCAGGTGGCCATGCGGTCGGTGCCCAGCCGCTGGGCCTGCTCGTCCAGGTGGTGCAGCACCTCCTGGGGCGGCAGGTCGAGCCCGGCGAGGGTCTGCGCGGTGGTGCGCAGCTGGCCCATGATCGCGGCGGAGGTCATCGAATGGCCCATCACATCGCCGACCACCAGCGCCACCCGGTTGCCCGGCAGCGGGATGGCGTCGTACCAGTCGCCGCCGACCCGCGCGGTCTCGGCCGCGGGCAGATAGCGGCTGGCCAGCCGGACGCCGGTGGGCTGCGGCAGCGAGTCGGGCAGCATGGTGCGCTGGAGCTCGTCCGCGATGTAGACCTCGCGCCCGTACAGCACCGCCTTGTCGACGCCGAGCGCGGTGTGGGTGGCCAGCTGGGCCGCCACCAGCAGATCGTCGGGTTCGAACGGCGGCCGGTCCGGGCGGCGTACGAAGACGGCCGCGCCGATCACCCGGCGGCGGCCGCGCAGCGGCGCCAGCACGGTGCGCTGACCGGTCGCCACCGACGGCCCCTCGCCGAGCAGTTCCGGCAGCGCGGCGCGGGCCGCCTGCGAGTCGCCGAAGACCGGCCGCACCCCGCGCAGCACCTCGGCCAGCGGGCCGCCCGCCTCCACCTCGCACAGCTCGGCGGCCGGGCCGCCGCCCACCGCGGGCGACAGATCGGGCTGGGAGGGCAGCAGCGACAGCCGGCCGCTGTCGGTGTCCGGGTCCAGCGGGATCCGGTCGGTGCGGCGCAGCCGCAGCACCACCGGGCCGACCGGGCGCTCGTCGCCGACCGGCAGCGGATCGCGCAGATAGACCAGGATCGCGTCGGCGAAGGTGGGCACGGTGGCCCGGCACAGGCCCAGCACGATCTCGTCCAGGTCGATGCCCCGGGCGATCCGGCGGGTGGCGGCCCCCACGAACCGCAGCCGGTCGCCGCTCCGGTCCCGCGCGGTGGCCGCCTCGGCGGCCGCGGCGCCGCCCGCGGGCGGCACGGTGGGCGCTCCGCCCTCCGGCGCGCGGTAGGCGACCTCACCCGCCGTGGCGGCCGCGGTGTGGGCGTCGCCGGATCCGGATGCTCTGCGGGCGTCGTTGGACCCGGGCGCTGTGTGTGGATCGCCGGACCCGGCCGCCGCATGGGCCTCGCCGGATCCGGTTGCCGTAGGTGCTTCACCGGCCCCGGCCGTCGCGGAAGCCTCGCACGGGCGTTCCGGATGCTCGCCCGCGCCGGCGCCCCGGCGCGCCGCTCCCCGGCCGCGTCCGTCGCCCTGGGCGGCCGGGGGCCGCTCGTCGGGGCCGGTGCCGCCGTTCGCTCCCGGCCGGCGCGACGCGCCTCTTGCGGCATTGCGATCCGCGTCCCACACAGGCTCGCCCTCCGGTGTGCCGTGCTCCGGCTGCGCCGGGTGCTCGCTCTCCGCCGTGTTCCGGCGCTCCCTGCCTCCGCCACCGCGCGCCGCGGCGGCGCTCCCCCGCCCGTCCGCGCCGTCCGCGCCGCTCCTGCCGCGGCCACGGCGCGCGGGCCCGGTCCGGTCGGCGCCCTCGCCGCGCTCGGGGGCGGCGCCGCGCCCTCTGGCGCGGGGCGCGGGCTCCCCGGCCGGGCCCGGGGGTCCGTCGTGGGCCGCCGGGCCGGCGGGCCCGTCCGCGGGGTAGGCCGGACGCGGGCGGCCGTCTCCCGGCTCCTGGCCGGGGGCAGCCGTCTGCCGCACGGCGGTCCGCGGGTCCGGGACCGCGCCGTGCGCGTCGTCGGGCGCGGCCGCGCCCGGGGCGGCGGCAGAGGTGGCCGCCTGCCGCCTGCTGTGGGAGGTGGGGTGCTCCGTCACGCGTGGGTTTCCATCCGTCCGGGGCCGTGCGCCCGCGTCTCGTGGGCGCACCGAGTGTCAGGCACGTCGTCGGCAGTTCAGATAGAGCTGGATCTCGGGTGGTACGTCCGTGCTGGCCGGGGCGTACGCGTGCGAGTCCTCCCCGGCGACCTCGAAGCCCGCATCGCGGACGGCCTGGCGCAGCTCGTCCCGCAGATAACCGGATACCCGGACCGAGTTGCCGAGGAACGGAATGGGGAAGTCGTCGATGTCCGCCTCCACCATGCCCAGCCCCAGCAGCCCCCCGGGTCTCAGGACGGCGTGCAGGGTCCGCAGTGCGTACGGGATCTCCGGGCGGGGCAGCAGCAGCAGCGTGAAGTAGGCGGCGATGCCGTCGAACGGGCCGAGCTCCCGGGGGCCTCCGGGGCCGTACCGGCCGCCCACCCGCAGATCGACGATGTCCACATGCTGGAAGGTGGCCTCCGGCACATTGTCCCGGGCCAGCTTGAGCATGCCCGGGGAGATGTCGATGCCGACCACCTCGTGCCCCGCGTCGACCAGCTGACGGGCCGTGGGCAGGCCCGTACCGCAGCCGACGTCGAGCACCCGGGAGCCGGGCGGAAGCGTCTCGGCCAGCCAGCGGCCGGCGTCGACCTGGCCCTCCTTGTGCGGAAAGGCGTCGTCGTAGCGGTCGCCGATGTGGTCGAAGGCTTCCGCCTGACCGCTGCGGTCCAGCGCGAGACGGTCGAAGTCCGGGTAGCCCTCGTAACCGTCCCCGTGCTCGTCCTCACCGCTCACGACTCCGCCCCCTCCTGTGACATTACGTCAGATCTTGCGCATCGCCCGTGACTTGCGCCGGCGTCTGGTGTCCCGCATGGGCAGTGTTCCGGACGACGATCCTACGTTTGAAACACTGGGACACGACAAGAGGTTCATGACCTCGAGTGTGCCGAGGTGTGCTTCTTGTCCGTACGGCCCCAGTCCGCCGGAAGAGCGGGCACCGACCACGCGGGGTCGGGCCGCCAGTTCTCCCACCCGTCCCGGAAGGGCGCTCCCCAGGACTCGATGGTCGCCGCGGCCGCCCGCCCGGCGGCCCGGACCCGCTCCGCCTGCTCGGGACCCATCAGCCCGGCCCGCTGCGCCTGCGCGAACTCGTCCTCGTCCTTCCATTCCCAGCTGCGGTCGGGGTAGACCGCGATGTCCAGGAAGTGGTCCTCGGAGTCCACTCCGCGGTCCCGGCGGACCAGCGGCTCCTCCAGGTTCACGTACCAGTTCCGGAACTGCCAGCCATGGTCCCAGAACAGCCACACCGACCACGGCTCGCCGGGCCGGGCCAGCTTCAGCACACCGGTGCCGAACCACTGGGAGCGCGCGGTGGTCCGCGGCTTGGTGTACCGGGTGGGCAGCGGCTCGTGGTGCACCGAGGTGCCGTCGGTGAGCTGCGGTTTGACGCAGATGGTGCCGGGGGCGAGCCAGACGGCGAGCAGCTCCGCGGTGTCCTCGACGACGGTCACGGGACGGCAGATGTGGATGAGGTGGGAGGCGTTCGCCCGATAGCGCCACAGAATGTGGTCGCCCGGTGCCCACCGGGCGGCCTCCGCCGTCCCCGTCGTCTCCACGATGTCCGCTGTCATGAGCAGATCTTAGGTGCGCGCGGGCCGCGATGCCGTGACCTATGACGCAACCGGGGGCCAACGCCCGGCTAAGGATGTGTCATGCGCAGGACGTCGAGGGCCTCGTCCAGCTGGTCGAGCGTCAGCAGCCCCCGCTCCACATAGCCGGACTCCAGCACCACCTCGCGGATCGTCTTGCGCTCCGCGAGCGACCGCTTGGCCACCTTCGCCGCCTCCTCGTACCCGAGGTAGCGGTTGAGCGGGGTGACGACGGACGGCGAGGACTCCGCGTACTCCCGGGCCCGCTCGGCGTCGGCGGTGATCCCGTCGATGGTGCGGTCCGCGAGCAGCCGGGAGACATTGGTCAGCAGCCGGATCGACTCCAGCAGATTCTTGGCGATCACCGGGAGCATCACATTGAGCTCGAAGTTCCCGGCGGCCCCGGCCGTGGCGACGGTGGTGTCATTGCCGGTGACCTGCGCCGCGACCATCAGCGTGGCCTCGGGGAGCACCGGGTTGACCTTCCCCGGCATGATCGACGAGCCGGGCTGGAGATCGGGCAGCGCGATCTCGGCGAGCCCGGTGCGCGGGCCCGACGCCATCCAGCGCAGATCGTTGGCGATCTTGGTGAGGCCGACCGCGATGGTCCGCAGCTGCCCGGACGTCTCGACCAGCCCGTCCCGCGCGCCCTGCGCCTCGAAGTGGTCCCTGGCCTCGGTCAGCGGCAGCCCGGTGGCGCGGGCCAGCTCGGCGATGACGGCGGCGGCGAACCCGGGCGGGGTGTTGATCCCGGTGCCCACCGCCGTACCGCCCAGCGGCAGCTCGGCCAGCCGGGGGAGCGAGGCGCGCAGCCGCTCGATCCCGTACCGCACCTGGGCCGCGTAGCCGCCGAACTCCTGACCGAGGGTCACCGGAGTGGCGTCCATCAGATGGGTCCGCCCCGCCTTGACCACCTCGGCGAACTCGGCGGCCTTGCGCTCCAGCGCCTCCGCCAGATGGGCCAGGGCCGGGATCAGATCGCCGGTGACGGCCGCGGTGGCCGCGATGTGGATGGACGAGGGGAAGACGTCGTTGGAGGACTGGCTGGCGTTGACGTGGTCATTGGGGTGCACCGGGCGGCCCAGGCGCTCGCTCGCCAGGGTGGCCAGCACCTCGTTGGTGTTCATATTGGACGAGGTGCCGGAGCCGGTCTGGAAGACGTCCACCGGGAAGTGGTCGTCCCAGCGGCCCTCGGCGACCTCGGCCGCCGCCTCCGAGATCGCCCTCGCGATCTCCTTGTCCACCACGCCCAACTCGGCGTTGACCAGGGCGGCCGCGCCCTTGATCCGGGCCAGCGCCTGGATGTGCGCCCGCTCCAGGCGCTGCCCGCTGACGGGGAAGTTCTCCACCGCCCGCTGGGTCTGGGCGCGCCACTTGGCGTGCGCGGGCACCCTGACCTCTCCCATCGAGTCGTGCTCGATGCGGTAGCCCTCCTGGGGGCCGTCGTCGCGGTGGCTCTCGTCGGTCATGGGGACACCTCCGTCCAGCACAGCGTCTTCACATCACGCCGTGTTCCCGCGCCCGCTGAGCCGAACGGGTGAGCCCGGTCACCGTACGGCCTCGGGCGCCCGTGGGGTGTCCACCTCGCCTGTGCGCTTGAGTTTCTGCCACGGCAGCAGGGCGCCGGTGGCCGCGGTCACGCAGGAGTGCAGCAGCACCAGATACATCAGCTGGCGGTAGGCGATCTGCTGCAACGGCAGTACGGCCAGGGCCCGGTAGTTCTCCCGGTCCAGCCGGAACGCGTACGCCGCGCCCAGCAGCTGCACCAGCAGCAGCGCCGCCCACGCCAGCAGCGAGCGCACCGGGTCCAGGAAGATCACCCCGTAGAGGGTGAAGAGGTCGATCAGCGGCGCGCACAGCGGGGTGAGGATCTGGAAGAGCACCACCAGCGGCATCCCCACCCGCCCGAACCGCCCCGAGGGCCCCCGGTCGATCAGCGAGCGGCGGTGCTTCCACAGCGCCTGCATGGTGCCGTAGGACCAGCGGTAGCGCTGCTTCCACAGCTGGCCGAGGGAGCTGGGCGCCTCGGTCCAGGCGCGGGCGTGCTCCTGGTAGACCACCCGCCAGCCGGCCCGGTGCAGGGCGATGGTGATGTCGGTGTCCTCGGCCAGGGTGTCCGCGCTCATGCCCCCGGCATCCAGCAGCGCCCGGCGGCGGAAGGCGCCGATCGCGCCGGGGATGGTGGGCATGCAGCGCAGCAGGTCGTACATCCGCCGGTCGAGGTTGAAGCCCATCACATACTCGATGTGCTGCCAGGCGCCGATCAGCTTCCCCCGGTTGCCGACCTTGGCGTTGCCCGCCACCGCGCCCACCCGCGAGTCGGCGAACGGGCGGACCAGCTCCCGGATGGTGGTGGGCTCGAAGACGGTGTCGCCGTCCATCATCACGATCAGCTCGTGGCCGGCATGGGCGATGCCCCGGTTGAGGGCCGCGGGCTTGCCCGCGTTGGCCTGGCGCAGCACCCGTACGTTGGGCAGCCCCATCGCCTCGGCGATATCGGCGGTGCCGTCGGTGGAGCCGTCGTCCACGACCAGGATCTCGATGGGGTGGGTGGAGGCGGACAGCGACTTCAGGGTGTTGGCGATGCACTCCTTCTCGTTGTACGCGGGCACGATCACGCTCACCGGATCGGTGACCTCCTGCACCCGGCTCCAGCGCCGCCGCTCCCGGGAGCGCCGGTGCCACCAGGCGAGGACCACCATCAGCAGCAGCCGCCCGATCACCGAGAAGCCCACCAGGCCCAGCAGCCCCATCAGGAACGGCAGCGCGCTGTGGCTGACCGCGGCCGCCCAGATCAGCGCCCGGCCCTCCCAGACCGGCAGGGCGCGGGCCGGGTGGTTGGCGCTGTGGGCGCCGAGCGCGCCGGTGACCGTGGTGAAGGAGTAGCCCTTCTTCTTCATCCGCTCGATGTAGATCGACAGGGCCTTCACCGTGCGGGCGCGGTTGCCGCCCGCGTCGTGGAAGAGCACCGACGCGCCCTTCCCGCCCTCGGGAGTGGCGTTCTGGACGATCTCCTTCACCGGGGGCCGCTGCCAGTCCTCGCTGTCGGTGTCCACGAAGGCGCTGACGTAGCCCTTGGAGCCGATGTGCTGCTGGACCGGCCAGGTGCGGTCGTCCAGCGCGCGGACCTGGGAGGCGTACGGCGCGCGGAACAGCGAGCTGGTGATGGACGCCGCACCGGCCAGGGCCAGCTGGGACTGGGCCAGTTCGCGGTCCATGCGCCCCTTGTCCTGGTACGACAGGTCGACATGGGAGAAGGTGTGCACCCCGACCTCATGGCCCGCGGCCCGCATCCGGCGGACCAGCTCCGGATGGCGGATCACCATCTGGCCCAGTACGAAGAAGGTCCCCCGCACCTTGTGGCGGCGCAGCACGTCGAGGATCTCCGGGGTCCAGCGCGGGTCCGGGCCGTCGTCGAAGGTCAGCGCGATGGTCTTGGCGGGGATGGCGTGCTCGGTGGCCTTTCCCCGGTGGTCGAAGGTGATCACCGGGCCGCCCTTGCGCAGCCGGTCGGGGACCGTGCGGGCGGCCTGTGAGCGGTGCACCCGGGCGTCGTTGCCGACCTCGGCGTGCAGATAGCCGTCCAGCAGCAGGGTGCACACCAGCGCGAGGAGGGTCGCGAGGGCGAGCGCCATCCGGGTGCGGGTGCGGAGCTTGCGCAGCCTGACGGTACGGAACCGGCTGGTGAGCTTGAGTCTGCCGATGAGCCTGAGCCTGCTCGTGAGCCTGCCCTTGGCGCCTGGTCCGCCCGGTCCGCCCTTGCGGCGCGCGGCGCGGCGGCCGGGGCCGGTCAGGCGGAACACCGTACGGGGCGCGCCGTCCTGACGGGGCGCGGGGAGCCGGCGGCGCGGCCGCGGCAGCCTCGGCGGTCTGCCGCCGCTCACGACGCGTCGTCCTCGGCCTTGGGCCCGCCCTTGCCGGTGCCCGGCCCGTCGGCCGGGGCGCCGTCTCCGGCGGGCCCCTTCGGGGGCTTGGGCGAATCGGCCTGCGGGGGCTTCTGGGACTGGGGCTTCTGGGGGGACCCGTGGCCGGGCCGCGTGGTGTGGCCGGGGGCCTGCGGATGGCCGGAGCCCTCGGCGGGCGGCTCGGCGCCGGCGGGGTGCTGCTTGGACGGGGTGTGCGACGCGCCCGCGGGCCGCTTGCCGGGCTGGTGTCCGGCCGGATGTGACGGCGTGTGGCCGGTCTTGTGGTGCTTGCCGGACCGGTGCCCCGCGGCGGACTGGGGGCCGCCGGGGCGGTGGTGCGCGGGGGAGTGCCGCGCCGCCGCGCGGGGGGCCTTGGGCGGGCCGGGCTGCGGCGGCGCGGGCCGTGGCCGGGTGGTGATGGGGGGCAGGGCGACGGGCTCCCGGGCGTCCCGGTGCGCCGGGCGCCCCGAGGCATGCCGCTCGCGCCGGTGCTGACGGTGGGTCGGCCCGTCCCCGTCGTCCCCGTACTCCTCCTCGTAGCCGTACGCGTGCGCGTCACGCCGCTTGTGCGACTCGGAGGGCCCCGAACGCGCCTCGCGGGTGTGGGCCGGCCCCCGGCCCAACGCCTCGGTGGAGACGGGATGTCCGGGGATCAGCGTCTGTGGCGCGAACGGGGTGCCGCCCGCGTAGGCCAGCCCCAGGACCGCCGAATAGCCGAGGCAGGCGGCTCCCGCGATGACGCCCACATGTCGTACCAGTCGGCCACGGCGCCCGGACAGGTCCACGAACACGGGCCCCTTCCGGGCCACGTCAGCGCGGAGGGGACGCGAAGGCGCGCGCTCGGCCACATCTGACTGAGGATCCATACGGAAGAGGTTAATGCAGAAAATACGACATGCGACATATAAGTCAAACATGCGGTGTGTCATAGTTCAGTAGGCTTCACCGAATATGCGAGGTTTGGCCGGGAGAAGGGCACGGGCGGCACAGGCCCCCGGCGCCTCGTACCGGACCACAAGGAGGAGCCAGAGCCATGAGGGCCAGCCCCCGCATGAGCGGAATCGCCGTGGCCGGCGCGGTGGTCTGCGCCACCATCGCCGTATGGGCGGGACACCAGAAGCAGTCGCCCGAGCCGCACGCCGCGCCCTCACAGCCCCGGGCGTCACAGCCTCCCGCGGCGCGCCCGCCCGCCGAGTTCGTGCCGTACGTCAACGCCTGGTCGGACTCGGGGTACGACATGGCCGCCGCGGCGTCGCGCGGGGTCAAGGAGTTCTCGCTGGGCTTCGTCGTCGCGGACGACGGCTGCACCCCGGTGTGGGACGGCGGCACCTCGCTGGAGGACGAGGGGCTGGAGGCCCGGATCGAGGGCGTCCGCCGGGCGGGCGGCGACGTACGGATCTCCTTCGGCGGCGCCGAGGGCACCGAGCTCGCCACCGTCTGCACCGACGTCCCCGAACTCGCCTCCGCGTACGCCGAGGTGATCGAGCGGTACCAGTCCGCCAGGATCGACTTCGATCTCGAGGGCGAGGCGCTCGCCGACACCGAGGCGGCCGCCCGCCGCGCCCAGGCGCTCGCGCTCATCCAGCGCACCCACGAGGGTCTGAACGTCTCCTTCACCCTGCCCGCCATGCCGGACGGGCTGACCCCGCAGGGCGTCGCCCAGTTGGAGGCCGCCAAACAGGAGGGGGTCATCCTCTCGGGCGTCAACATCATGGCGATGAACTACAGCGGCGACCACACCGGCGACATGGGCGACTACGCCGTCCAGGCGGCCACCGCGGCCCAGGCCCGGATCCGCGAGGTGTTCGGCATGTCCGACGCCGCCGCCTGGAAGATCCTCGCCGTGACTCCGATGATCGGGGTCAACGACGTCACGGGCGAGACCTTCACGCTGGAGGACGCGGCCGGTCTGGCGCGGTTCGCCGCGGAGAAGGGGATCGGACGGCTGTCGATGTGGTCCGCCGAACGGGACCAGCCGTGCACCCCGGAGATGACCCGGTCCGCCACCCCGGCCGCCCCCACGGCCGGTGCCGCGGCCCCCGAGCCGACCGCGAACGTCGTCCCCAACACCCGGTGCAGCGGCGTCACCCAGCGCCCGGGCGCCTTCGAGGCGGCGCTGAGGGGCTGACCAAACCGGCCCGTCCGGCGCTTGAGGACAGGGCCGGTCCCGGGCCGGTCGGGGGCCTGGGGGCGGAGCCCCCGGGATGGGACGGGTAAGGGCGGCGGGGGCGCATCCACGCCTCCGCCGCCCCACAGGCGTTACGCCACCCCCGGCCCCCGCACCGGAATACTCGTGAACGTCGGCTGGGGCGCCGGGTCCTGGAAGAAGTCGTTCCCCTTGTCGTCCACCACGATGAACGCCGGGAAGTCCTCGACCTCGATCCTCCAGACCGCCTCCATGCCCAGCTCCTCGTACTCGAGGACCTCGACCTTCTTGATGCAGTCCTGGGCCAGCCGGGCCGCCGGGCCGCCGATCGAGCCCAGGTAGAAGCCGCCGTGCGCGGCGCACGCGTCGGTGACCTGCTTGGAGCGGTTGCCCTTGGCCAGCATGACCTTCGAGCCGCCCGCCGCCTGGAACTGCTCGACGTACGCGTCCATCCGGCCCGCCGTCGTCGGCCCGAAGGAGCCCGAGGCATAGCCCTCGGGGGTCTTGGCCGGGCCCGCGTAGTAGACCGGGTGGTTCTTCAGGTACTCCGGCATCTCCTCGCCCGCGTCCAGCCGCTCCTTGATCTTCGCGTGGGCGATGTCCCGGGCGACCACCAGCGTGCCGGTCAGCGAGAGCCGGGTCTTGACCGGGTGCTTGGTCAGCTCGGCCAGCACCTCGTCCATCGGCCGGTCCAGGTCGACGGCGACCGCGTCCAGGTCCGGGCCCGCGCCCTTGACCAGCTCCTCCTCCGTCGTCTCCGGCAGGAAGCGGGCCGGGTCGGTCTCCAGCTGCTCCAGGAAGACGCCCTCCGGCGTGATCTTGGCGAGCGCCTGGCGGTCGGCGGAGCACGAGACCGCGATCGCGACCGGGCAGGAGGCGCCGTGCCGCGGCAGCCGTACGACCCGCACGTCATGGCAGAAGTACTTGCCGCCGAACTGCGCGCCGATCCCGATCTTCTGCGTCAGCTCGAAGACCTTCTCCTCCAGCTCCTTGTCGCGGAAGCCGTGGCCGGTCGGGGAACCTTCGGCGGGCAGCTCGTCGAGGTAGTGCGCCGAGGCGTACTTGGCGGTCTTGAGCGCGTACTCGGCGCTGGTGCCGCCGACCACGATCGCCAGGTGGTACGGCGGGCAGGCGGCCGTGCCCAGCGAGCGGATCTTCTGCTCCAGGAACTTCATCATCGATGCCTCGTTGAGCACCGCCTTCGTCTCCTGGTAGAGGAAGGACTTGTTGGCCGAGCCGCCGCCCTTGGCCATGAAGAGGAACTTGTAGGCGCCGCCGTCGGTCGCGTACAGCTCGATCTGCGCGGGCAGGTTGGAGCCGGTGTTCTTCTCCTCCCACATGGTCAGCGGGGCCATCTGGGAGTAGCGCAGGTTGAGCTTGGTGTACGCGTCGTAGACACCGCGCGAGAGGGCCTCCTCGTCGCGCCCTTGCGTCAGCACGTTCTGCCCGCGCTTGCCCATGACGATGGCCGTGCCGGTGTCCTGGCACATCGGGAGCACCCCGGCCGCCGCGATGTTGGCGTTCTTCAGCAGGTCCAGCGCGACGAAGCGGTCGTTGGCGCTCGCCTCGGGGTCGTCGAGGATGCGGCGCAGCTGGGCGAGGTGGGCGGGGCGCAGATAGTGCGAGATGTCGTGCATCGCCTCGGCCGCGAGCGTGCGCAGCGCCTCCGGCTCGACCTTCAGGAAGGTGCGCCCATCGGCCTCGAAGGTGCTCACGCCCTCGGAGGTCACCAGACGGTACGGCGTGGTGTCCTCTCCCAGGGGCAGCAGGTCCGAATAGGCAAACTCTGGCATCTCGGCCATTCCTCACTCGACAGGGCTTGGGCTGACTTCGTCGACAGCGCGTCCATAAGCGTAGAACGGGGCGGCGGGACGGGGTCTGTGAGGTAGGGCTCAGTAGCAGAGGCAGGGTCCGGTAGGGGAAGGATCAGGGAGACTCCAGGGATCGACCACTAGTCGCGATAGATCGCGACTGGGTACGCTGAGCCCGTGGATGAGCAGCAGCCCGTGCCCTTGACCAAATCCGCCCCCGCCCCCGAGGCCGCCCCGGCCCCGGCCCCGGCGCCCGCCGCGGAGGCCGAGCTCCGCGCGTCCGACGCGGACCGCGACCGGATCGCGGACATCCTGCGGGAGGCTCTCGCCGAGGGGCGGCTCCAGCCGGAGGAGCACGCCGAGCGGATCGACGCGGTCTATCGCGCCAAGACCCTCGGCGAGCTGGAGCCCCTGGTGCGCGATCTGCCCGCCGCCCCCACCCGCGGCGCCGCCTCCGCTTCCGGGCGTGACGCGGAGTCGGAGTGGCAGCGCTCCCTCCCCGAGTCGGAGAACCTGGTGGCGGTCTTCGGCGGTTCGACCCGCAAGGGCCGCTGGCGGGTCAGGCGCCGTACGAACGCCCTGGCGGTCTTCGGCGGCATCGAGATCGATCTGACCGAGGCGCTCTTCGAGCAGCAGGAGATCGTCATCCATGTCGTGGCCGCCTTCGGCGGGGTGGAGATCAAGGTCCCGGAGAACGTCTCGCTGCGCGGTTCGGGCGCGGGCATCCTCGGCGGTTTCGACGTCACGGCATACGAGGCGCAGGATCCCGACGCTCCTGTGATCCACGTCACCGGGTTCGCCGTCTTCGGCGGTGTGGAGGCCAAGCCCAAGCGGGGCAAGCGGCTCAAGAACCTGCGAGCATAAGCCCTGAAGAAGGGGTGTGCACGGGGAAGTTCCGGGTGGGACAACGGTGTGCATAAGCGCGCGCACAGCGGGTAAGGCTTGGTGCATCGTCTCTCGTACGGCTGATGGGGGTGCTAACGGGGCCGTACACCTCGAGGCGGGCAAGGGTGACCACCGGAGCCGTCGTCAGGAGTAGACCGTGCTGCAACCGCATCAGCCCCTGCTGGAAGCCGCCGTGCCCCCGCAGCGCGTCCCCGCGCGGGATCAGGCCGGCCCCTGGCACTCGGAGGCGGTGTGCCGACGGGACGAGGCCGGGCTGTTCTTCGCTCCTTCCAAGGAGCCCACGGCTGCCAGGCTGTCGCGGGAGGAGGCCGCCAAGCGCGTCTGCGCGCGCTGCCCGGTCATGGTCGAGTGCCGGGAGCACGCACTGCTTCAGCCCGAGCCGTACGGAGTCTGGGGCGGGCTGACCGCGGCCGAGCGCCGGGTCGTGCTGGCCCGTCGCCGGCGCCGGGAGGCGGAGCTACAGCGCGCGGTGCGGGTCGCCGCCGCCGGCTGAACTCTTCGGGACCTGGGCCGGGCGCCGCCGGGAGGCGGAGCCCGGCCCTTGTCATGCGGGGTCTGTCACGTGGCGTCTGTCACACGGCGTCGGCCGAACGACGCCGTTGGCTGAACGCCGCCTTGCTGAACGCCCCGTTGGCCGAACGCCGCCGTCACCTCGCTCAGCTCGGCCGCTCGAAGTCGACCGAGGCGTAGGCGCGCAGCTTGGCCAGCCGGTGGGTGGAGTCGATCTGCCGGATCGTCCCGGACTTGGACCGCATGACCAGCGACTGGGTGGTGGCGGTCTCCGCGCGGTACCGCACCCCGCGCAGCAGATCCCCGTCGGTGATGCCGGTCGCGACGAAGAACACATTGTCGCCGCTGACCAGGTCGTCCGTCTCCAGCACCTGGTCCAGGTCGTGGCCCGCGTCGAGCGCGCGCTGCCGCTCCTCGTCGTCCTTGGGCCACAGCTTGGCCTGGATGGTGCCGCCGAGGCACTTGATCGCACAGGCCGCGATGATGCCCTCCGGCGTGCCGCCGACGCCCAGCAGCAGATCCACACCGGTGCTCTCGCGCGCGGCCATGATCGCGCCGGCCACATCGCCGTCGGAGATGAACTTGATCCGGGCGCCCGCCTCCCGGATCTCCTTGACGATGCCCTCGTGGCGGGGGCGGTCCAGGACCACCACGGTGACATCCTCGGGGCTGGACTTCTTCGCCTTGGCGATCCGGCGGATGTTCACGCCGGGGGGCGCGGTGATGTCGACGAACTCGGCGGCGTCGGGGCCGGTGACCAGCTTGTCCATGTAGAAGACGGCCGACGGGTCGAACATGGTGCCGCGCTCGGCGACCGCGAGCACGGAGACGGCGTTGGCCATGCCCTTCGCGGTGAGCGTGGTGCCGTCCACCGGGTCCACGGCCACATCGCACTCCGGGCCGGTGCCGTCGCCCACGCGCTCACCGTTGAAGAGCATCGGCGCCTCGTCCTTCTCCCCCTCTCCGATGACGACGACGCCGTTCATCGAGACGGTGTGCACGAGGGAGCGCATGGCCTTGACGGCGGCGCCGTCGGCGCCGTTCTTGTCGCCGCGGCCCACCCAGCGTCCGGAGGCCATGGCACCCGCCTCGGTGACCCGGACGAGTTCCAGGGCGAGGTTGCGATCGGGAGCCTCGGGGCTGACCTCGAGCTGGGACGGGAGATGATGCTCGGTCATCGGAGCGCACCTTTCTGTACGGCGACGGACCGTGAGGGCCCCTCCGCCCCGCGAGGGGGATCAGAAGGGTGAGGGTGTTCATGACTTTATCCGCTGATTGGCTAAGTGAGCAGATAGCCCCACGCATGAGCGCGCCCTACGCATGAGCGCGCCCCACGGATGAGCGCGGCCCTGTTGCGAGGTGCGGCGACCCGATGAGGGACGATAGGGGGCGTGGCAGGTATGCGTGGCAAAGAGACGGTCCGGGACATGGTGCTGTCGCTGGCGGCGATCGGCGTCGTCGCGGCGGCCATCTACCTCTTCGGTATCCCGCATGACGAGGGCCCCAAGGGCTCCGGGGTGAAGACGGTGAACTACCGCGTGGAGCTGGCCACGGCCCGCCGCGCCGCCCCGTACCCGGTGGCAGCCCCCGAGCCCGGGACCCTGCCCAAGGGCTGGCGCGCGACCTCGGTGACCTACCGCCCGGCCGCCGCGGAGGACGGCGCGCTCTGGCACCTCGGCTTCCTCGACGAGAACGAGGAGTACATCGCGGTCGAGCAGAGCGACGGCAAGCCGGTGCCGTTCGTGGAGGAGGTCACCCAGCAGGCGCGGGAGACCAAGCGCACGCAGCGGATCGACGGCAAGGACTGGGTCCGCTACGACGGCGACAAGTACGACGCGCTGGTGCGCGAGGAGCCGGGCGTGACCACGGTGGTCACCGGGACGGCGTCGTACGGGCAGCTGACGAAGATGGCCGAGGCGCTCACCGAGAAGAAGGGCTGAGCGAGCCGGTCCCTGTGACGGCCGGGCCCTTGGCCCGGACCGGCGGTCCAGGCCAAGGGCCCGTGGTGCGTCGAGGGTGATCGAGCGAGTCGATCAGACCGTGGTGATGACGTCGTCGTAGTCCAGGCGGGGGCCACGGGGGAACCAGGCGTCCTCGCCCGGCTTGCCGATGTTGATGACCATCAGCGGGGTGTGGTCCTCGTCCAGGAACTCCTTCTGGACCCCGGCCGGGTCGAAGCCGGTCATCGGGCCGGCGGCGAGACCGGCGGCGCGGATGCCCAGGATGAAGTAACCGGCCTGAAGCGAGGCATTGAGCGCCGCGGCCTGCTCACGGGCGGCACGCTCGGCGAAGAAGACGTCCTTGGCCTGCGGGAAGTGCGGGAAGAGCGCGGGCAGCTCCTCGTGGAACTCGTTGTCCGCGGCGAGGATCGCGACCAGCGGGGCGGTGGAGGTCTTGGGCTGGTTGCCCTCGGCCATGTGCTGGACCAGCCGCTCACGGGCCTCGGGCGAGCGGACCAGCACGATACGCAGCGGCGACTGGTTGAACGCGGTCGGCGCGTACTTGACCAGGTCGTAGATCGCCTGCACCTGCTCATCGGTCACCGGCTCATCGGTGAAGGTGTTGGCAGTGCGGGCCTCACGGAAAAGCAGGTCCTGGGCGGCGGGGTCGAGAACGAGTGCCATGGAAGAAACCTCTGCATAAGCGGGGATATCGCTGACGGGCTCCACTGTACGGCGCTTAGATTAATGTTCAACTAAAAAGATGGTGTGGGGTGGGGAAGGTGCGCTGAATCACAATGTGGCTGCGTCCGTGGCTGCGTCCGGGCCGGGCCCGGACGGTCAGCCCTCCCCGGCGCTCTCCGCTTCCTCGGCGCCTTCGGCGCCTTCGTCCTCCGCCAGCGCCGCGTCCAGCCGGGCCCGCGCGCCCTCCAGCCAGTGGCGGCAGACCTTCGCCAGCTCCTCGCCGCGCTCCCACAGCGCCAGCGACTCCTCCAGGCTGGTGCCGCCCGCCTCCAGGCGGCGGACCACCTCGACCAGCTCGTCCCGCGCCTGCTCATAGCCGAGCGTGGTCTCCGCCCGCGCGCCCTGCCCGGCCCGCCCGTCCGTCTGCCCGGTCTGTCCGGCCTGCCCGGTCTGCTCGTCCGTCTTCGCCATACCCCTCACCCTATTCAGCGGGTCCGACAGCGACCCGCACCCGGAACTCGCCCTCGGAGACCCGCGCCCGCAGCTCCTCGCCCTCCGCGACCTCCTCGGCCGCCCGCACCACCGAGCCGTCGGGGTGCTGGAGCACCGCATAGCCACGGCGCAGCGTCGCGGCGGGGGAGAGCGCGACCACCCGCGCCTGGGTGTGGGCCAGCTCGGAGTCGGCCCGGTCCAGCAGATGGCCCAGGCAGCGGCGGGCGCGCTCCAGCACCGCCGTGATCCGCTCCTCGCGCTCGTCCACCATGCGGTGCGGCTCCCGCATGCACGGCCGGGCCAGCGCGGCGGCGAGCCCCCGCTCCTCCCGGTCCAGCAGCCCGTGCACACTGCGCAGCGCCCGCTCCCGCAGCTGCTGGACGCGCATCAGCTCCTCGCCCACATCGGGCACGATCTTCTTCGCCGCGTCCGTGGGCGTGGAGGCGCGCAGATCGGCGACCAGGTCCAGCAGCGGCGAGTCCGGCTCATGGCCGATCGCGGAGACCACCGGCGTACGGCACGCGGCCACCGCCCGGACCAGCTGCTCGTCCGAGAACGGCAGCAGGTCCTCCACGCTGCCGCCGCCGCGCGCCACCACGATCACGTCCACCTCGGGCAGCGCGTCGAGCTCCTTGACCGCCTCGATCACCTGCGGCACCGCGTGCACCCCCTGCACAGCCACATTGCGCACCTCGAAGCGGACGGCGGGCCAGCGCAGCCGCGCGTTCTCCAGCACATCGCGCTCGGCGGCCGAGGCGCGGCCGCAGACCAGCCCTATCAGCTGCGGCAGAAACGGCAGCGCCTTCTTGCGGTCGGCGGCGAACAGCCCCTCCGCCGCCAGCGCCTTCTTCAACTGCTCGAGCCGCGCCAGCAGTTCGCCCACGCCCACCGGGCGGATCTCGGCGGCCCGCAGGGACAGCTGGCCCCGCGGCGCGTACCACTCCGGCTTGGCGTGCACCACGACCCGCGCGCCCTCGGTGACCGTGTCCGCGATCTTGTCGAAGACGGCGCGGAAGCAGGTGACGGTGAGCGAGATGTCGTAACTGGGGTCGCGCAGGGTCAGGAACACCACACCGGCGCCCGGGCGCCGGGACAGCTGGGTGATCTGCCCCTCGACCCAGATCGCGCCGAGCCGGTCGATCCAGCCCCCGATCAGCCGGGACACCTCGCCGACCGGGATCGGCGCCTCCGCGGACGTGTTGACAGCCATGACCGCGAGGGTATCGGCCACCACCGACAGCAGTGGCGGTCATCGCCCCTACCATGGGGGACATGACTGCAACCTCCGCCCGCCGGGTCCTGCTCGCGGCCCCCCGTGGCTACTGTGCCGGTGTCGACCGTGCCGTGATCGCCGTCGAGAAGGCCCTGGAGCAGTACGGCGCGCCGATCTATGTGCGCAAGGAGATCGTCCACAACAAGTACGTCGTCCAGACCCTGGAGAAGAAGGGCGCCATCTTCGTCGACGAGACGGAGGAGGTGCCCGAGGGCTCCATCGTGATCTTCTCGGCGCACGGTGTCGCGCCGGTGGTCCACGAGGAGGCCGCCACGCGCAAGCTGGCCACCATCGACGCCACCTGCCCCCTGGTCACCAAGGTCCACAAGGAAGCAGTCCGGTTCGCCAAGGAGGACTACGACATCCTCCTGATCGGCCATGAAGGCCATGAAGAGGTCATCGGCACCAGCGGTGAGGCCCCCGAGCACATCACCCTGGTCGACGGCCCCGACGATGTGAAGAACGTCGAGGTGCGGGACGAGTCCAAGGTCGTCTGGCTCTCCCAGACCACCCTCTCGGTCGACGAGACCATGGAGACCGTGGACGCGCTCAAGGAGCGCTTCCCGCGGCTCATCAGCCCGCCCAGCGACGACATCTGCTACGCCACGCAGAACCGCCAGATCGCCATCAAGCAGGTGGCCGCCGAGTCCGACCTGGTGATCGTGGTCGGCTCCAAGAACTCCTCCAACTCGGTGCGGCTGGTGGAGGTCGCCCTCGGCGCGGGCGCCAAGGCGGGCCATCTGGTCGACTACGCGAGCGAGATCGACGAGGCATGGCTGGAGGGCGTCACCACGGTCGGCGTGACCTCGGGCGCCTCCGTTCCCGACGTGCTCGTCGAGGGCGTCCTGGAGTGGCTGGCCGAGCGCGGCTTCGGCGATGTCGAGGTCGTCCAGCCCATGCAGGAGTCGCTGACCTTCTCGCTGCCCAAGGAGCTGCGCCGGGACCTGCGGGCCGAGGCCGCCGAGGTCGCCGCGGCCGCCGAGGTCGCCGCGGCCTCCGGCGAGCCGGAGGCGTCGGCGGTCGCCGGCCGGCCCGAGGGGTCGCAGCGGTGACGTACGGCCAGGGGGACACGGGGGCGTCCGCGGTGAAGGTGTTCGGCATCGACATCGGCGGTTCGGGCATCAAGGGCGCCCCGGTCGACCTGGACCGGGGTGAGCTCGCCGAAGAGCGCCATAAGGTGCTCACCCCGCATCCGTCCACGCCCGAGGCGGTCCTGGACGGTGTGGTGGAGGTCGTCCGGCACTTCGACTGGTCCGGGCGGCCGGTCGGGGTGACCTTCCCGGGCGTGGTGAAGGACGGTGTCACCCTTACCGCCGCGAATGTCGACAAGAGCTGGATCGGTACCGATCTGGCCTCGCTCCTCGTCGAGCGGCTGGACTGCCCGGTCACGGTGCTGAACGACGCGGACGCGGCCGGGGTCGCGGAGGTGACGTTCGGCGCCGCCCGCGGCGTCAAGGGCACCGTGATCGTGCTCACCCTCGGCACCGGCATCGGCAGCGCGGTCTTCACCGACGGGCAGCTGCTCACCAACACCGAGCTGGGCCATCTGGAGCTGGACGGCCACGAGGCGGAGAAGCGCGCCTCGACCAAGGTCAAGGACGATCACGACCTCAGTTGGCCGCACTGGGCGCGCCGGGTGCAGAAGTACCTCCACCACCTGGAGATGCTCTTCTCTCCCGAGCTCTTCGTGCTGGGCGGCGGGGTGAGCCGTAAGGCGGACAAGTTCCTGCCGCTGATCGAGGGCGTCAGGGCCGGGATCGTGCCGGCGCAGCTTCAGAACAACGCGGGGATCGTGGGTGCCGGGATGGCCGCGGCCGCTGCTGCCGGCGACGCCGGGTGAACAGCAGGGCCCGCCGTACGAGCACGATCACCACGGTCAGCAGCGTCCCCGCGTAGAGCCAGCCCGCTTGCAGCGACAGCGCGGTGAACACCCCCACCGCCTGTCCGCTGAACCCCGCCGAACCCTCGTTGATCGGCAGCAGCCCGACCGTGTAGGCCAGCGGCGCCGTCACCGGCGCCGCCAGCAGATCGGCGGGCCGCACCCACAGCCCGCAGGCCGCGCAGGCGGGCAGGAAGAGCACGCTGTAGACGGTGGGGGAGCCGGAGAGCAGCAGCGCGTCCAGGCAGCCGATGCCGAGCATGGTGAGCGTGGTCAGCAGCCCCGCACCCAGCCCGGTCAGCCGGGGGTCCGGGAGGGACAGCCCCCGGGCCCGCCGCAGGACGGCGGGCAGCGCCGCGGCCGCTCCGGACGGCCCCGTACGGCGTGCGGCGGGCCGGGGCGCCCGGGCCGCGCCGCCGGACTGCCCCCGGCCCTGACCCGTGCCTCTGCCCCTGCCCCTGCCCGGATATGTGTCGTCGGCGGCGGGACGGGGCGACGGTGCCGCCGCGCGGCGGGGCGTACGCGTGCTGTAATGCTCCACCCGACCAACGTAGGTCGCCGGAGGGCGAGAATCCGGTCTTGGACACGCCCTTCGCAGGACCTTGGCAGTGTGTTCGACCGATTGTCAGCCCGGCCGGGTGATCGAGGGCGGCCCCGTAGACTGGTGGACCGGCCCCGGCTCCACCGGGGCCCGTCATCGGTACTCACATCCCCGCCACGGGAAGCTACGGGAAGTCGTCAACGTGTCGCTCACGATCGGAATCGTCGGTCTGCCGAATGTCGGCAAGTCGACCCTGTTCAACGCCCTCACCAAGAACGACGTGCTGGCGGCCAACTACCCGTTCGCCACCATCGAGCCCAACGTCGGCGTGGTCGGCGTCCCCGACCCCCGCCTGGACCGGCTCGCCGAGATCTTCGGCTCGGCCCGCAAGCTGCCCGCCACCGTCGACTTCGTCGATATCGCGGGCATCGTCAAGGGCGCCTCGGAGGGCGAGGGCCTGGGCAACAAGTTCCTGGCGAACATCCGTGAGTCGGACGCCATCTGCCAGGTCATCCGGGCCTTCAAGGACGAGAACGTCGTCCACGTCGACGGCAAGATCTCGCCGAAGAGCGACATCGAGACGATCAACACCGAGCTGATCCTCGCCGACCTCCAGACCATCGAGAAGGTGCTGCCGCGCCTGGTCAAGGAGGCCCGGATCAAGAAGGACAAGCAGCCCCAGGTCAAGGCCGTCGAGGAGGCCAAGGCCATCCTCGACGAGGGCCGCACCCTCTTCTCCGCCGGCATCGTCCAGGGCAGCGAGCGCGCCGCCCTCCTCCACGAGCTGCACCTGCTCACCACCAAGCCCTTCCTCTACGTCTTCAACGTCGACGAGGAGGAGCTCACCGACGACTCCTTCAAGGCCGAGCAGCGCGCCCTCGTCGCCCCCGCCGAGGCGATCTTCCTCAACGCCAAGCTGGAGGCCGACCTCGCCGAGCTCGACGAGGACGAGGCCCTCGAGCTCCTCCAGTCCGTGGGCCAGGACGAGCCCGGCCTCGCCACCCTCGCCCACGTCGGCTTCAACACCCTGGGCCTCCAGACCTACCTCACCGCCGGCCCCAAGGAGTCCCGCGCCTGGACCATCAAGAAGGGCGCCACGGCCCCGGAGGCGGCCGGTGTCATCCACACCGACTTCCAGAAGGGCTTCATCAAGGCCGAGGTCATCTCCTACGAGGACCTGGTCGAGACGGGCTCCGTGGCCGAGGCCCGCGCGGCCGGTAAGGCGCGCATGGAGGGCAAGGACTATGTGATGCGGGACGGGGACGTGGTGGAGTTCCGCTTCAATGTGTAGCGGGTGACGCGTCACCACGTCGCTGAGTGAATCGTCTCGGTCATCCTGACCGCCGATGCCTGCCGCTGCCAGGTGTGGGCCCGACAGGTCGGTAAGCGGGGGGTTTCGGGGCGACAGGTTACCGGTGGTACGTCGTCTGGTGCGGGTCGGACGGTCTCACCGGCCTTGACCCCGGCCCGTGACATCTCGTTGTCGGGCGCGGGCCAGCGCCGTCAGGATCCGGTTCCGTGCTGTGGCGCTGACTGTGTCCGGAAGCCTCAGGGTGAGTCGTCGTGCTGTTCGGCCGCGGCGCGGCGGAACTCCGCGTTGATGCGCTGGGCTTCCTCGAGTTGGTCCTCGAGGATCACGATGCGGCAGGCGGCCTCGACCGGCATGCCCTCGTCGACGAGTTCGCGGGCGCGGGCGGCGATCCGCAGTTGGTAGCGGGAGTACCGGCGGTGCCCGCCCTCCGAGCGGAGCGGGGTGATGAGGCGGGCCTCGCCGATGGCGCGCAGGAAGCCGGGGGTGGTGCCGAGCATCTCTGCTGCCCGGCCCATGGTGTAGGCGGGGTAGTCGTCGTCGTCCAGACGACCACTGAGCGGATTGTCTGCTGTCATTCTCACCTCGTTGAGCAACGCGTCGAGGGGCCCTGGTGCCGTGCGCACCAGGGCCCCGAAGGAAATTCAACACCATCTGTCGGCCCTACTGCTCTGCCGACCTTCTGTCTTCCGCTACGCCGCCCGAGGCGGGCGGGATCGCGGGGATCGCGGTTGCGTGACCGGGGACCACCTTCCCATCCGGGTCTTGCGGTACCCGGGCCGGTTCCCCGTGCCCGGGCGATCCTGATGGCGTCCGCTTCCTCCTTCTTTGCCAAGTCATCCACTTCGGGCTGCGCGGTGCGGCTGCCAGTCCCGTCGCCTTCCTGCGAACTACCTGGCTGCGCGACTCGACAGCCGCACCGACCTGCGAACTTCACGTACTTCTACCCGCCAGTTCGTGTCTGCCGGGTCTCGTTCGACTCTGTCTACGAGAAAAACCTTAACCGGCTTACTGGCCAATGTCTACTCTGGCGAGCATAGATTTTGTCCTGCGTGGGTCCTCGGTAACCTACGGCGCGTAGCGGCGGGCGTGCGCCTGGTCACCCGACCCGGCTCAGGGCCGCACCCCGGCGGGAGGCGTCGGTGCGTTCGCCGCCGCGTCCAGTGGGGTACAGCGGGCCGGACCGATGAATAAAATCGGCTCTCATGTCGAACGCTGACGAACTGCTCGTTGACGTGGCCGCCATGGTGGAGTCCGAGAAGAGCAACCAGATGTCCCTGACCGTGGTCACCGGCGGCGCTGTCATCACCGGTCGGTTGGCTCCCGAAGCCGTGTGGAGGCAGCGTGTGTCGGAGATCCTGAGGGACTCGGACCGCCTCGGCCCCTTCTCCGGCGTCTTCACCGCCGACGAGACACAGGGCCGGCCCGACCGCGGCGAGCCGCCCACGCATCTGCACTTCCACGTCGCCCGGATCTTGCAGGGAAGCATGGGGATTCCCGAGACAGGGGGGATGTACCGCGTCGCGATCAAGGACGTCAGCGCCTGGACCGTTGGCGACTTCAGCTACTCCGACTCATGAGTCACGGACCCCTGGTCGGCCCTGGAGGCGCTGTCCTGCCGACCGGACACTGAACCGAAAGCGTCGAGGGCTCGACCGGCACGTGCCGGTCGAGCCCTCGACCTTTGGCGGTTTCCCCTTGCATTTCCCGTTCGACCCTTCGACGCTGTCCTGGTCTCGGCTTTCGCCTCTCCCGCCGGTTACCGGGGAGCGGGGGTGCCGAGCTGGGCCGACGCTGCCTCGAGCGGAGTGAGACCGCGCGCGGGTGGGGTGTCGGGGAGGGCTCGGCACGTGAAGCCGAGACGGGTCATGGCCCTGGTGACTTCACCGGCGGTGAAGTCACGACGGTCCTGCCCGGTGATGACCTGGCCCACCTGCTTCACGGGGTACTGGCGGCGGCCGATGATCACGGAGTCGCCCGTGACGAGCTCGGGCGTGACGCCCTTCATCGACGCCAGCACCCCGCTCCTGGTCAGGTCGAACGGGAAACGGGCGATGACGCAGCGCATGGGTGCCTCACAGATGGCGGGAGGGGGCTGAGCGCGGAAGGCGGATCAGCGTGAGAGGGCGAGAATGCCCACGGCGCAGCCCTGCTCGTCGATGACGGGCAAGGCCGCGAGGCGCCCGTGCCGCATCGTGCGCTCGGCTTCGGCGATCGTGGTCATGGGCGAGGTGAACGGTCCGTCGTGGCGGAAAATGTCCCGCAGGCGGACCCGGTCCGTGTACGCGGAACTGCCGCGGACGACGTTGAGCTGGGCTTGGGCGATCAGCCCCGTACACTGGCCGTCCTCGTCGTAGACGAGCAGATGCCCGGAACGGGCGCTGGCCATGACGGACAGGGCCACCTCCACGGTCATGTCGTCCCAGACCTGCGGGCCGGGCGCGTCCATGGCGTCGGTCACGGTCTCGGTGGCTGAATCCGCCGGGTGCGGCGTCGTCTGGACCAGCGTCAAAAGGTGCCTCCTGGGGAACGGGCAAAAGTCCTGAGTCGAGGAAGGGCCTAAGCTGCCGCGTCGAGGGCGGAGTGCCGCCGAGCTTTATGGTGTGCCACCGCGCCGGTCCGGCGGTCCCCCGCGGCACGGCCGCGCCGACCGCGGGAGTCGGGGACGCCGCGCTGGGGGCGCTCCACCCCCGCTGTCGTGACGGCGACCGGAATGCCCGACGGAGTGCGCGCGCCGGTGATGCGGCTCAGTTCGGCCTCACCCGAGCGGACCTGGGTGGTCCGAGGGCGGATTCCGGCGTCCGCCATGAGACGGACCGCGCCGCGGCGCTGGGCGGGCGTCACCAGGGTGACGACGAGGCCGGACTCGCCGGCGCGGGCCGTGCGGCCTCCCCGGTGGAGGTAGTCCTTGTGGTCACTGGGCGGGTCCACGTTGACCACCAGGTCGAGGTTGTCGACATGGATCCCGCGTGCCGCGACATTGGTCGCCACCATGACCGTCACCTGCCCCTTCTTGAACTGGGCCAGGGTCCTTGTGCGCTGCGGCTGTGACTTTCCACCGTGCAGTGCGGCGGCCCGGACACCGCTCTCCAGCAGGTGGCCGGTGAGCCGGTCGACGGCGTGCTTGGTGTCCAGGAACATGATCACGCGGCCCTCTCGTGCCGCGATCTCCGTTGTCACCTGGTGCTTGTCCGCGCCGTGCACATGCAGCACATGGTGCTCCATTGTGGTGACCGCCGCCGCGGACGGGTCGACGGAGTGGACCACCGGGTCGACCAGGTACCGGCGGACCAGAAGGTCGACGTTGCGGTCCAAGGTGGCGGAGAACAGCATCCGTTGCCCCTCCGGGCGCACCTGCTCCAGCAGCGCTGTGACCTGCGGCATGAAGCCCATGTCGGTCATCTGGTCAGCCTCGTCCAGGACGGTGATGCCGACCTGGTCCAGGCGGCAGGCGCCTCGTTCGACGAGGTCCTTCAGCCGGCCCGGCGTCGCGACGAGCACCTCCGCCCCGCCACGCAGCGCACCGGCCTGTTTGCCGATCGACATCCCACCGACCGCCGTGGCCAGCCGGAGCCGCACGGAGCGGGCGTACGGAGCGAGCGCATCGGCGACCTGCTGTGCCAGCTCCCGGGTGGGCACCAGCACCAGCGCCAGCGGCTGCCGGGGCTCGGCCCGCCGGCCGGCCGTACGGGCCAGCAGCGCCAGGCCGAAGGCCAGGGTCTTGCCGGATCCGGTGCGCCCGCGGCCGAGTACGTCACGACCCGCGAGGGAGTTCGGCAGGGTCGCCGCCTGGATCGGAAACGGTACGGTCACCCCTTCGGCGACGAGCGTGGCCAGCAGCTGCCGGGGCATCTCGAGATCGGCGAACGTCTCGGCGGCGGGGAGTGCGGGGCTGCTCGTCACCGGCGGGGCGAACTCCCCCGGCGGTACGGGGCGGCCGCCCCCGTCACCGCGCGAACGGCTCGGACCACCGGAGCGCTTGGAGACAGTGGCCCTTGAGCGGCTGCCGCCCTTCCGGGAGCCGGAACTGCCGGTACGGGCAGGGGCGGAACGGTCGTTCGTACGTGTGCGGTTCATGCGGAACCTTCCTGGAAGCGGCACGCATCAAGGAATTTCCGCAGCACTCAGCAGTGCAGAGAATCGCAAGAACGGGCCAGAAAAAACGCCGAAAATGGGTCCGGTACGAGTGGGGGCTCGCACTCCACGGCGCGGGCCTCAGCTTCACGCTGCGGGTGTCAGCTCCGGGCGGGGACGATGTTCTCGGCCACGGGCCCTTCTGGCCCTGCGTGAGCAGTACCCGGAGACCGCGCTCTGCGGCCTCCGTGTCGCGCGATGATTACCCAGCCCGGAATCTGAAGATTTTGGGAACCACAACAGCAACCGGAGGAAACAGTAGCACGGCGCAGGTGGACGTATATGTTAAAGCATTACGCTCCGTCTATCATCTCAGAAAGTTTCATCGCGGGTCGTGCAGATTTCTCATTTCGCCACCACAGATATTCGGTCCGCCCGGGGCACGGCCGAGCGGCCCGGCGCAGGCAGTGGTCGCGCCCACGCGGCGGAGCCGCATATCGACACAGCCCCGCGCCCCTTCGGGGCGCACCCGAACCGCACCGGACTTCAATGAGGCGGCTTAGTCGCGGACACCGTAGCGATCGAGGAACATGGCGATTCCCTCTTCGACGACCACGTCGAGCGGCGGGATGTTCATGACGTCCGGTCCGATCGCCATGACCTGCGGCCAGATGATGAATTCCTGGAGGAGTCCCAGGAATTGATGTGCCGCCAGTCCCGGGGACGGGCAGTCGATCTTCCCGGTCTCGTGCAGACGCTGTAGGCAGTCGGCGAGTGCCTTGGTCAACGGCTCCTTGCCGACCCGGTAGAACTCCTCGGCGATCCAGGGGCTGCGGCGGGACTCGGCGATCACCAGCCGGGTGAAGGCGACCTGGTCCGTGTCCTCGATGAAGGTCAGCAGGATCTGGGCGAACTGCCGCAGGAATCCGGCCGGGTCACCGTCGCTCCCCAGACTCTGTTCGAGGCGCGTCGACAGGTCTTCGAGCGGCAGGCTGGACCAGTGGTGCTCCATCACCGCGCGGAAGACCGCCTCCTTGCTGCCGAACTGGTTGTAGACCGTCTGCCGGGCGACCTCGGCCTGGGTGGCGACCCGTTCGAGGTTCACACCGTCATAGCCGTCCCGCAGGAAGAGCGCCTTCGCCGCCGCGAGGATCTTCACTCTGTTGCGGGAGCGACCCTTGCCTTGCCGGGCGGGCTGGGAGGGCGCGGGGGTCACCGTCAAGCACCTCTTTCTGCACTGGACGCACCAGTCCAGTGCGTCCCGATGCGTGGATCCGGGGTCCGCCGGGACCCTTGTCAACCCCAAACTTGGACTGTACTGTCCAGCCAAGCCGGACACCCCGGAACTGGCGGCCCAGGACGCACCGGTGCTGCTTCCCGTGGGCTCCACCGAGCAGCACGGTCCGCACCCGCCCACCGGTGTTGATGACTTCCCCAGCGCGGAGGCGTGCCGCCGGTCAGCCAGGATCATGGTCGTTCAGGGCAGGCCCGTGGCCGTCGCTCCGTCCCTCTGGTGCGGGCTGGCGGACCATCATGTCGAGTTCGGCGGCACCTTCACCCTCACACTGGCGACGTACCACGCGCTGTTGCGCGATGTGTGCCGCGCCATCCTCATGGCCGGCTTCAGCAAGATGAAATGACCCTGCGGCAGGGCGCGGACGGAACGAGCAAAGGGGCATCGACATGACGCAGGCGCCGAAGCAGGACGGCTATGCGGCTGAGTACCGGCGCAGCCTGGAGGATCCGGAAGGCTTCTGGCTGGACGCCGCCCGTGCCATCGACTGGACCGTCGCCCCGAGCCGGGCCCTCGACGCCTCGGAGGCCCCGCTGTACCGGTGGTTCCCGGACGGGCGGTTGAACACCTGCCACAACGCTCTGGACCGCCACGTCGACGCCGGGCGCGGCGACCAACTCGCGCTGGTCTACGACAGCCCGGTCACCGGCCGCAAGGCGGCGTTCACCTACCGGGAGTTGCGTGACGAGGTCGCGCGGTTCGCCGGAGTGCTGACCGGGCTCGGGGTGGCCCAGGGCGACCGCGTCGTGATCTATATGCCGATGATCCCCGAGGCTGTCGTCGCCATGCTGGCCTGCGCCCGCGTCGGCGCCGTCCACTCGGTCGTCTTCGGCGGATTCGCCGCGCGTGAGCTCGCCGTGCGCATCGACGACGCCCGTCCCAAGCTCGTCATCGCCGCCTCGTGCGGCATCGAACCGGCCCGTGTCGTGCCGTACAAGCCGCTGCTGGACGATGCCCTCGCGCTGGCCGAACACCAGCCGGAGCACTGTGTCATCCGCCAGCGGCCGCAGTGCGCGGCGGAGATGACCGGCCGTGACCTCGACTGGGACCGGGTCATGGAGACCGCCGAGCCGGTCGGCTGCGTCCCCGTGGCCGCCACCGACCCGCTGTACATCCTCTACACCTCCGGCACCACCGGCCGGCCCAAGGGCGTGGTGCGCGACAACGGCGGCCACGCGGTCGCGCTGCGCTGGTCCCTGGAGAACGTGTACGACACCCACCCCGGTGAGGTCTTCTGGGCGGCCTCGGACGTCGGCTGGGTCGTCGGCCACTCCTACATCGTCTACGCGCCGCTGCTCACCGGCTGCACCACCGTGCTCTACGAAGGCAAGCCCGTCGGCACTCCGGACGCCGGTGCGCTGTGGCGGGTGATCGCCGAACACCGTGTGACGGCACTGTTCACCGCGCCGACGGCGATCCGCGCGGTGAAGAAGGAGGATCCGCGCGGAGCGCTTCTGGACGCCCATGACATCGGATCGCTGCGCCATCTGTTCCTGGCCGGCGAGCGCCTGGACCCGGAGACCTACCGCTGGGCCACCGATCTGCTCGGCGTTCCGGTGGTCGACAACTGGTGGCAGACCGAGACCGGCTGGCCGATCGTCGCCAACCCCATGGGCCTGGAGCCCCACCCGCTCAAGGCCGGTTCGCCCACCGTGCCCATGCCCGGCTACGACGTGCGCATCCTCGACGCGGCGGGCCGGGACGTGCCGCCGGGCGCCGACGGCGCGGTGGCGATCCGGCTGCCGCTGCCGCCCGGCACGCTGCTCACCGTGTGGCAGGACGACGCACGGTATGTGCGTTCGTACCTGTCCGCCTACAGCGGCTACTACCTCACCGGCGACGGCGGCCGTAAGGACGACGACGGCTATGTCTACGTCATGGGCCGCGTCGACGACGTGATCAACGTGGCCGGGCACCGGCTGTCCACCGGCGCGATGGAGGAGGTGCTCGCCGCTCATCCGGATGTCGCCGAGTGCGCTGTCGTCGGCGTCGCCGACCCGCTCAAGGGGCAGGTGCCGCGCGGTCTCGTCGTGCTCAAGGCGGGCCTCGACCGCGATCCGCACGACATCGCCACGGAACTCGTCGCCGCCGTCCGGGAGGCGATCGGCCCCGTGGCGGCGCTGCGCCGGGTCGACGTGGTCGCCGCCCTGCCCAAGACGCGCTCGGGGAAGATCCTGCGCCGCACCATGCGCGACATCGCCGACGGCCGGGACGCCGAGCTGCCCTCCACGATCGACGATCCCGCGGTGATCGAGGCGCTGCGGCCGGTACTCCGCGACGACGGCTGAGCGCTCCGCTGGAAGTGCCCTGACCTGTCGTCGATCGTCCGCGGCGCCGTCGGACGGCCGTTTCGTGGCGTCAGCGGCGGCAACCCGGAGTGCCCTGGCTGTCGAACCACAGCCGACCGCAGGCACAAGAGGGAGAAGGCCCATGGCGGACATATCGGAGCAGGAGCTGGACGAGGTCTGGAACCAGTTTCACTCGGTGGTGAACATGACCTCGCGCGAACTGCACGAATGGCTGATGACCGAGTCCGCCGGTGAGGTCACCGAGAGGCTGCCGGAGGAGATGGGCCCGGAGACCGGGCGCCATGTGCTGGAGGTGCTGGGCAAGCGGCGCGGGGACCTCACCGACGACGACATCGGCGTCATGCGCGGGGTCGTCGACACCGTCACCGCCGAGCGGGGCGACGACCTGGACCCGACGGCGGGGGACGCCGACTGGCGCCACCGGATGATGAACCTGGGGCACGACCCGCTCAAGCCGCTCGCCTCGGAGCAGTCGCAGGCCCGCCGCCGCTGAGCGCGGGCCGCCGACCATCCTGCCCCGCCGGGGATGCATGATCCGCGGGGTGCCGGTAACCCGCCGGGGGTCCACCACAGACGAGGAGGGGAGCAACGCCGTGCGCATCGGAATCATCGGAGCGGGCCATATCGGCTCGACGCTGGCCCGCCACTTCGCCTCGATCGGCTACGAGGTGGCGATCGCCAACTCCCGAGACCCGGACACCCTGGCCGACCTGGTGACCGACATCGGCGGCCCGATCCGCGCGGTGACCGCCGAGGAGGCGGCCCGGACCGGCGAGGCGGTGGTCGTGTCCATCCCCTACGGCCGCTACCGGGAGCTGCCGACCGAGCCGCTGCGCGGCAAGGTCGTCATCGACACCTGCAACTACTACCCCGAGCGGGACGGAAACGACCCGGACCTCGACTCAGACGCCACCACCTCGAGCGAGAAGATCCAGGCCCACACCGGCGCCAACCTGGTCAAGGCGTTCAACGCGATCTACTGGGAGAACCTCCGCGACCACGCCCGCCCCAAGGGCGCCACCGACCGCGTGGCCATCCCGCTGTCCGGCAACGACGAGGAGGCCAAGGCCGCCGTGGCCGGACTGATCCGCGACATCGGCTTCGACCCCGTGGACGCCGGTCACCTGGGCGAGGGCGGCCGCAAACACCAGCCGGGCAGCCGCGTCTACGCCACCGAGCTGTCCTCCGCCGAAACCAGCGCCCTGCTGAGCGTCGCCTGAGCCCAGGGCCCGGTGCCCGAGGGCCCTGCGTCCGTGCGCCGCGGACGCTGCGCCGGTCCGATGGCTCTACCGGCCACGCTTGTTCTTGCCGGGAGTGAGGCCGTTCAGATCGATGTCGATCTTGAACGGAACCGTCCGCTGGAGGTGGTGGCGGAAGATCCCGGCCGGGGCGTAGGCACCGGTCGGCTCGTCGAGCTCATAGACGTGGACGACGGGCACCCCGTCCTCGTCCTCGATGCACCAGTAGTGGGGAATCCCGGCTTCGGCGTACTTGCGGAGCTTGACGGTCCGGTCCCGGTGGGCCGATTCGGGGGAGACGACCTCGATCACGAGCTGCACTTCGTCCGGTGCGAACCAGGTGCGGTCACTGTCGAAGTCGGCCGTTGTCACCAGCAGATCCGGTTCGGGCCGGTTGCGCTGATCCAGCTTGATCGTCATCTCGCGGCCGACCCTCGCCTCGGCGGGTACCTGCTCCATGAGCGCGACGGTGAGCATCGTGACGAGGTGGCCGTGCCACCACCTCTGCGGGGACATCATGAAAACGAGTGCTCCGTCGATGAGCTCGGTGTGGCGCGGTGCCTCGGGGAGGCGGTCCAGGTCCTCCGCGAACCAGCCTTCCGCGCGCGGCGGGCGCATCCAGTCGGGCAGTGCGGTCATGGCTCAACGGTAGCGGTTTCGGGCGGGGGGAGGGCGCCGCCTTCCCCCGTCGTCAGGGCTTCTCCGGCTTGCCCTCGCCGTACAGCCACACGTCGAAGAGGCGGGTCAGGTCCTTGCCCGACTTCCGCTCGCACAGCTCGATGAACTGCTTGGTGTCGGCGTTACCGTGGCGGTGGTCCTTGAGCCAGGTGCGGAGGATGGTGAAGAAGGCCGTGTCGCCGACGGTCCGGCGGAGCTGGTGGAGGACCATCGCGCCGCGGCCGTAGACGGGCGGGTCGGAGACGCTGGCGACGGTCGGGGGGTCGGCGGGTGGGAAGTCCCAGATGCCCTCGCTCTCGTCGTCGGTGCCGTCGTAGAAGTCGTCGAAGATCTGCTGGGCGCTCCGGCCGTCGTGGTCCTCCTCCCACAGCCACTCGGCGTAGGTCGCGAAGCCCTCGTTGAGCCACATGTCCTTCCAGACCCGGGGCGTGACCGAATTGCCGAACCACTGGTGGGCGAGTTCGTGGACGACGAGGGCCTGGTCCGGGGCCGCGTCGAAGAACGGCTTGGTCTGGGTCTCCAGGGCGTAGCCGAGGCCGGGGAGGTGGCCGACGACGGCGCCGGTGGAGGAGAAGGGGTACGGGCCGAAGGTGCGGCTCTCCCAGGTGATGACGTCGTCGACCTGCCTGGCGATGTCCTTGGCGCCGGCGGCCTCGGTGGGGTCGACGGCCAGGTACGCCGGCAGGCCCTCGCCGGTGGTCGTCGTACGGACTCCGAAGCGGCCGATGGCGACCATGGCCAGGTAGCTCGCCATGGGCTCGCCGGTGTGCCACCGGAAGGTGGTGCGGCGGCCCCGGGTCTCCTGGCCCGTCAGCTCGCCGTTGGAGACGGCGGTGTAGCCCTGGGGAACGGTGACGGCGATGTCGTAGGCGGCCTTGTCGGAGGGGTGGTGGTTGCCGGGGAACCAGGTCATGGAGCCGGTCGGCTCGCCGAGGGCCACCGCGCCGTCGTGGGTGCGGAGCCAGCCCTCCTTCCCGGTGTCCTCGCCGGTGAGGGTCTTCGGCTCGCCGTCGTAGACGACGGTGGCCGTGAAGGTGCGGCCCTGGGGGAGGGCCGCGGCGGGGGTGAGCACCAGCTCGGTGCCGCTGCGGGCCGTCTTGGCGGGGCGGCCGTTCACCGTGGCCTTCCGCACCCGCAGCCCGGCGAGGTCGAGGTGGAAGGAGCTCAGGGCGCGGTCCGCGCGGGCGGTGATCCGGGCGGTGCCCTTGAGGTGGTGCGAGCCGGGGGTGTAGTCGAGGGCGAGACGGTAGCCCCGCACGTCGTAGCCGCCGTTGCCGAGCCGAGGGAAGAGCGCGTCCCCGACCCCGGCGCCACCCGCCCCGGCACCGGACGCCCCGCCCGCACCCTGCGCCCCGGCACCCCCGGTGCACCCCGCGCACAGGGCGATGAGCAGCACCCCGGGCGCCACCTGCGAGAAGCGCCGTCTCGCCGTGCCCGCCGCGCGTGACCTGGTCATCTCCGCTCCGGCCCGGGCGCCGCGGGTTCGGCCCACTCCGGCAGCGGTTCGTCGTCCATCTCACGTCCCTACGCTTCGGCGGCTGATCCTCAGGAGCGTAATGCGCCCGACGGGCCGAAACGTGCGGGACCGCCGATGGCACGACACCGCGTCACGGTCGCAAAGGGCGGTGCGGTGTCCGGCGTCGGGCAGCTCACCGACTTTGGGCGACTTAAACGTCGCTGAGCTGCGGTTCACCACTTCTAGTGAAGCCCTGGCCCTGAGTTGCAATCGGCAACCCTGAGTTGTCAAGCTGTTGCTGACTGTCAACCCAGGGAGTGCACGTGGCCTTTGGTGACCAGCCCGCATACCTCCGCGTCGCCGACGATCTGCGGAAGAAGATCACCGCGGGTGAGCTGCCGCCGCATGCGCGTCTCCCCTCTCAGGCCAGGATCCGGGAGGAGTACGGGGTTTCGGACACCGTGGCGCTCGAGGCGCGCAAGGTGCTGATGGCCGAGGGGCTGGTCGAGGGGCGTTCCGGGTCGGGGACGTATGTGCGGGCGCAGCCGGTGCCGCGGCGGGTGGTCCGGGGCGGGTTCCACACCGCCGGGGAGACCACGCCGTTCCGGCAGGAGCAGGCCGACGACCGGATCACCGGCGCCTGGGAGGCCGAGAGCGAGCAGGAGGAGGCCGGGGGCGAGATCGCCGGGCGGCTGGGGGTCGAGGTGGGGGAGCGGGTGATGCGCACCCGCTATGTGTTCCGGTCGCAGGGGGAGGTGGTGATGCTCTCCACCTCCTGGGAGCCGCTCGAACTCACCGGCCGTACGCCCGTGATGCTGCCCGAGGAGGGCCCGCTGGCCGGGCGCGGGGTCGTCGACCGGATGGCCGCCCTCGACCTGGTGGTGGACAACGTGGCGGAGGAGGTCGGCGCGCGCCCCGGCCGGGCCGAAGAGGTGCTGGCGCTGGGCGGGGTGCCGGGCCACTGGGTGATGGTCGTCTCGCGTACGTACTTCGCGGGCGGCCGCCCGGTGGAGACCGCCGATGTGGTGGTGCTGGCCGAGCGCTATCGGATCGGCTACCGGCTCCCGGTGAAGTGATCGTTCGCCCGCTGTCGGTGCTCGCCGATAGCCGGACGGCTCGTCTCGGCTTGTCTTACCGCGAGTTAACCGCCGCCCCGCCGCCGTAACGGTCCGGCAATGGCTCGCCGCGGCCGCGCGTCACCTGCGACTTCTACCGTCCTCGGGCGTAAACGGAACGGCCCGAGCGACAGGGGAAGCCGGTATGACGGATGCGGTCGATACGGTCACACCTGAGGCGGGAGCGCCACCACAGGCGGGAGCGCCACCACAGGCGGGAGCGCCACCACAGGCGGGAGAGCCGACAACCGCCCCGCGGCGCGGCTACGCCCGGCTGGCGGCGGACGAGAGCCGTGAGGATTACTCGCTGCGCTACGCACCCCACTCCTACCGCCGCTGGTCGCCCACCATGGTCGCCTCCACGGCGCTCGGCGGCATCGCCTATCTCGCGGACTTCGCCATCGGCGCGTCCATCGTCTTCACCTACGGCTTCACCAGCGGTATCGCCTCGATCCTCACCGCGGCGACGATCATCTTCCTGACCGGCATCCCCATCGCCCGCGCCTGTGCGACCTACGGCCTGGACATGGATCTGATCACCCGCGGCGCCGGATTCGGCTACTTCGGCTCGACGTTGACCTCGCTGATCTACGCCAGCTTCACCTTCATCTTCTTCGCGCTGGAGGGCTCGATCATGGCGCAGGCCCTGCATCAGGCCCTCCATATCCCGCTGCCGGTCGGCTATCTGCTGACCACCCTCATCGTGATCCCGATCGTCTTCCGCGGTATGGGCGCGCTCGCCAAGGTGCAGGCGTGGACCCAGCCGATCTGGCTGATCGGGCTCGCCCTGCCGTTCGTGGTGCTGGCCTTCGAGGCGCCGGACTCCTGGGGCGCGTTCGCCTCCTTCGGCGGGACCGAGGGCGCGGGCTCGGGTTTCGACTGGATCGGATACGGCCTGGGCACGGGTGTCGCGCTCTCGCTGATCGCACAGATCGGTGAGCAGGCCGACTATCTGCGGTTCATGCCCGCGAAGACCGATGAGAACCGGCGGCGCTGGAATCTGGCGGTCCTGGCCGCCGGCCCCGGCTGGGTGGTCATCGGCGCGGCCAAGCAGATCGGTGGCGCCTTCCTCGCGTTCGTGGCGCTCGGCGCGGTCGGCGAGACCCATGCGCTGGAGCCCATCGCCCCGCAGATCGAGGCGCTGAAGCCCTGGCTGGGCTCGGTCGCGCTGCCCGCCGCCGCGCTCTTCGTGGTGGTCTCCCAGATCAAGATCAATGTGACCAACGCCTACAGCGGCTCGCTGTCCTGGTCCAACTTCTTCTCCCGGGTCACCCACCGCCACCCCGGCCGGGTCTGGTACATCTTCCTCAACCTCGCCATCGCGCTGGCGCTGATGGAGATGAACATGTTCGCGGCGCTCAACAAGCTGCTGGGCTTCTACTCCAACGTCGGCATCGCCTGGATAGCCGCCGTCGCCGCCGATCTGGTCATCAACAAGCCGCTCGGGCTGAGCCCGAAGTACATCGAGTTCAAGCGGGCGTATCTGCATCCCGTGAACCCCGCCGGATTCGGTGCGATGGCGATCGCGTCGGCGGTCTCGATCGTCGCCTTCTTCGGGGTCTTCGGGGAGGTGGCCGAGGCGTTCTCGACCTTCATCGCCTGCGGTCTCGCGCTGGTGCTCTGCCCGCTGCTGGCCTGGCTCACCGGGGGCCGCTACTACCTGGCCCGGAAGAACCCGGTGAACGGGCCCGGTGCCGACGTCCCGGACATCACCGCCACCCACGTGTGCGCCTCGTGCGAGACGGCGTACGAACTGCCGGACATCGCCGACTGCCCGGTACGGGCGGGGGCCGTCTGCTCGCTGTGCTGCTCGCTGGACGCCGAGTGCGGGGATGTGTGCCGCAAGGCGCCCACGGGTGAGCCGGTGCTGATGCCGCTTCCCACGGTGGGCGGCCCCGCTGTGGGCGGCCCCTCCGCGAGTACGTGAGCTGAGCGCGGTTCCCGCGCAGTCTGTTGCAAAACTCACATCAGTGCAGGTGAAAGGGGTTACTGGAAGGGGGCCCTCCATTTCGCTCTTACGATGGACCGGTTTGTGTCCGGTCGTCGGGGGGCGAAAGGAGTGCCAGGAACTTGAGCACGGAGCAGGGTTCCCACTCGCACTATCGAAGGTCACTCGGACCGGTGGCCCTCACCGCCGTGGGTCTCGGGTCGATCATCGGCTCCGGCTGGCTGTTCGGCGCCGAGCGCGCCGCCGCGCTGGCCGGGCCCGCCGCCATTCTGGCCTGGGTGATCGGCGCCGCCGTGGCCCTGACCATCGCCCTGACCTACTCCGAGCTGGGTTCGATGTTCCCCAAGGCCGGGGGCATGGTCCGGTACGGCCAGTACTCGCACGGGTCGCTGGCCGGATATCTGGCCGCCTGGGCCAACTGGATCGCCATCGTCTCGGTGATCCCGGGTGAGGCCACCGCCTCCGTGCAGTACATGTCCTCCTGGGACTTCGGCTGGGCCAAGGCGCTGTACGACGGGAAGGAGCTGACCGGCAGCGGTGTCGCGCTCGCGTCCGTGCTGCTGCTCTTCTACTTCTTCCTCAACTGGTTCGCGATCACCCTCTTCGCGAAGACCAACACCGCGATCACCGTGTTCAAGGTGGTCGTGCCGACCCTGACCGCCGGCGCGCTGCTGCTGTCGCACTTCGACACCGGCAATGTCACCGGCAACGGCGGCTTCACGCCCAACGGCTGGAGCTCCGTGTTCACCGCGGTCGCCGTCTCCGGCATCGTCTGGGCCTACAACGGCTTCCAGTCGCCGCTCAACATGGCGGGCGAGGCCCGTGAGCCGGGGAAGTCGCTGCCCAAGGCCGTCATCAGCTCGATCCTCATCGCGCTGGTGATCTACGTCGCGCTACAGATCGCCTTCCTGACCGCCGTCCCTGCCGCCGATCTGAAGCACGGCGGCTGGTCCGGGCTCTCCTTCAACTCCCCGCTCGCCGATCTCTCCCTGGCCTGGGGCCTGAACTGGCTGGCGATGCTGCTGTACGCGGACGCCTTCATCTCCCCGTCCGGCACCGGCATGATCTACGCGGCCACCACCTCGCGCATGATCCAGGGCGTCCAGGAGAACGGCCATCTGCCGGGGATCTTCGGCAAGGTCGACCCCAAGACCGGCATTCCGCGCCCGGCGCTGCTGCTCAACCTGGGGATCGCCTTCCTCTTCCTCGCGGTCTTCCGCGGCTGGGGCTCGCTCGCCGAGATCGTCTCCGTCGCGACCGTGATCTCGTACATCACCGGTCCGGTGGCCGTGATGTCGCTGCGCCGCCTCTCGCCGGAGCTGCCGCGCCCGGTGCGGCTGCGCGCGATGCCGGTGATCGCGCCGATCGCGATGGTCTTCGGCTCGCTGGTGCTGTACTGGGCCCGCTGGCCGCTCACCGGCAAGGTCATCTTCATCATGGCGATCGGGCTGCCGGTCTGGGCCTGGTACGAGCTGCGCAAGCCGTGGGCGGAGCTGCGGCCGCATCTGGCCGCCGGTGCCTGGATGGTCACGTATCTGCTCGTCATGGCGGCGGTGTCGTGGGCCGGCGGCAAGGACTTCGGCGGCCGCGGCTATCTGCCGGGCGGCTGGGACATCGTGATCGTCGCGCTGATCGGGCTGGCCTTCTACTTCTGGGGCGTACGCAGCGCATGGCGCAATCCGACGCTGCTGGAGGCCGAGCGCGAGCTGGGCGCCACCCCGGCCGACGAGGCGGGCGAGGGCGAGGGCGGCGACGGCGACCGGGTGAAGGTCGAAGTCGGCGTCTGAGACATGGCCGGATGAGTGCCTCCTTGTAAGAACACGTATCCGCTGCGTGAAGGTAGGGCGTAGGCTCGGGCATATGCGGATCGGGATTTCCTTAACGGTGTCGCGGAGTCGTGCGCCCGGGCGCGCCACAGCGGAGGGGGCGGGGAGATGAGTGACGGGAACGCCGTGCTGCCCTGGCTCGTGATCCGCCAGGACCACAACGGCAACCGCTACCGCGTCGGGCGCTACGCCACCAGGACGGAGGCCCAGGAGGTGGCCGACCGCCTGGAGGGTGAGGGCCAGGAGCAGCTGTACGTGGTCGAGCGGACCGCCGCGTCCCGTCAGTCCGGTTAGCCCGAGTCCGGCCAGTTCGAGTCCGGTTGGCCCGAGTCCGGCCAGCCTCTTCCAGAGCCCTGGGGCGCTCCCGCCCCGGGGCTCCGGTGTGCTTCCGCGCAGGCTAGGGTGCGGATCATGAGCGTGCGTGTGGTGGTCGGCGGAGCGGTGTTCGACCGGGGACGGCTGCTGGCCGCGCGGCGCAGCGCCCCGCCCGAGCTCGCGGGCCGCTGGGAGCTGCCCGGCGGCAAGGCCGAGCCGGGGGAGACCCCGCGGGCCGCGCTCGTCCGCGAACTGCGCGAGGAGCTCGGGGTCGAGGTCGAGCCGCTCGAACCGCTGCCGGGGGAGTGGCCCCTCAAGCCCGGCTTTGTGCTGCGGGTATGGACCGCGGCCCTGCGCTCCGGTGAGCCGCGTCCGCTCCAGGACCACGACGAGCTGCGCTGGCTCCCCCCGGACCGGGTGGACGAGGTGGACTGGCTGGACGAGGACCGCCCCGCGGTGGCGGAGGCCGTCCGCCGCCTGCGCGCGGGCGATGCCGGGTCGGCTGGTGCCGGGGCGTCAGGCGCCGGGTCGGGCGATGCCGGGGCGTCAGGCGCCGGGGCGTCCGAGCCCGCCGAGGGGACCCGTCCACGCACTTCCTGAGAACGTCCCGCACGGGAAAATCCATGGGGTTCGAGCCGCCTCCGTCTGGTTAGGAGTGAGGGGGAGCGCTGATCATGAGCGCTTCACCAAAAGCCGGGACGGACTCTGATGGCGGGCTGAGATAGTGCTGTGATCGTGAAGACCGTACTCGGGATGGCCGAAGTGCTGGATACTCGGCTATCTGAAGCCGGTCGGAGCACCTGAGCCGGAGGGGACGGGCGCATGAGCGAGAAGCCAGCGGGAGCTGATATGCCCGAGGAGACGGTGGGTTCGCAGGTGTCGCCGATGTCACAGGAGTCCTCCGTGTCGGACATGTCGTCCATGTCCTCGATGTCGGCGGTGTGGCAGAGCAGTCCTCCCGGCTCGATCTATGACTACATCCGGGTCGCCTCCTTCGCGCTCGGGCCCGACGGCCGGATCGCGCAGTGGAGCGAACGGGCCGCGGAATTGCTGGGGCTGACGGCGAGCCAGGCCATCGGCAAGGATCCGGTGGAGGCGTTCGTACCGCCGGAGTACCAGGAGACGGGCCAGCGCGCGGTGGCCGACATCCTCGACGGCCGGGAGTGGACCGGGCTGGTCCCCTACCGTAACCCCCGGACGCCGAGCGGGCATGGCATCGCCGAGGTCTATGTGATGCCCGCTCAGGACGAGCACGGGAAGCGGGCCGCGCTCTGTATCGCGGTGGACGTCAGCGCGTTGCGCGGGCTGGAAACCGATCTTGCTTCTTCACAGGCCGTTTTCGGTCAATCTCCGCTCGGCTTCTTCCTCTTCGGGACCGATCTGCGGATCCTCCGCGTCAATGAGCGCTTTGCCAAGGTTTTCGGCCGCCCCACCGAGGAGTACCGCGGTACGACCCCGCACGATCTGCTGCCGCGCGGCGAGGCCGACCGGCTGGCCGCCGCGCTGCGCCAGGTCCTGGACTCCGGGCAGTCGCTGACCGATATGCCCATCGTGGGCCAGGCGCCGGGCAGCCCCGACCGCCGCCGCTGGTCGGTCTCGCTCTACCGGCTGCACAGCGGCTCCGGCCGCCCCATCGGCGTCGCCGGGCTCGCCACGGATGTCACCGGCCGCCGCCGCGCCGAACAGGAGGCCGCGGGCGTACGGCGCAATCTTGCGCTGCTGAACGAGGCCGGGGCCCGAATAGGCACCTCGCTCGACCTGGAGACCACCGCCCGCGAACTGCTGGACGTGGCCGTACCGCAGTTCTGCGACCTGGCCTCGGTCGACCTCTACCAGGGGCTGCTCTCCGGTGACGAGACCCCGCCCGGGCTCGCCGACGGCAGCGCCGAGCTGCGCCGCGTCGCCTTCGCCAGCGCGGTCTCCGACGGCCCGGTCGCCTTCGGCGACATCTGCCGCGTCAACACGGTGGAGGACCCCAAGCCCATCCAGGTCGGCGAGGTGCACCGCTACCCCTTCAACTCGCTGTGCGCCCACGCCCTGCGCACCGCCCAGGTCCGCGTCGTCCCCGGGCGGGACGGCAGCGAGGCCCTGGAGCTCGGGGCCATGCTCCAGTCCACCCTCGTGGTGCCGATGGTCGCGCGGGACACCGTCGTCGGCCTGGCCCAGTTCTCCCGCACCAAGGGCAGCGAGCCGTTCGGCGAACGGGACCGCGCGCTCGCCGTCGAGCTGGCCGCCCGCGCCGCCGTGAGCATCGACAACGCCCGGCTGTACCGCAGAGAACATGAACGCGCGCTGATACTCCAGCGCAGTCTGCTCCCGCCCGGCGACCCGGAGGCCGCCGGGCTCGATATCGCCTGCCGCTATCTGCCGGGGAACGCGGCGACCGAGGTGGGCGGCGACTGGTTCGACGTGATCGAGCTGCCCGGGCACCGCACCGCGCTGGTCGTCGGCGACGTGATGGGGCGGGGGCTGCGCGCCGCCGTGGCCATGGGCGAGCTGCGCACCGCCGTACGCACCCTCGCCCTGCTCGACCTGGAGCCCGCCGAGGTGCTCTCCGCGCTGGACGAGATCGCCCGGGGCCTCGGCACACCGGGCGGCTCGCACGCCGGCGCGCGGTCCGGCTCGCGCGCCCTCATGCGCGACGGCAAGGCCGCCGAGGACTCCTCCGATCTGACCGAGGTCTACCTCGCCACCTGCGTCTACGCCGTCTACGACCCGGTCACCCGGCGCTGCACGTTCGCCAACGCCGGGCATCCGCCCCCCGTCCTCGTGGAGCCGGGCGAGGGCGCCCTGCTGATGGAGGTCCCGCCCGGACTGCCGCTCGGCGTGGGCGGCGAGCCGTTCGAGGAGATCGAGGTCGAGCTACCCGACGGCGCGCTGCTGGCCCTCTACACCGACGGTCTGGTCGAGTCCCGCGACCACACCCTCGACGAGGGGCTCCACGCCCTGCGCGCGGCCCTCAACACCCCGGACGGCGCCGATGGCGGGAACGCCGCGGCCGGATCGGCCGGATCGGCCGGATCCCTCGAGGACGTCTGCGACCACGTTCTGAGCACCCTCGACACCCACCACGGCGAGGACGACATCGCCCTGCTGATGGCCCGGGTGCAGGGCCTGTCGGCCGAGTCGGTCGGCGACTGGCACCTCCCCAGCGCCCCGCAGTCCGTGGGCCGGGCCCGCGAACTGGCCCGGGAGCAGCTGGAGTCCTGGGGCCTGGACGATCTGGTGGACACCACGGAGCTGCTGGTCAGCGAGCTGGTGACCAACGCCCTGCGGTACGGCGAGGGCGAGATCCGGCTGCGGCTGCTGCTGGACCGCACGCTGGTGTGCGAGGTCTGGGACGGCGGTCTGGTGCAGCCTCGGCGGCGGCGCGCCCGGGACACGGACGAGGGTGGGCGCGGGCTTCAGCTGGTCGGGCTGCTCAGTGCGGGCTGGGGCAGCCGCAGGACCCCGCTCGGCAAGACCGTCTGGTTCGAGCTGGCCCTTCCGGATGGCCAGCCCTCGGGGCCGGACTCGGTGGAGGCGCTGCTCAGCCTGTGGTGACGGGCTACGGCCGGTTGCGGCGGGCCCTGACGGCAGCGGGCCCGCGACACGAAGCGCGGGGAGCGCTACTGCTGACGGCGGATCTTTCCCCACCCCGCCCCTTCCCGAAACCGGGGCTCCGCCCCAGACCCCGGGGCCAGGCGCCGAACTGGGGCTCCGCCCCAGACCCCGGGGGTCAGGGGCGAAGCCCCACCTTCCAGCCCCTCCGGCGATTGAGGAGCGGGGTCTGGGGCGGAGCCCCAGTTTCGGGGAGTAGCCCGCCGCAGGCGTCACTCGCCCCGGCGGCGGATCTTGTTGCCGAGCCAGACCAGCGGATCGTACTTACGGTCCGCCGCCCGCTCCTTCAGCGGGATCAGCGCATTGTCGGTGATCTTGATCTGCTCGGGGCAGACCTCCGTACAGCACTTGGTGATGTTGCAGTAGCCCAGCCCGTGCTCCTCCTGCGCAGTGCTCTTGCGGTCAAGACCGGTCTCGGCCGCCGCGTCCAGCGGATGCATGTCCAGCTCCGCGACCCGCATCAGGAACCGCGGCCCGGCGAACGCCTCCTTGTTCTCCTCGAAGTCCCGCACCACATGGCAGGTGTCCTGGCACAGGAAGCACTCGATGCACTTGCGGAACTCCTGCGACCGGCCCACGTCCTCCTGCCACATCCGGTACTCGCCCGGACCCAGCCCCTCCGGGGGCACGAAGGACGGCACCTCACGGGCCTTGGTGTAGTTGAACGACACATCCGTCACCAGGTCCCGCACCACCGGGAAGGCCCGCAGCGGGGTGATGGTGATCGTCTCGTTCCGTTCGAACACCGACATCCGGGTCATGCACAGCAGCCGGGGCCGGCCGTTGACCTCGGCGCTGCACGAACCGCATTTGCCCGCCTTGCAGTTCCAGCGGACCGCCAGGTCGGGGGCCTGGGTGGCTTGCAGCCGGTGGACGATGTCGAGTACGACCTCGCCGTCGTTGACCTCGACGTGGAAGTCCTTCAGACCGCCGCCGTCCTGGTCGCCCCGCCACACCCGGAAGTGGGCCTCGTACGCACTCACTGGGTCAGCTCCTCGTCCGTCAGGTACTTCACCAGCTCGTCCTTCTCGAACAGGTTCAGCAGGTCGGGCCGGATGGGCGGCATCTCACGCCGCTCGAGCCGGATCTGGCCGTGCCCGGTGTCAGGGGCCGCGAGACCGCCCGAGGGGTCGGAGAGCCGGCAGACCAGATTGAGCCGCCGCCATTCGCGGTCCATCTCGGGGCAGTCGTCGCGGGTGTGCCCGCCGCGGCTCTCGGTCCGCTCCAGCGCGGCGCGCGCCACGCACTCGCTGACCAGCAGCATGTTCCGCAGATCGATCGCCAGGTGCCAGCCGGGGTTGAACTGCCGGTGGCCCTCGACCCCGGCACGGCGCGCCCGGACCCGCAGACTGGCCAGCCGGTGCAGCGCCTCCTCCATCTCCTCGGCTTTGCGGATGATCCCCACCAGGTCGTTCATCGACTGCTGGAGCTCCTGGTGGAGGGTGTACGGGTTCTCCGGCGGCCCGGCCGGGCCCGCCGTTTCGTCCGGCTCACCGGCCTCGGCGCTGAACGGGCGCAGCGCCTCGGCCGCCGCCAGGTCCAGCTGCGCCTCGTCCGGCACCGGACGGGTGCCCGAGTCCGCGATCTCCCGGGCGTAGCGGGCCGCGTGGAGCCCGGCGCGGCGCCCGAAGACCAGCAGGTCGGAGAGGGAGTTGCCGCCGAGCCGGTTGGAGCCGTGCATTCCGCCCGCGACCTCGCCCGCGGCGAAGAGACCGGGCACGCCGGTGGCGGCCGCGGTGTCCGGGTCGACGTCCACCCCGCCCATCACGTAGTGACAGGTGGGGCCCACCTCCATGGGCTCGGCGGTGATGTCGACGTCCGCGAGCTCCTTGAACTGGTGGTGCATCGAGGGCAGCCGCCGCTTGATGACCTCGGCGGGCATCCGGGTGGAGACGTCGAGGAAGACCCCGCCGTGCGGGGAGCCCCGGCCCGCCTTCACCTCGGCGTTGATGGCGCGGGCCACCTCGTCGCGGGGGAGCAGCTCGGGCGGGCGGCGGTTGTGGTCCGGGTCCTCGTACCAGCGGTCGGCCTCGTCCTCGGACTGGGCGTACTTCTCCTTGAAGACGTCCGGGATGTAGTCGAACATGAACCGCTTGCCCTCGCTGTTGCGCAGCACCCCGCCGTCGCCGCGCACCGACTCGGTGACCAGGATCCCCTTCACCGAGGGCGGCCAGACCATACCGGTCGGGTGGAACTGCACGAACTCCATGTTGATCAGCGGGGCGCCCGCGAGCAGCGCCAGCGAGTGGCCGTCGCCGGTGTACTCCCAGGAGTTGGAGGTCACCTTGAAGGACTTGCCGATACCGCCGGTGGCCAGCACCACGGCCGGGGCCTCCAGGGCGAAGAAACGGCCCGATTCGCGCTCGTAGCCGAAGACCCCGGCGACCCGGTCGCCGTCCTTGACGATCCGGGTGACCGTGCACTCCTGGAAGATCTTCAGCCGGGACTCGTAGTCGCTGGTGGCGGCCTTGTCCTCCTGCTGAAGGGAGACGATCTTCTGCTGGAGGGTGCGGATCAGCTCCAGGCCGGTGCGGTCCCCGACATGGGCGAGCCGGGGGTACTCATGGCCGCCGAAGTTCCGCTGGGAGATCTTGCCCTCCGGGGTGCGGTCGAAGAGCGCGCCCCAGGTCTCCAGCTCCCAGACCCGGTCCGGGGCCTCCTGGGCGTGCAGCTCGGCCATCCGCCAGTGGTTGAGGAACTTGCCTCCGCGCATGGTGTCGCGGAAGTGCACCTGCCAGTTGTCGCGCTCGTTGACGTTGCCCATGCTGGCGGCGATGCCGCCCTCGGCCATCACCGTATGGGCCTTGCCGAACAGCGACTTGCAGATGACGGCGCAGCGCATGCCCTGCTCGCGGGCCTCGATCGCGGCACGCAGCCCGGCGCCGCCCGCGCCGATCACGACCACGTCCCACGCCTGCCGCTCGACTTGCGTCATCGGATGAGCACCTCTCCTAGAAAAAGCGGGGATCGTCGAAGGCGCCGCTCGCCACCAGGTAGACGTAGAAGTCCGCGACGGCGACGCTGATGAGAGAGGCCCAGGCCAGCTGCATATGGCGTGCGTTGAGCCCGCTCACCCAGCCCCAGAGCCGATAGCGCACCGGATGCCGGGAGAAGTGCTTCAGCCGGCCGCCGACGATATGGCGGCAGGAGTGGCAGGAGAGGGTGTACGCCCAGATCAGCACGATGTTGGCGAGCAGCACCAGGGTGCCCAGGCCCATATGGCCCCAGCGGCCGTGCTCGTCCCGGAAGCCGAGCACGGTGTCATAGGTGAGGATCCCCGCGACGATCACCGCGAAGTAGAAGAAATAGCGGTGGATGTTCTGAAGGATCAGCGGGAAGCGGGTCTCGCCGGTGTACTTGGCGCGCGGCTCGGCGACCGCGCAGGCGGGCGGCGAGGCCCAGAAGCCCCGGTAATACGCCTTGCGGTAGTAGTAGCAGGTGAGCCGGAACCCCAGCGGGAAGATCAGGATCAGCAGCGCCGGGGACAGGCCCCACCACGCGCCGAAGATCTCCCAGTTGGCGCCGCCCTTCATGGGCACGCAGTTCTGGGCGACGCAGGGCGAGTAGAAGGGGGAGACGTACGGCTCGGCGTAGTAGTCGTCCCCCGCGAAGGCCCGCCAGGTCGAGTAGACGATGAACGCGAACAGTCCGGCGGCGGTGATGGCGGGGGAGAGCCACCAGCGGTCGCTGCGCAGATGGCGGCCGGGGATGGCGGCGCGCGAGGGGCTGTGCACGCCGTGCGGGGCCGTACCGGAGCCTGCGGGTGCGGGCGTGGTGGCTTGGGGGTCGGTGCCTGTGGCCAAGGGGAACTCCGCGGTGGAGTGGTATGGGGGGACGGTGGGGATGCGCCCCGTGACGGGAGGCGCTCCGGCCCGTCCCTAGGGCGCGTGGCGATCTCGCGCGCCGAGGCCCTCGTCGTCGACGTCCGACCACAGCGCACTGTCGTACGGGGCGTCGGGGACCGGAACCATTTCGGGGCGTGATCGCTCCACGGGAGCCGTCTCGCGCAGCAGGGCGAGGCTCTCGCGCAGGTGGTCCGCGTCGGTGCGGACCCGGCGTATCTCCAGCCCGCCGGCGCCCACCCGCTGCTCCAGCCGGGAGACGGAACGGACCAGGTCATCGAGACAGCGCTGGACGGCCGTCAAGTCGTCGTTCAAGGACATGACTTGCCCTCACTTCCGCGGTTGCGGTTGGCGACGCTCATGCGACAGCGAGTGTTACGCGCCACGGTCCTGGTTGTGAAGGGATCTGTCGGGATTGGCGCCGTCACCGGCGGGATTCCGCCGCCGCGCGCCGGAGTGCGCGCCCGCCGCATTGATCCGGGCGGGTGATCCTTTCCCCTCATGGCCGTCTCCATGGCCCTCTCGGCGTGCTGTCCCGTGAACCGTCGCTTTGAGTGAGGAGTATATGCGATCAGCGTCACACTATGCCAAATGCGCATATTTCCGTCACCCTGCGGAGGTACGAGCCATGCCGATCACCAGGAGCCGCCGCGCCATGCTGCTCGCCGCGGGAGTGATGCTGCCGCTGCCCGTACTGACCGGTTGCAGCTCGGAGGACGACGGCCCGCCGCCGCGCGCCGCCTGGGACATCGCCTCCGCACCCCGCTCCGGGACCGCCGGCACCGGCACCCTGCGCTGGGCCCTGGACGCGGCGCCCACCACGCTCAACGCCTTCCAGAAGACCGCGGACACGGGCACCCAGCGGATCGCGGGCGCCGTGCTGCCCTCCCTCTACACCCTCGACGCCCGCGGCCGCCCCCAGCGCAACGGCGACTATCTGGCCTCCGCCGACGTCACCTCGACCGATCCCAAGCAGGTCGTGGTCTTCAAGCTCAACCCCAAGGCGGTGTGGAGCGACGGGCGCCCGATCGGCGCGGAGGACTTCCAGGCCCAGTGGAAGGCGCTGCGCGGCACCGACGACAAGTACGGGACGGCGCGCAACGCCGGCTACGACCGGATCGCCAAGGTCGAACCGGGGGACAAGGAGCACGAGGTCAAGGTCACGTTCGCCAAGCCGTACACCGACTGGCGCTCGCTGTTCACGCCGCTGTACCCGAAGAGCGTGATGGGCAACCCGGCGGTCTTCACGGCGGCGGCGAACAAGGGGCTCGCGGTCGGCGCCGGGCCCTTCATGGTCCGCGAGGTGACGGACTCCGAGGTCACCCTCGTCCGCAACCCCCGCTGGTGGGGCGACCGGGCGCGGCTGAGCCGGCTGGTCTTCCAGGCGGTCCCGGCCGAGAAGCGGGCCGAGGCGCTGGTCGCCGGGCGGCTGGACCTGGCCGAGGTGGACCGGACCACCGCCCGGCGCATCCAGGCCACCGCCCCGGACAAGCAGGCCGCGGGCGGCAGGCGGGGCTCCTCGTCCGCCTCGGGCAAGGCGGGGGCGCCGGAGGCGTCTACCGGGGGCCGGGAGGCGGCGGAGGCGACGCGTACGGGGGCGGGGCCCACCGGGACCGGGACGGCGGGGGAGGAGGCGGGAGCCCGGGCAGGGGCCACCGGCGACACCGACAAGAACCGGTCGCGGACCCGGACCCAGACCCGGGCGCTGAGCAGGTTCACCCTGCGCAAGGCACTGGACCCCGGCTACACCCAGCTCGCCCTGAACGGCACCAAGGGCCCGCTCGCCGATGAGCGGGTGCGCCGCGCGGTGGCCCGCGCGATCGACCGGAAGGCCCTGGCGAAGCTGGTGCTCAAGCCGGTGGGGCTGCCGTCGGAGCCGCTCGGAAACCATCTGCTGATGGCGGGCCAGCCGGGCTACAAGGACCACAGCGGCGCCCTCGGCGACCCGGACACCAACGCCGCGCAGTCGCTGCTCGCCGACGCGGGCTGGCGGGCGGGCGGCACCAGCCGGCAGAAGGCGCTGGACGGCAAGACGGACGACCGGGGCAGGCGGCAGAGCGCCCCGATCGCCACGGAGAGCGCGGCGAACGAGAGCGCCCCGACCGCCACCGAGAGCTCCACGAGTCCCGCCACCGAGAGCGCCTCCGGCGCCGCATCCCCCACCGCCTCCGGCTCCGGCGCCCCACCCGCGGCCGGTGACGCCGGGCGGTCCGGACGGCTCCGGGAGACGGCGGTCGTACGGAAGAAGGGCCGGCCGCTGGTGCTGCGCTTCGTCCTCCCCGACGACCAGACCGGCGCCCGGCTGGGCACGGTCGGCGAGCGCATCGCGCGGATGCTGGAGAAGATCGGCGTACGGACCGAGATCACGAAGGTCTCCGGGGAGAGATACTTCCGGGACCACATCGCCACCGGCGACTACGACCTGGCCCTCTACTCCTGGCCCGCGTCCGCGTACCCGGCCACCGACGCCCGCCCCATCTACGCCAAGCCGCAGCCCGCGGCCGATGGCTCCCTGGTCGTCGAGCAGAACTACACCCGGGTGGGCACCGACCAGATCGACCAGCTCTTCGACCAGGCACTCTCGGAGCTGGACGGCGGCGCCTCGCGCTCGCTGGTCAGCCGGGCGGACGCGCGGATCTGGGCGGCGGCCGGATCGATTCCGCTCTATCAGCGGCCCCAGCTGGTCGCGATGCGCAAGGGTCTGGTCAACGCGGGCGCCTTCGGCTTCGCCACCCCCCGCTACCAGGACATCGGCTTCCGCCGCTAAGGGGTATCCACCGGCCCGCACCGCCCGCGGCGGGCCACTCCGCCCCGGGGCGGGGCTCCGCCCCAGACACTGTCCCGGGGCTTTGCCTCAGGCCCCGAAACCGGGCTCCCCAGGCCCCGAAACCGGGTCTCCGCCCCAGACCCCGCAACCGGAGTTCCGCCCCAGGGCCCCGAAACCGGGCTCTGCCCCAGGCCCCGGGCCGGAACTCCGCCGCTTCCCGTGGCGTCGGTATGCGGCTTCGCCGCGTGGTGGGGCTTCGCCCTCGGGAGCCGGGGTCCAGGGGCGGAGCCCCTGGTAGTGGGAAGGGGCGGGGAGGGGAAAGACTCGCCGGGCACCCTCCCCGTGGAGCCGCCGCCGAAGGCGGCTCCGGGTGGGGGACCGGCGCGGGGATGGGCTGCGGGAGGGGCCGCGAGATGGGGTGCGGGATGGGCTGCGGCATTCGTCCGCGTGCCGTCCCCGTACCATGGGGGTGAGGCCGAGGCGTGATCAGCCCGGCGGAAGGCGCGCCGCCCAAGGAGCGCGCCGCCACCCAACAACCGGGAGAAGCGCGCTTTCATGCCCACGCGCCACGACATCCGTAACGTCGCCATCGTCGCCCACGTCGACCATGGCAAGACGACCCTCGTCGACGCCATGCTCAAGCAGGCGGGCGCGTTCGCCGCCCACCAGCAGGTGGACGACCGGGTCATGGACTCCAACGACCTGGAGCGCGAGAAGGGCATCACCATTCTCGCGAAGAACACCGCCGTGAAGTACCACCCGGCGGACGGCGGCGACCCCGTCACCATCAACATCATCGACACCCCCGGCCACGCCGACTTCGGCGGTGAGGTCGAGCGCGGCCTGTCCATGGTCGACGCGGTGGTCCTGCTGGTGGACGCCTCCGAGGGGCCGCTGCCGCAGACCCGCTTCGTGCTGCGCAAGGCGCTCCAGGCCAAGCTGCCGGTGATCCTGTGCATCAACAAGACGGACCGCCCGGACTCCCGGATCGACGAGGTCGTCAACGAGGCGTACGACCTCTTCCTGGACCTGGACGCGACCGAGGAGCAGATCGAGTTCCCGATCGTCTACGCGTGCGCCCGTGACGGTGTCGCCTCGCTGACCAAGCCGGAGGACGGCACCGTCCCGGCCGACAGCGACAGCCTCCAGCCGTTCTTCTCCGCCCTGCTGGAGACCGTCCCGGCGCCGGAGTACGACGCGGCCGCGCCGCTCCAGGCCCATGTCACCAACCTGGACGCGGACAACTTCCTCGGCCGTATCGCGCTGCTCCGGGTCGAGCAGGGCGAGCTGAAGAAGGGGCAGACGGTCGCGTGGATCAAGCGCGACGGCACCATCTCCAACGTCCGGATCACCGAGCTGCTGATGACCGAGGCGCTCACCCGCAAGCCCGCCGAGGTGGCGGGCCCCGGTGACATCTGCGCGGTCGCGGGCATCCCGGACATCATGATCGGCGAGACCCTGGCCGACCCGGAGAACCCGATCGCGCTGCCGCTCATCACCGTCGACGAGCCCGCGATCTCGATGACCATCGGTACCAACACCTCCCCGCTGGTCGGCCGCGGCCCCGGCGGCAAGGGCGCCGACAAGTCCGCCGTGAAGGACCGCAAGGTCACCGCGCGGCTGGTCAAGGACCGGCTCGAGCGCGAGCTGATCGGTAACGTCTCGCTGCGCGTGCTGCCCACCGACCGCCCGGACGCCTGGGAGGTGCAGGGCCGCGGCGAGCTGGCGCTGGCGATCCTGGTGGAGACCATGCGCCGGGAGGGCTTCGAGCTCACCGTCGGCAAGCCGCAGGTGGTCACCCGGGAGGTGGACGGCAAGGTCCACGAGCCGATCGAGCGCATCACCATCGATGTGCCCGAGGAGCACATGGGCGCGGTCACCCAGCTCATGGGCACCCGCAAGGGCCGGATGGACAACATGTCCAACCACGGCTCCGGCTGGGTCCGCATGGAGTTCATCGTCCCCTCCCGCGGTCTGATCGGCTTCCGTACCGAGTTCCTGACCGCGACCCGCGGCACCGGTATCGCCCACTCCATCCACGAGGGCCACGAGCCGTGGTTCGGCGAGCTGAAGACCCGTAACAACGGCTCGCTGGTGGCCGACCGCTCGGGCGCGGTGACCGCCTTCGCGATGACCAACCTCCAGGAGCGCGGGGTGCTGTTCGTCTCGCCGGGCACCGAGGTGTACGAGGGCATGATCGTCGGCGAGAACTCCCGCTCCGACGACATGGACGTCAACATCACCAAGGAGAAGAAGCTCACCAACATGCGGTCCTCCACCGCGGATGTGACCGAGTCCCTGGTCCCGCCGCGGCTGCTCTCGCTCGAGCAGTCCCTGGAGTTCTGCCGCGACGACGAGTGCGTCGAGGTGACGCCGGAGACGGTGCGGATCCGCAAGGTGGTGCTGGACCAGAAGGAGCGCGCCCGCACCGCCGCCCGCGCCAAGCGCTGACGCCCGCGCCCAAGCGCCGCCGCCCGCGCCAAGCCCCGCCGCGCACGCCCAAGCGCGGGCGCGCCGGGCCCAACGCCCGGGCGCCCAGGCGCACTACGGCGCCGATCACGGAGCGTAGGCGCCCCACCGTGCCTCGGTGAGCTGCCCACGGCCCGGACCCCTCGCCGCCACGGCGGGGGTCCGGGCTGTTCCCATGTCAGCAACGTGCCAGTCAAGCGGTTATCCGGATCTCTGCGTCCGAATATCGGCGTCCGAGCTCCGCATGATGTGTTAACAGTCCGTTTCGCGTGTGTCTGTCTGGGGCAGTTTTGTCCGGATTTCGAAGCTCCGCGCGTAGATGCTGTGACCAAAGCGAGACCCATAAGGTGTGGTTTAAGGGCCGGACGTGCTCAATCATGGGGTCCATTGAGCTCGGGTCAATGGGTCACACGCTGTGGGGAGCGCGGACCTACGAGCGCATCTGGGGGGTTCCGGTCCCTTTCGCTGTCAGGGGTGTCAGCGTGTCTCCGGGCGCCCCCTCTCGTAGTGACAGTGGACTCCTGAGGAGGCAAACCCATGCGCGGTGCGCAGAGCGCCAAGTGGGTCGCGTTGGCAGCAGTTGTGGCACTCGCCGCGACCGCCTGTGGTGGCAACGACAGCGACAGCGGCAGCAACGACATGAACAAGGGCACGGCGGACCCGAATGGGATACTCACCGCCCAGCTGAGCGAGCCGCAGAACCCGCTGCAACCGGCGAACGCCAAGGAGAGCCAGGGCAGCCGGGTGCTCCGCACGATCTTCGCGGGCCTGGTGGACTACGAGCCCGGCACCGGCAAGCTGGTGTATGTCAACGCCGAGTCCGTCACCCCCAACAAGGACTCCTCCGTCTGGACCGTCAAGCTCAAGCCGGGCTGGAAGTTCCACAACGGCGAGCCCGTGACCGCCAAGTCCTATGTGGACTCCTGGAACTGGTCCGCCAACGTCGCGAACAACCAGACCAACTCCAGCTGGTTCCAGGACATCAAGGGCTACGAGGACGTCCACCCCGAGAAGGGCAAGCCCAAGGCCGACAAGATGTCCGGCCTGAAGGTCGTCAACGACAACGAGTTCAAGATCGAGCTCAACAGCTCGGTCTCGTACTTCGCCTACAAGCTGGGCTACGACGTGTGGACCCCGCTGCCCAGCGGCTTCTTCAAGGACCCCAAGGGCTACGGCGAGAAGCCGGTCGGCAACGGTCCCTACAAGTTCGTCTCCTGGGACCACAAGAAGATGATCAAGGTCCGTAAGTTCGCGGACTACAAGGGCCCGAACAAGGCCAAGAACGGCGGCATCGACTTCAAGAACTACACCACCGCCGACGCCGCCTACTCGGACCTGCGCTCCAACAACCTCGACTGGATCGAGCAGGTCCCGACCACCGCGCTGACCAACTACAAGACCGACCTGGGCAAGCGCGCGATCGACGAGGAGTACTCGGCGGTCCAGTCGGTCGTCCCGGCCTTCTACACCAAGCAGTTCAAGGACATCGACCCCAAGGTCATCCAGGGTCTGTCCATGGCGATCGACCGCAACACGATCACCAAGACCGTGCTCCACGGCTCCCGCACCCCGGCCGACAGCTATGTCGCCCGCGGCGTGATCGGCTACAAGGCCGGCGCGCTCAAGGAGCAGGTCACCTACGACCCGGCCAAGGCCAAGGCCCTCATCAAGGAGGGCGGCGGAGTCCCGGGCAACAAGATCTCGATCCAGTACAACGCCGACCAGGACCACAAGCCCTGGGTGGACGCGGTCTGCAACAGCATCCGCAAGGCCACCGGCGTCGACTGCGTCGGCGACTCCAAGCCCGACTTCCAGGCCGACCTGAACGCGCGTGACAAGCACCAGGTCAAGTCCATGTACCGCGGTGGCTGGGTGCTCGACTACCCGGTCAACTCGAACTTCATGAGGGACCTCTACGGCTCCAAGGCGGCCGGTAACACCAGCGGTTACGCCAACAAGGAGTTCGACGAGCTGGCTGCCAAGGCCGACAAGGCCGCCACCCTCGACGAGACCGTGAAGCTCTACCAGCAGGCGGAGCAGGTCCTCGCGAAGGACATGCCGGCGATCCCGCTGTGGTTCTACAAGGTCAACAGCGGCCAGTCCAACAAGGTCCTCGGGAAGATCCCCTACGGCCAGGACGGCGACCCCATCTTCACCAATGTCGGGGGGAGAAAGAGGGAGTAGTAGGACCAGCAGGCCGGTGCCGCCGCTCCTCTCAACCGGGGAGCGGCGGCACCGGCCCGCAGGCGTGAGGCCCGCAGCTCATCCCCCCACCCGCGTGGCGCAGACGAGACGTGGCCTCCGCCGCCCCCCAACGGCATGGAGGCATGATGGGGCGCTATGTCGCCAGGCGACTGCTCCAGATGATCCCGGTCTTCATCGGGACTACTCTGATTATTTTCCTCATGGTCCACGTACTGCCCGGTGACCCCATCCGGGCGATGTGGGGCGACAAGGCCGCGGACCCCGCGCAGGTCGCGTCTCTCCGCCATGAGTTCGGGCTGGACCAGCCCCTGTGGAAGCAGTACATCGACTACATGGTCGACCTCTTCAAGGGCGACTTCGGCAAGACCTTCGGCGGCCGTCCGGTCTCCGAGGAAATGGGGATGGCCTTCCCGGTGACCCTCCGCCTCGCCGCGGTGGCCCTCACCATCGAGATCATCGTCGGCATCGGGCTCGGTGCCTGGGCCGGTCTCAGGGCGGGCCGCGCCGCCGACACCGGCGTCCTGATCTTCACGCTGATCGTCATCTCGATGCCGGTCTTCGTCCTCGGCTACCTCGCCCGGTTCATCTTCGCCGACGAACTCGGCTGGCTGCCACCGAACGTCCAGGACTCGATGGACCTCCAGCAGCTCCTGCTGCCAGGGTTCGTCCTCGCGATGCTCTCCATGGCGTATGTGGCCCGGCTGACCCGGACCACCTTCGCGGAGAACCTGCGCGCCGACTACATGCGCACCGCGCTCGCCAAGGGGCTGCCGCGCCGCCGGATCGTCGGCGTCCACCTGCTGCGCAACTCGCTGATCCCGGTGGTCACCTTCCTCGGCACCGACGTCGGCGCGCTGGTCGGCGGCGCGGTGGTCACCGAGGGCATCTTCAACGTCCAGGGCGTCGGCAATCTGCTCTTCAAGGCGCTCGGGCAGCGTGAAGGCACCACCATCGTCGGGGTCGTGACCATCTTCGTCCTCGTCATTCTGCTGATCAACCTGCTCGTCGACCTGCTGTACGCGGTCCTGGACCCGAGGATCCGGTATGCCTGACATGACCAAATCCCAGTCCGGCGGCACGGCGGTCGACACGGCGGTCGACGCCGTCGCCCCGCCGACCGAGGTGGACACCGCCACCGCCGCCGGCCCCGCCCCCCAGGGCAAGCCGCGCTCGCTGTGGGGCGACGCCTGGTTCGAACTGCGCCACCGCCCGCTGTTCTGGATCTCGGCGGTGCTGCTGGTGCTGCTGCTGGCCATCGCGGCCTTCCCCGGGCTGTTCACCAGCGCCGAGCCGCGCAACGGCGATCTGACCAACCACTTCCTGACCAAGCCGGAGCTGACCCACTTCTTCCAGGCCGACTGGTTCGGCTACGACGGCCAGGGCCGCTCCATCTACGCCCGGGTCATCTACGGCACCCGCGCCTCGATCATGGTCGGTGTCGGTGTGACCGCGGTGGTGACCTTCTTCGGCGGCCTGCTGGGCATGGCCGCCGGGTACTTCGGCGGCTGGATCGACTCGATCATCTCCCGGATCGTCGACATCTTCTTCGGCCTGCCGTTCCTGCTCGGCTCGATGGTCGTGCTGAACGCGTTCACCGAGCGCAAGGTGTACGTCGTGATCGCGGCCCTCGCCTTCCTCGGCTGGACCACCATCGCCCGGGTGATGCGCAGTTCGGTGATCACCGCCAAGCAGGCGGACTACGTCACCGCGGCGCGTGCCCTCGGCGCCGGAACCGGCCGGATCCTCTTCCGGCACGTCCTGCCGAACGCGCTGGCCCCCACCATCGTGGTGGCCACCATCTCCCTCGGTGCCTACATCTCCGCCGAGGCCACGCTGTCCTTCCTCGGCCTCGGCCTCGCCGACCCCACCATCTCGTGGGGCATCGACATCTCCGACGCCAAGGACGCCATCCGGGACAACCCGCATGTGATGCTGTTCCCGGCCGGAATGCTGAGCCTCACGGTCTTCGCATTCATCACGCTCGGCGACGCGGTGCGCGACGCCCTCGACCCCAAGCTGCGCTGAGGAGGGCGTACGTGACCACCATCGAGAAGACCGCGGACGACGCCGTCCGCGAGGGCGCCGGAGACGACGGCACCCCACTGCTTGAAGTCCGCGACCTGCACGTGGAGTTCCACACCCGGGACGGTGTCGCCAAGGCCGTCAACGGCGTCAACTACAGCGTCCGCGCCGGTGAGACGCTCGCCGTCCTCGGCGAGTCCGGCTCCGGCAAGTCGGTGACCGCCCAGGCCATCATGGGCATCCTCGACATGCCGCCCGGGAAGATCCCGCAGGGGCAGATCCTGTTCCGGGGCGAGGACATGCTCACCATGGCGGGCGAGGAGCGCCGGAAGATCCGCGGCCGCAAGATCGCCATGATCTTCCAGGACGCGCTCTCGGCGCTGAACCCGGTGCTCTCCGTGGGCTATCAGCTCGGCGAGATGTTCCGGGTCCACCAGGGCCTGTCCAAGAAGGAGGCCAAGGCCAAGGCCATCGAGCTGATGGACCGGGTCCGCATCCCGGCGGCCAAGGAGCGGGTGAGCGACTATCCGCACCAGTTCTCCGGCGGTATGCGCCAGCGCATCATGATCGCCATGGCGATGGCGCTGGAGCCGGACCTGATCATCGCCGATGAGCCGACCACGGCGCTCGACGTGACCGTCCAGGCCCAGGTGATGGACCTGCTCGCGGAGCTCCAGCGCGAGTACCACATGGGTCTGATCCTGATCACCCATGACCTGGGTGTGGTCGCGGACGTCGCCGACAAGATCGCCGTGATGTACGCGGGCCGGATCGTCGAGACCGCCCCCGTGCACGAGCTCTACAAGCGCCCGGCCCACCCCTACACCCGCGGTCTGCTGGACTCCATCCCGCGCCTGGACCGCAAGGGGCAGGAGCTCTACGCGATCAAGGGGCTGCCGCCCAATCTGCTCAAGATCCCCACGGGCTGTGCCTTCAACCCGCGCTGCCCCAAGGCGGAGGACATCTGCCGCCGGGACGTCCCCGCCCTGGTGCCGGTCACCGAGCAGGACGGCACGGAGCTGCCGGGCCGCGGCAGCGCCTGCCACTTCTGGAAGGAGACCCTCCATGGCTGACGCCAACGAAACGCCCATGGAGCCGACCGACACCACCCCGAACGTCACGGAGGTGGAAACGGTCGAGGCGGCCACCGAGGACGAGGCGGTCGCGGCACTCGAGGCGAAGGTCGACCGCGGTGAGCCGATCCTCCAGGTGCGCAATCTGGTCAAGCACTTTCCGCTGACCCAGGGCATCCTCTTCAAGCGGCAGATCGGCGCGGTCAAGGCGGTCGACGGCATCTCCTTCGACCTCTACCAGGGCGAGACCCTCGGCATCGTCGGCGAGTCCGGCTGTGGCAAGTCCACCGTCGCCAAGCTGCTGATGACCCTGGAGACCGCCACCGCGGGCGAGGTCTTCTACAAGGGCCAGGACATCACCCGGCTGTCGGGCCGCGCGCTGCGCGCGGTCCGCCGCAACATCCAGATGGTGTTCCAGGACCCGTACACCTCGCTCAACCCCCGGATGACGGTGGGCGACATCATCGGGGAGCCCTTCGAGATCCACCCCGAGGTGGCCCCGAAGGGCGACCGCCGCCGCAAGGTCCAGGAGCTCCTGGACGTGGTGGGCCTCAACCCCGAGTACATCAACCGCTACCCCCACCAGTTCTCCGGCGGCCAGCGCCAGCGCATCGGCATCGCGCGCGGCCTCGCCCTCAACCCGGAGATCATCATCTGCGACGAGCCGGTCTCCGCGCTCGACGTGTCCGTCCAGGCACAGGTCATCAACCTGATGGAGGGCCTCCAGGACGAGTTCAACCTCTCCTACATCTTCATCGCCCACGACCTGTCCATCGTCCGGCACATCTCCGACCGGGTCGGCGTGATGTACCTGGGCAAGATGGCCGAGATCGGCTCCGACACCGAGATCTATGACCACCCGACGCACCCCTACACCCAGGCGCTGCTGTCGGCCGTCCCGGTCCCGGACCCGGAGTCGCGCGAGGGCCGGACACGCATCATCCTCACCGGCGACGTCCCCTCCCCGGCCAACCCGCCCTCCGGCTGCCGCTTCCGCACCCGCTGCTGGAAGGCCGAGGCCCGCTGCGCGGAGGAGATCCCCCTCCTCGCCATCCCCGAGCGCTTCGCCGGCACGGATTCGCCTGCGGCGCATGAGTCGGCGTGCCACTTCGCGGAGGAAAAGGACGTGGTCCACGCCTAGCGCTCCCGCGCGGGCCGCAGTTTGAACGACGAGGGCCGCCCGGACCGTGATCCTCACGGCCCGGGCGGCCCTCGCGACGCGCTGCGTCCAACAGCACCCCGATCTCGGCTGGGGCCCGCCGGGCGTCCTCGATGCTGGGTGCCTCGGCGACGGCCGCCTCCAACTCATGGAGCCGTCGGGCCTGCCCGGGATAGCGCCGCAGAGCCACGAATACTCCCCAGCGCTGGAGGAAGGTGTGCATGGGGACGGTGCTGTCGGTCTGCACCGCCTCCTGCCAGGCACTGTGGAGCTCCCTCCTCGAAGCGGACAGCCGCGCTGAGGTCCAGGGAGCGCACGGCGACCCGCAGTGCCTGTTCGGTGCGGCGGCATGGGGAACAGCGGCTCGTCGTGGGAGTCCTCTGCGGGCTCGGCGCGGCCGGGCAGTCGTGCGCGGCTGGAGAGTGACCGCCCCTCCCGGTACCCCTTCTCGAAGTACTTGATCTGACGCAACTAATTTGTCAAACGTTTTCCAGAGAGGTACCCACCCCCGGCAACCCGGAGCCGGTCCGGCGGTCCGGCGACGGTCTCGGCCCCCGAGCGCGGACGCCGCCACCGGCGCGCTCACCCCCGGCGGCCGGTGCCCGGCGACGGCGCCCCGCCCCCCACCCCCCGGACCCATGCTCAAATGCGCCGAAGGCGCGAGACGGCGCCGCGTCGCGCCTCGTAGGGTCGTGGCATGACTGCCCCTCACTCACCGGTCTATGAGGCGTACTACACCCGCACCCCTTTCCAGCTCTTGACGAGCGCTGGGTGGAAGCGACTGGTGGCCTTCCGGGCCGATGAGTCGGGCGTCACGCTGGGCGGCGCCGCATTGCGATACCGCCGGTTCCTGGCCGTCGTTCCGTGGCGGGACATCGAAGCCGTCGTGGTGTGGGCCAGGCAAACCCGCACGGAGAAGCCGGAATGGTACGTAAGTCTGAAGCTGCGGCCGGGCGTTCCCGCCCCTCCCGGCCCCAACCGGAAGCTCACCCAGCAGTTCGCCGCGGGTTTCGCACCGCACATCGAGTACGAGGTCGTCAGGAATTGCCGGCGCATCATGCTCTGGAAGGTCGATCGGGCCCGGCTCGCCGTCGCCGTGCAGGCGTTCGCGCCTGAAGTGCGACTGCTTTTCCCTCCGGTGTACCAGGTGCCCCCGGGGCGGGGCACGAGGCTGGAGACCGGGTCCGGCGGGAGCATTTTCGACATCTTGCCCTGAACATCATGCGCTGACCTCCGCCCGCTCCTCCGCGAAGTGGCATGCCGAGGCGTGGGCGGCGGGGCCCGCCAAGCCCGGCGGGACCGCCAGCACCGGCACTTCCACCGCGCAGCGCTCCTGGGCCTTCCAGCAGCGGGTGCGGAAGCGGCAGCCCGAGGGCGGGTTGGCGGGGGAGGGGACGTCGCCCGTCAGGAGGATGCGGGTCCGGGCCCCGCGCGGTTCCGGGTCCGGGACCGGTACCGCCGACAGCAGGGCCTGGGTGTAGGGGTGCGTCGGGTGGTCGTAGATCTCCCGGCTGGTGCCCGTCTCGGCGATACGGCCCAGGTACATCACGGCCACCCGGTCGGAGATATGCCGGACCACCGACAGATCGTGCGCGATGAAGATGTAGGAGAGGTTGAACTCGTCCTGGAGGCCCTCCATCAGGTTGACCACCTGTGCCTGGACGGAGACGTCCAGCGCCGAGACCGGTTCGTCCGCGACGATGATCTCCGGTCGTAGCGCCAGACCCCGCGCGATGCCGATGCGCTGGCGCTGGCCGCCGGAGAACTGGTGGGGATAGCGGTTGATGTGCTCCGGGTTCAACCCCACCACGTCCAGGAGTTCCTGGACCGCCCGTCGCCGGTCGCCCTTCGGGGCCGCCTCGGGGTGGATCTCGAAGGGCTCCCCGATGATGTCGCCCACCGTCATCCGGGGGTTGAGCGAGGTGTACGGGTCCTGGAAGACCATCTGGATGTTGCGGCGTACGGCCCGCAGCGCGCGGCCCGACAGCCGGGCGATGTCCTCGCCCCGGTAGTGGATCGTCCCGGCGGTCGGCCGTTCCAGGCTGACCAGCAGTTTGGCGACGGTGGACTTGCCGCAGCCGGACTCGCCGACGATGCCGAGCGTCTCCCCGCGCCGCAGGGCGAACGAGACCGTGTCGACCGCCCGGACCGCGCCGATCCGCCGCTTCACCAGCACCCCCCGCGTCAGCGGATAGTGCTTGGCCAGGTCGCGGACCTCCAAGACCGGCCCATCCGGCTCGGGCATGTGCTCAGGCATGCAGCTCCTCCTTCCAGAAGTGGCAGGCGCTGGTCCGTCCGTCGGCCCCGGCGTCCTCCGTCACCTCGTACAGCGGCGGCCGTTCGACACGGCAGACCTCCTGGGCGCGCGGGCAGCGGGGGTGGAAGGGGCAGCCGGGCGGCAGGGCGAGCGGACTGGGCGGCGCGCCCTTGATCGCGTAGAGCCGCTCGCCCCGATGGTCCACGCGCGGTACGGAGTCCAGAAGGCCACGGGTGTACGGGTGGGCGGGGCGGCGGTAGAGGTCGCGTACCGGCGCGGTCTCCACGATCCGGCCCGCGTACATCACGGCGATGGTATCCGCCACGTCCGCGACCACGCCCAGGTCATGGGTGATGAGGACCAGCCCCATCGCGTACTCCCGGCACAACTCCGCGAGCAGCTCCATGACCTGGGCCTGAACGGTCACGTCCAGCGCGGTCGTCGGCTCGTCGGCGATGATCAGGTCCGGCTCCAGCGCCATCGCCATGGCGATCATGATGCGCTGGCGCATCCCGCCGGAGAACTGATGCGGATAGTCCCCGGCCCGCTGCCCCGCCGCCGGGATGCGCACCCGGTCCATCAGCTCGACCGCCCGCCGCCGGGCGTCCCTGCGGGACATCCCCCGGTGCACCTCGTACATCTCGGCGAGCTGGGCGCCCACGGGAAGCACCGGGTTGAGGGCGGAGAGCGCGTCCTGGAAGATCATCGCCATCGCGGCGCCCCGGATCCGGCGGCGCTCCTCCGCGCCCATCGTCAGCAGGTCCCGCCCCTGGAACAGCACCTGACCGCCGGTGATCCGGCCGGGCGGGGAGTCGAGGATGCCCATGATCGCCTGGGCGGTCACCGACTTGCCGGAGCCCGACTCGCCCAGCACGGCCAGCGTCCGACCGGCGTCGACGGCGTACGAGACGCCGCCGACGGCCTCGGCGATCCCGTCCCGGGTGCGGAATTCCACGCGCAGGTCCCGTACGTCCAGCAGGGGGGCCGCCATGGCTAGCGCAGCTTCGGGTCGAGGGCGTCGCGCACCGCGTCGCCGAGCATGATGAACGCGAGCACCGTGATGGACAGCGCCCCGGCCGGCCACAGCAGCATGTGCGGGGCGTTGCGGATCTGGGTCGCGGCCGAGGAGATGTCGATCCCCCAGGAGACGGTGGGCGGTTTGAGCCCCACGCCGAGGAACGACAGCGTGGCCTCCAGCGAGATGTAGGTGCCCAGCGCGATGGTGGCGACGACGATCACGGGCGCCACGGCGTTGGGGGCGATATGGCGCAGCAGCGTCCGGCCGCTGCTCGCGCCGAGCACCCGCGCCGCCTGGACGTAGTCGTGCTCCTTGACGGTCACCACCGAGCCGCGCGCGATCCGGGAGATCTGCGGCCAGCCCAGCAGCACGATGAAGCCCACCACCGGCCAGACCGAGCCGCTGGTGACCACCGACAGGAAGACCAGCCCGCCCAGCAGGATCGGGATGCCGAAGAAGACATCGGCGATCCGCGAGAGCAGCGCGTCCCACCAGCCGCCGAAGTACCCGGCGAGCCCGCCCAGCACGCTGCCCAGCAGCGCCGCGCCGAGGGTGGCGCAGATGCCCACGGTGATGGAGGCGCGGGCGCCGTAGACCGTGCGGGTGTAGACATCGCGGCCCTGGAGGTCGTAGCCGAAGGGGTGGCCGGGGGCCGGGCCGTCCTGCGCCTTGGCCAGATCGCCGTGGTACGGGTTTCCGCTCGCGATCAGCTGCGGCCAGATCGCGATCACGACGAGGAAGAGGATGATCAGCGCGGAGACGACGAAGATCGGATTGCGGCGCAGATCGTGCCAGGCGTCGGTCCACAGCCCCCGTCCGGTGGGCGCGGCCGGTCCGCCGGAGCGGCGGCCGGGCTCCCCGCGCCAGGGCAGCGGGAGGCGCCAGGGGCCGCGCCGCGACCCGCCCTTCGGGGTTGGCCCGCCCTTCGGGGTCTGGGGACCGGAGGCGGCGGGGTCCATCGGACCGCCACCGCCGCCGCCACCGGCCGGTGCGATCGCCTCGGTCATGTCGTAGCGCGGGTCAAAGGGCTCAGGCATACCGGATCCTCGGGTCGAGCACGGCGTAGAGGAGGTCGACGAGCAGATTGGCGAGCAGGAAGACGATCACCAGGATGGTCACGAAGCCGACGACGGTCGGCGAGTTCTGGCGCAGGATGCCCTGGTAGAGCTGGTAGCCCACACCGTGGATGTTGAAGATCCGCTCGGTGACGATCGCCCCGCCCATGAGCGCGCCGATGTCCGTGCCGATGAAGGTCACCACCGGGATCAGCGAGTTGCGCAGCAGATGGCGGGTGACGATCCGGTGGCGCGGCAGCCCCTTGGCGACGGCGGTGCGGACGTAGTCGGCGCGGGCGTTCTCCACGATGGAGGTACGGGTGAGGCGGGTGGTGTACGCGAGCGAGACCAGCCCCAGCACCACCCCGGGCAGCAGCAGTTCGTTCAGCGGGGCCTCCGGCGAGACCGACGGCCTGGCCCAGCCCCAGCTCACACCGAACAGATACTGGAGCACCGTGCCGCTGACGAAGGTCGGGACCGAGACCACGACCAGGGTGAGCAGCAGCACCGAGGTGTCCAGACCCCGGCCCCGGCGCAGCCCGCTGAGGACGCCCAGGGTGATGCCCAGCGCCATCTCGAAGGCGACCGCGACGAGGGTGAGCCGGAGGGTGACCGGGAACGCGCTCGCCATCAGCTCGGTCACCGGCTGCCCGTTGAAGGCCGTACCGAAATGGCCGCTGAAGATCTGCCCCATGTAGTGCGCGTACTGCCGCCACAGCGGCTCATCCAGATAGAGATCTTTACGGATCCGGGCGGCGGTGGCGGGGTCGGGGGCCTTGTCGCCGAAGAGCGCGGCCACCGGGTCGCCGAGCGCGTACACCATGAAGAAGATCAGGAAGGTGGAGCCGATGAAGACCGGGATCATCTGTAGCAACCGCCGCAGCGCATAGCGGCCCATGGCTCAGCCGACCCTGATCTGTGAGTAGACCGGCACGCTGAACTGATTGAGCGCCACGTCGCTGAGCCGCCGCGAATAGCCCGCGCTGCCGTTCTGGTACCACAGCGGGATCGCGGGCATCTGCTCGGCGAGGATCTTCTCCGCGTCCCGGAAACCGGCGATGGCCCGGCCGTCGGCGGAGGCGGCGTTGGCCTGGTTGACCAGCCGGTCGAAGCCTGTGTCGCTGAAGTGGCCGTCGTTGGAGGAGGCGCCGGTGTAGTACAGCGGCTGGAGGAAGTTCTGGATCAGCGGATAGTCCATCTGCCAGCCGGCCCGGAACGGTCCGGTCATCTTCTTCCCCGCCATCTTGTTGCGGTAGTCGGCGAAGGTGCCGACCGGTTTGCCGACACAGGCCCGGTCGTTCCGCAGCACGGTGTTGACGCTGTTGCAGACCGCGTCCACCCAGTCCTTGTGGGAGCCGGTGTCGGCGTTGTACGTGATCGTCATCCGGCCGCCGGGCAGCCCGCCGCCCGCCTTGATCAGCTTGCGCGCCCGGACCGGGTCATAGCGGCAGGCGTCCCCGCACAGCCCCGGCTGATAGCCGCCCTGGCGGCGCAGGACCGGCGAGGTCCAGTCGGTCGCGGGGGTGCGGGTGCCCTGGAAGATCCGTTCGGTGATCTGCGCGCGGTTGATCGCCATCGAGATGCCCCGGCGGACCTTGGCCCTGGCCGGGCCGCTCCAGACGCGGTCGTACATCGGGAAGGTGAGGGTCTGGATGATCCCGGCGGGCTGGTTGATGTAGCGGTTGCCGAGATCGGAGCGGACGAACTTCAGCTGCTGCGCCGGGACATCGTCGACCAGATCGAGATTGCCCGCCTGGAGATCGGTGTAGGCGGTGTTGCTGTCCGTGTAGACGCGCAGGTCGACGCCTTTGTTACGGGCCTTGTCCGGGCCGGGGTAGCCGTCCCAGGCCCGCAGCTTCATCACCGAGCCCTTGGTGTACGACCGCACCTGGTACGGGCCGTTGCCGATGGGCTTCCTCAGCCAGGCGGCGTGGTCCGTGAAGAACGCCCGGGGCAGCGGCACATAGGCGTTGTAGCCGAGGGTCTTGGGCCAGGTGGAGAACTTCTGGGTGAGCCGGACGGTGAAGGTCCGGTCGTTCCTGACCCGCAGCCCGGAGAGGGTCTTGGCGGTGGGGGCGCCGCCGGAGGCGGGATGGACCTTGTCGTAGCCCTCGATGTACTCGAAGAAGTAGGCGTTGCGCTGCTTGTGGTCGATCCGGGCGCCGTAGTTCCACGCGTTCACGAAGGAGGCGGCGGTGACCTTCTCCCCGTTGGCGAACCGATGGCCCTTCTTGAGGGTGATGGTGTAGTTGCGCTGGTCGGAGCTCTCGATCCGCTCCGCAAGCGCGTTCTTGGCCTCGCCGGTCCTCGGGTCGTAGCGCTTGAGCCCCCGGAAGATCATGTCGAGGACCTTGCCGCCCTGGACGTCATTGGTGTTGGCGGGCTCCAGCGGATTGGGGGGATCGCCCCAGGAGGAGCGGACGACCCCGGCGTCGGCGCCGCCGCCTCCGCCGCCGCAGGCGGTCATGGTGGTCGCGGCGGTCGCGATCAGGAGGGCGGCGCGCAGGGATCGCCGGGCGCGTAGGGCGCGTACGGGACGCGGGGCGCCCAGGGAAGCCCGGGCACGCAGGGAATACGGGGCTCCGCGACGCATGGCGCCTCCCGACGATCCGGTCCAAGATCGGCCTTACGGGGCGTCCGGCGGATCGATCCCCTCCCCGCCCCTTCCCGACACCTGCCGATATGCGGCTCCGCCGCGTGGGGGGCTTCGCCCCTGGACCCCCGGGGTCTGGGGCGGACCCCGGGGTCTGGGGCGGAGCCCCAGTTTCGGGAAGGGGCGGGGAGGGGATCGATCCGCCGCAGGCGACAAAATCAGTCGGACACCACCTAGGCCCATCTGACATCCGCACCGCCGGCGGCGCACGCTGATGACCGCTGTCCGGGGTGACGGGGCCGGAGGTGAGGGAAGTAGGTGTGCCACCGGGCGTCGCGGACACTCCCCGTCCGCGACCGCGCCTACCGTGCCGCCCATGGAGATCCGTCCCTTCCGCATCGCCGTCCCCGAAGCCGACCTCGACGATCTGCGCCGACGCCTGGAGCGCACCCGCTGGCCGCAGCGCCTACCCGGGGCCGACTGGTCCGACGGGGCGTCGCTCGACCACGTCCGCGAGCTGGCCGGATACTGGGCCACCGGGTTCGACTGGCGGGCGCGAGAGGCGCGGCTGAACGCGTTTCCGCAGTTCACGACCGAGATCGACGGGCAGCGGGTGCACTTCCTCCAGGTCCGCTCGCCCGAGCCGGATGCCCTGCCGCTGCTGATCACCCATGGCTGGCCCGGTTCGGTCGCGGAGTTCACCGAGGTCATCGGCCCGCTGACCGATCCGCGCGGACACGGCGGCGACCCGGCCGACGCCTTTCACGTCGTCATCCCGTCCCTCCCCGGCTTCGCCTTCTCCGCCCCGCCCCACGAGCCCGGCTGGGGCATCCGCCGCATCGCCACCGCGTGGACGGAGCTGATGCGGCGTCTGGGGTACGAGCGCTACGGCACACAGGGCGGCGACTTCGGCTCGCTGATCTCCCCCGAGGTGGCCCGGGTGGCGCCGACCCGGGTCGTCGGCGTCCATGTCAACGCCTTGGTGACCGGGGGGTCGGCCGACGCGGCTGATCCGGAGGAGCTGACCCCGGCCGAGCGCTCACGCCTCACCGGGCTCCAACGCTGGCACCGCGAGCTCTCCGGCTACGCCGCCATCCAGGGCACCCGCCCCCAGACCCTGTCCTACGGCCTCGCCGACTCGCCCGTCGGCCAACTGGCCTGGAACGTGGACTGGTTCGCCGCCCACGGCGACAAGCCCGAGGCGCTCGACCGTGACGCGGTCCTGACGAACGTCTCCCTGTACTGGTTCACCAACACGGCGGGCCCCTCCGCCCGCCTCTACAAGGAGGCCGCCTCGGCCTGGGGCGCGTCCCCCGAGCGCTCCGGGGTCCCCACCGGCGTCGCGGTCTTCGCGGGCGACACCGCGATCCGCCGCCTCGCCGAGCCATGGCATGCGATCACCCACTGGTCGGAGTTCGAGGCGGGCGGCCACTTCGCGGCGATGGAGGTCCCGGAGCTGCTGGTGGGCGACGTACGGACGTTCTTCCACGACCTACGCTGACCAGGGCGAGACAACGTCATTTCGTCAGGATCGCGCTCGCGACAACCTCAAAGAGGTGATCGGCGCGTGGCGCCAGCGAGGGTTGGTCGCCGAGCCATGCGAGCGCCGCGATCAGCGCGAACAGATCGGTGCCGTCGATGTCCGTCCGCGCTACGCCCGCGTCCTGGGCACGGGTGAGCAGCCGCGTGCCGGCCGCGCGGAGGGTGACGCACGAGGCGTGGAGCGCGGATTCGGTGTCCTCGATGGCGGCTGCCATCAGCACGGTCACGCCCCGGTACTCGGTTGTCCAGGCGACGCAGTCGCGTAGCCACGACACCAGCGCGTCCTCGGGCGAGCTCGACGTCTCGAGTTCGCCCGCCCTTGCCGCCCCCTCGTCGAAGCTCGTGTGGAGCAGGGCCTCGAGCAGCGCCTCGCGCGTCGGAAAGTGGCGGAGCAGCGTCGCGAGCCCCACACCGGCCTTGCGCGCGATGTCGCGCAGCGACGCGTCGACGCCCTGCTCGGCGATGACGGTGCCCGCGACTGCGAGCAGGTGGTCACGGTTCTTCCTGGCGTCGGCCCGCATCTGCCCCTCTTGACTCTCCGGCTTGACTATCCGGATCAGTGGTCCATATATTCGGATCAGTGGTACGGATATATGGACCACTGGTCCGATCAGCGTATCCCCTGGCAGGGGCAGGAGAAAAATGATGTCGACACGCACGATGAGGGCGATCCGGCTGCATGGCTTCGGCGGCCCCGAGGTGCTGCGTTACGAGGAGGCGCCGGTCCCCGAACCGGGGCCGGGCGAGGTGCTCGTCCGCGTGCACGCGGTCGGCGTCAACCCTCCCGACTGGTACGCACGCGAGGGAATGCCCAACGTGCCTCCCGAGCTCAAGCCCCCGTTCCATCTCCCCCTGATTCCGGGGACAGACGTCTCGGGCGTCGTGGCAGCCGTCGCCGCCGACGTCACCGGCTTCGCGGCCGGGGACGAGGTGGTCGGCCTGCTGCGCTTCCCCACCGCTCTCCAGGGCGGCGCGTACGCCGAGTACGTCACCGCGCCGGCGTCCGACCTCGCCCGCAAGCCCGCTGCCATCGATCATGTGCACGCGGCCGGCCTGCCCATGTCGGGGTTGACGGCGTGGCAGTTCTTGATCGAGCTCGGGCACGACCACCCCTCGCCGTTCCAGGAAGCCCGGCACCGCCCGATGGCGCTCGACGGCGGGACCACGGTGCTCATCAACGGCGCCGCCGGTGGTGTGGGGCACCTCGCTCTCCAGCTGGCCAAGTGGAAGGGGGCGCGCGTCATCGCCGTGGCCTCCGGCGCCCATGAGACGTTCCTGCGCGAGCTCGGCGCCGACGAGTTCATCGACTACACCAAGGAGCGGCCCGAGGAGGCCGCCCATGACGTCGATCTCGTCCTGGACACCGTCGGGGGCCCCGACAGCAGGCGCTTCCTGCGCACCCTCAAGCGCGGCGGGTCCCTCTACCCGGTGTACTTCGGCGAGTTCGACGACGAGGAGAACGCGCGGCTGGGCGTCACGGTCACGTCCACCCAGGTCCGCTCGCACGGCGCGCAACTCGCCGAGCTGGGGCGCCTGCTCGACGCGGGCACGGTCCGCGTCGCGGTGGACAGCACGTTTCCGCTCGCGGATGCCCGGGCCGCGCACGAACGTGCCGCCCGAGGGCATATCCAGGGCAAGATCGTGCTCACGGTCGCCTAGGAACGAGTCGTTCGGCGGCGCGGCGAAGGCGGGGACATCGCTCCTCGGGAGGGGTCCCGGGCGGTCCCGAGGAGGATGGCCGCCCGTAGCCGAGGTGAACGTAAGGAAGTGCCGCCATGACCCCCGTGCAAGTCGACTGGCTGTCCATCGTGCTCGGCCCCCTCGCCCTCATCGCGCTGGCGTTCGCCTTCTCCGCCCAGCGCTCGGCGGTCAAGCGGGGCGAATCCATGCCCGGCTGGGGCAAGGCCGCGCAGGGCGTGGGGATCGCCTTCGTGCTGTTCGTGGCCCTGTCCAACATGATGTGGGGTACCTGAGGTCGTGGCGGCCGGCCGTCAGACCTGCTGAGCGATCGCACCAGGCGCGCCTGCCGGCACCCCGGCGTCATGGACGACAGGACGCCTGCCGCGATCGTGACACGTTCGAGGCTCATACCGGCGATCATGCAGGCGGACCACCCATTCCGGGTGCCCACGGACGGTGGTTCATCCGAACGAGGGGACGGGCAGATTGTGGGACGGCCCACCGGCGTGTGTGAGGAGAGTCCCATGACCAGCTCGCCCTTCCCGGCGGAACCGCGGATCGTCCTGATCGGTGACCCACGGGTCCGGGCGGTGCCGGTGCGCGAATGCGGTGAACCGCTGGTCGACTGCCGGGGGCGGATGCGTGTGGACGGCCGGCGGGCCGATCCGACGGGGCACTTCGCGCACCTCCGGGCCGGAGTCGCCGAACGGCTCGAGCGGGCCGAGAAGTCGCTGCCGGACGACTGGCGGTGGTTGCTGGTCGAGGGTTACCGGCCGCCGGCGCTCCAGCGGGAGATCTTCGACGGCTACGCGGCCACGCTGCGGAAGCTCGATCCGGACGCCGACGAGGAGCGGATCCGGACGGCGGCCAGCCGCTGGTGTGCCCCGGCGGAGACGGCCGGACACGTCGCCGGGGCGGCGATCGACCTCACCGTGTGCACGCGGGACGGTACGGAGATCGACATGGGCAGCCCGGAGGCCGCGACACCGGAGGAGAGCGGCGGGGCCTGCTACACCCACGCCCCCGGCCTGTCCGCACGGGCCCGCGAGAACCGGGCGCTGATGATCGAGGCGCTGTCCTCGGTCGGCATGGTCAACTACCCCACCGAGTGGTGGCACTGGTCGTACGGCGACCGCTACTGGGCCTGGTCCACGGCCGCCCCCACGGCCGTCTACGGTCCCGTCCCGGAGCCCTGACGGGCCGCGAGCCCGACGGCCGGCCCCGGAGGGGCCCGGCAGGTCGGTGCGGTAAGGAGCGGCGGTCATGGACGTCCCCTCGGATCGTGGCCGACGGCGGTGGCCGCTCGTGGCTGCTCGTGGCCGACGGCGGTGGCCGCGGCATCGCCGCCGCGGCCACCGCCCGCTCAACCGCGCCGGTTTAGTAGTACGAGTACGGCAGCGTGAGACGGTCCTTACGAGTGAGCCGGGCGAAGAGCGCTCCGGTGAGGATCAGCTTGCGCATGGCGAACACCTCCCTCTCGTTGGGGGCCGGACGCAGTGGGGTCCGCGTTTACCAGTTATCGAAAGACGAGCCAGTGTGTCAGTTCGCCTATGATCGCGACGTGTCGCAGAACGACCCGTCGAACGACCTTCAGCGCATCATCGACTTCCGGATCTCCTTCGCCCGCCGACAGGCCGGTGAAGTGCGGGAGGTGCCGGGCGGTTTCCTGGTGCTGCACCGGGAGTACGAACGCTCCCATGAGCACAATCAGCTCCATATCACCGGGCCCGCCGACCCCGAGGGGCTGCCCGAGCTCGCCGATGAGGTCATGGCCTTCCTGCCGCACCGCCGGATCACGGTCCATGACGAGGCCCTGGGCCTGATCTCCGTGCCCGCGCTCGAACAGGCCGGGTACACCCATGTCACCGAGGTGCTGATGGTCCACACCGGGCCGGTGCCGGAGGCCGGGGCGGCCGATGTGGTGGAGCGCGAGCTGGGGCCGGATCCGCACGGGCTGCTGCGGCGCGCGGTGACGGCGCAGCAGTGGCGGTGGATGCCGGACGCGGACGAGAAGACCGTGCACGACCTCGTCGAGCGGCGCACCGCACGACGGGCCGGGGCCGACGAGGTGCTCTTCCTCGCCGCCCACGACGACAGCGGCGAGATCGCCTCCTGGGCCGATCTGTATCTGGAGCCCGCCGCCGGGATCGCCCAGATCGAGGAGGTGGCGACCGCCGAGCCGTATCTGCGCCGCGGCTACGCCGACTCCGTCCTGGCCGGCGCGCTGCGCCGCGCGGCCGCCGCGGGGTGCGCGCTGCGGTTCCTCGTCGCCGACCAGGAGGACTGGCCGCTGCGCTGGTACGGCCGCCGCGGGTTCCGCGCCGTCGGGCGGGTGCACTCCTTCTCGCGGTTCTGACGGCGGCCTCGGTTCTGACGGCGGACTGACGGCGGACTCGGCTCTGACGGCGGACTCGCGGTTCCGAGGCGCTGGTTCAGCGTGTTTACGGCTCCTTGCGCGGCAGGGCCTCCGACTCCGCCGCGATCAGCGCCGGGTCCAGCACCACGTCCTCCTCGCGGGCCTCGAGCGTCGGGTCCTCGGGGAAGTGGCAGGCGGACAGATGGCCCTCGCGGTTGCCGTCCAGGCGGATGAGCGGCGGCTCCTCCCGCGCGCAGATGTCCTGGGCCTTCCAGCAGCGGGTGCGGAAGCGGCAGCCGGAGGGCGGGTTGATGGGAGAGGGGACATCCCCGGCGAGCCGGATGCGCTCCCGGCGGGTGGTCCCCACGGCGCCCGGGCCGTCCTCCGCCTCCGCCGCCTCCTCGGCCATCACCACCGCCGCGTCCGGCACCGCGGACAGCAGCGCGTGGGTGTACGGGTGGCGGGGGCGGCGGTAGATGGACTCGCGGTCGCCCACCTCGACCACCTTGCCCAGGTACATCACGGCGACGCGCTGCGAGAAGTGGCGTACGACGGCGAGGTCATGAGCGATGAACAGGAAGGCGATGCCCAGCTCCCGCTGGAGCTTCTGGAGCAGATTGACGACCTGCGCCTGGATGGAGACGTCCAGCGCCGAGACCGGCTCGTCGGCGACGATCAGCTTGGGTTCCAGGGCGAGCGCGCGGGCCACCCCGATGCGCTGGCGCTGACCGCCGGAGAACTCGTGTGGAAAGCGGTTGTAGTGCTCGGGGTTGAGGCCCACGATCTCCAGCAGCTCGCGCACCCGGGCCTCCCGGCCGCCCGGTGGCTCGATGCCGTTGATCTCCATGGGCCCGGAGATGATCGTGCCGACGGTCTGCCGGGGGTTCAGCGAGGAGTACGGATCCTGGAAGATCATCTGGATCTCGGAGCGGATCGGGGCGAGCTCCTTGCGGCCCGCGTGGGTGATGTCCCGGCCCCGGTAGGTGATCCTTCCGCTGGTGGGTTCCAGCAGCCTCGTCAGAAGCCGGCCCGTGGTGGACTTGCCGCAGCCGGACTCGCCGACCAGCCCGAAGCTCTCCCCGGCGTGCACGGTCAGATCGACCCCGTCCACCGCCTGCACGGCCCCGACCTTCCGCTTGAACGGAAAGCCGCCCATGATCGGGAAGTGTTTGGTCAGCCGCTCGGTGACCAGGAGGGGTTCGGGTGTGCCCGACTCGATGCTCATGCGTCAGCGCTCCTAAGCCCTGGTCCCTAGCCCAGCCGGGGCTTGATCTGCTCGGTGAAGAGGGTCTGTTTCCGCTCGGCGCCCAGATGGCAGGCGGCGCCGCGGCCGTCCGGCAGCGACGGCCGCTCGGTGGCGCAGCGGTCGCCCCCCACCTGGTCGGTGTAGCGGCACCGCGGATGGAACGGGCAGCCCGGCGGGGGGCTGAGCAGGCTCGGCGGGGAGCCGGGGATGGGGCTCAGCGGCTCGTCCACGGCGGAGGTCAGCCGCGGCATGGAGCCCAGCAGCCCCCAGGTGTACGGGTGCTGGGGCGCCCGCAGCACCTCGCGGACCGTACCGCGCTCCACGGCCCGGCCCGCGTACATCACCAGCAGGTCGTCGGCGGTGTTGGCCACCACGCCCAGGTCATGGGTGATCAAGATGATCGCGGAGCCGAACTCCTGCTGGAGGTCCTTCAGCAGATCCAGGATCTGCGCCTGGACGGTGACGTCGAGGGCGGTGGTCGGCTCGTCGGCGATCAGCAGATCGGGGTCGCAGACCAGCGACATCGCGATCATCGCGCGCTGCCGCATCCCGCCGGAGAACTGGTGCGGATAGTCGTCCACCCGCAGCCGCGGGTTGGGGATGCCGACCTTCTGAAGCATCTCGATCGCGCGGGAGCGGGCCTCGCTCTTGGAGGCGCCGGTGTGCTTGCGGTACGGCTCGGCGATCTGGCGGCCCACCGTGTAGTACGGCGACAGGGCGGTCAGCGGGTCCTGGAAGATCATCGCCATGGTGTTGCCGCGCAGCCGCTCCAGGGTGCGCTCGGGCGCGCCGGTCAGCTCCTGCCCGTCCAGCAGTATCTCGCCGCTGACGGTGGTGGTGCGCGGGTCGTGCAGGCCCAGCACGGTGAGGTTGGTGACGGACTTCCCGGAGCCGGACTCGCCCACGATGCCGAGCGTCCGGCCGCGTTCGAGGTCGAAGGAGAGGCCGTCGACGGCCTTGACGATCCCGTCCTCGGTGGCGAACCGGACGTACAGATCGCGTACGGACAGGAAGGCGCCGTCGCCGGGGGCCGGTGGCGGCGTCGCGCCGTCGTCGGGCTTGGTGAGTGTGGTCATCTCGGCAGCTCCGGGTCTGTCAGGCGAGGCGCACGCGCGGGTCGATGAAGGCGTAGGCGGCGTCGACCAGGATGTTGAACACCACGATGGCCGCGGAGCTGACCAGCATCACGCCCATCAGCATGGGCAGATCGGTGAGCTGGACGGACTCCACCGCCAGCCGTCCGATGCCGTGCAGGGTGAAGGTGTACTCGGTGACCATGGCCCCGCCGAGGAGCGATCCGAGGTCGATGCCGAAGATGGTGACGATGGGGGCGATGGCGCCGCGCCAGGCGTAGCGGAAGAAGACCGTACGGCTGGAGAGGCCCTTGGCCCGCGCCGTGCGGACGTGGTCCTCCTGTAGCTGCTCGACCATCTGGGAGCGGGTCATCCGGCTGTAGTTGGCCATGAAGATCAGCGAGAGCACCACCCAGGGCAGCAGCATTCCGCTGAACCACTTCGCCGGATTCTCGGTGAAGGGGTAGTAGGCGGGCTGGTCCATGATCCCCAGCCCGCTGACGAACCAGGCCAGGGCGAGCACCCCGACGAAGTAGATCTGCATCGAGGCGCCGAGCAGCGACAGCGAGCTGAAGAACTTGTCGATCCAGGTGCCGCGCCGCCAGGCCGCGATCATGCCGATGCCGATCCCGCAGACCAGGAAGACGGCGGCGCCGCCGAGGGCGAGCGAGAGGGTGGTCGGGAAGCGGTCCACGATGGTGCTCCAGACCGGCTCCTGGCTGACGAAGGAGTAGCCGAAGCAGGGCGCGTCGCAGTGCCCCACGGCGAAGTCCCGCCCGGCGACGATCCCCACCATGAACTTCCAGTACTGGACCGGCACCGGCTGGTCCAGGCCCAGATTCTTGTTGATCATGGCGAGCGAGGTGGGATCGCAGTTCTTGCCGCAGGCGAGCCGGGCCGGTTCGGCGGGCAGGGCGAAGAAGAGGAAGAACGTGATCGCGCTGATCAGGATCAGGATCACGATCGCGCCGAGGGACCGGCGGGCGAGAAATCTCAACATGACGTCGGTGATCTTCCGCTAGGGGCGGGTTCCGGCCGCGTCCGCCGGGGCGGACGCGGCCGGGTTCTGCGCTGCCTGGGTGCGGCCGCGGCCAGGTGGAGAAGGCGACTACTTGATGAAGACGGCCGTCGGGTCCACGGCGCCGTAGACCGAGTTGAACTTCACTCCGCCCAGCCCCGAGCCCCAGAGGGTGAACAGCCGGTTGTAGAAGGTCGGGACGGCGGGGATCTCATCGGTCAGGATCTTCTCGCTGAGCTTGATCCACTCCGAGGTGGCCCGGCTGAGGTCGCTGACCTTCGTGACCTTGCCGATCTCGTCGTTGACCGACGGGACGTTGAGGTGCGAGTAGTTCGCGGAGTCGTCGTAGACGTTCTGGCCGCCGTACACCGGCGGGACCACGGTCGAGGCGGACGGCCAGTCGGCACCCCACGAGGACCGGTACAGGTCGAACTTGTTCTTGACCTTTCCGATCTGGGTGTAATAGGTCGACTGGTCGATCTCCTTCTTCTGCACCTTGAACCCGGCCCGCTCCAGGGCCTGCTCGACGACCACCGAGGCGTCCTGGTGGGTGTCGCCGTTCCCGTAGGCGTAGACGAGCTCGTAGTTCTCCTTGCCCGCCTCCTTCAGCAGCTCCCTGGCCTTCTTGGCGTTGCCGCCCGGGTACTTCTTCTTCCGGAACGGGTCGAACGTGGGGTCGTAGCCCTTGAGCGTGGGGCCGACCAGCCCGCCGCCGATCTCACCGGCCTTCGGACCGCCGAACTGCTGGAGGTACTGACCGCTGGGGAAGGCCCAAGCGATCGCCTCGCGCACCTTCTTGTCCTTGACTCGATCGGTGTTGATCGAAACGACATCCACATAGGGCTGCGTTTCGGTCAGCGACCGGGCCATCGCCTTCTTGTCCTTGAGGACCGTGGAGATCTGCGACGGGTCGACCGCGTTGGTCCACGTCATCCCGTTCCGGTCGGCGCCCTTGTCCGCCTGGAGCCGGCGGGTGGAGTCCACCCACTGGTGCCCGAAGGAGACGTCGAACTTCTCGACGTACTGATGGCGTATCGGGTCGGTCTTGGGGTCCCACTTGTCGTTCTTGACGAACTGGATGCCCTTGCCCGGCTTGAAGTTCTGGATCTTGTACGGACCGGAGGCCAGCGGGGCCTTGTCGTACTTCTCCTTGGTGTCCTTGGCCGGCGGCACCGCGCCGATGTTGGGCATGGCGACCGCGAACGGCACCTCGGCGCGCGGCTGGTCGAAGTGGAAGACGACGGTCTTGTCGTCCGGGGTGTCCAGCACCGACTTGGGCAGGTGCTTGCCCTTGTAGGGGCCGTCCGGAAGCGCCTTGCGGTACTTCTGGCCGTCCCCGGAGAGCCACTGCTGGAGGTAGGTCGGCCCGTTGGTCTGATACGGCGCGTAGAGCCGCTCGACGGCCTGGCGGACGTCCTTGGAGGTGATGGGCGAGCCGTCCTCGAACTTCAGCCCGTCCTTGAGGGTGTACGTCCAGGTGCGGCCGCCGTCGGAGGACTTGCCGGTGTCGGTGGCGAGGTCGCCGACCAGCTTGGCCTTGCCCGTCTTGTCGTCGAACTGGTAGTTCGTCAGCGTCCGGTTGTAGAGCGTCTGCATGATCAGCTCATCGCTGACATAGATCTGCCCCGGGTCCAGATGCTCGAAGGCGTCCCGCTGGAGCACCGTGACGGTGCCGCCCTTCTTGGCGCCCGGCAGATCCTTGGCCGGTCCGGTGGAGTCGGCGGCGGTGCCCAGGGTGATGTCCTGGGACTCCATCTTGGGCTCGTTCGAATCCTTGGGATTCGAGCCGCCGCCACCGCTGCTGCACCCCGCGAGCGCCAGGGCCCCCGCGGCCAGGGCGACGGCGAGGGTACGGGCTCTGCGACTGTTCTTGGACGGTTTTTCGGTGTTCACGTTGCCACTGCACCTGCCTCATCGGACGGAAGACTTGCCGTTCACTGCCTTGGGCCCGCCGGCCCCCCGGTCACCGCGTGGTCTTGGGGTCCATCGCGTCCCGGACCGAGTCCCCGAGCAGGTTGAAGGCGACCACGAAGACCACCATGGCGATGCCGGGGAAGAACATGTAGGTGATGTCGCCCTCGTAGAAGTTCGCGCCCTTGGCGAACATCCGGCCCCAGTCGGGGGTCGGCTCCACCACGCCGACGCCGAGGAAGGACAGCGCCGCCTCCGTCGTCACGAAGTTCGGCAGCATCAGCGTGGACTGCACCAGGATGGGCGTGACGAGGTTGGGCAGCAGCTCCTTGCGGACGATCCGCCACGGTGAGGCGCCGGTCACCCTGGCCGCCTCGACGAACTCGCGCTCCCTCAGGGAGAGCACCTGGCCGCGCAGCAGCCGGGCCAGCTGCATCCAGCCCAGCAGCCACAACACCATCACCAGGGCCGTCACCCGGAAATAGGTGGGCGTCTCCTTCTGCGGGCTGACGAACAGCGCGGTGACCACCGGCATGAAGGCGACGAAGAACAGCTGCTGCGGAAAGGACAGCAGCAGATCGATGAGACGGCCGAGGAAGTAGTCGGTGCGGCCGCCCGTATAGCCCGCCACCACGCCGATCACGATGCCGGTGAGCGTGGACAGCACGGTCGCGGCCAGCCCGATCAGCAGCGAGGTGCGGATGCCGTAGACGAGCTGGGTCAGCACATCGCGGCCCAGCTTGGGCTCGATGCCGAACCAGAACTCGCCGTCGATGCCGCCGTTGGGCTTCATCGGATAGCCGGTGAGGGGGTCCAGCAGCTCGGGCCGGTCAAGGCCGTAGGTGGTGTACGGGTCCTTGCCGTACAGCCAGGCGATCGCCGGCGCCAGCACGGCGACGGCGAAGAAGAAGACCACCACGCACGCGGAGATCACACCGGTGCGGTCGCGTCTGAAGCGCCGCCACATCAGCTGGCGGGGCGCCAGACCGGCCGGCGCCTCGCCCTCCGTGCCGCCCGGTGCGGTCTTCTCGACCACGCCGGTCTGGGATGGACTCGTCATCGCGTAGCGTCCCCCCGCACTGGTGTCCCACCGTCAACTCGCGTTGTCTATGCGCGTCATGTCGCCGCCCGCTCGCCAAGGTTGGTGCATGCGTGTCGGGTTGAGCGGACTGTCGCAATCGGGGAACGGCGCAGTCAAGGGTCCGGCGAGGGTGGATGTGCCGCTCGTTCGAACCTTGAGCGAAGATTTGGCAGATCGAGGTCCGGGCGTGCTTGACAGAGATCCCCTATGGGGGACAAAGCATGGACTATGGGTAGGAAACGCGTTAACACACAGGCAACCCATCCGTCGCAACACCGATATACGGACGCGTCAGGCTGAACTGCGTACGGCCGTGCGGGTGCCGTTGGACCGGCCGGGGCGCGAGATGCCGCCCCGGCCGGTCGCACCACTTCGGGGGCTCGGCCGCCCGTGTCTCCCGGTGGTCTCCGGACGGTCACGATCCGCATTTTTCTTCCACGATCGGTATTTTTCTTCGTCCCGCGACGGTTGCCCGGGGTGCGAGGCGGGGGAGACCTACGGCTATGGGGCAGGGACGGATACTCAACAGCGGAGCGCGCGTCTTCGGGGCGCTCGTCTGCGCGGTTCTCGGGCTGATCTCGCTGGGATGGATCATCCACGACCTGGACAAGGCCGATGAGGCGAGCCATCTGTGGTGGACCTGGGCCGGGCTGCCGTTCCGGGCCACCGGAGGGATCTTCGGCTCCTCCCTGCTCGACCTCGCGCTGCTGCTGGTCTACGCGGTCGTCGGGATCACCGCCCTGCGATCACCGTCCGCCGCGGGCGCGCTCGGCGCGGTCGCGGTGGCGACCGTCGCGGTGCGGCTGCCCAGCCTGTGGAACCTGAACTCCGACTGGCTCCAGGGCATCCCCGGCGATCTGAAGACCCGGGCGAATGCCAGCGCCTGGGCGCAGGTGGTGCTCGCGGGGCTGCTGCTGGCCGTCGTGGCCGCCGCACGCCGCCCCGTCGACCCCGCCGCCCCGCCGGTCTCGCCCGCCGACCGGCCGCCGGGCCGCCCCGCGCCCGGGGCGGCTGTGGTCGGCGCGCTGTTCCTGGGCGCGATTGGGGTCGTCATCGCCGCCTGGCAGATCTACTGGGCCCAGGAGCGGGGCTGGGAGATCTACAAGTACCTGCTCACCGGCAAGCACACATTGCCCACCCTGCTCTCGGCGCCCGGTGCCTGGGTCGCGTGGGCGGCGGTGGCGCTGTGCCTGGCCGGAGCGGCCGCCGCGCTCGCCCGCGCCCCGCTGGCGCGCCCGCTGGGGATGGTGGCGGCGGCGCTGGTGACGGCCACGGGGATCAGCGAGGCATCCCTCTACATCAAGCTCGACTATGTGGACCACCTCAGCGATCTGCCGACGGTGGGCGTGCTCAGCGTGCTCACCGGCTTCTTCGAGGCGATCGCGGGGCTGATCGCCCTGCTCGCGCTGGCGCGGCGGGGCGTGGAGGAGGACGCCACGGGCGCCCCGGCGTACGGCGGCGGCTATGGCGGCTACGACGGAAGCTATGACGGGGGCTACGACGCCCAGGGGCCCGGGGGCTACGGGGACGGCTCCGGGGCCGGGGGCTACGGCGGCGGTTATGGCGGCGGCTATGGCAACAGCGGCTACGGCAACGGCGGCTACGCCCCACCCCCGCCCGCCACTCCACCGCTGGTCCCCCCGCCGCCCGGCACCCCGCCCACCGCACCCCCGCCGCCGTCCGCACCCCCGCCGCCCCCACCGGGCTGGTGAGGGTGGCTGGAGGCGCCCCGAAGGGGCGCGGGGAACTGCGCGACTAGCCACGACGGCGCCGCAGAAGATCACGCGTGACCAGCCACGATGGCGCCGCAAACGATCAACGGCAGGCCAGGGCACTCCCAGCGGAGCGTTACCGCAGGCCGAGCGCCCGCTCAAGAAAGTCCACCTGGAGCAGGAGCAGATTCTCCGCAACCTGCTCCTGCGGCGTCATATGCGTCACCCCGGACAACGGCAACACCTCATGCGGACGCCCCGCGGCCAGCAACGCGGAGGAGAGCCGCAAGGTATGCGCGGCCACCACATTGTCGTCCGCCAGACCATGGATGATCATCATCGGCCGTACCGTGTCGGCCGCACCGGACAGCCCCTCGTCCGTCATCAGCGCGTTCGCGGCGTAGACCTCGGGCTGTTCCTCCGGCAGCCCCAGATACCGCTCGGTGTAGTGGGTGTCGTACAGCCGCCAGTCCGTCACCGGGGCGCCCACCACGCCCGCGTGGAAGACATCGGGGCGGCGCAGCACCGCGAGCGCGGCCAGATAGCCGCCGTAGGACCAGCCGCGGATGGCCACCCGGCCGAGGTCCAGCGGATAGCGCCCGGCGAGCGCCGTCACCGCCTCGACCTGGTCCTCCAGCGTGACCGCGGCCAGGTCGTCGCGCACCGCCTTCTCCCAGGCGGGGGAGCGGCCGGGGGTGCCGCGGCCGTCGGCGACGACCACCGCGAAGCCCTGGTCGGCGAACCACTGCGAGGTGAGATGGGCGTTGTGCGAGGCGACCACCCGCTGGCCGTGCGGGCCGCCGTAGGGGTCCATCAGGACCGGCAGCGGTCCGTCGCCCTCCTGATAGCCGCTCGGCAGCAGCACGGCGCACGGAATGTCCCGCTTGCCCGCGAAGACGAGCTCGGGTCGGGCGGTGATGACGGGCCGCTCCGGGTACGCGTCGAGCTCGGCGATGCGCTCGGCCGCGCCGTGGTCGGCGGGCCGGAGGAGCTCCACGCTCACCCCGGGCCGCTCGAGGCCCGTGTACGACAGCGCGATCACCTCGCCGCCGCGCACGGCGGAGTGGACCGCGGGGAAGGGCCGCCTGCCGACCGGCTCCCAGCCGCCCTGGTCGCCGCTGCCCCGGAACCAGGCGCGGTGGACGGCGATCTCACCCGGCTGCTCGGGCAGCGGGGCACCGGCCCCCGGGGAGGCGGAGAACAGCACGTCGTCCGTGCCGATGGCGAGGACCGCGCGCACCTGGAGGGCGCCGGAGGTCAGCTTGCGGTCGCCGACCATCAGCACCCGGGCGCCCCCTTCGTCCGCGATGCGGACGAGTCGTCCATCTTCGGTCCAGGCCGGCACCCCGGGGAAAAGATCCAGCCAAACCGCGTCCTCGTCCACATGGACCGTGCTGATCCGGCCGGTGTCGGTGTCCACGGCCAGGTAGAGCTGGCTGCGCTGGTCCCTGGCCTGGACCAGAAGCAGCGGCGGACCGTAGGCCGACCAATGCACCCGCGCGAGGTACGGATAGCGCTCCCGGTCCCACTCGATCTCCGTACGGGAGCCGTCCAGACCGAGCAGAACCAGCCGCACCTCCGCGTTGGCGGTGCCGGCGGCGGGATAGGCCACCTCAGCGGGCTCCCGGCCGGGGTGGGCGGGGTCGGCGATCCACCAGCGCCGTACGGGGGACTCGTCGGCCCGGGCGGCCAGCAGGGCGTCGCTCCGCGGCGACCACCAGAAGCCGCGTGAGCGGTCCATCTCCTCGGCCGCGATGAACTCCGCGAGACCGTAGGTGACGGAGTTCCCCTCCGGCTCGGCGAGCGCCCGGTCCCCCTCGCCGTCCGCGCCGGTGACCCGCAGCGCCCCGCCCGCCGCGTAGGCGATGTGGCGGCCGTCGGGGGAGGGGCGCGGGTCCACGACCGGGCCGGGGACGCGCAGCTCGCGGGTGGTGCCCGTGGCCAGCTCCGTGGTGAACAGCCGCCCGGAGAGGGCGAAGGCGGCCCGCTCGACCGCGGCGTCCACCGCGTAGCCGACCACCCCGGCCGAGCCCTCGCGGCTGCGCTCGCGCCGCGCCCGCTCCTCGGGGGACAGCTCCTCGTCGGCGCCGCCGAGCAGCTCGGCCGGGTCGGCGGCGGGGTACTCGCGCCGTCCGGCGAGGTCGTACACCCACAGCAGGCCGGTCCGGTCGGTGCCCGAGCGGGAGCGCAGGAAGACGACGCGTGAATCGTCGGGGGCCACGGTGAGGGCCCGCGGCGTCCCGAGGGTGAAACGTTGGGTGCGCGCGTGCTGCCGTGGGAACGAGAGCTGTCCGGTCATAGGGGGAGCGTACGGCCGTCGGATCATCGCGGGGGAGGGTACGGATCGGTAGGCCGGGCGGGCGTTGCCCCTGGCACGGTCCGGCCGGGAGGGCGCCGGTCCCAAGCCGCCCCGGGCGATGGCGAGATGGCGCATAACCAACGAGAAGTAGCCCCCGGGGCCGGGAAGTTCGTGCGATCAGGCATGCGCCCCTGTCATGCTCCCGTGCACCGAGTCGTGTGCGCAGCGCCATAGTTATGATCGATTGCGCATAGTGGGTAGCCCCCCTGTGGCATCAATATGTTGTCCGTCCGAGTGCGTGTACCTGGAGGTGAGCCGCTGTGGCGCTCTCGATCTCGATGTCAGTGCTGCTGCTGATCATCGTCTTCATGCTCGTGAACAAGGCAGGACTGAAGGCGGTTCATGCGATCGTCTGTGTCCTCCTCGGCTTCTACCTGGCCAGTTCATCGGTCGCTCCGACGATCGACGACCTCACCACCAACGTGGCGGACATGATCGGCGGCGTGAAGATCTGACCCCGAGCGGGGCCGGGGCGTGCGACCCATGGGCACGTGTGTGCGAATCGTAGGCTGTGCCCATGACCGTTCTTCCCGCCCGTCGTCTGCTGCTGGTACACGCACATCCCGACGACGAGTCGATCAACAACGGCGCGACCATGGCGAAATATGCCGCCGAGGGCGCACACGTCACCCTGGTGACCTGCACCCTCGGTGAGGAGGGCGAGGTCATTCCGCCTGCCCTGGCGCATCTCGCCGCCGACCGCGACGACGCGCTCGGCCCGCACCGGATCGGCGAACTCGCCGCGGCCATGGACGCCCTGGGGGTCGAGGACCACCGCTTCCTGGGCGGGCCCGGCCGCTATCGCGACTCCGGGATGATGGGCGCCCCGCAGAACGACCGGCCGGACTGCTTCTGGCGGGCCGATCCGGACGAGGCCGCCGGGCATCTGGTGTCCGTGGTCCGCGAGATCCGGCCACAGGTCCTTGTGGCGTACGACACCAATGGGGGCTACGGCCACCCCGATCACATCCAGGCGCACCGCGTGGCGATGCGCGCCGTGGAGCTGGCCGCCGATCCCGGCTTCCGCCCCGATCTCGGCGAGCCGCACGACATCGCGAAGGTCTACTGGAACTGCGTGCCGCGCTCGGCCGTCGAGGAGGGCTTCGCCCGGCTGCGGGCCGAGGGCCGTGACTCCCTCTTCCCCGGCGTCGCCACGGTGGACGACATCCCCGGGGTGGTGGACGACGCGGACGTCACCGCGCTCATCGACGGCGTCCCCCACGCCGCCGCGAAGGCCGCGGCGATGCGCGCCCACGCCAGCCAGATCGCGGTGGACGGCCCCTTCTTCGCGCTCTCCAACGACCTGGTCCAGCCGATGTTCCTCCATGAGCACTACCGGCTCGTCAAGGGCGAGGCCGGGGCGGACCGCGAGGACGACCTGTTCGCGGGGGTGGCGGCATGACGGCCCCGCGCCTGGGCGGATACGCCCTGCTCGCCGTGGCCGGAGTGCTGGTGGGCGCCGCGGGCGCGCTGGTCCAAGCGGCGTGGTTCCCCGGCGGGTTGCTGCTCGCGCTGCTCGCGGTGGCGGGCCTGTGCTACGGAGGGGTCAAGGTCATGGGCGCGCGGATGGGCGGCGGAGTGCCCGCGGGCGCCTGGACGGTGGCCGTGTTGCTGCTCACTTCCTCCCGTCCGGAAGGGGATTTCCTTTTCGGCGCCGGGCTGGGGTCGTACGCTTTCCTCCTCGGCGGGATGTTCATCGGTGTGATGTGTGCCACGCTGCCTTTGGTGCCGCAACCTCCTGGCCCGCCGGTCCGACTTGGTAAGTGACGTGACGTTTTCGGCGCGACGTCCCCGGCACTCGGAGGCCCTTCGGGCGCACGGCGAAGGGTGCGCCTCGGGCGTACCGGATGCGGTGATCCGGCGGCCGTCAAGTGCGCGTCCGCACCGCCCAGTATGGTGGTGCCGCCGCCGAGCCGCCCGCGCGAGGTCTGACGGGCGGCGGAGCTAACTGGGAGAACCTGCTTTGAGCCGTGAATCTGACAGTTCGTCCTCCGGGCCCCGGGAGGGAAGCGGTGGTGCCGCCTACCCGTCGGGCACCCCGCCGTACGGATCCCGCCAGTACCCCTCGCCGAACCCCACGCAGGAGGCCCCGCAGGGTGCCGCCGAGGATGGGCAGGCGCGTGCCGCGGCCAAGCCGGAGGAGCCGAAGACCGAGACCACGCTGACGACCCGGATCAAGATCAACATCCCCGGGTCGCGGCCCATCCCGCCGGTGGTCATGCGCACACCCGTCGCGGAGGACGGCGTGCCCGCGCCGCGCTCCGGCGGGGACGAGGACGCCCCCGAGCGCACCAGCGCCCTGCCGCGCGTCGACTTCACGCCGACGCCCGAGCGCGGTGTGCCGGCCGAGCCCGGGGGGGCCGGCGAGCCCACCGAGGGCCGGGAGAGGAAGAGCGGCAAGGGCGACGGCGAGCGGACCAGCGACTGGTTCGCGCCCCGTAAGCCCAGAAGCGGCTCGTCGGCCACCGGTAGCACTCCGAAGCCGTCGGTGCCCCCGGCCCCGGACACCACGCAAGGGTTCCCGGCCCCGGACACCACCCAGGGGTTCCCCGCGCCCGACACCACGCAGGGTTTCCCTTCCCCGGAGACCACCCAGGGATTCCCGGCGCCGGACACCACTCAGGGATTTCCCGCGCCGGACACCACTCAGGGGTTCCCGGCACCGCAGCAGGGCGGCGGTCCCGTCGCCGATCTGCCGTACTTCACCGACGCCCAGGCGCCGTCCGGCCACCCCGAGCCGACCGGGCCCACCACCGGGCCGGTCACCGGTGACATGTACGTGCCGCCGTCCGGCCCCGGTGCGGGCCCGCACGACGGCGACCTGCTGGCCCCGCCGGGACCGGGCCCCGCGTCCGGTCCGTACGGCGGTGACCCGCAGACGCCTCCGGGCGGAGTGGGGCCGCTGGCCGGGGGAGGCCCGGCCGGTCAGCCGCCGACCCCGCCGGGCGGTTCGCCGCTCTCCGGCAGCCTCGGCGCCACCACCGGCGTGGGACCGCTGAGCGGTCCCGGGGCGGGGCCCGCGGACGGCCCCGGAGCCGATCCCTCCCCCTCGCTGTTCCGCGACCCCGAGCCCACGCCGACCGGTGGCGTGCCGCCGGAGCAGATCTCCAGCGACACGCTGGTCAGCGGGGTGCCCGTGGTGCCCTCGACCGAGGGCCGGGCCAAGCCGCCGTCCCCGCCCGCCCCGGGCGGTCCCGGGGCCCCGGCGCCCGGCGGCGACAGCGCCCCGGCGGCCTCCGCCCCGAAGACCGGTAAGGCCGGTAAGCCCAAGAAGAAGGGCCGGTCCAAGGTCGTCATGGCCGGGGGCCTGCTGTTCGTGATCGCGGGCGGGGCCTACGCGGCCGGTCTGGTGATGAACCACGCCGATGTGCCGAACGGCACCACCGTGCTCGGCGTCGACATCGGCGGCACCTCCAAGGAGGTCGCCGTCGACAAGCTGGACACCGCCCTGGGCAAGCGCACCACCGCCCCGCTGACGGTGTCGGTCGACGGCCAGGAGAAGGAGATCAAGCCGTCCGTCGCGGGCCTGGCGCTCGACACCGAGGCCACGGTCCGGGACGTCGCGGGCCGGGACTACAACCCGGTCACCGTGATCGGCTCGCTCTTCGGCGGCACCCATGAGGCCGACCCGGCGGTCACCGTGGACGAGGAGAAGCTGCGGGACGCCCTGGAGCGGCTCGCGGGCGACTCCGGCACGGCCCGCGAGGGCGGCATCAGCTTCACCTCCGGCAAGGCCGTCCCGGTCTACGGCAAGGAGGGCAAGGGGCTGGACGTGGACAAGGCGGTCAAGGCCGTCTCGGACGGGTTCCGGCTGCGCGCCGAGACCGGCCAGAACAAGGCCATCACCCTGCCGGTCACCATCAAGCACCCCACGGTCAGCAAGGCCGAGGTGGACCGGAAGCTGAAGACCTTCGCCGAGCCCGCGATGTCGGGGCTGGTCACGGTGCAGACGGACGCCCAGCACTCGATCCCGTTCGGCCCGGACAAGTCGCTGCCGAAGATCCTCTCCATGCGGGTGGTCGACGGCAAGCTGGTGGAGCACTACGACCTGGCCGTCCTCAAGCAGCTCTACGGCAGCACCTTCGACGGCGTGCTGCTCGAGCGGGGCGACGGCTCCAAGAAGCCCGTCACCCCGGAGGACGTGGAGTCGGCGCTGCGCCAGGCGCTGCTCGGCAAGACGCCCAGCGAGCGCATCGGCATCGTCGGCAAGGACAACTGACCGGCCCGTCACCCACGGCCGGACGACGCGGCCCCCGCCCGGCACCGGGCGGGGGCCGCGTCACGCCTACGGGGCCGCGTCACGCCCCGGTCCATGACATCTGTCATCCCCAGGTCACGACCGCTGACACTGCCGGGCACACCCCGCCCTCGGCCAGTCTTATGGCCATGACGCCAACGACCGCTGTTTCCGACCCCGGCACCGGGGCCGCCACCACGGGCGCGCCGCCCGTGGTCCGCTTCGAGAAGGTGAACAAGTCCTACGGTGGCGTGCGCGCCGTGACCGATCTCGATCTCACCCTGTACCCGGGGGAGACCGTCGCCCTGCTGGGCCCCAACGGCGCCGGCAAGTCCTCCAGCCTCGATCTGCTGCTCGGCCTGCGCCACCCCGACTCCGGCCGGGTGGAGGTCTTCGGCACCACCCCGCGCGAGGCCATCGTCCGGGGCCGGGTCGGCGCGATGCTCCAGAGCGGCGCCCTGATGGAGGAGGTGACGGTCCGCGAGCTGGTGGGGCTGGCCTGCGATCTGCACCACAAGGGCCATCCGGTGGACGAGGTGCTGGCGCGGGCGGGGATCACCGAGATCGCCTCCCGCAAGGTGAACAAGCTCTCCGGCGGCCAGGAGCAGCGGGTGCGCTTCGCGTTCGCCACCGCCGGGGCCTCCGACCTCATCGTGCTGGACGAGCCCACGACCGGTATGGACGTCTCGTCCCGGCAGACCTTCTGGGGCGCGATGCGGGAGCAGGCGCAGCAGGGCCGTACCATCCTGTTCGCCACCCACTACCTCGATGAGGCCGACGCCATCGCCGACCGGGTGATCGTGCTGCACGGCGGCCGGGTGCTGGCCGACGGCTCGTCCGCCGAGATCAAGGCGATGGCCGGGGCCCGCCGGATCGCCTTCGAGCTGGACGGGCCGGTCGACGAGCCGGCGCTGCGCGCCCTGCCCGCGCTGACCGGGATCGAGATTTCGGGGCGTACCGTACGGATACGGTCCACCGACGCGGACGCGACCGTCCACGCGGTCTACGGGCTGGGGCTCTATCCGCACGGGCTCGAGGTCACCGGCCTCGGCCTGGAGCAGGCGTTTCTCGCCATCACCGACGCCGCGACGGCAGTTGAGGAGTCCGCACGATGAAGGCGCTGGTCAAGCTGGAGATCGCGCGGACCCTGCGCAATCGCAAGTTCATGTTCTTCACGATCATCTATCCGTCCGTGCTCTTCCTGCTGATCGCGGGCAGCACCGACGCCGACGACCGCGTGCCCGGCACCCGGCTGTCGATGCCGCTCTACTACATGGTCGCGATGGCCTCCTTCGGGGCGCTGACCGCCGGGCTGATGGGCAACGGCGAGCGGATCGCCAAGGAGCGCGAGGGCGGCTGGACCCGCCAGCTGCGGCTCACCCGGCTGCCCGGGCGCGGCTATGTGGCGGCCAAGGTCGCGGTGGGTGCGGTGGCCACCCTGCCGTCGATCGTGATCGTCTTCGTGGTGGCCGCCGTCGCCAAGGGCGTACGGCTGGACGCGGCCTGGGAGTGGCCCGCGCTGACCGCCGCGATCTGGGCGGGCTCCCTGGTCTTCGCGGCGCTCGGGGTCGCCATCGGATACCTGGCGAGCGGGGACGCGGTACGGCCGCTGACGATGATCATCTACTTCGGTCTTTCGATTCTCGGCGGGCTGTGGATGCCCACCACGTCGTATCCGGACTGGCTGCGGAACATCGGCGACTGTCTGCCCACCCACGCCTACACCGCCCTTGGCCAGGCGATCGAGCTGGGCGGCGCCCCGCACGCCAAGGACGTGGCGCTGCTCATCGGCTATCTCGTGGTCTTCGCGGGCGGCGCGGCATGGCTGTACCGCAAGGACACCCGTAAGGCATGAAGCGCACCCATGAGGCATGAAGCGCACCCGTAAGGCATGACCGAGGGCGTGGCCCGAGGCGTGATCCGAGGAGAGAACAACCATGGCTGACCGGGCCGAGTGGACCGACGGCGATCCGCAGCGCCGCCCCGCCGGGCGCCGCCGGCTGACCTGGTGGGCCGACGCGATGGCGTACGACGAGGAGAACGACCGGGTGGCCAACATCGGGCAGTCCCCCGAGAACCGCAAACAGGCGCTGGTCAAGCTGCTGTGGATCGGGATCTGGATGGCCTATATGGGCGCGCCGGTGAGCGATCTGGCCGACGGCCACCACACCGCCCTGGCCACCGTGTGCGGCGGGCTCGGCCTGCTGGTCTTCGTCGCCGTCTATCTGATGCTGGTCTTCCGGCACACCGGGCGGGCGCTGAGCCGGGCCGCGGTCCTGGGGGCGCTGGGCATGATCAGCGTGCTCGCCGCCGTGCTCACCCTCACCATGGGCGACGCCTGGCTGGTGCTCTCGGTCTATGTGTCCGTCGCCTTCGGGGCGGTGCTGCCGCTGCGGCTGTCGAGCTGGGCGATCCCGCTGAACACGGCGTTCATGGTGGGCATCGGGGTGCTGGTGCGCGGTTCGCACGGACTGGTGTCCGCCCTGGTCATCCCCTCGCTGCTGGGCGGCTTCGCGATGAGCGCGGTGGGGCAGATGGTCCGCACCACCCGGGCGCTGCGCGCAGCCCGCGCCACCGTGGCCCAGCTCGCCGCCAACGAGGAGCGGCTGCGGCTCGCCCGCGATCTGCACGATCTGCTGGGCCACTCGCTCTCCCTGATCACGCTCAAGAGCGAGCTGGCGGGGCGGATGCTGCCCGACAAGCCCGAGCAGGCGGCGCGTCAGGTGGCCGATATCGAGCGGGTCAGCCGGCAGGCGCTGGTGGACGTCCGGGAGGCGGTGAGCGGCTTTCGGCGCCCCACCCTGGAGTCCGAGGTCGCGGGGGCCCGTACCGCCCTCGCCGCCGCGGGCGTCGCCGCCGATCTGAGCCGGGCCGGCGTCCACCACCCCGACCTTCCGCCCGACCAGGAGGGCGCGCTGGCCTGGGCGCTGCGCGAGGCGGTCACCAATGTGGTGCGGCACAGCGGGGCCCGGCGCTGCGCGGTGACGCTCGACGAGACGGGCGACGAGCTGTGTCTGACCGTCACCGACGACGGCCGCGGCGCGACCGGTCCGCACGGCAACGGGCTCACCGGGCTGGCCGAGCGGCTCCAGCTGGCCGACGGGCGCCTGGAGACCGGCCCCGGCGAGCGCGGCGGCTTCACCCTCCGCGCCCTGGTCCCGCTCTCCCGCGGCGCCCATGTGGAGCTGCCCTCGCAGGCCGCGCCGTAGTGAAGGCGGGCGGACCGGCGGGTCCTGGCCACCGCGGGAGCGGCTACGCTGCGGGGCGTGATCCGGGTACTGCTGGCCGAGGACCAGTCCATGGTGCGGGAGGCGCTGGCCGCGCTCCTCGGGCTCGACGGCGAGATCGAGGTCGTCGCGCAGGTGGCCCGCGGCGACGAGGTCGTGGACGCCGCCCGGACCCATCGCCCCGATGTGGCGCTGCTGGACATCGAGATGCCCGGTATGAGCGGGATCGAGGCCGCCGCCGCGCTGCACCGCGCCGAGCCCGGGATCCGGATCGTGATCCTCACCACCTTCGGCCGCCCCGGCTATCTGCGCCGCGCCATGGAGTCCGGCGCCGACGCCTTCCTGGTCAAGGACGCCCCGGCGGCGCAGCTCGCGGACGCGATACGGCGGGTGCTGGGCGGGGAGCGGGTGATCGACCCCACGCTGGCCGCCGCCGCGCTCGTGGACGGGGCCAGCCCGCTGACCGCGCGGGAGCGCGAGGTGCTGGGCGCCTCGGCGGACGGCTCGACCAACGCGGAGCTGGCCCGCGCGCTGAACCTGTCGCCGGGCACGGTCCGCAACTACCTCTCCACGGCCATCCAGAAGACCGCCGCCCGCAACCGCGCCGACGCCGTCCGCATCGCCCGCGACAAGGGCTGGCTCTAAGATGGACCGGCACCGTTCGGTCAGTGGCCATCAGGGCGCCTACGAGATGCGGGAGATCGTGAACGCGATCCTCTATCAGGGGCGGACCGGCTGCCAGTGGGCCTATCTCCCGCACGACCTGCCGCAGAAGAGTACGACGTACTACTACTTCGCTGCCTGGCGGGACGACGGGACCGACCAGGTCATCCATGAACTCCTGCGCTGCCAGGTCCGTGAGCGGGCCCGCCGATTGGAGGACCCGACCCCGGTGGTGCTGGACACCCAGAGGGTCCACGCGGCCGCCGGGGTCCCCGCCGCCACGACCGGCCCAGAAGACCTGCCCGAGCACCCTGACTACCCTCGTATCCTCGCAGTCTTCAACGAGGCGACGGGCCGGCTGCGGGCCAAGGATGTCTGCGAAGCCCTCGACCACGAACTGCTGCCGAAGAACGTCGAAGGCACCCGAGCCAAGCTGAAACGCCTGGTCAAACTCGGCGTCCTCGCTGAGGTCGACACTGGCAGTTTCGCCAGGAAGCAGTAACCGGCCGAGCCCCGATTGGCTTCGTTCACGTCAAACAGCAGCCGTATGGCCGCCTGTGCTCGTAAGAAGGGCGGTCGTGCGGGTGGTGGGGATCAGCGGGCCTTGTCGGCCGGCCGATGGGGTGAGGCTGGTGCGGTCGAACGGGCCACCGTGCGCGGCGGCGTACGCGATGGCGTCGTTGACGGCATCGAGGCCGAACGACCGGACTCGTTCGGGGGCGAGATCCAAAGTGCCCGAGGCGAGGAGCCGGATGATGCCGACATTGGCTGTGCGCGGGTACATCCACTGCCCGCGCACGGTGATCGAGTTGCGCATGATCCATGGGTACGGGAGTGCGAGGTCGTCGCCACCGAGCATGCCGACGCCGCCCATGAGGACGACGCGGCCGTACTCGCGGACGGTCATGGCCGCCGCGCGCGACGCCGAGCTGGGTGCGCTCGGCGGGAGCAAGTCGATCACCATGTCGATCGGGCCGTCGGCCGCCGCGGACATCGCCGCGCGGTCGGTGGCCTCGTCTCCGGTCAGCGGGACCGGGCTCAGACGCGGACCGAACCGGTCGGCGAGGAGGTCGAGTGCGGCCTGGTTGCGGCCGGGGGCGACCACGCGGCCTGCTCCCATCGCGAGCGCGACCGCGACCGCGCTGCTGCCGAGGTTGCCGGTGGCCCCGCTGACGAGCAGCGTCTCGCCGGCTGCCAGCCCGCCTGCCAGCAGCCCGCCGTAGGAGATGGTGTGCACGGTGAGCGCGGCCCAGCGGGCCGGATCCTCCCCTGCCACGGTGGGCAGCGGGAAGACGTTCTCCGTCGGGACCCGCATGAGCTCGGCGAACGCGCCGTCGTGCAGGTACTCGGCGAGCCGCGCGCCGCCCTCGCCACGTGAACTCCAGCCCTGGAGCGTGATGTCGGGCGTCAGGGCATCGTCTCGCGAGCGCACCGTCGAGTCGCACCACACCAGGTCGCCGATCCGCAGGCGGGTGGCGTCCGGGCCGACGTGGACGATCCGCCCCACCGCGCCAACACCGGGCACGACAGGAGGGACAAGGGGGTACTTCCGCTTGCCACCGAAGACTTCGGCCGCGTAGGGCGCCACGCTGGCGGCGAGGACCTCGACCACCACCTCACCGCCCCCGGCCTCGGGGTCGGGCACCTCCCGCACCGTGAGCGGGGCGCCGAACTGCGTCAGAACTGCTGCTCGCACGTGATGACCTCCGTGTTGTCCGTGCTGGTGGGATCGACACTAGGAGCTGGGTGGGCATGCGGGAAGCGATGATCTGGCATTTGTGGTATGCGTATGCCGCATGGATATCTCCAGCGCGGGACTGCGGGTCCTGCGGCAGATCGCTGAGTCCGGCAGCTTCACCGCGGCAGCTGCCCGACTCGGCTACACGCAGTCGGCCGTCTCACGCCAGGCCGCCGCCCTCGAACGCAGTGCGGGCACCACCCTGTTCGAACGCCGCTCGGACGGGATACGGCTCACCCCCTCCGGCTTGACCCTGCTGCGGCACGCCCACACGGTCCTGGCCTCGCTCGCAGCGGCCGAGCGTGAGCTTGCTGGCATCGTCCCGCGGACCGAACTGGTGCGGCTCGGGGTTTTCATGAGCGCGGGCGCGGCGATCCTGCCCGCCGCACTCGCGCACCTCGCGGCGGCCGACCCACAGATCACGGTTACCACCAGCGAGGGCACCACACCCGCCCTGATCCGGGCGCTGCGCGCGGGCTCGCTCGACCTCGCCGTGCTGACGTCCCGCCCACCCCACCGGCCCTTCGACGGCGACTCGCCGCGCCTGCACGTCGAGACCGTCACGGACACCGAACTGGTCGTGGCAGTGCCCTCGACCGGAGAGTTCGCCGGACGCACCACGGTGCACGTCGACGAGCTGGTCGACGCCGCGTGGATCGCCACCCCGACATCGAGCTCTGAGCCGCTGCTCGGCGTCTGGCCCGGCCTGCCCGGACGGCCTCGCGTCATCCACTCCGCGCGCGACTGGCTGACGAAGCTCCAGTTGGTCGCCGACGGCTTCGGCGTGGCGACGGTGCCATCCCGGCTCTCACCGGTGCTGCCGCCCGGGGTGAGCCTGCTGCGCGTCGACGGCGCACCCCCCGAGATCCGCAGGGTGCTCGTGGCACGCCTCCCCGGCAACCCCGCCCCGGCGATCACGGCCGTCACCCGAGCGATCACTTCGACCGCCTGAACCGCTGCCAAGGCCGCGCACGATCGCGTGTACCCCTTTCCCCCTCACGGGTGGGCACCGCGGTCACCGTCGGCCTGTTCTTCGCAGTACTGGCGATCGGCTTCGCCGTCGTCACGGCCCTGCACTAACTCCTCGCGCCCCGCGGTCGCATCGTGGCTGGTCGCCCACGCGGCGGAGCCGCATATCGACACAGCCGCGGCGGAGCCGCACATCGACACAGCCCCGCGCCCCTTCGGGGCGCTGCCCGAACCGTAGCGGACTTCCTCCGACCTGCTCAGCGACCTCCGACCTGCTCAGCGACCTCCGACCTGCTCAGCGACCGAAGGGGGCCGCGGGTCGGCGCGGGGGCGGTGGGGCGTTCAGTTCAGCATCGCGCGGGCGGCGCGGGCCTGGCGGCGTATCGTCTCGGCGGCGTCGGGCTCCACCGCCGCCACGACCTCCGCGTACTCCTCCAGCTCCCTGGCGCCGGTCAGGAACTCGCCCCGCTCCACCAGGAGCTTCGCCCGCTCGTAGCGGAGCTCGGCCGGATGGCTGGGCAGCAGCAGGGACAGCTCCAGCGCCCAGAGCCGGACATCGGTGCGCTCGGGGCGGGCGGACGCCCAGGCGCGGATGTTGTTGAGGATCCGCAGCACGATGTCCAGTGGCCCGGCCGGGGTCAGCATCGACGGCGAGAGCGGGGTGCCCGTGGCCCCCGACACCAGCGTCGCCGCGTCCTCGGCGGACAGCGGCCGCCCGCCGTCGAACGGATCGGCCAGCACATGGCCGCCGTAAGGATCGCCGAAGCCCACCACGAAGTGGCCCGGCAGCCCCACCCCGTACACCGGCGCGCCCGCCCGCCGCGCCACCTCCATCCACACCACGGACAGCAGGATCGGCAGCCCGCGGCGGCGCCGCAGCACCTGGTGGAGGAGCGAGGACTCCAGCCGCCGGTAGTCGGCCGGGCCGCCCCGGAAGCCATGGCGCTCGCCGAGGAGGCGGGCCAGCGCGGCGGCCCAGTCCTCGGGGCCGCCGGGGGAGAAGGGGAGCTGACCGGCCAGCCGGTCAAGCTCGATCTGCGCTTCGTCGATTCCGCTCTCGTCCAGGCCGGGGTCGGCCTCCATGCCCACCAGCAGGCACAGCAGTGCCAGATCGGGGCGCTCTTCGCGGGCCGCGTCGGCGAACCAGCGGCGGCGGGAGACGTCGTTCATCCGTGGCATAGCCGCCTCGTACCCTGCTCAGCGCGGATCCTCCCCGGACGCGCGCCAGTGATGGTAGCTGTGGTGGACGGTGAAGCCCATCCCCTCGTAGAGGGCGTGCGCCCCACCATTGTCCGTCTCCACCTGGAGATACGCGGCCGAGGCGCCCTCGTCGAGCGCCTTGCGGGCCAGCGCCGTCATCACGGCCTTGGCCAGGCCCTGGCGCCGCCGCTCCGGGGCGACCTCCACGGCGGTGAACCCGGCCCAGCGGCCGTCCACCACACAACGCCCGATCGCGGCCGGGGCGCCGCCCTCATCCGCCCCTATGGCCGCGAACCACACCGACGGGCCGCCCGACAGCACCGTCCGCGCCTCGGGCGAGGGCTCGCCGGACGACCGCTGGTAGCGGGTCAGCCAGGCGTCGTCGAGTTGGCGGGAGAGCGTCACCGCCGAGGTGTCGGCGTCCAGGTCCCCGATGGGGGCGAGTGCCGCGATCTCCATCCGCGAGGAGACCTCCCGTACCCAGCCGCGGCTCTCCAGCTCCGCGGCGAGCACCTCCTGGGCGCCCTCGGCGCCCGTGCTGACCTGGATGTACGCGGGCAGCTCCCGAGCCGCGTACCATTCGGTCACCCGGCGCAGCGCCGCGTCGAGCCCCATCCCGGGGTCGCCGAGGGGCAGCACCGAGTTGGCGCGCCGGGTGAAGCCGCCGGAGGCGCGCAGCGTCCACTCGCCCAGTGGCTCGCTGGTCACCGGCGGCCAGGCCCGGGCGGCCACCCGGTCCAGCTCGGGCGCGCTCGCGGCGGGGCCGCGGCGGCGGGCCGGAGCGGCGGGCACCACCTTCCCCGCCACCAGGGACGACTCGGCGATCCGCACCGGCTCACCGGTACGCCGGGTGATGGAGAGCGTGCCCTCGGTCCACGATGTGAGAACCCCGACCACGTCGGTGAAGGTCGCGCCGGGCTCACGATCTTCGGTCACAAGCCTGACCGAGACGCGTTTTCCCACGTCATCCGGGGTGATCCGGACTTCGAGACGTCCGCCAGTGGTGAAATCCACAGCTCTGTCAGCCCCTCATGTGCGCTCGGTGCCCAAGAACGGAGATACTAGGTGCGGGCATCGACGACGCCGCGCTCCCGCGCGATAGCAGCCCTAACGAGGAGGAACGACAGCGTGACCTACGTCATCGCGCAGCCTTGTGTCGACCTGAAGGACAAGGCGTGCATCGAGGAGTGCCCCGTCGACTGTATCTACGAGGGCCAGCGGTCCTTGTACATCCACCCGGACGAATGCGTCGACTGTGGGGCCTGTGAGCCGGTCTGCCCGGTCGAGGCGATCTTCTACGAGGACGACACTCCCGAGGAGTGGAAGGACTACTACAAGGCGAACGTCGAGTTCTTCGACGAGCTCGGTTCGCCCGGTGGCGCGAGCAAGCTCGGCCTGATCGAGCGGGACCACCCCTTCATCGCCGCGCTTCCGCCGCAGGAGCACGACGAGTAAACCCCTGCCCCGGCGCCATCGCCCGGAAGCAGTCGGCGGTCCCGTATGGCCTTGTGGCCTGCGGGACCGGGCTGTTTCCCGGGCCTCGCCGGCGCTCCCGCGGTTTCGCCGGGGCTCCAGCGGTCTCTGCGGGGCTCCCGCGGTTTCCGCGGTGCTCCTGCGGTTTCTGCGGGGCTCCCGCGGTTTCTGCCGTGCTCTCGCGGCGTCCGCGGGGCTCCGGCGGTTTCCCCGGCGCTCCGGCGGGTTTCCCCGGGCCCCCTCGGCCCGGGCAGTTCCGAAGAAAGCGAGCCACCCCGTGCCACCCGTCTCCGCCCGCCTCCCGGTCTTCCCCTGGGACCGGCTCGAACCGTACAAGGCGACCGCCGCGGCCCACCCCGACGGCATCGTCGACCTTTCGGTGGGCACCCCCGTCGACCCGGTCCCCGAGCTGATCCGCGCGGCGCTCGCCGACGCCTCGGACAGCCCCGGCTATCCGACCGTCTGGGGCACGGCCGCACTGCGCGACGCCCTCACCGGTTGGGTGGAGCGGCGGCTGGGCGCGGCCGGGGTGACCCACACCCAGGTACTGCCGGTGGTCGGCTCCAAGGAGCTGGTGGCCTCGCTGCCGGCGCAGCTGGGCCTGGGCCCCGGCGACCGGGTCGCCTTCCCGCGCCTCGCCTACCCGACGTACGAGGTGGGCGCGCGGCTGGCGGGCGCCGAGCCGGTGCCGTACGACGAGCCTACGGAGCTCGACCCGGCCGGGCTGAAGCTGCTCTGGCTCAACTCCCCGTCCAACCCCACCGGCCGGGTGCTGTCCGGGGACGAGCTGCGCACCGCGGTCGCCTGGGCCCGTGCCCACGGGGTGCTGGTGGTCAGCGACGAGTGCTATCTGGAGCTGGGCTGGGAGGCCGATCCGGTCTCGGTGCTCCACCCGGAGATCTCCGGCGGCTCCTTCGAGGGGCTGGTGGCGGTCCACTCGCTCTCCAAGCGGTCCAATCTGGCGGGCTACCGGGCGGCCTTCCTCGCCGGTGACGAGGCGGTGCTGGGCGAGCTGCTGAAGATCCGCAAGCACGGCGGGATGATGGTCCCCGCACCGGTGCAGGCGGCCACGGTCGCGGCGCTCGGCGACGACAAGCATGTGACGGAGCAGCGCGAGCGCTACGAGCGGCGCCGGGCCGCGCTGCGGTCGGCGCTGGCGGGCCACGGCTTCCGCATCGAGCACAGCGAGGCGTCGCTGTACCTGTGGGCGACGCGGGACGAGCCCTGCTGGGACACCGTGGGCGCCCTCGCCGAGCTGGGCATCCTGGTGGCCCCGGGCGAGTTCTACGGCGCGGCAGGGGAGCGGCACGTCCGGGTCGCGTTCACGGCGACCGACGAACGCGTGGAGGCGGCGGTCCGCCGGCTGGCGGGCTGAGAGCGGGAGGCCGGCGGGGGCGGCCGATCGCGACGCCTCCGGCGAGCTGCTCCCCTCCCCGCCCCTTCCCGAAACTGGGGCTCCGCCCCAGCCCCCGTTCCGGGGCTCCGCCCCGGGTCCCGGTTTGGGGCTGCGCCCCGGGTCCCGGTTTGGGGCTGCGCCCCGGGTCCCGGTTTGGGGCTGCGCCCCGGGTCCCGGTTTGGGGCTGCGCCCCAGCCCCCGTTTCGGGGCTGTGTCCCGGGCCCTGGTTTGGGGCTGCGTCCCGGGTCCCGGTTCGGGTTTTGCTCCGGGCTCTGGTTCGGGGCTTAGCCCCAGGCTCTGGTCCGGGGCTGCGCCCCAGGCCCCGGTTCGGGTTTTGCTTCGGGCCCTGGTTCGGGGCTTAGCCCCGGGCCCTGGTCCGGGGCTGCGCCCCAGGCTCCGGACCAGGGGCTTCGCCCCAGCTCCCGGACAGGTGCTTCGCCCCTTCCCGGCGCATCGGTGTGCCGCTCCGCCGCGTGGTGGGGCTTTGCACCGGGAGCCGGGGTCCAGGGGCGGAGCCCCTGGTATCGGGAAGGGGCGGGGAGGGGAAAGACCGCGCGGTCCCCGGGACACCCCCGCTACGGGCCGATGGACCCGGAGGGGCCCGGGGAGTGCGAGTGCTCCCCGGGCCCCTGCGTACGTTCGGTGGGCGATCAGCCGAGCAGCGGCAGGCCCTTGATCGGCAGGCCCCTGACCGGGAGGTCCGCGCCCTGCGGGGCGCTGGGCGCGGGGGGCTGCGGGGCGGCGGCCGGCGCGGCCGGGGCGGGCTGCGCGGGCCGCACCGCCTTGCCCTTGCCCTTGGCGTGGGCGCCACCCTTGCCCTTCCCGTGCCCGAGGGCCCGGCCCTCGCTCTTACCGGCGGCCTTGGCGTGGGCGGCCCTGCCCGGGGCGCTCTTGGCGGCCTTGTGGGACTTGGCGCTCTTCCCGCCCTTGGCGGGCTTCGCGGGCTGCGCAGGCTTGGCCGGGGCCACGTTCGCCGGGGCGGCCCGGCCCGGCAGGATCCCCTTGACGGTCCCGCCGGCCTTGCCGCTGACGTCACCCGCCGCGCTCCCGACCTGCTGCGAGGCGACGTCGGCGACCTCACCGACCGAGGCGGCGTCCAGCGAGGACAGCCCCAGGTTGGAGGTCTGCGGCTGGGCCGGCTCCGCCGCACTCGCGGCGCCGGCGGCGCCGACGACGGGAGTCGCGCTCGCCGCGACCAGTAGCGCGACGCGGGCGATCCGACGGGTGAGAGGGAGGGACATGGTGCTCCTTTGACGAGGGGACAATTGGCGTCTGCGTCCGGCGATTCGGACGCTGTGAATACCGCGTGAACCTCGCGAAGGTTGCGGTGCCCCAAGGCAAAGAGTTGGCAATGCGTCGCATTATCCGTTTCTGCGCGTAATACGCCCGGACCATTCCGCCGTACGTACCACGCAATCCACCGTCAGCCGCTCTGAACTGCGGTGATTCCATGCGCTATCGCATCGTGTCGATCCGTACTTCCGCCCCGGAAATCCCCTTGGCCGGACGCCAACCCGCCCCAGAATTCCGTGCGTTCCATTCGCGGTCGCCGTAAGAGACACGTTCGATGCGCAACTCGTCCGAGTGGGCCACTGCCCAGTGCGCGATCTCCCAGCCGCGCTGCCCGGCACGCCCCGGGGCCGCCGCCTTGGGCACCGGAACCAGCACGGTGTGCGGCGAGGGGGCGGCCTGCTGACCGCCGCCGTGCCCGGCCAGGGCCGGCCGCGCCTCCGTCTCCGGGCCGAACTCCCGCTTGAGCGCGGCCCGCACACGCACCGGATCGCCCGCCTCGCCGTCGTCCGGCGGCCCCGGGCAGCTGAGGGCCGCCCCGGAGCGCCCGGTGAGGGCGCCGGTCAGCACCACCGCTTCGGTCTCGTGCTTCGCGTACGCCTGCGGGAAGCCGCTGCGCTGCACCCGCTGCGCCGCCACCGTCAGCGGCAGCCGCGAATAGCCGGGCATCCGCACCAGGTCGTCGTAGAACTGCCCGGCGGCGTAGACCGGATCGCGGATCTGTTGCACACTTCCCCAGCCCTGGGAGGGGCGTTGCTGGAACAGCCCCTGCGAATCCCGGTCGCCGTGGCGGATGTTGCGCAGCCCCGACTCCTGGAGGGCAGTGGCCAGCGCGATGGTGACGGCCCGCTCGGGCAGTCCGCGGGAGGCGGCCACGGCCTCGATCGTGGCGGCGTTCACGGTCTGCTCGGGGGAGAGCCGCACCTGGACGCCGCCCGCCCGTACGACACAGCGCGGCGGTCCCACACCGCCCGTCACCAGCTGCGCCGCCAGATAACCGGCCAGGCCCAGCAGTACGGCACAGGCGACCGCGGCCCGCAGCAGACGGGCGCGGTGGGAGAAGACGGACAGGGGCACGGGCCACACGGTACTGGAGCGTCACGCGGCCTGTTTCCGGTTCCCGGGCGCGGGGTGGGGAACGCCACGTTGGCGGCGGCTGCGGCCGGGGGCCCGGGGCCGGGGCCGCCGGGCGCACGGGCCGACCGGCTAGGGTCGCGGGTATGGCACACCCAGCACTCGACCTGTCCCTGGACGCGGCCCGGCTCACCGCCCGGCTCGTCGACTTCCCCTCGGTCAGCGGTGAGGAGAAGGCGCTCGCCGACGCTGTGGAGCAGGCCCTGCGGGCCCTGCCCCAGCTGACCGTGGACCGGGACGGGGACGCCGTCGTGGCCCGGACGAACCTGGGCCGGGACGAGCGGGTCGTGCTGGCGGGCCATCTGGACACCGTGCCGATCGCCGACAACGTGCCCTCGCGCCTCGACGACGACGGCATCCTGTGGGGCTGCGGCACCTCCGACATGAAGTCCGGCGTCGCCGTACAGCTGCGCATGGCCGCCACGGTGCCCGAGCCCAACCGCGACCTCACCTTCGTCTTCTACGACCACGAGGAGGTCGCCGCCGAGCTCAACGGGCTGGGGCGGCTGGCCAGGAACCACCCCGAGTGGCTGGCCGGGGACTTCGCCGTACTGCTGGAGCCCACCGACGGCAAGGTCGAGGGCGGCTGCCAGGGCACGCTGCGGGTACGGGTGAGCACCCAGGGCCGGCGCGCCCACTCCGCGCGCAGCTGGCTCGGCGAGAACGCCATCCACAAGGCCGCGCCGATCCTGGACCGGCTGGCCGGTTACCTGCCCCGGCGGGCGGAGATCGACGGGCTCACCTATCGCGAGGGCCTCAACGCCGTGACGATCGAGGGCGGCCACGCGACCAATGTCATCCCCGACTTCTGCACGGTGACGGTGAACTTCCGCTTCGCCCCCGACCGCTCCGAGGAGGAGGCGCTCGCGCACGTCCGCGAGGTCTTCACCGGCTTCGAGGTCGAGCTCACCGACAGCGCGCCCGGCGCCCTGCCCGGTCTCGCCCATCCGTCGGCCGCCGCGCTCGTGGCGACGCTCGGGGTGGAGGTGGCGCCCAAGGACGCCTGGACCGATGTGGCCCGCTTCTCGGCGCTCGGCGTGCCCGCCGTGAACTACGGCCCCGGCGATCCGAAGCTGGCCCACACCCGCGAGGAACACGTCCCGGTCGCCGCCGTCCTGGAGGCCGAGGAGCGCCTGCGGGCCTGGCTGAGCAGCTAGGGGCATCCGGCGGCCGGTGACGCCCGCGGCGAGCTGTTCCCCTCCCCGCCCCTCCCCGAAACCGGGGCTCCGCCCCAGCCCCCGGATCGGGGCTGCGCCCCAGGCCCCGGATCGGGGCTGCGCCCCAGGCCCCGGATCGGGGCTGCGCCCCAGGCTCTGGGCCGGGGTTTTGCCTCAGGCTCTGGATCGGGGTTCCGCCCCAGCCCCCGGATCGGGGCTGCGCCTCAGGCCCTGGATCGGGGCTGCGCCCCAGGCCCCGGAGCAGGGCTTGCCCCAGGCTCTGGGCCGGGGTTTTGCCTCAGGCTCTGGATCGGGGTTCCGCCCCAGCCCCCGGACGGGGCTCCGCCTCAGGCCCCGGATCGGGGCTGCGCCCCAGACCCGGATCGGGCTCCGCCTGAGGCCCCGGACCGGGCTCCGCCCGAGATCCTGGATCGGGGCTTTGCCTCAGGCCCCGGATCGGGGCTCCTCCTCAGGCTCTGGATCGGGGCTTTGCCCCAGACCCCGGATCGGGGTTCCGCCTCAGGCCCTGGACCGGGGCTCCGCCCCAGATCCCGGATCGGGGTTTTGCCTCAGGCCCCGGATCGGGACTGCGCCCCAGACCCCGGACGGGGCTCCGCCTCAGGCCCCGGGGCGGGGTTCCGCCCCAGGCCCTGGATCGGGGTTTTGCCCCAGGCCCCGGATCGGGGCTCTGCCCCAGGGCCCGGATTGGGGCTCTGCCCCTTCCCGCGGCATCGATATGCAGCTCCGCCCCGGGCCCCGGGGGTCCAGGGGCGGAGCCCTTGGTAGCGGGAAGGGGCGGGTAGGGGAGAGAGCCCCGCCGGGCACCACACCCCCTAGCGGTGCTAGCCGACCGCGCACCTGTGTGATCAGCGGTTCGGCGGGTGAGCGTGGCCCGGATTTCGGCTGTAGGCCGCCCGGGGGGCCTACCCTGAAGCACAGTTCTTTGACCAGATCTTGGTCTTGGCGAAGGGAGCACTCAGTGGGCAACGCCGAAGAAGAGCGAGCGCTGCGGGAGCAGCGTCTGGGCCCGGTCGTGCGCCGCCGCCATCAGATGCGACCCGAGACGACCGACCAGCGGCTTCTGGACACCCAGGGGGCGACCCACTGGGTGCACGAGGACCCGTTCCGGGTGATGCGCATCCAGTCGGAGTTCGTCGAGGGATTCGGCACCCTGGCCGAGCTGGGCCGGGCGATCAGTGTTTTCGGTTCCGCCCGTACGCCCGAGGGGTCCCCGGAGTACGAGGCGGGGGTGCGGATCGGCCGGGCCCTCGCGGAAGCGGGCTTCGGGGTGATCACCGGCGGCGGCCCCGGCGCGATGGAGGCGGCCAACCGCGGTGCGACCGAGGCGGGCGGTGTCTCGGTCGGCCTGGGCATCGAGCTGCCGTACGAGCAGGGCCTGAACCCGTATGTCGACATCGGGGTCAACTTCCGCTACTTCTTCGTACGGAAGACGATGTTCGTGAAATACGCCCAGGGGTTCGTGGTGCTGCCCGGCGGCCTCGGCACGCTCGACGAGTGCTTCGAGGCGCTCACCCTCGTCCAGACCAGGAAGGTCACCCGCTTCCCGATCGTCCTCTTCGGCAGCGCCTACTGGAAGGGCCTGGTCGACTGGCTCACCAACACCCTCATCGCCGAGGGCAAGGCGTCCCCGCACGACCTGGACCTGTTCCACCTCACCGATGACATCGACGAGGTGATCGACCTGGTGACCAAGGAGTCCGGTCCCTGACCGAGGGCGCCCCGTCCCCTCACGGCCACTCAGGCCGATCCCCACGGCCCACTCAGGCCAGTCCCCGGCGGGCGACCGCCGGGGGCCGGTGGCCCGCGATGGACGACACCATGTCCAGCACCTGACGGGTCTCCGCCACCTCGTGCACCCGGTAGATCCGGGCCCCCAGCCAGGCCGACACGGCGGTCGTCGCGAGCGTGCCGATCAGCCGCTCCTTGACCGGCCGGTCCAGGCTCTCCCCGACGAAGTCCTTGTTGGACAGCGAGACCAGGACGGGCCAGCCGGTCTCCGTCAGCTCGCCCAGCCGGCGCGTCGCCTCCAGCGAGTGGCGGGTGTTCTTACCGAAGTCATGGCCCGGGTCGATCATGATCCCGTCACGCCGCACCCCCAGCTCGACGGCGCGCTCCGCGAGCTCCAGAGTGACCCGCAGGATGTCCTCCACCACATCGTCGTAGCCGACCCGGTGCGGGCGGGTGCGCGGCTGGGCCCCGCCCGCGTGGGTGCACACCAGCCCGGCGCCGAACCGGGCGGCGACCTCGGCCAGCTTGGGGTCGACCCCGCCCCAGGCGTCGTTGAGCACATCAGCGCCCGCGGCGCAGACCGCCTCGCCGACCTCATGGCGCCAGGTGTCCACGCTGATCACCACGTCCGGATGGCGCCTGCGCACCTCGGCCACGAAGTCCACCGTGCGGCGCGCCTCCTCCTCGGCGCTCACCTCGTCGCCAGGACCGGCCTTGACGCCGCCGACGTCGATGATCGCGGCGCCGTCCGCGACCGCCTGCTCCACCCGGGCCAGGGCGGGCTCGTCGCTGAAGGTCGCACCCTGGTCGTAGAAGGAATCCGGCGTCCGGTTCACGATCGCCATGATCACCCGGTCGTTCTCGCCGAACTCGCGTCGTCCCAGCCGCAGCATCGAACTTCCCTCACGTCTTCTTCCAGGTTGCGGGCAGCGACGATAACTGTCCGAGGGGCATGGCACGATCGGGGCAGACAGTTATCGAGGCCGACGGACACAGACTCAACCATGCATCTGACGGGGAGACGATCACCGTGTTCTTGTTCTTGCTGATCGCGCTGGTCGTGGTGGTCGGCGGGGTCACGCTCGCCGTCGTCGGCGGCGGTGACGGCCCGCTCACCGACGCGCCCCCCGACCGGCTGGACGATCCGCTGCCCGCCGACCGGCCGCTGGCGCGCGCCGATGTGGAGGGGCTGCGGATCCCCATGACGCTGCGTGGCTACCGGATGGCGGATGTCGACGATGTGCTGGGCCGCCTCGGCGCCGAGCTCGCCGAGCGGGACGCCCGGATCGCCGAGCTGGAGGCGGCGCTCGCCGGTCCGCGCCCGAAGCCCTTGTCGCACTCCGGGCCCGGCCCCGATCCGCTGTCGGCCCCGGAGAGCGACCATGGCTTCGGGCCGGGCGGCATCGAGGGCCCCGGGCCCGAGCGGCGCGGCTTGCAGGACGGCGGCTTCGAGGACGGCTTCGAGGGCAGGGGCTTCGACGCCTTCGGGCGGCGCGGTTTCGAGGGGAACGGCATCGAGGGCCGCGGATACGAAGGGCATGGCGCATGAGCGAGCAGGGTGTGGTCGAGGGGCCGGACGGTCTGCCGCGCTGTCCCTGGGGCCTGGAGAGCGAGACCATGGCCGACTACCGCGTCTACCACGACACGGAGTGGGGCCGCCCGGTGCACGGCGATGACGCGCTCTATGAGCGGATCTCCCTGGAAGCGTTCCAGTCCGGGCTGTCCTGGCTGACGATCCTGCGCCGCCGGGAGGGGTTCCGGGCCGCCTTCGCCGACTTCTCGATCAAGAAGGTCGCGGAGTTCACCGAGGCCGACGAGGCGCGGCTGCTCGCCGACCCCGGCATCATCCGCAACCGCGCCAAGATCGCCGCCACGATCGCCAACGCCCGCGCCGCCGCGGCCCTGGCCCCCGGTGAGCTGAGCGAGCTGATCTGGTCCCACGCCCCGGCGCCCGACGGCCGCCCGGTCCCGCGGACCTTCGCCGATGTCCCCGCGATCACCCCGGAGTCCACGGCCCTCAGCCGCGACCTCAAGAAGCACGGCTTCCGCTTCGTCGGCCCCACCACGGCCTATGCGCTGATGCAGGCATGCGGCCTGGTCAACGACCATCTGGCCGACTGCCACATCCGCGACGCGGTCTGAGCGCCCCGGCATCCGGGCGGCCGGGGCGGGGTCCCGTCAGCGGCCGGTGAACCTCGGCTTCTCCTTGTTCACGAACGCGTTCACCGCGATGGCGTGGTCGTCCGAGGCCCCCGCGCGGCGCTGCAACTCGTCCTCCATGGCCAGGGCCTCGGTGAGGGTGTGGCCCGCGGCGAAGGCCAGGGACTCCTTGATCGCGGCATAGGCCGCGGTGGGGCCCTCGGCCAGCCGCCGGGCGACCGCCGCCGCATCGGTGGCCAGCTCCTCCGCCGGGACCACCCGGTGGGCGATGCCCAGGCCGAGCGCCTCCTGGGCGTCGATGGTGCGCGGGAAGAGCAGCAGATCCGCCGCCCGGCCGTAGCCGATCAGCCGCTGAAGGGTCCAGGAGACACCCGAGTCGGCGGTCAGCGCGACCCCGGCGAAGGAGGTGTTGAAGGAGGCGGTGTCGGCGACGATCCGGTAGTCGGCGGCGAAGGCGAAGCCCGCCCCGGCGCCCGCCGCGACGCCGTTGACCGCGGCGACCACCGGCTTCGGCATCCCGGCGATCGCGGTGACGATCGGGTTGTAGTGCAGCGCCACCGTGCTCATGGTCGAGCCCTCGCCGCTGCCGTCGCGGTCGGCGGCCAGCAGACTGGTGTGCTCCTTGAGGTCCTGGCCGACGCAGAAGGCGCGCGGCCCGGAGCCGGTGAGCAGCACGGCCCGTACCGCCGGGCTCTCCGCGGCCTCCAGCAGTGCGTCGCGCAGCGCCTCCTTGGTGGCGATGTTCAGGGCGTTCATCGCGTCGGGACGGTTCAGCGTGATCGTCGCGAGACCCTCGGTGAGGTCGTAGAGCACGGTGTCGGCCATGGCGGTCCTCCGGCGGTGGGGCGAGGCGGGTGGGCGGCTCGGGCTGCGGCCGCACCGGCGGGCCCGGGAGAAGGCCCGCCGCGGCGGTCAGCGCACAGCATGCCGGAGATCATGACCGACCGACATGTGACCTGCGTCAAAGAACCGACCCTTCGTTCGGTGACGGCGGGCGTACGCTACCGCGATCCCCTCCCCGAATTGAGTGGTTTTGGGGGAGCGCCTCGTACAGGCGTTGCCGACCGATGTTGGTCATCGGGTCGTGCCATGCGGGATAATGACGGGGAAGCAACGTGTTCGATGCCGGTGACACCTGGGTTGTCGGCTGCGATGAGCTGGTTTCAGGAAGGGGAACGAGCATGGCGGCCATGAAGCCGCGGACGGGCGACGGCCCGCTCGAGGTGACCAAGGAGGGGCGGGGCATCGTCATGCGCGTTCCGCTCGAAGGCGGCGGTCGGCTCGTCGTCGAGCTGACACCGGACGAGGCCGACGCCCTCGGCGACGCCCTGAAGAAGGTTGTCGGCTGACGGCTTGCGGCCCACCATCACCCGCGCGCTGCCCCGGCGGCCGGTACGTCAGGTACCGACCGCCGGGGCAGCGCTTGTAGGGGGGTCCGCCGGAAGCGGCGGACGGCTGTTCCCGGCCCTTCCGGCTGCTCTCGGCCCTTCCGACTGTTCCGGCCGCGCGGATTCGGCCCGGTCCGGCCGCCCGGATTCAGCCCCGACCGGCCGCCCGGATTCAGCCCCGCTTGACCGCGCAGAGCAGGCCGTCGCCGACCGGCAGCAGGGACGACTGGAGCACGGTGGACTCCCGTACGGTCCGCAGCAGCTCGCGCACCCGCAGCACCTCCGTGGGCTGGGCCGCGGAGTCCACGGTCCGCCCGTTGGTGAAGACCCCCTCGAAGCAGACCAGTCCGCCTGGCCGCAGCAGCCGCAACGATTCGGCGAGGTAGTCCAGGCACTCCAGCCGGTCGCCGTCGCAGAAGACCAGGTCGTATCCGCCGTCGGCCAGCCGGGGCAGCACGTCGAGGGCGCGGCCGGGGATGAAGCGGGCCCGGTTCCCGGTGAATCCGGCCTCGCGGAACGCCTGCCGGGCGAACTGCTGCATCTCCGGTTCGGTGTCCACGGTGGTCAGCACGCCGTCCGGGCGCATTCCGCGCAGCAGATGGATTCCGGAGACGCCCGTTCCGGTGCCGATCTCGGCGACGACCTTGGCGTCGGCGGTGGCAGCGAGCAGCCGCAGCGCGGCGCCGGTGCCCGCCGACACCGAGCGCAGCCCTGCTTCCCGGGCCCGGTCACGGGCCCAGTGAAGGGCTTCGTCCTCGGCGACGAACGCGTCGGCGAACGCCCAGCTCGTCTGCCGGTTGCCGGTAATGACCGTCTCCTGTCCCCGTAGTTGGCGCAACGGTGACTGTATCCGCTGCGCACGGGAACCCGCAGATGGGACCAGGCGTTGTAGAGGCCGGGGGGACCGTATGGATCACGACCAAATGCAGGTCAAAAATGCTTATCCGGAGCTAACGGGCGAGGTGGATATGGTAGGGGCTCTACTGGAGACCACCAGAGCCGACAGGGGAGGTGCGGCTGCGGCCGGTGACCGGCGAGTGCTGAAGCGCTTTCGCAGGTCAGCGGGCGAGCCGAAATCCGTGACCAACACCGCTGACCGTTCTCACCCCCGTAGCCCGAAGGGCACGGGAGGTGCGCCTCTCACCGAGTCCGCCACCACCGCGACCTTCGCCACGGATGCGGACGCGGCGTGGACGCCTCCCACCTGGGAGGAGATCGTCAGCACTCACAGCGCACGGGTCTACCGCCTCGCCTACCGGCTCACCGGTAACCAGCACGATGCCGAGGACCTCACCCAGGAAGTGTTCGTCCGCGTCTTCCGCTCGCTGTCGACGTACACCCCGGGCACCTTCGAGGGCTGGCTGCACCGCATCACCACCAATCTCTTCCTCGACATGGTCCGCCGTCGGCAGCGCATCCGCTTCGACGCGCTCGGCGAGGACGCGGCGGAGCGGCTCCCCAGCCGCGAGCCCTCTCCCCAGCAGCACTTCAACGACACCCATTTCGACGCGGATGTGCAGCAGGCGCTGGACACCCTCGCCCCGGAGTTCCGCGCCGCCGTGGTGCTCTGTGACATCGAGGGGCTGTCGTACGAGGAGATCGCGGCCACCCTGGGCGTCAAGCTGGGCACCGTGCGCAGCCGTATCCACCGTGGCCGCTCGCATCTGCGCAAGGCGCTCCAGCACCGCGCCCCCGCGGCGCGGACCGGTCAGCAGCATGAGGTCGCCGCGGCGGCGCCGGGTGTCACGGCCCCCCGGCTGAGCGGGGAGGTCGGAATCGCGTGACCCGATCAGGCGGTCCGTCCCCCGCCGAGCAGCATCTCGGCGACCGCCTTGCGGCTCTGGTCGACGGTGAGCTGGGGCATGACGCGCGGGAGCGCGTCCTCGCCCATCTCGCCACCTGCTGCAAGTGCAAGGCGGAGGCCGATGCTCAGCGTCGGCTGAAAAACGTGTTCGCCCAGACGGCGCCCCCGGCACCGTCGGAGGGCTTTCTGGCCCGGCTCCAGGGCCTGCCGGCCGCGGGCGGCGATGACGGTATGGGTGGCTCCCCGTTCGGGGGCTCGGGCGTCTTCGGCTCGCGCGATCTGCGCGGCGGATCGCGGGACGTGCGTGAACTGGGCGATGTGCGGGAGCCGGAGGAGAGACGGGAGCGGGCGTTCGCCTTCGTGCCCACGATGCCCCCGGGCACCGCGATCGCACCGGCGGCGTCGGCCCGTGCCTCGCGTCAGCGCGGCTTCCGGATCCATGAGGTCGAGCGCCCCGCTCCGCGCCGCAGGTTCGCCTTCGCGGCGGCCGGAGCGGTCTCCCTGGCGGCCTTCGCGCTCGGCGCGGCCCTGCCGCTGGACGCGGCGGTCGACCCCCCGGGCAATTCGGCCGACGGCGCCGACACCGCGGTCTCCCCGGCGGCCGCCGACACCGCCGTGAACGCGGGCGTGCGGGAGCGCACCCGCCAGGAGGTGGGCCTGCTGGCCACCACGGACACGCGTACGGGCGCCCCGTCCCCGACGGCCACCCCGTACCCACCGTCCCTGCGCCAGCCCGTGGCGGCGCTGAATCCGCTGATACAGCCGATTCTGTCGGTCACGGAGCTGCTGCGGACGTCGAACTCCACGCCCCCGGCCCCCCGGCCGACCCAGCTGGAGGTCCCGTCCGGGCCCGCGTCGGGCGGCTCGCCGTACCTCGGGGTCAGCGCGCCCCCGAAGTAGCGCGGAAGAAGTGGCACGGAAGAAGTAGCGCGGAAGCGGCACGACGGCGGTCACGGCCCCCCGTCTCCGGCTGCCCGCGTCTTTGCCGATCATGACAAGGTCTTTTCGTCCGCCCTGCGCGAGCGCCGACGGACCTGATTGAATCGCCTCCGGGCAGCGTGACCCGGAGGCGGCGATGTATGCCCCGGACGGGTGCGGTCCCTGCCTGTCTGCGGGAACTTGGGGAGAGCATGGACGAGCCGATGGCCAAGGCCCCTGGGCCCAAGCCGAAGCCGAAGTGGTGGAGCCGCCCGGCCGCCGCGCGACCCGGCGACCGGCCGAACGACGCGGCGGAGGGCGCCGAGGAGCGTACGGAGGCGGCTGCCGAGCGGGTGGCGCCGGAGCCGGTGGACGCCCCCGTGGAGGGCCCGGCGCCCGAGGAGCGGGCGCCCCGGCCGTTGCACGAGCCCGATCCGTACAGCACCCCGCCCTACGGCGACCCCGGGCCCTGGGCCCCGGCCCCGCCCGTTCAGCATCCGGTGGCGACCCCCGCGCAGGGCACGCATGTCCCGCCCGGGATGGCTCAGGCGCCGCCACAGACACCGTCCCAGGCGCCCGGGGTGACCCCGCCCCCCGGCACCACCGTGCCGCCCGCCGCGGGGCCCGTACCGGGCCAGAGCGCGCCCCCGCCCCTGCCGGGGCACCCCGGAATGACCCCGCCGCACGGCACACAGCTGCCCCCGGGCCCCGGAGAGCCCCACCAGGGCCACCAGGGGGGCGCGCCCCTGGCCCAGCCCGCCCAGAACGTCCAGTGGGGCGGCTACGACCCGTGGACCGTGGTCCCGCCGCCCGCCGAGCGCGAGCGGAAGACCGTCTCCCGCCGCGGCGCCTGGATCGCCGTGCTGCTGATCGCCCTGGTCGCGGGGTGCCTCGGTGGCGGTATCGGCGCCTACGCGGAACGGGACCGCGCCTCCGGGGGCGTCGATGTGAAGCTGCCGCAGGCCCCGGTCGAGAAGGAGGCCAGGTCCCCGGGGAGCGTCGCCGGGATCGCCGCCCGCTCGCTGCCCGGCGTGGTGACCATCCATGTGCGCGGCGGCGCGGAGGAGGGCACCGGCACCGGCTTCGTCCTCGACAAGCAGGGCCACATCCTCACCAACAACCACGTCGTCCAGCCCGCCGGCACGGACGGCGACATATCGGTGACCTTCAACGGCGGCCAGGACGCCAAGGCCGAGGTGATCGGCCGGGACGCCGGGTACGACCTCGCGGTGATCAAGGTGGACCGCGTTTCCGGGCTCACCCCGCTGCCGCTGGGCAACTCCGACTCCGTGCGTGTCGGCGACCCCGTCGTGGCCATCGGCGCCCCCTTCGACCTGGCGGGCACGGTCACCTCCGGGATCATCAGCGCCAAGGAGCGCCCCATCACCGCGGGCGGCGAGAAGGAGGACGGCAGCGACGTCAGCTATGTCGACGCGCTCCAGACCGACGCCCCGATCAACCCGGGCAACTCCGGCGGCCCCCTGGTCGACCGCAAGGCGCGGGTCATCGGGATCAACAGCGCGATCCGGGCCGCCGACGACGGCTCGGGCCTCGGCGGCGGCCAGGGCGGCAGCATCGGCCTGGGCTTCGCCATCCCGATCAACCAGGGCAAGCGGGTCGCCGAGGAGCTGATCAACACCGGGAAGGCCACCCATCCGGTCATCGGCGTCACCCTCGACATGGGCTACACGGGCGACGGTGCCCGGGTGAACACCAAGGGTGCCGACGGCGGCGCCCCGGTCACCGCGGGCGGCCCCGGCGACAAGGCGGGGATCAAGCCGGGTGACGTGATCACGGAGGTGGACGGCGTCCGGGTGCACAGCGGCCAGGAGCTGATCGTGAAGATCCGCAGCCACCGCCCCGGGGACCGGCTCGGGCTCACCGTCCGGCGCGACGGCAAGGAGCGCGCCGCGGAGCTGACCCTGGGCTCGGCGAGCAGCGGCTGACGCCCGTTGTTGGCCCGGCCGTCTCCCGCGCCGACCCCACCGCCAGGTACGGTATTGAGTGGCCCAGGCCGGGGCCCAGACGTCTTGAGGAGCTGCAAGGTGTTGGACATAGGACCTCTCGAGCTTGTCGCGCTCGTTGTCCTTGCGGTGCTCGTCTTCGGCCCGGACAAGCTCCCGAAGGTGATTCGGGACGTGACGCAGTTCATCCGGAAGATCCGGGAGTTCTCCGACAGTGCCAAGGAGGACATCCGCTCCGAGCTGGGGCCGGAGTTCAAGGACTTCGAGTTCGAGGACCTCAACCCCAAGACGTTCGTGCGCAAGCACGTGCTGGACTCGGATGAGCTGGGCCTGAAGGAGATCCGTAACGGCTTCGACCTCCGTAAGGAGATGGCCGAGGTCGCCGACGCGGTGCACGGCCGGGAGAGTGATCCGCCGCAGGGCTCTTCAGGGGCTTCCGGCACCACCCCGCTGTCCCTGTCCAAGGACGACTCCAGCACGCCTGACCTGCTGCGCAAGCGCGAGGAGCCGGGGCGCGAGGAGCGTCCGCCTTTCGACTCCGACGCCACTTGATCCCCCCGTATGCCCGGCCTGGTTGACCCGTATGGCTATCCTCCCTTTGTCCGGGGTGAGGGTCGCCCGAGGGGGGCGGGCCGCCCACGACGCAGGGCACACGAGGAGGCCGCGCGCACATGGAGACCACGGGTCGGCTAGGGGAACGAGGGGTGGCAGCGGCCACGCAGGGGATGCCCGCCGATGCCCGGCGGAGCGTCGACGGCTATCTGATGGCGGCCTTCCCCTGGTACGGGCTTGACGAGGCGTTCACCGGCCCCCGCTGGCTGATGCAGGTGGGTGCGGCGGCGGACGGCATCGTCGAGTACGGCTCGACCGGCCATGGCGAGGAGCCGTCCCTGAAGGTCGAGACCGATATGGACCAGCAGCGCTTCACGGTCGTCGTCACCGTCGCCAGCCGCCCGGGGCGGGACAGCGCCGACGGCACCGGCAAGCTGGAGGCCACCTCGGTCTCCTCGGCCGCCTGGCTGGCCGGGTCCGGTCTGTTGTCGTGCACCTGGCCGACCCGCATGGAGCGGGCGCTGCGCCAGGACTGGCTGGACCAGCAGACCGCGATCGCCTGGGAGCTGGCGGACGATCTGGCGGGCGAGAGCTGGTCGCAGCTGTCGCTTCCGGTGGACGGGGTGCCGACCGACTTCCACTACCGCGAGTCGGAGTACGGCTGGGTGCTGGCCGGTACGGCGAACGAGGACGTGCACATCGGGGCGTACGGGCGCGGGATGAGCGCATACGGCCTGGGCTTCGCCGTCGTGAAGGACATCGCCCGCTACGACGGGCAGGACGGGTAGGGCCGTACACGGCTGAGGGGCGGTTTCCCCGGGAAACCGCCCCTCAGCCCCGCTCAGAACCTGCCAGAACCTGTTTCAGAACTTGTTGCGCGGGGTGACGCCCAGCGACATGCCCGCGAGGCCGCGCTGGCGCCCGCCGATCTTGCCCGCGATCGCCTTGAGCGCGCTGCCCGCCGGGGAGTCGGGGTCGGTCAGCACGACCGGCTTGCCCTCGTCGCCGCCCTCGCGCAGCCGTACGTCGATCGGGATGGCGCCCAGCACCGGCACCGTCGTACCCGTGGTCCGGCTGAGCCCGTCGGCGACCACCTGGCCACCACCGGTGCCGAAGACGTCGACCATCTCGTCGCAGTGCGGGCAGGGCAGCCCGGACATGTTCTCCACCACGCCGACGATCTTCTGATGGGTCTGGACGGCGATCGCGCCGGCCCGCTCGGCGACCTCGGCCGCGGCCTGCTGCGGCGTGGTCACCACCAGGATCTCGGCGTTGGGCACCAGCTGGGCGACGGAGATCGCGATGTCGCCGGTGCCCGGGGGGAGGTCGAGCAGCAGCACATCGAGGTCGCCCCAGTAGACATCGGCCAGGAACTGCTGGAGCGCGCGGTGCAGCATCGGCCCCCGCCAGACCACCGGGGCGTTCCCCGGGGTGAACATCCCGATCGAGATCACCTTCACGCCGTTCGCCGACGGCGGCATGATCATGTTCTCGACCTGGGTGGGCCGTCCGTCGGCGCCCAGCATGCGGGGCACCGAGTGGCCGTAGATGTCGGCGTCCACCACGCCGACCTTGAGCCCGTCGGCGGCCAGCGCGGCGGCCAGGTTGACCGTCACCGAGGACTTGCCGACCCCGCCCTTGCCGGAGGCCACCGCGTACACCCGGGTCAGCGAGCCGGGCTTGGCGAAGGGCACCTCGCGCTCGGCCTGGCCGCCGCGCAGCGAGGCGGCCAGCTCACGCCGCTGCTCGTCGCTCATCACCTCGAGGTCGACCGTGACTCCGGTCACACCCTCGACCCCGGCGACCGCCGTCCGCACATTGCCGGTGATCGTGTCCCGCATCGGACAGCCGGAGACCGTGAGGTAGACCACCACGGCGACCGAGCCATCCGCCGCGATCTCGACGGATTTGACCATGCCGAGTTCGGTGATCGGCTTGTGGATCTCCGGGTCGTTGACCGTCGCGAGCGCGGCGCGTACCGCGTCTTCGCTCGGCGCTGGGAGGGTGTCGGTAGCCATACGGAGATGGTACGGCGCCGTGGGCGGGGCGCGGGCGGCCGTCAGCGGTCGCGTTCCTCACTCGGCCGGGGTTCGCCGTGGCCGCCCGGCCGCGGGGCGCTCCGGCCGCCGTCCGGCCCCTGGCGCAGGTCCGCCAGCTGGTCGCGGAGCCAGTCGCGGGTGGCGACCTCGCCCAGGCCCGTCCGCAGCGCCGCGATCTCCCGGGTGAGGAACTCGGTGTCGGCGATGGACCGTTCGTTCTGCTTGCGGTCCTGTTCGAGATTGACCCGGTCGCGGTCGGCCTGCCGGTACTGGGACAGCAGGATCAGCGGGGCGGAGTACGACGCCTGGAGCGAGAGCATCAGCGTCAGGAAGATGAACGGGAACGGGTCGAACCGCAGCCGCGGCGGCGCCATGATGTTCCAGAGCAGCCATAAGGTCACGAAGGCCGTCATCCAGGCGATGAACCGCCCGGTGCCCAGGAACCGCGCGATCCGCTCCGACGCCTTGCCGAACGCCTCGGGGTCCCAGCGCGGCAGCGGGCTGCGGCGCCGCGCCTTGGGCCGGTCCAGACGGCCGCCGTCACCGTCCATCGGCGGCCTCCGGCAGGGCCACCCCGGCGTGCAGCTCGCGCTCCCGCCAGTCGGACGGCAGCATATGGTCCAGGACGTCGTCGACCGTCACCGCGCCGAGCAGCGAGCCGGTCTCGTCCACGACGGGCGCCGCGAGCAGGTTGTACGTCGCCAGATGGCCCGCGACGACGGGCAGCGGGCTGTCCGGCGGCAGCGTCGGCAGATCGGAGTCGACGGCCGCGCCGACGAGGGTGAACGGCGGGTCGCGCAGCAGCCGTTGGAAGTGGATGATGCCCAGATAGCGCCCGGTGGGCGTCTGGTCGGGCGGGCGGCAGACATAGACCTGGGCGGCGAGCGCGGGGGTCAGGTCCTGGTCGCGCACCCGGGCCAGCGCGTCCGCGACGGTGGCGTCCGGGCGCAGCACAATCGGCTCGGTGGTCATCAGACCGCCCGCCGACCCCTCCTCGTACGACATCAGCCGCCGCATGTCCGCCGCGTCCCGGGGGCGCATCAGGTCCAGCAGCCGCTCCTTGTCGGGTTCGGGGAGCTCGGAGAGCAGATCGGCCGCGTCATCGGGGTCCATGGCCTCCAGGACGTCGGCCGCGCGCTCCTCCTTGAGCTTGCCGAGGATCTCCACCTGGTCGTCGTCGGGCAGCTCCTCCAGGACGTCCGCGAGCCGCTCGTCGTCCAGGGCCGCCGCCACCTCGCCCCGGCGCTTGGCGGACAGATGGTGCAGCACATTGGCCAGGTCGGCGGGGCGCAGCTGCTCGAAGGTGGCCAGCAGGTTCTCCGCGCCCTGCCCCTGCTCCTCCAGCGAGAAGCCGGTGACCGCCGACCAGTCCACGGTCAGCGCCTCGCCGCGGCGGCGCAGCGCGCGGGTCCTGCCGCGGCGGACGAAGACCTTGTCGACCTCCCAGTCCCGGCGCGAGGGCAGCTGGCTCATCGCCACGTCCAGGACCGTCACCGGCTCATCGGTCTCGACCAGCCGCACCGTGCGGTCGAGCAGTTCGCCGAGGACCAGGGTCTCGGTGGGGCGCTGTTCGAAGCGGCGCATGTTGAGCACGCCGGTGATGATGACCTGGCCGGACTCCACACCGGTCACCCGGGTCATGGGCAGGAAGATCCGGCGTCGGCCGACCACCTCGACCACCAGGCCGAGCACCCGCGGCGGGCGGCCGGCCAGCCGCAGCATCGCCACGACATCACGCACCCGCCCCACCTGGTCGCCGTTCGGGTCGAATACGGCGATGCCCGCGAGATGCGAGACGAAGACCCGGGGGGTGCCTGCCGGCATGCCCTGCCTCCCCTCGTATCCGGGGTTCCTTGTCAGGTTTCGTGGTCGTTCAAGACAATGATCCGCTCTTCACCGGGTTCAGGCTAACGTGCCCGCACCTGCCCTGCCGCCGGGCGAGGGCACCCCGGCACCCTGCGGACACCGGGGGACGGCACCGGTACGCTGCCCTACTGCACCGGCATCAGGAGGCAGAGCGGACGTGCGCACCCGGAACAGGGCTGTCGTTGCGGCGATGTGCGCGGGGTTGGCCGCCACGCTCGCCGCGTGTGGCGGCGGCGGGGAGAAGGACCCCGACGCGGGGACGAACGGCGTGGGAAAGCTCCCCGCCCCGAAGATCGAGAGCAAGGCCCGTCTTGCGGCCAGTAGCGCGAAATCGGTGCGGCTCTCCGGCAACCTCGTCACCAGAGGAGCCACCTACAAGCTGGACATGCGGCTCAACGCCGACGGCGGCACGGGCCAGGTCTCCACCAAGGGCTCCAGCTTCGAGCTGCTGCGCGTCGGCAAGGAGCTCTACCTCAAGGCCGACGCGGGCTTCTGGTCGCACGACGACTCGCACGACGGCGAGAGTGGCGGGGGCGTGGGCAACGCGGCCGGCAAGCTGGACAACAAGTATGTGAAGGTCCCCTCCGGCGACCCCTCCTACCAGCGGCTCAGTGGTTTCACCGATATGAAGCTGCTGCTCGACGGATTGCTCGGACTGCACGGCAAGATCGCCACAGGCGACCACGGACGGGTGGACGGCGTGCGGACCATCACCATCAGCGCCGGCAAGGCCGGTGAGGGCGGCTCGCTCGACGTCTCCCTGGAGGGACGGCCGTATCCGCTGCGGCTCCAGCGGGCGGGCGGCGCGGGCGTGATCCGGCTCGCGGACTGGAACCAGGGCTTCAAGCTCACCGCCCCGGAGAAGGGCCATGTGCTCGACTACGGTCAGCAGATCCCGGAGACGCCGTAGGCACGGGTGAGCCTTGCCCCTGCCCGGCACCTGACGGTATGCGCCGCCGCGTGGTCCGCCGGACACCCCGTGGGACGCGTCCTTACGGTCGTCATGTCGCTAGGACGCGTCCTTACGGTCGTCGGCTCGCTAGGAGGCGTCCTTACGGGCGTCACGGGCCCGCTTCTTGCGGCGGGCCAGCAGCTTGGGGAGCGCGGCCGGGATCGGGCGGCGGGTGATCGCCGGGGACGGCAGCGGGGCCGCCGCCAGGGAGCCGGTGGGGTGCTCGGCGAGCGCCCCGGGCGCGGGCTCCAGCCGCAGCACCCGGCACTCACGGGCCCAGCGCTCCGCGATGTGGTCGGCGTCGGCCGCGTTCAGCCGCTTGCCCTTGAGCTCGTCGACCGCCGCGGTCCACGCCTCGCCGCCCGGGGCCAGCTCGGCCACCCGCGCGCGCCAGCTCACCAGGCGCCCGCCCTTGTCCTTGCTGCGCACGGTCACGGTGGCGCTGCCGCCGTCGGTCAGCCCGAGGTCCTCGAGGGGCTGTTCGTCGGGCCCGTCCCCGACGAGCAGCACCGCGCCCTCGTGCCAGATGTGCCACAGGGCGCGCGGGGCACCCTCGGTGCCCTGGACCCAGATGAGGGCGGACTTCTTGGCCGCCTCCTCGACAAGGGCACGGCCCATCGGCGTCTGCGTCATGCCGACAGCCTAAGCGCTCCGCGGGAAGTGCCACGAGATGCCGTCGTGCGTCTGCGGCCGCATCGTGGCTGGTCGCGCCCGCGCGGCGGAGCCGCATATCGACACAGCCCCGCGCCCCTTCGGGGCGCTGTCCGAACCGTAGTGGACTTCCTCCGACCTGCTTAGGCCAGCCCCACACCCGTCCCAGCCCGTGAAATGTCAGTTCCGTCGCGAGGCAACGCGCCTTACCCTGGCGCCGTGCCCACCGCCCGTGCCGCCCGCGCATCAGCCCCCGCCGCCACGCCCACCGCACCCGGCGACGGTGGCCGCTTCCACAGCCGTCCCGTGGACATCGCGCTCCTTACGGTCGCCATCGCCGGGGTCTCGCTCTCCGCGCCGCTGGCCGCCGCGACGGTGGCGCCCGCGCTCGCCATCGCCTTCTGGCGCAACGCCATGGCGGTGGGCGCGCTCACCCCGCTCGCCCTGTGGCGCCACCGGGGCGAGCTGCGCGGGATGGGCCGCCGGACGGCACTGCTGTCGGTCGGGGCCGGGGCGCTGCTCGCGGTGCACTTCGGGGCCTGGCTGCCGAGCCTGCACATGACCTCCGTGGCCTCCTCGACCGCCCTGGTGACCACCACCCCCATCTGGACGGCGCTGCTGCTGCGGCTGCGCGGCCACCGCCCGCCCACGCTCGCCTGGCTGGGCATGGGCCTGGCGATCCTCGGTGTGGTGATCCTCACCGGGGTCGATCTGTCCGCCTCCCCGCGCGCCCTGCTGGGCGACGCGCTCGCGCTGCTGGGCGGGATCGCGGCGGCCGGGTATGTACTGCTCGGGGCGGAGGTGCGCCGTTCGGTGAGCACCACCGCGTACGCCTACGTCTGCTACACCACCACCAGCGTGCTCCTGCTGTTGACCTGTCTGGTGGCGGGTGCGGAGCTCGGCGGCTACAGCGGCACCACCTGGCTGCGGCTGGCCGCGCTGACGGTCACCGCGCAGCTGCTGGGGCACACCCTCATCAACCGGGTGGTCAAGGGCCTCGGCCCGTCCGTCACTTCGACCGCGATCCTGCTGGAGACGCCGGGGGCGGCCCTGATCGCGGCCCTGTGGCTGGGCCAGATGCCGCCCGTGGCCGCCTACCCGGCGCTCGCGGTCATCCTCGGCGGGCTCGCGCTGGTCATCATGGCGGACGGGAAGGGCACGTCGAACGAACCCGGTTGAGTGAGGGCGAGGGCTCGTCCGCCGTCCGGCCCTACAGCCAGCCGGCCCTACAGCCAGCCGTTGCGCTTGAAGCCGCGGTGGATCGCGAAGCAGATGCCCACCGTGACCACGAGCACGGTCGGATAGCCGAACTTCCAGCGCAGCTCCGGCATGTAGTCGAAGTTCATGCCGTAGATCCCCGCGATCATCGTCGGCACGGCGAAGATCGCCGCCCAGGACGTGATCTTCCGCATGTCCTCGTTCTGCGCCACCGTGGCCTGCGCCAGATTGGCCTGGAGGATGGAGTTCAGCAGGTCGTCGAAGGCCAGCACCTGCTCGCTGACCCGCGCCAGATGGTCCGCGACATCCCGGAAGTACTTCTGGATGTCCGGGTCCACCAGCCGCATCGGACGCTCGCTCAGCAGCTGCATCGGCCGCAGCAGCGGCGAGACGGCCCGCTTGAACTCCAGGACCTCGCGCTTGAGCTGGTAGATCCGGCCCGCGTCGCCGCCCCGCCGGGAGGTCGCGGCCGAGAAGACGTCGATCTCGACCTCGTCGATGTCGTCCTGGACCGCGTCGGCGACCGCCAGATAGCCGTCGACCACCTGGTCGGCGATGGCGTGCAGCACCGCCGAGGGGCCCTTGGCGAGCAGCTCCGGGTCCTGCTGGAGCCGGTGGCGCAGGGCGCGCAGCGAGCCCTGGCCGCCGTGCCGGACGGTCACGATGAAGTTCCGGCCGGTGAAGCACATCACCTCGCCGGTCTCCACGACCTCGCTGGTCGAGGTGAGTTCGGCGTGCTCCACGTAGTGGATGGTCTTGAAGACGGTGAAGAGGGTGTCGTCGTACCGCTCCAGCTTGGGCCGCTGGTGCGCCTGCACCGCGTCCTCGACCGCCAGCGGGTGCAGCCCGAACTCCTGGGCGATCCCCGCGAACTCGCGCTCGGTCGGCTCGTGCAGCCCGATCCAGGCGAACCCGCCCTCCTCGCGGACCCGCTCCATGGCCCTCGCCGGGCTCACGTGTTCGCTGACCCGCTTGCCGTCGCGGTAGACCCCGCAGTCGACCACGGCGCTGGTGACCGACGGGTCACGCGTCGCGTCGTAGTCGCTGGCGGTGCGGGAACGGCGCAGGGCGGGCCGAACGGCGGCGCGCAGGTCACGGATCATCGACATGACGGGCTCCTTCACAGGCCGGCCGTCAGCGGCGGGCGCGCGGCGCAGCGCGGCACCCGGAAGGTGGACGTACGACACCCCGTGCCCGTACGTCCGCAAAGCGGGCGGCGCTCCGTGCGATGGCGCTGACGGAAGGTTCTTCGGAACTGAACAAAGCGGTACGAAGGCGCTCTACCGTCAGATGCCCTGGATGCGAGTGGGCTTCGCGTGTTTCACCGCACGGCGGCGGGGTACGGAAGGCTCAGATCATGAAGCCGCATACCAAGGGGAAACGACGGGAGAACTGTCGGTACTGCACGGTCGACTAGGATCCACCGCAGCCCCACCTCCTCCGGCCGGTCCCCCGTGAGGGACGATCTGTAACTCCCTGGGCAGGGATTAAGGCTATCAGTCGGCAGAAGCGTTACGTCGCCGCTTTGCCTGTTCGATACGCGATCTATGCTCACCGCATGTCAGACGTTCTTCAGCTGGTCGAGGCCCGGTTGATCACCGCGCTGGGCGAGCCGGACGCCCGCGCCGCCGTCACTTTCGTCGGTACGGACCGCATTGAGGTGCTGCGATTCCGCGATGAGGGCGATGTGATCCGCTACGCCACCCTCGGCATGTCGGACCATCCTATGACCAGCCCGACCGCCGCCGTCGCCGACCCGCTGCGCGGGCCGCGCGCCGAGTTGGTGCTGACCGTGCGGAGGGGCGGTTCCGGCCCCGACCTATCCGTACTCGACGAGGTGCTCCGCCCGCTCGCCGTGCTGGCCGCCTCGCCCCAGGTCGAGGGGGTCGTGGTGACCCCCGGCGCGTCGCTGGACCTCGGCGGGCCGCTGTGGCCCGGGGCGCCCTTCAGCTCCGTCCTGGTCGCCGAACCGGGCGGCCTGGTCGAGGACTTGGAGCTGCTGGAGCCCATGGAGCCGGTGCGTTTCCTGCCGATGCTGCCGATGACCGCGAACGAGGCGGCGTGGAAGCGGGTGCACGGCGCCGGCGCCCTCCAGGACCGCTGGCTGCGGTACGGCACGGATCTGCGTGACCCGGTGCGGCCCGGGGTGCCGTTGTCGGGCTGAGATCCGTACGGAAGCCCTGCGAGGCACCGGGCGCGAGGGCCGTACGGGAACCGTGACGGTGCCGTACGGGAACGGGTGCCGGAAGTGACCTCCGGACGGGTGATCGTCCTTGACGCGGCGACGACCGGGGAGGACCGTGGGGCCCTATGAGGGGCGAACCCAGTTGCCCGAAGTGCGGTGGCCGGGTGCGAGCGCCCGGTCTCTTCGCCGACTCCTGGCAGTGCGGCGTGCACGGCACGGTGCACCCCCTCCAGCCGGTCGTCCCGCCGAGCGTCGAAGCACTCGTGGTCGTCACCAACCGCGCCCGGGTGCCCGTATGGATGCCGTGGCCGCTGCCCGTGGGCTGGCTGTTCACCGGTGTGGCCTGCGCCGGGGACGATCGAAGCGGCGGCCGCGCCACCGCCGTGGCCTGCTCGGGACCCGGACCGCTGGGCGGCCCGGGGGAGCTGCTGCTGATCGCCGAGGAGCTGGGCGTCGGCCTCGGCGCGCGGTTCGCGGGCCTCCCGGGGCCCGATCCGGGGCCGGGGATGCGGGTGGACAAGCCGCCGCACGTCAAGGTGCTGGCCGCCGGGCGGCCCACCCCGCTGTGGCATGTCGAGGGCACCCCGGACGACCGCGCGGTCTTCGCGGGCGAGGCGTGCGGGCTGTGGCTGTGGGCGGTCGTCTGGCCCGAGCAGACCGGGCTGCTGATGTACGACGAGATGGTGCTCACCGATCTGCGGGACGCGGGGGCCGAGGTCGACCTGGTGCCCTGCGGGGCGCTCTCCCCGAGGCTGCTCTCGCCCTGAGTCCCGTCCCGTCTCCCGCCCTGAGGCCTGTCCCTTCCCCCGCCCTGAGTCCCGTCCCCTCCGGGCCGGTACGTCATGCACAGGTCAGGGCCCGTCGACACGGGCGGGTGCGGGCGTGGTTATGCTGGGGCGTCCCCTCGGTCCATCCCGAACGCAGCTTGGAGCCCGTGCCGTGCGCATCGATCTGCACACCCACTCCACTGCGTCGGACGGTACGGACACCCCCGCCGAGCTGGTACGGAACGCCGCCGCTCAGGGTCTGGACGTCGTCGCGCTCACCGACCACGACACCGTCGGCGGCTATGCGGAGGCGACGAAGGCGCTGCCCTCCGGGCTGACGCTGATCACCGGCGCCGAGCTGTCCTGCCGTCTGAACGGGATCAGCCTGCACATGCTGGCGTACCTCTTCGACCCGGCCGAGCCCGAGCTGGCGCGCGAGCGCGAGCTGGTGCGCGACGACCGGGTGCCCCGGGCCCGGGCGATGGTCGCGAAGCTGCGCGAGCTGGATGTGCCGATCACCTGGGAGCGGGTGGCGGAGATCGCCGGGGACGGGGCCGTCGGACGGCCGCACATCGCCACCGCGCTGGTCGAGCTGGGCGTCGTGGAGAGCGTCTCGGACGCCTTCACCCAGGACTGGCTGGCCGACGGCGGCCGGGCGCATGTGGAGAAGCACGAGTTGGACCCCTTCGAGGCGATCCGGCTGATCAAGGGCGCCGGCGGGGTCGCGGTCTTCGCGCATCCGCTGGCCGTCAAGCGCGGCCAGTGCGTCCCGGAGAGCGCGATCGGCGAGCTGGCGGCGGCGGGCCTCGACGGTATCGAGGTCGACCATATGGACCACGCCGAGGACACCCGTGCGCGGCTGCGCGGTCTCGCCGCCGAGCTCGGCGTGCTCACCACCGGCTCCAGCGACTATCACGGCAGCCGTAAGACCTGTCGGCTCGGCGAGTACACGACCGATCCCGAGGTCTACGGGGAGATCGTGCGCAGGGCGACCGGGGCCTTCCCGGTGCCGGGCACGGGCGGCTGAGCCCCCGCTTCGCTCTCTACTTCGTTTCCCTTACCGCATCAGCACCGCACCGCTGCTCGTCCCCGCAAGGCCATTCACCGTGTTCGACGTCGCCGTCTTCGGCTCCCTCTTCCTCACCCTGTTCGTGATCATGGATCCGCCGGGCATCACGCCCATCTTCCTGGCGCTGACCTCGGGCCGCCCCGCCAAGGTCCAGCGCCGGATGGCGGGCCAGGCGGCGGCCGTCGCCTTCGGCGTCATCGCCGTCTTCGGCATCGGGGGTCAGCAGATCCTCGACTATCTGCATGTCTCGGTCCCCGCGCTGATGATCGCGGGCGGGCTGCTGCTCCTGCTGATCGCGCTCGATCTGCTCACCGGTAAGAACGACGAGCCGACCCAGACCAAGGACGTCAATGTCGCGCTCGTCCCGCTCGGCATGCCGCTGCTGGCCGGGCCGGGTGCGATCGTCTCGGTGATCCTCGCCGTCCAGCACGCGCGCGGAATCGGCGATCAGGTGGCGGTGTGGACCGCGATCGCGGCCATGCATGGCGTGCTGTGGGTCACCATGCGCTACTCGCTGCTGATCATTCGCGTGATCAAGGAAGGCGGAGTGGTGCTGGTCACCCGGCTGTCCGGCATGATGCTCTCCGCCATCGCGGTGCAGCAGATCATCAACGGCGTCATCCAGGTGGCCCACACCGCCTGACACGCCCGAGCGCCCCCGTACCGTCTGTACGGGGGCGCTCGACGCTCTGTGCTGCTGGGAGGGCCTTACGGCACTACCGGGCGGCGGTGTCGGCTGGACGGATGTAGATGCGCTGGCCGATTGCGGCGGCCTGCTGCACGATCCGGTTGACGGAGGCGGCGTCTACGACGGTGCTGTCGATGGCGCTGCCATCGATGTCGTCCAGGCGCATGATCTCGAAGCGCAAGGCTTCTCCCTTCGTCTGATCCTCCTGAAGGAGAACTGATGTGTACGGAGTCGCGCAGCGTCGCTGCCGCGCCCTCCTGTACGTGTTCAACCAGAGGGTCCCCCGAAAACATTCCCTACGCTAATAAAATTTTTTCGCAGCCTAAGTATCCGCTGGTAGCCGGGGCGGGGTCCGGTTGTGCCCCTCACAGAGCCGCCCGGAGAATGAACCGCGTATGAGTGAAGCCATGCCTCCGGGCCAACAAGACCTCGCCTCGATCGTCGCGGGCATCGAACGCACGAACGAGCTGCTCCAGCGCGTACTCGCCGAGGTCGCGACCACCCCTTCGACCCACGCGATCTTCGTGGACGCGGGGTATGTCTATGCCGCCGCCGGGCGGCTGGTCGCGGGCACGGAGGACCGCCGGGCGTTCGAGCTGGACGCGGAGGGGCTCATCGAGGCGTTCATCGACAAGGCGCGCACGATCTTCCCGGACAGCAGGCTGCTGCGCGTCTACTGGTTCGACGGCGCTCGGCGCCGGATCCACACCCCGGAGCAGCAGGGCATCGCCGAGCTGCCCGACGTCAAGGTCCGGCTCGGCAACCTCAACGCCAACAACCAGCAGAAGGGCGTCGACTCGCTCATCCGCTCCGACCTGGAGTCCCTGGCCCGCCACCGCGCCATCGGCGACGCCGTGCTGATCGGCGGCGACGAGGACCTGGTCTCCGCGGTCGAGGCGGCCCAGGGCTACGGGGCACGCGTCCACCTCTGGGGCATCGAGGCACTCGACGGGCGCAACCAGGCCGAGCCGCTGCTGTGGGAGGTCGACAGCCAGCGCACCTTCGACCTCGACTTCTGCAAGCCGTATGTCACCCGGCGCGCCACCGGCTACGAGCCGAACGGCGACGCGCCCCTGTGCGGGCCCGCCCCGACCCGGGACGAGGTGCGCTTCGTCGGGGCGCAGATCGCCGCCCAGTGGCTGTCCTCACGCGGCCGTGAGACCCTCGCGGAGCTGCTGCCGGGCCATCCGTATCTGCCCGGCTCCGTGGACCAGGAGCTGCTGATCGACGCGGAGGGGCTGCTGCGGCTCTCGCTGCGCGCCCACGCCGATCTGCGGCGGGCGCTGCGGGACGGCTTCTGGGAGCACCTCCAGGCGCAGTACTGAGCCTGCGGGGGTTCTGGGCGGGCTCAGGGCGCGGCCGACGCCATGGGGCTCGTGCTCGGCGATGTCATGGGCCTCGGGCTCAGCCCACGTCATGGGGCTCGTGCTCAGTCCACGCCTTCGTGCTCAGCCGACGTCGCGCCAGAAGGAGATCAGGGCGTCGGCGGTGGGATGGGCCCGCTCGGCGTTGGGGGAGTGCCCGGCGCCCTCGATCACGGTCCGGCGGGCGGCCAGCCGCCCGGCCATTTCGTCCATCAGCGGCACCGGCCAGGCGTAGTCCGCCTCGCCCGACAGCACATGGACGCGCAGCCGCAGCGCCGCCAGCTCATCGACCCGGTCCGGCTCCTCGGAGAGCTGCCGCCCGGTGGCGATCAGCTGCTCGGGTACGGTCCCGAGCCAGCGCTGGTGCAGGAACTCCGCCACCCCGGGCGGTGTCGACTCATCGGCCGCCTCGGGCGGATCCAGCTCGCGCATCGCCTGCCATACGGACTCCATGTCCATCACGGTCAGCGCGTCGATCAGCAGCTTGATCCGGGCGCGCTGCGGGGCGGAGATGGCCGCCGGGCCCGAACTCATGATCGTGAGAGAGGCGAATGCCCCCGGGTCACGCAGCGCGGCGGTCCGCGCGATCAGCCCGCCGAGCGAATGCCCGAGCACATGGACGGGGTCCTCGGTCGCCGCGCTCAGGGCGGTGACCTGCGAGAGCAGGTCCTGCGCCAGCTCGTCCTGGGCGTACGCGGCCTCCTTACGGGGGCCAGGGCTCTCGTGCTGCCCCCGGCCGTCGACGGCGACGGCCCGGAAACCGGCCGCGGCGAGCGGCTCCAGCAGCGCGATGAAGTCCTCCTTGCTCCCGGTGAACCCCGGGACCAGCAGCACGGTCCCGCGCGCCGCCGAAGCGGGCCGCGCGTCATGGACGGCGAACTCGCCGCGCGCGGTCCTGAGGCGGTACGCACGGGCGCTCGCGGGCAGTGTGAGAAAGGGCGGCCTGCTCATGGGACGAGGCTATACAGCCTGCGGGAAACGGCACATGAACGCCCAGGGGCCCGAACCGCGGTGTCGCGGAACGGGCCCCTGGGCGTGCTGCTGTGGCGTAGCACCGTGATGCCGTTGTACCGGGTCAGCCCTCGACCGTGGCCTCGACGGCCTCGGCCGCCTTGGCGCGCGTACGGCGCCGGGGCTTGGCGGGCGCGGCCTCGGCCTCGTCCGCCTCCGGTGCCGCCGTGGCGGCCTTGGCACGCGTGCGGCGCCGCGGCTTGGCGGCTTCGTCGCCCTCGGCCTCGGCCTCGGTGGTGCCTTCGGCGCTCGCGACAGCGGCTTCCGCGGCCTTCGTCGCCTTGGCGCGGGTGCGCCGCGGCTTGGCGGGAGCCTCGGCGGCCTCCGCCTCCGGCTGCGCGTCGACGACGTCGGCCTTGACGGCGGCGCGAGTGCGACGCCGAGGCTTGGCCTCCTCCGCCGCCCCTTCGGCCGTCTCGACGGCGACAGCCGCTTCGGTGGCCTTACGGGTGCGTCGGCGGGGCTGGGCGGGGACCTCGGCGGTCTCGGCGGCGTTCACCGGCTCCGTCGTGCCTTCGGCCGTCTCCACGGCAGCCTGGGCTACCTCGGTGGCTTTACGGGTGCGACGCCGGGGCTTGGCCTCTTCCACTGTGCCTTCGGCCGTCTCGACGGCGGTCTCGGCCGCTTCGGTGGCCTTACGGGTGCGGCGGCGGGGCTTGGCGGGGGCGTCGGCGGTCTCGGTGGCGTCCACCGCGTCCGTCGTGCCCTCGGCCGCTGCCACGGCGGTCTCGGCCGCGACGGCCTTACGGGTGCGGCGCCGGGGCTTGGCCTCCTCCATCGCACCTTCGGCCGTCTCGACGGCCTCCGCGGCCTTGGCTCGGGTCCGGCGGCGCGGCTCGGCCGGGGCCTCCACGGCCTCGGGGGCCTCCGCCGTCGCCACAGCCGTCACCGCGGCTTCCTCCGCCTCGGCGGCGTGCGCGGCGTGCGCGGCGTCCATGGACGCGCTCACGCCACTCTCGGCCGCCTCGGCGGCCCTCGCACCCCGCGTGCGGCGGCGGCGCGGCTTGGCGGCGGCCTCGGCCGCCTCGGCGGGCTCCGCCTCCGGCTGGGCCGCCTCCGCCGTCTCGACGGCGGCCGTGGCCGCCTCGGAGCCGGCCGACGCCATGCCGCCGCGCGTACGGCGGCGTCGGCGGGGCCGACGGGGCTCGGTGGCGCCCTCGGCGGTGTCGGCGGCGGACTCGGCCGCCGCCGCGCCCTCCGGCGCGCCCGCGCCGTCCAGGTTCAGACCGCCACGGGTGCGGCGCCGGACCCGGCGGTTGCGCGCGGGACGCTCCTCCGCGGCGGGGGCGGGGGCGGCGGCCCGGCGGCCACGGCCTCCGCGGCCGCCGGTCTCGCCCAGGTCCTCGACCTCCTCGGCGGCGAGCCCGGCCCGGGTGCGCTCGGCACGCGGGAGCACACCGGTGGTGCCCTGGGGGATGCTCAGCAGCTCATAGAGGTGTTCGGAGGTGGAGTACGTCTCCTCCGGCTCGTTGAACGGCAGGTCCAGCGCCTTGTTGATCAGCTGCCAGCGCGGGATGTCGTCCCAGTCGACGAGCGTGATCGCGATGCCCGAGGCGCCCGCGCGACCCGTACGGCCGATGCGGTGCAGATAGGTCTTCTCGTCCTCGGGCGACTGGTAGTTGATCACATGCGTGACGCCCTCGACGTCGATGCCGCGCGCGGCGACGTCGGTGCACACCAGCACGTCGACCTTGCCGTTGCGGAAGGCGCGCAGCGCCTGCTCGCGCGCGCCCTGGCCGAGGTCGCCGTGGACCGCGCCGGAGGCGAAGCCACGGCGCGCGAGCTGATCGGCGATATCGGCGGCGGTGCGCTTCGTACGGCAGAAGATCATCGCGAGACCGCGGCCGTCGGCCTGGAGCACCCGCGCCACGACCTCCGGCTTGTCCAGCGAGTGGGCGCGGAAGACATGCTGCGTGATGTTGGCCACGGTCGCGCCCTCGTCGTCCGGCGCGGTGGCACGGATGTGCGTGGGCTGCGACATGTAGCGCCGGGCCAGCGAGATGACCTGGCCCGGCATGGTGGCCGAGAAGAGCATCGTCTGGCGTTTGGCGGGCAGCAGCTGGATGATCTTCTCGACGTCGGGCAGGAAGCCCAGGTCGAGCATCTCGTCGGCCTCGTCCAGGACGAGCGCCTTGACGGCGGAGAGCCGCAGCTTCTTCTGGCCCGCCAGGTCCAGCAGCCGGCCCGGGGTGCCGACGACCACGTCGACGCCCTTCTTCAGGGCCTCGACCTGCGGTTCGTAGGCGCGGCCGCCGTAGATCGACACGACGCGGACGGCACGGACCTTACCGGCGGTCAGCAGGTCGTTGGTCACCTGCTGGCACAGCTCGCGGGTGGGGACGACCACGAGCGCCTGCGGGGCGTCGGTCAGCTGCTCGGGCTTGGCCCGGCCCGCCTCGACGTCGGCGGGGACGATGACGCGCTCCAGCAGGGGGAGGCCGAAGCCCAGCGTCTTGCCGGTGCCGGTCTTGGCCTGTCCGATGACGTCGGTGCCGGAAAGGGCGACCGGAAGCGTCATCTCCTGGATGGGGAACGGGGACGTGATGCCGACGGCTTCCAGGGCCTCGGCAGTCTCGGGGAGGATCCCGAGTTCTCGGAAGGTGGTCAGGATGCTTGCCTCTTCTGTGAGCGCGGCGGGAGGCGGCGAAGGGGGTCGCACGGCGCCCGGGTGCACCGGCCTTGGGGATGGCCGGTTCGGCGCGGGACCACGGCCTTCGCTCGAGCGCACACGCCGCGAGCGGGTCCCTCCTGCCGTGCGCATAGGTGCTGCGCGCCGCGCGGAGGGCGGTCGGGTTTGGAGCCGATCGGGCCACCGACCGGGCATCCGCATTCGTGGAACGACCCGCCGATACTCGACGGGCGCATTTATCACTGTACCCCGTAAGCGCGCATCTGTGACCGGGCTGTCCGATGCGGGGCATCCGTGGGCATGGCTGACCAGGGCCTTCCCCGGGGCGCGGAGCGGGCTATTGTGCGCTCCATGGAGACGCCTGACACACCTGAGACGCCCGCCGCGACCACCGGGGACCGCGCAGGGGACGACGCAGCTCCGGGGAAGGACGGCGGGGAGAAGGCCCCCGAGCCCACCGGGATCGCCGCCCAGGACTGGGACACGGCGGCCGCCGATCCGCAGTACCGGGCCGCCGTGGTGGATCTGCTCGGCGCCCTCGCCTACGGCGAGCTGGCCGCCTTCGAGCGGCTGGCGGAGGACGCGAAGCTGGCGCCCACCCTCGAGGACAAGGCGGAGCTGGCGAAGATGGCGTCCGCCGAGTTCCACCACTTCGAGCGGCTTCGGGGGCGGCTGTCGGCGATCGGCGAGGAGCCCACGGAGGCGATGGAGCCGTTCGCGGCGGCGCTGGACGGGTTCCACCGGCAGACCGCGCCGTCCGACTGGCTGGAGGGCCTGGTCAAGGCGTATGTGGGCGACTCGATCGCCAGTGACTTCTACCGCGAGGTCGCGGCCCGGCTGGACTCCGACACCCGCGATCTGGTGCTCCAGGTGCTGGACGACACCGGCCATGCCTCGTTCGCGATCGAGAAGGTGCGGGCCGCGATCGAGGCCGATCCGCGGGTCGGCGGGCGGCTGGCGCTGTGGGCGCGGCGGCTGATGGGCGAGGCGCTGTCGCAGGCCCAGCGGGTGGTCGCGGACCGCGACGCGCTCTCCACGATGCTGGTCGGCGGGCTGGCCGACGGCTTCGACCTGGCGGAGGTGGGCCGGATGTTCTCCCGGATCACCGAGGCCCACACCAAGCGGATGGCCGCCCTGGGGCTCGCTGCCTAGGGGCTCCCGACGCCTAGGGGTGCCCGACGGATGGTGGCGCCTGCGGCGGGCTGTTCCCCTCCCCGCCCCTTCCCACAACTGGGGCTCCGCCCCAGACCCCGGGCCGGGCCTCCGCCCCTTCCCCACCGGCGTCGACATGCGGCGCCGCCGCGTGGTGGGGTTCGGCCAAGACCCCGGGGTCCCAGGGGTGGAGCCCCTGGTATCGGGAAGGGGCGGGTAGGGGAAAGCGGACGAGGGGCTCCGGCGGTCGGTGGCGTTCCGGCCTTACGCCGGGACCGAACGCCGGCGGCGCGTCCTGGCCGGCCGGATGAGCAGCGACAGCAGCGCCGCTGAGAAGCCGAGCGCGACGATCAGCACGGCCGTCGTGTGCCCCGAGCCCAGCACCGTATGGGTCAGCAGGGCGCCCAGAAGCGCGGCGGCGGGGCCGGTGGACAGCACGAGGGGCCGTGCGGGCAGCCTTCGGGGGAGCCGGTGGAGCGCCCCGTACGCGATGACGAGACCGATCAGTACCGAGGCGAGCGCTTCCCAGAACAGCATTGGCGCGTCCTTCCCGTGAGCGGACCGGGACCGATACGTGATCACGAGTCGGTCACGCCCGTCCTACCCGTGCCCGACCGGAGGCAACCCTGTCCATGGGGGCGGTCTGTGGCGCATGCCGAGCCGGGGGCGTGCGTGCGAGCGCAAACAGCGGCGGGGCCCGGTGGTCTTGCTCCACCGGACCCCGCCGCCGCGGGTGAATCCTCAGGCCGCGCCGAAACCGACCTTGCGGGCGGTCGGCTCGCCGAGCTCGACGTAGGCGAGCCGGTCGGACGGGACCAGGACCTTGCGGCCGTGGGCGTCCTCCAGGGTCAGCACCTGAGACTTGCCACCGAGTGCCTCGGCGACCAAGCGCTCGACCTCCTCGGCAGACTGCCCGCTCTCCAAGGTGATCTCGCGGGGCGCGTGCTGCACGCCGATCTTGACCTCCACGGCCTTGTCCCTCCGACGGTCATCTGGGGTAGCGCGACCATCCGCGCTGTACCCAGCACACACTAGCCGGGCCGCGACACCTGTCGGGGGCCGCGGTCGAACGCCGGCAGCGAACACGCCCGCCGCCGCGAACACGCCCCTTCGCGGCCGGGAACGGTTCCCGGCCGCTCAGTGGCCGCGCTGATCCGCCCCGCAGCGCTCAGCGGGTCGGCTCAGCGGGTCCGCTCGGCGGTCCCGCTCAGTGGCCGCCCTCGGCCCCGTGCAGCGGGAAGCCCGCGATACCCCGCCAGGCCAGCGAGGTGAGCAACTGCACGGCGGTGTCCCGCGGCACGGCGCTCTCGCTGGAGAGCCAATAGCGCGCGACCACCTGGGACACCCCGCCGAGGCCCACGGCCAGCAGCATCGACTCGTCCCGGGACAGCCCGGTGTCCTCGGCGATGACCTCGCAGATCGCCTCGGCGCACTGGAGCGAGACGCGGTCCACGCGCTCGCGCACCGCGGGCTCGTTGGTCAGATCGGATTCGAAGACGAGCCGGAAGGCGCCGCCTTCCTCCTCGACGTAGGCGAAGTACGCCTCCATGGTCGCCGCGACGCGCTGCTTGTTCTCGGTGGTCGAGGCGAGCGCGGTGCGCACCGCCTGGAGCAGGGCGTCGCAGTGCTGGTCGAGCAGAGCCAGATACAGCTCCAGCTTGCCCGGGAAGTGCTGGTAGAGCACGGGCTTGCTGACCCCGGCGCGCTCGGCGATGTCGTCCATCGCGGCCGCGTGGTAGCCCTGCGCGACGAAGACCTCCTGAGCCGCCCCCAGCAGCTGATTACGTCGGGCTCGGCGCGGCAGGCGCGTACCCCGTGGGCGCGCCTCGGTCTGCTCGATGGCTGTCACGCCGCCTCCCATTGAATGATCCCTGTGCACGATGTCCATCGCGCCCGCCATCGTACTTTTGGGTAACAGTGCGGCGCGCTGTTCGTGCGGAGAATTTCATGTACCGGACTCTATGAAAAGCCCATAAATGACGCTGGTCACCGGTAGTCCTCCTCGTTCTCCTCGACGATCCGTGCCTGTTCCGCCCGGTCGGCCTCGTTGGCTTCCACGGACTCGTCGGCCCTGGGCCGTTCGTCGCGGCGGGAGATCACCTCGCGGTGCTGTTCGACGGCGTCCGCCTCGGGAGCCTCGACGTCGCGCGTGGCGGTCTCGTCGGTGTTCTCCACGGAGTCCTCGAAGGTGGCGGGGTCGGATGGGTCGATGGACATGTGCTCCCCTTCCCTGTTCCCTGTGGCGGCTTCGCACCGGTGGTTCGCCAGTGGTGGGCCAGTGATGGGTTCCCACTTACGGCGGCTTTCCACTGACGGCTGCCCATTGGCGGCCATCCGGTGGTGAGCCAGTGGCAAGGTGATCGCCCCTGTGACTTACGAGCCTAGGAGAGGTCACTTTCGGACGCTACGTGGTCTGTGAGCGTGAACACACGGTCGCGCGCGTGATCGTCTCGTAACATTGCCGCATGTCTTCGACCGAGCCGCCGGAAGCCCGCATCGTCGCGGCGGTGCCGCCCGCGAGGTCCGTGCGGGTCGGAGCCGGGGAGAAGCTGCGGACCGCCGCCCTTCCGGGGCTCACGATGACCGTGCGCTCCCGTCCGCCGTCCGCCTCCGGGCTGCCGCCCGCGCTCTTCGTCCACGGCCTCGGCGGCTCCTCGCAGAACTGGTCCGCGCTCATGGAGCTGCTCGCCGACCGGGTGGACGGCGAGGCGCTCGACCTCCCCGGCTTCGGTGACTCCCCGCCGCCGGACGACGGCAACTACTCGATCACCGCCCATGCCCGCGCCGTGATCCGCTACCTCGACGCGCAGGGCCGCGGACCGGTCCATCTGGTCGGCAATTCGATGGGCGGCTCGATCGCCACCCGCGTCGCCGCGGTGCGGCCCGATCTGGTGCGCACCCTCACGCTCGTCTCGCCCGCGCTGCCCGAACTGCGCCCGCAGCGCACCGCGGTGCCCACCGGCCTGCTCGCGGTGCCCGGGGTGACCCGGCTGTTCACCCGCTTGACCAGGGACTGGGACGCGGAGCGACGCACCCGCGAGGTGATGCTGCTCACCTTCGGCGATCCGTCCCGGGTCACCCGGGAGGCTTTCGCCCACGCGGTCGAGGAGTTCGAACGCCGGCTCGGCCTCCCGTACTTCTGGGACGCGCTCACCCGCTCGGCCCGCGGTGTCGTCGACTCGTACACCCTGGGCGGTCAGCACTCCCTGTGGCGTCAGGCCGAGCGGGTGCTCGCCCCGACGCTGCTCGTCTACGGCGGCCGCGACCAGTTGGTGTCCGTGCGGATGGCGGATCGGGCCAACGCCACCTTCCGCGACTCGCGTCTGTTGACGCTGTTGGACGCCGGGCATGTCGCGATGATGGAGTATCCCGAAGCGGTGGCGCGCGGGATGCGCGAGCTGCTCGACGACGTTGATCAACGAGACGACCGGGACAGCCGGGAGGCGCGGGGGGCCGTACCGGTGTCCGGCGCGGACGGGAGCGGTGCGGCGCGTGGGTAAACACAGCGCACGTGGCAGCCAGGAGGGCCGGGAGAGCTGGCCCGCCGCGGCGGGCTCCGGCCAGGGGCAGGGCTCGGGCCCCGAGTTCGTCGAGTACCGCGCGTCCGGTGAGGCCCCCGCGGCCGAAGGCGGCAGACCGGGGACCGGGCGCCGCCGGGCCGCACCGGGGCCCGGCGCCCCGGATCCCGGGGTCACCCCGCCGCAGGGCGTGCCGAGGCTGCCTTACGGTGCCGGTGGGCCCGCGGCGCGCACCAGGGGCGGACATCCCGAGCAGCGCGAGGCAGGCGGCGGCTGGGGCGCGGTCGGTGGCCGCGGCGGCGGTCCGGGCGGGCTCAGGGGCCCCGGTGGACCGGGTGGCGGTCCGGGCGGAGTCAGAGGCCCCGTTGGACCCGGCGGTGGTCCGGGCGGGCTCAGGGGCCCCGGTGGGCCCGGTGGTGGTCCGGGCGGAGTCAGAGGCCCCGTTGGACCCGGCGGTGGTCCGGGCGGGCTCAGGGGCCCCGGTGGGCCCGGCGGCGGTCCGGGCGGGGTCAGAGGCCCCGGTGGACCCGGCGGTCCCAGCGGTCAGCGGCCCCCTTACGGCATGCGCACCATGAGCGCGCCGCAGCGCCCGACCACGGGCGGCACGGGTGGCGCGGCCGGTCTGATGCCCGGTCCGCGCAAGGAGTACATCGAGGCGTTCGACGCCCCCGACGCCCTGGACTGCGACGGCGACGACGTCTTCGCCGCCGGTGCGCCGGGCGGCGTGCCCCCGCAGCGCCGTACGCAGCGGGCGGCCACCCCCTCCGGGGGGATCGGCGGCGGCTCGGGCGGCGACCGCGGAAGCGGGCCGGACGACGACGAGCAGGAGCCCCCGGGCAAGGGGGCGCGCGGTGTCGCCAAGGGCGGTAAGGGGCGCACGTTCACCGGTATCGCCGCCGCGGCCGTGACCACCGTGCTGGCGGTCGTGGTGGCCGGACAGGTCGCGGGCGGACCGCAGGGCGGCGGCGGTAAGACGCAGGCCCAGGGCGGCTCGGAGCAGGGCGACGACGCCGCCTCCCGCGGCTCCCACGACGACGACGGCCGCGGTGCGGCCCGCTCGGCGAACTCGCCCGCCCCCGTCACCTATGACGAGAAGATGGCGGCCCTCTATCCGCTCGACGCCAAGCTGCGCGGATCCGGCTCCTTCCAGACCGTCCGCGGGCACGACAAGGCGCCCGGCCGGGGTCAGGTGATGCGCTACCGCGTCGATGTGGAGAAGGGACTGCCGCTCGACGGTCAGCTGTTCGCCGAGGCCGTGCACAAGACGCTCAACGACGACCGCAGTTGGGGGCACGGCGGCGTTCGCACCTTCGAGCGGGTCTCGTCCGGGCATGCGGACTTCGTGATCACCCTCGCGAGCCCCGGGACCACGGCGGCGTGGTGTGCCAAGTCCGGCCTGGACACCACCGAGGACAACGTCTCCTGCGACTCGGCGTCCACCGAGCGCGTCATGATCAACGCCTATCGGTGGGCGCAGGGCGCCAAGACCTTCGGCGACGACAAGATGCACTCCTACCGCCAGATGCTCATCAACCACGAGGTGGGCCACCGTCTCGGCCACAACCACGAGATCTGCCCCAAGCAGGGCGCGCTCGCGCCGGTGATGATGCAGCAGACCAAGTTCCTGTCGACGGACGGCGCCACCTGCCGCCCCAACGCCTGGCCGTTCCCCAAGGGATGACGGGCCCGTACGGGCCCATATAGCGCCTCGCAACGCCTGAATTCCCGATAGGTCACGTGCGTTCACCCCTTCCGGTGGTGCGACGGACAACCGTCCATCGCGCCATGGCCCTGCGCGCATAACGTGCTCCCGCTGCCTGACGGCGGCCGCCGCCGGTGACGACGGCAGACGAACGGCCCGTTTGGGAGATCGGGGGTGCGCTCATGCGCGTGGGACTGCTTACGGAGGGTGGCTATCCGTATGCGACCGGTGATGCGCGGGTGTGGTGCGACCGGCTGGTGCGCGGCCTCGCCCAGCATGAGTTCGAGGTGTACGCGCTCAGCCGTGACCCCGGCCAGGAGGGTGCGGGCTGGGGCGGGCTGCCCCGGCACGTCGGCCGGGTGTGCACCGCGCCGCTGTGGGGAGAGCCCGAGCCCCGGCGGGGCGGTTGGGGCGGCCGCCGGCAACGGCGGCGGTTCGCCGAGCACTTCGGGGAGCTGGCCGCGGCGATCAGCGCGCCTTACGGTTCCGGCGCGCCCCATGGCTCCGGTGTGCGCGGGTGCTCCACGGACCAGGCGGACCGTTTCGCCAATGGTCTCCACGGCCTCGCGGACCTGGCGGGGGAGTACGGCGGACTGTCCGCCGCGCTCCGCTCCGAGGACGCCGTAAGGACGCTGGAGCGGGCCTGCCGCACGCTCGGGGCGCCGCACGGCGCGCAGCGGGCGCGGGTCGCCGATCTGCTGACCGTCACCGAGGCCCTGGAGCGCGCACTGCGTCCGCTGTCGCTCGACTGGTACGGCGACGGCGCCGGAGGCGACCCGGGGCTGTCCGGGGTGGATCTGTGCCACGCCGCGACCGGCGGCGCGGCCGTGCTCCCCGGGCTGCTGGCCAAGCGCCGCTTCGGCACCCCGCTGCTGCTCACCGAGTACGGCGTACGGCTGCGCGAGTGCTATCTGGCGGGCGCGGCCGGTGCGGCAGGCGCGGCCGGTGCGACCAGCTTGGAGGGCGGACGGCCGCTCTCCGGGCCCGTACGGTCCCTGCTGACCGCGTTCCACGGCCGGCTGGCCGCCGAGGCGTACGCGCGGGCGGATCTGATCACCCCCGGCAATACCCACACCCGCCGCTGGCAGGAACGGTGCGGCGCCGACCGGGAGCGGCTGCGCACCGTCTACCCGGGCATGGACGCCACCCGCTTCGCGGAGGTCGGCGAGCAGGGCGCGGCGCCGTCCGAGGGCGACGACCGGACGCTGGTGTGGGTGGGCCGGATCGAGCCCCCCAAGGACGTCATCGCCCTGCTGCACGCCTTCGCCGAGGTGCGCCGGTGGCAGCCGGACGCACGGCTGAGGATCATCGAGACCCGGCGCGGCGAGGACCCGGAGCCGGACGGCTATCCGGCCCACTGCCGGGCGTTGGCCGACCATCTCTTCCCCGACGAGGCGGTGGACGCCCACTCCGCCGGTGACAGCCCCGTCTCCTTCGAGCGGCTCGGCGACCCCGAGGTGCCGAGCCTGGCCGACGCCTATGGGGCGGGCGGCGTCGTGGTGCTGTCCAGCGTGGTCGAGGGCTTTCCGGTCGGGCTGGTCGAGGCGATGTTCTGCGGCCGGGCCACGGTGTCCACGGATGTGGGCGCGGTGTGCGAGGTCATCGGCGGCACCGGCCTTGTGGTGCCCCCGCGCAACCCCCGGGCGCTCGCCGACGCGTGCCTGGCGCTGCTGAGCGACGCCGAGCGCTGTGCGCGCCTGGGCGCCGCCGCGCGCGCCCGTGCGCTGGAGCTGTTCACCGTCGAGCAGAACGTCGCGGCCTTCCGCGGGATCTATCTGGAGTTGATGTCGCACTGCCCGGTGCCGCGTGAGGAGGTCGGCGAGGGCGGCGGGCCGCTGCCGTTCGCCCGCCCCGCCGAGGCCCATGTGCCGGGACGCTGGACCGCGGGCCGCGACGGTGACGGCTTCGGGCACCGGCCGCCCGGTCCTGCCGCCTCCCGCCCCGCCCCGGAGCACACCCCCACCTGGGCCGGTCCACCGCCACCCGAGCCGCTGGGCGTGGGCCCGCGCCCGTCCGAGGAGGGCGCATGACCACGCCTTCCCGGTGGAACGGCCCGTTCGATCCGGCGTCCGCAGACCGCGGCCCCGCCCCGGATCGTGGCCTTGCCGCTGATAGCGGCCCTGCCTCCGATCGCGCCCTCGCCCCGGATCGTGGCTCCGCCCCGGATCGCAGCCCCATCTCGGATCGTGCCCCCGCCTCTGACAACGGCCCTGCCTCGGATCGCAGCCCCGCCTCCGATCGCGGCCTCGCCGCCCTGTCCGGGGCCGCTCGGGTGCCGGTCTCCCGGGTGCCGGTCTCCCGGGTGCCGGTCTCCCGGTGGCCGGACGAGGCGTCCGCGCGCACCGGCGCCGGTAAGGGGCAAGCGAAGGGGCGGCGCGGACCCGCCGATCCGGTGCGGGCGCTGATGCACCGCCACCACGACCTGTGCGCCCGCGCCGTCGATCCGCTGGAGATCGCCGCCGGGCTGGAGGCCCACGGCGTGACGGATCGCACCGCAGCGCGCTTCCGGCACCGCGATGTCTTCTCGCTCGCCGAGGAGCTGTACGCCCGGGTGCCGCGCGCCGAGGAGCCCGCGCCCCCGGCCGCCCCCGCGCCGGGGCGCGCGCCCGGCGTGCGGATGACGCTCGCGGCGCTGTGGCTGCTGCCGGGCGCCCTGTGCGCGGCGACCGCCTCCGCCGCCCTCCGCGTCGATGCCATCCGTAAGGACACCACCGTCGGCCTCGCCCTGGGCGCGGGCGGCGCCGTCCTGACGCTCATCGCCCTGTGGCTGTGTCTGCGCCGCGGCCCCCTGCGCGTCCGTGGGAGCGGGCGCGGGGGCCGTATTGCGCACGCCCTCGGCGCCGGCTGGCTGCTCGGGTACGCCGCCGCCGGGGACTGGCTGCTCACCGGGCTCCTCGACGGGCGCCGCCCTTACGACGCGGCGCCCGCGGCCGAGGCCGCCGTCCTTCTCGCCCTGGCTGCCGCGCCCGCCGCGTGGTGCGCCCGCTGGTTCGCCGTCAGGGCGCGCCGCAGGCTGGCGGTCAGCCGTGGTCTGGAGGAGTTCGCGGCGGGGGTGCGCCCGCTGTTCGCGGGCGTGGTGACGGCCTTCCTCTGCGCTCTGGCGGCCCTGGTGCTCGCGGCCCGGCTCACGGTGCCCGGATCACCTCCCGCCGCCGCGCCCCTCTCGACGGCCGAGGCCGCCGTCGTGGCGCTCTGCGGGCTGCTGTTCCTCGCCCGGCTGCTCGCCGTCCACGGCTTCCGGCGGGCCGCGCTCGGCGGCATCGCCGTGGCCTGCGCGGTCCAGGCCGTGGCCCTGGCGACGGCGGCGGCCGCCCGGCTGCCGGGCGCCGCGCCGCTCGGGGAGCCCGTGGCACGGCTGACCGCCGCCCAGGGAGTGGCCGCCGTCCCCGCGGCCGCCTGCGGCGCCGCCGCGCTCGCCCTGCTGATCCACGCGTTCGGCGTCCTGTGCCGGGCCTCCGCCCATGGCGGCCCCGGCGCGCGTACCGCCCGGGCCGCTCATGACACCCGTACGACCCGCACCGCCCCGGACCGCGCCCCATAAGGCGTCCACCGCGCCCCCGTGAGGCGCCCACCGCGTCCGTAAGGGCCCCACCGCGCCCGTAAGGCGCCCACCGAACCCGCCACCCCCCGTCCTTCCCCCCTCAATGAGTCCGAGGAGCAACCACATGAGCTGCGACATGACCGATCAGCGCGCCGGTACGGGGAGGCGCGACCGATGAGAGTCCTGTTGCTCGGGTCCGGCGGTTTCCTGGGCCGCTATGTGGCCGAACACCTGCTCGCCGACCCCGCCGTCCAGCTCACCGCGCTCGGCCGCGGCGACGACGCCGATGTGCGGTTCGACCTCTCCAACGGCAGCCCGGGCGCGCTCACCCGCTTCCTCAACGCGGTCCACCCCGGCGTGGTGATCAACTGCGCCGGGGCCACCCGCGGCGGCGCGCGCGAGCTCACCCGGCACAACACCGTCGCCGTGGCCACCGTCTGCGAGTCGCTGCGCCGCAGTGGCTGCGGTGCCCGCCTCGTCCAGATCGGCTGCTCCTCCGAGTACGGGCCCTCGCAGCCCGGCTCCTCGACCGCCGAGGACGCCGTGCCGCGCCCCGGCGGCCCGTACGGCGTGAGCAAGCTCGCCGCCACCGAGCTGGTGCTGGGCTCCGGGCTGGACGCGGTGGTGCTGCGGGTGTTCTCGCCCGTGGGCCCCGGCACTCCGGCCGGTTCGCCGCTGGGGCGGCTCGCGGAGGCGATGCGGCGCGCGATGCAGTCCGGGGAGAGCGAGCTCAAGCTGAGCGGCCTGGGCGTGCAGCGCGACTTCGTGGACGTACGGGACGTGGCGCGGGCGGTCCACGCGGCCTCGCTGTCGGCCGCGCAGGGCGTGGTCAACATCGGCAGCGGGCGCGCCGTCAGGCTGCGCGAGGCGGCCTCCGTGCTCGCCAGGGTCGCCGGCTTCGGCGGCGCCCTGCACGAGATCGACAGCCCGCCGGGGCGCGGGGGACCGCATCACGTCCCGGCCGCCGCGGTCCACGTCCCGGCGCCCGCGCATCCCCATGGCGCGGCCCACGGCCATGCCACCGCCCACGGCCACGCCCCCGCACACCCCCAGGTGGCGGGCGAGCACGGCGGCGGCCCGGCGGGCGCCGGCGGCGCCACCACCTACCCCTACCCGGACGGCTGCGGCGGCTGGCAGCAGGCCGATGTGCGCACCGCCCGTGACCGGCTCGGCTGGCGCTCCAGGATCCCGCTGGAGGAGTCGCTCGCCGACATCTGGATGGAGGCGGCATGTCGCATCTGATCCCCGCGGACCCCGGGCACGAGGTCCCGGCCACCGTCGCCCGGCTGGGCTTCGGCGTGCCCGGCTACGCCCACCCCCTGGTGGCGCCCACCGAGTGGGCCGAGCTCACCCGCCCCGGCGCGCCCCTGCACTGGGCGGTCCTCAACGTCGCCCGCGGCCCCGGCTCGCGCAGGGATCCGCACTGCCTCACGGCGGCGGCCCGGCTGCGCGCCACGGGCGTACGGGTGCTGGGCCATCTCGACCTGCGGTGCGGCACCCGCCCCTTCGGCGAGGTGATCAGTGACGCGAACCACTTCCTGGACTGGTACCAGGTGGACGGCTTCTGTCTGGAGCGCTGTCCGGTGGACCGCCCAGGACTGCCCGAGGTGCGCCGTACGGCGGCCACGCTGCGCGCGCTGCTGGGCGGGGCCTATCTGGTGCTCGGCCAGGGCATCCATCCGCATGAGGGCTATATGGAGCTCGCCGATCAGCTGGTGACCTTCCGGGGCTCATGGCCCGACTACCGTTGGTCCCAGGTGGCCGAGTGGACCGCGGGGTATCCGCCCGAACGGTTCTGCCACCAGGTGCACGGCGTTCCCCGCCGGCATCTTGAAGAAGCGCTGAGGATCGCCCGCTGGCAGGGCGCGGGCACGATCTACTTCACCGACCGTACGGCCCATCCCGAAGGGCGGACCTGCACCGATTCCCCCTGGACGGCCCTGCCCGGCTACTGGGACGAAATCGTCTCGCGACTCGGACCACGTGTCATGGAATGAGATGGGGCGTGGCAGTGTTACGAGAAGAAAACCACCCCGCTCACGCGGGGGTGAACCGTCTGCTCCCTCCCCTTACGGAGTCCCCGTGTCGCTGCCACCCCTGGTCGAGCCGGCTCCCGAGCTCACCGTCGACGAGGTCCGCAGGTACTCGCGCCATCTGATCATCCCCGATGTCGGGATGGACGGGCAGAAGCGGCTGAAGAACGCCAAGGTGCTCTGTGTGGGCGCGGGCGGCCTCGGCTCGCCGGCCCTGATGTACCTCGCCGCGGCGGGCGTGGGCACCCTCGGCATCGTGGAGTTCGACGAGGTCGACGAGTCCAACCTGCAACGCCAGATCATCCACAGCCAGGCGGACATCGGCCGGTCCAAGGCGGAGTCCGCCCGTGACTCGGTCCTGGGCATCAACCCGTATGTGAACGTCGTGCTGCACGAGGGCCGTCTCGAGGCGGACAACGTGATGGAGATCTTCTCCCAGTACGACCTGATCGTGGACGGCACCGACAACTTCGCCACCCGCTACCTGGTCAACGACGCGTGCGTGCTGCTGAACAAGCCGTACGTATGGGGTTCGATCTACCGCTTCGACGGCCAGGCGTCGGTCTTCTGGTCCGAGCACGGCCCCTGCTACCGCTGCCTGTACCCGGAGCCCCCGCCGCCCGGCATGGTCCCGTCCTGCGCCGAGGGCGGCGTGCTGGGCGTGCTGTGCGCCTCCATCGGCTCCATCCAGGTCACCGAGGCCATCAAGGTGCTCACCGGCACCGGGGACCCGCTGGTCGGCCGTCTGATGATCTACGACGCCCTGGAGATGACCTACCGCCAGGTCAAGGTCCGCAAGGACCCGGACTGCGCGGTCTGCGGCCCGAACCCGACCGTCACCGAGCTGATCGACTACGAGGCGTTCTGCGGTGTGGTGTCGGACGAGGCCCAGGAGGCGGCGGCCGGTTCGACGATCACTCCCAAGCAGCTCAAGGAGTGGATCGACGACGGCGAGAACATCGACATCATCGATGTCCGCGAGCCCAACGAGTACGAGATCGTCTCGATCCCCGGCGCCCGGCTGATCCCGAAGAACGAGTTCCTGATGGGCGGCGCCCTCCAGGACCTTCCGCAGGACAAGAAGATCGTCTTGCATTGCAAGACGGGTGTCCGGTCGGCGGAAGTTCTGGCCGTCCTGAAGTCCGCGGGCTTCTCCGACGCCGTCCATGTGGGCGGCGGCGTGATCGGCTGGGTCAACCAGATCGAGCCCGACAAGCCGGTCTACTGATCTCCGGTACGCACCGCCCGTAAGGGGGCCGGACCGCCGCGCCGACGGCGATCCGGCCCCCTTACGGCTGTCGTCGGCCCCTTACGGCCGCCGCGAGAGCGTCAGCGGCACGTCTTGCCGTCCGCGGGCACCTTCCCGTCCAGCAGATAGGCGTTCACGGTCTTCGTCATACAGGCGTTGCCGCTGTTGTACGCGCCATGGCCCTGCCCCTTGTAGGTGACCTCGACGCCCACGCCCTCGCCCAGCTCCCGCACCATCTTCCGGGCCCCCTCGTACGGGGTGGCCGGGTCACCGGTGTTGCCGACCACGAGGATCGGCGCCGAGCCCTCGGCGCTGACGTCAGGGGTGTCCGTGGTGCCGTCCACCGGCCAGCCGGTGCAGCCGAGCATGCCCCAGGCCAGATACTCGCCGAAGACCGGTGACGCCTTGCGGAAGCGCGGCAGCTGGGCCTTCACATCGGTCACCGTGTAACGCTGCCGGTCGTCCACGCAGTTGATGGCCGCGTTGGCGGCGTTGATGTTGCTGTAGTGGCCGTTCTCGTCGCGGCCGGACATCGAATCGGCCATCGCGAGCAGCATGTTGCCCTCCTCGAGCTGCATCGCCTCCTGGAGCCCGAGCGTCAGGTACTTCCAGCTCTCCTTGTCGTAGAGCGCGGCGGCGATACCGCTCAGCGCCCCGTCCTGGGTGAGCTTGCGGCCGCTCTCGGTGGACAGCGGCTTCTTGTCGAGCTTCTTCAGGAAGGCCACGATCCGGTCGGCGCCCGCCGCCGGATCGCCGCCGACCGGGCAGGCCGTGCCCTTCTTGGCGCAGTCCTCGAGGTAGTTGTCGAGCGCGAGCTGGAACCCCTTCGCCTGGCCGTAGGAGCCCTGCTCGGGGTCCTCGGTGGGGTCGACCACGGCGTCCAGGACCGCGCGCCCCACCCGCTTCGGGTACAGATGGGCGTAGACGCCGCCGAGTTCGGTGCCGTAGGAGATGCCGAAGTACGACAGTTTGTCGTCGCCCAGCACCTGCCGCATGAGGTCCATGTCACGCGCGGCGCTCACGGTGTCCACATGGCCGAGCACCTTGCCGGAACGCTTCTCGCAGCCCTTGATGAACGCCTTGGCGTCGGCCATCGCGGTCTTGACCTCGGCGTCGTCGTCCGGGGTGCTGTCCACGGCGTCCGAGGCGTCGATCTCCTTGTCGCTCCGGCACCGCACCCCGGCGCTCTCGCCGACCCCGCGCGGATCGAAGCTCACCAGGTCATAGCGTGAGCGCAGGGTGTCGTAGGCGGCGGCGAAACCGGGGAGCGAGGAGACACCGGAGCCGCCGGGTCCGCCGAAATTGAACACCAGGGAGCCGATGCGCTCGCCCGATCCGGTGGCCTTGGCGCGGATCATGGCCAGATCGATCGTTTCGCCTCTGGGCTTCGCGTAGTCCAGCGGCGCCTTGAGAGTGGCGCATTCCCACTCGCTTCCCGGCTTCTCACCGGTGCCCTGCATCGCGGTCGGGGCAGGGCAGGACGACCAGTTGAGCTTCTGACCGGTGAGCGAGCCCGGCAGCCCGGAACCCGAAGGCGCGGCCGGGGCCGACGCCGAGGGCTCGGACGACGCCTTGCCCTGCTCGTTTCCCCCGTCGTCGTCGCAGCCCGCGACGGCGAGGAGGGCGACCATGGCGGTCATGGAGACCAGCGCCCTGGTCCGTATGGTGCGTGGGGAACTCGGCATATCCGGAGATCCTATGAGGAGGCGGGGGCGGAATCGTCCGCAACTCTTCTCAAAGCCGTCACGGTTCGCGCCTTCGTACGGCGGGCCCGGCCACGGACCCCGGCTCTAGGCGCAGACCTTGCCCTTCGGTGGCACCGTGCCCTGGAGCAGATAGGCGTTGACCGTCTTTCGGACACAGGCGTTGCCGCTGTCGTACGCCCCATGGCCCTCGCCCTTGTAGGTGAGCTGGACGCCGACCCCGGGGCCCAGCTCCTTCGCCATCCGCGCGGCACCCTCGTACGGGGTCGCCGGGTCACCGGTGTTGCCGACGACCAGGATCGGCGCGGCCCCCTTGGCGCTCACGTCGGGCGTGGTCCAGGCGCCGTGGACCGGCCAGTCGGTGCATTGGGTCAGGCCCCACGCCATCATGTCGCCGAAGACGGGGGAGACCTTACGGAAGGCGGGCAGCTTCCGCTCGATGTCCGGGACCGTATAGCGCTGCTTGAAGTCGGCGCAGGTGATGGCGGTAAGGGCGGACTGGAGGGTGCTGTAGCGGCCGTCCGGGCCGCGTCCGTTCATCGCGTCCCCCAGGGCCAGCAGGATCCTGCCGTCGCCCTGTTGGGCGGCGGCGATCCCCTGGGTGAGGTACTGCCAGTACTCCCGCGAGTACAGGGACTGCGCGATACCGCCGTCGGCCAGGGACTCGGTCAGCTTCCGGCCGCCGTAGCCGCGCACCGGACGGCCGTCGAGCCGCTTCAGCAGCGTGCGGATCCGGTTCTGGGTGGGGCAGCTGTAGGCGCTGGTCCTGGTGCACGCCTTCAGATAGTCGTCGAGGGCGCGCTGAAACCCCTTGGCCTGGCCGAGCGCGCCCTGTTCGGGTGTCTGCATGGGGTCCACGACCCCGTCGAAGAGGGCGCGCCCCACCTGCTTCGGGTACAGGTGGGCGTAGACGCCGCCGAGTTCGGTGCCGTAGGAGACGCCGAAGTAGTGCATCTTCTTGTCGCCGAGGACCCGCCGCATGAGATCCATGTCACGGGCGGCGTTGGTGGTGCCGACGTACGGCAGGATCGTGCCGGAGTTCTTCTCGCATCCGGTGGCGTAGGTCTTCACCCGGCGGACCAGGCTCTTCACCTCGGCGTTGTCGTCCGGGGTGGAGTCGGCGGCGTAGTAGGCGTCGAGCTGCCGGTCGCCGAGACAGCGCACCCCGCTGCTGCGGCCGACCCCGCGCGGATCGAAGCTGACCAGGTCGTAGCGGGTGCGCAGTTGCTTGTAGCTGCCCGCGAGCGCCGGGAGGGTGGCCACGCCCGAGCCGCCGGGGCCGCCGAAGTTGAAGATCAGCGAGCCGATCCGGTGGCGCCGGTCGGTGGCCTTGGCGCGGATCATGGCGATGCCGATGGTCTTGCCGTGCGGCTTGCGGTAGTCCAGCGGCACATGGAGCGTCGCGCACTCCCACTCCCCGCCCGGGGCCTTGGTGGCGGCCGCGTCCTGGCTCGAGGAGGGGGCGGGGCAGGCGGCCCAGTGCGGCTTCTGGCGGGCCGAGGTGTCCGGCCGTCCCCCGTCGCCGCCGCATCCGGCGGCCAGGGCGGTCAGCAGCAGGGCGGCGGACAGCGCACCGAGGCGCAGAGGTCGGGACACGGCGGCTCTCCCATGGGTGGGGGTACCGCCATCGTGAGGTCCGTGGCCGCCGCACGCGCGCACAGCGGGGGCGTACGGGTGAGGTGAGGCCCGGGTGCCCGGCGGCCGCGGGAGGGCCCCAGCGGGGCTTCTACGGGCGCTACAGAGCCTCTTCGCGGCTGAGCCGCTCCAGCGCCCCTTCGCGGGCGGGCACCGGCGCTACAGCGCCTCTTTGCGGGTGAGGTGGGTGAAGGCCACCCAGCCGGGCAGCACCGGCAGCCAGAAGACCATCAGCCGGAAGAGCAGCACCGCGGGCGCCGCCGTCTCGTACGGCAGTCCGGCGAAGGTCAGCCCCGCGATCAGGGCGGCCTCGACCGCGCCCACACCGCCGGGGGTGGGCGCCGCGGACCCCAGGGCGTTGCCCGCGAGGAAGACGACGGCGATGCTCGCGTAGCTCAGCTCACCGCCGAAGGCCCGGATCGCGGAGTCGAGGCACATCACGTTCGCGGCGGTCAGCAGTAGGGTGCCGCCGATGCCGGTGAGCAGCTTCTTGGGCCGCTGGAGCACGTCCAGCATGCGCGGGACGACGCCCGCGAACAGCGACCGCACCCGGGTGGAGACGAACTTCCGCAGCACCGGGATGGCGGTCACCACCAGGACCAGGACGGCGGCCGTCAGCAGCCCGGCGATCACCGTCCGGGACGGCGAGAGCGCCGGGGTGCGCTCGGTGCCGGTGATGTAGCCGAAGGTCAGCAGCAGCACGATATGGCTGGCGAGCCCGAACAGCTGGGAGGCGCCCACACTGGCCACCGCGAGCCCCGGCCGCACCCCCGCGCGCTGGAGGAAGCGGGCGTTGAGGGCGACCCCGCCGACCGCCGCGGGCGCCACCAGCTTCACGAACGAGGCGGCCACCTGTGCCAGCACCGTCCGCCCGAGCGGCACCTTCTCCGGGACGAAGCCGAGCAGGCTCAGCGCCGCGGCCAGATAGGTGAGCGCGGAGAAGACGAGCGCGAAGATGACCCAGATCCAGTTGGCCTCGCCGACCAGGGCGCCCAGCTTGAGGTGGGTGAACTGGGACAGCAGGAAGTACGCGGCGAAGGCGCCCGCGCAGAAGCTGACCAGGGTGCGCGGCTTGATGCGCTCCAGCCGTTCGGGCTGTATCGGAGCCTGGGGCCGCACCAGCAGCACCTGCTGGCGGATCTGGGAGAGCAGATCCTCCTCGCGGGCGTCCTCCAGGGCCTCCTCGATGGCGCGCTTCTCCGCCTGCTTCTCGGCCTTGGCCGTCTTACGGTCGCCGGCGGCCGCCTCCGGGCCCCCGGCGGCCTCCTGTGCCTCCCGCGCCTCGGCCTCCCGGGCCTCCTTGGCCTCCTTGGCGGCGTGGGACGCCTCCAGGACGGCCTCCCGGTGGCGCTGGGCGCGTTCGCGCGCGAGCTGGCGCAGGGTCGCGCGGGTGCCCCGGCCGAGCGCCAGGGGCTGGAGCAGCGGAAGGCTGCTCGCGACCGCGTCCGGGCCGAGAACCTCCACCGCGGCGGTCACGGAGCGCTCGGCGCCCACCCGCAGCCCCAGGGTGGTCAGCAGCTGTGCGATGTCCATCCGCAGCACCACGTCGCCGGCCGCGATCTCACCGCTGCGCAGATCGGTCAGGAAGACCGTGCCGTTGCGGTCGACCAGCAGGGCGTCGCTGTCCAGCCGCCGGTGGGCGATCCGCCGCGACTGGAGCGCCTGGACCTGGTGCCAGGCCCCGGCCAGCAGCTCGTCGGTGATCGCCTCGTCCGGCAGGGCGTGCAGCGGGCGTCCCCCGACGTGCTCGTAGACGAGCATCACGGCGTCCGGGCCGAGCTCGGAGGTGGCGATCAGCTTGGGCGCGTTGGCCCCGGCCGCGATGGCCGCGTAGGCGAGCAGCGCCTCCTGCTCCAGGGCCTGGCGCAGCGACTGGAGGCTGCGGGGCGGTGTGATCGTCCGCAGGGTCAGCCGCTGCCAGACGCCGTAGAAGAAGCCCTGGGCCTGCTGCTCCCGGTCGACGACCGTGACGTCCAGGGGCGGGCCGTCCTCCAGGGTGACCAGATAGCGGCGGCCCCGGTCGCCATGGCCGTGCTCGTCCTCGGGCTCCTCGGCGCGCATGGCGCTGACCGGGTTGAAGCCGACCCGGCGCAGCCCGGCGAGCAGGTTCTGGCCGGTGGGGCGCACATTGGGGGAGCCGACCGCGTAGAGCGTGCCATAGGCCACCGCCCAGCCGATGAGCACCGTAAGGATGATCGAGAACGGTGTGGTGTAGCCGCCCACGAGCACCGCGAAGGCGTCGAGCAGCAGTACGCACCACATGGCCACCCGCCAGCGCGGGCGCCGGGCCATGCCGACGGCCGTCATATAGGCGATGACGGGGGCGAGATAGCCGTGCACGGGGTCGCTGAAGGTGCCGCCGGGCGCGGGCTGGGTGAGCGCCTCGCGGAGCGAGCCGGGGGCGCCTCTGGCGACCCAGAGGTCCATGGCCAGGGACACCCCGTGGGCCAGCACCGCGGCCAGCACGCCGTCGGCGATCCGCAGTCCGTCCCGTTTGATCAGCCGCTCGAAGGCGAAGGCCACCGGCAGGACGAGGACGGCCACCCCGGCCGTGAGCCCCGCGAAGTCGATCAGTAGCGGGGGCGCCTGGTCGGCGCCGTGCCCGATGTCCTTCTCCAGACCCGCGGTGGTGCCGTGGGCGAAGGCCGCGATGGCGAGCACGAGGGCCATGCCGAGGATCCCGAGCAGCATCCGCAGCAGATCGGAGGGGCGGTGCACACGGGCCGGCAGCAGCGGCTCGTCGCCGGACACCCGGTCCACATGGCCCTCCGGTCCGTCCGGGCCGCAGTCATCCCCCGAGCCCGGAGCCTCTGCCTCTGGCCGACCGGACGGTGTCGTGGAGTGCGGCAACGCCTCAGGGGTGCGGGCCTCCTCCTCCGGAGGCTGCGCACCCTGCTGCTTCGCCGTCTCTTCTTGATCTCGTATCACCAGTCACCGCCCGGAAGATGGTGGCATGCCCGGGCTGCGGAGGGGGGCATCAGGGTGCATTTCGGGGACGTGGACCCCGAATGGTACGCCCTGCTGAGGATTCCCGCACAATGCGTGATCGAACCGCGATCCGGCCCGGAGCGGGCCCGTCGCGGCCCCGCGCGGGGCCGCGACGGGGTGCGCTCCCCAGGGCGTGCGGAGGGGCGCGCGGCGCAGCGTGTGGCGCGGCTGTCGTCGGGGCTGTCGGAGTCGGTGCTGTCGGAGTCGGGGTTGTCGGAGGGGTGCGGCAGGATGGGGCGGATGAGCCGGGAGAGCAGGGAGCCGGAGGACGGGGACAGCGCCGAGGAGCTGCCCGAGTACGCCGAGCGGGTGCTGGAGGTGGCCGAGTTGATCCCCTCCGGCCGCGTGATGACCTATGGGGACGTCGCCGAATGGCTGGAGGAGGGCGGCCCGCGCCAGGTGGGGCGGGTGATGGCGCTCTACGGGGGCGCCGTGCCGTGGTGGCGGGTGGTGCGCGCGGACGGTGTGCTGCTGCCCGGCCACGAGCTGCGCGCCCTTGACCACTACCGCGAGGAGGGCACCCCGCTGCGCGAGGCGGCGCGCTCGGCCGAGGGCCATGTGCCGCGGATCGACATGGCCAGGGCGCGGTGGGACGGGGGCGGGCAGGACCACGGCCGGTAGCGGGGCGGCTTCCACAAGCGCGGCGGGACCGGGGCGGCCGTCCCCGGGGGCGGCGGACGCGCGGTCGTGCCGGGGCGCGGTGCGCGCGGGGCCGTACGCGTGCGTGGCGGGCTCGCGGTCGTACCGGCGGTATCCACAGCCATACGGGTGAGGCCCCACGGCACATGAGAGGCTTTCCCGCACCCAGCAAACCCACCAGGACCGGCGATCCAACGTGAGCTCCTCCCCCTCGTCCCTTCCGCGGCAGCGGCAGGCACGGCAGCCGTCCTCACGGCAGTCGGCCCAGGGCGTCTACCGCCTGCTCCGTCAGCGGCCGCAGCCAGGTGCCCTTCCTGTCCTGGACGCACGGCAGCGCGCCGTGGTTGAGCATCGGGGCGGTCCTTTGCTGGTGCTCGCCGGGCCCGGCACGGGCAAGACGACGACGCTCGTGGAGGCGGTGGCCCGCCGGGTGCGCGAGGGCGCGGATCCCGAGCGGCTGCTGGTGCTCACCTTCAGCCGTAAGGCGGCCGTCGAACTGCGCGACCGCATGTCCGCGCGCCTGGGCGGCGCGAGCGCCCCGCGGGCCACGACCTTCCACTCCTATTGCTACGCGCTGGTCCGTGCCCACCAGGACGTCGACCTCTTCGTGGATCCGCTGCGGCTGCTCTCCGGGCCGGAACAGGACGTCGTCGTCCGGGAGCTGCTCGCCGGTCAGGCCGAGCTGGCGAGCGAGGGCCGGGCCTTCGTCCGCTGGCCGGACGACCTGCGCGCGTGCCTGACCACGCGGGGCTTCGCCGACGAGGTGCGCGCGGTGCTGGCCCGCAGCCGGGAGCTGGGCCTCGGCCCACGGTCGCTGGGGGAGTTCGCCGAGCGCACCGGTCGCCCCGACTGGTCCGCCGCGGCCGGCTTCCTCGCCGAGTACCTCGACGTCCTGGACGCGCAGGGGGTGCTGGACTACGCGGAGCTGGTGCACCGCGCGGTGCTGCTCGCCGGGCGGCCCGAGGTCGCGGCCGAACTGGCGGGGCGGTACGACGCGGTGTTCGTCGACGAGTACCAGGACACCGACGTGGCCCAGGGGCGGCTGCTGCGGGCGCTCGCGGGCGGTGGCAGGACCCTGCTCGCCTTCGGTGACCCCGATCAGTCGATCTACGCCTTCCGCGGCGCCGACGTGGGCGGCATCCTCCGCTTCCGCGAGGACTTCCCGCGGCTGGACGGGCACCCCGCCGACATGGAGGTCCTCACCGTCTCCCGGCGCTCGGGGGCCGCCCTGCTCGCGGCCACCCGGCAGATCACCGCCCGGATGCCGCTCACCCGGCTGCCCGCGCGAGCCGTAAGGGCGCACCGGGAGCTCGCGGCCACCCGCGACGGCGGCCGCGTCGAGGCGTACACGTACCCGACAGCGGGCGCCGAGCTCGACAATGTGGCCGACATCCTGCGCCGCGCTCATCTGGAGGACGGGGTGCCTTGGCGCGAGATGGCCGTCCTGGTGCGCGCCGGGGGGCGCTCGATTCCCGGTGTGCGCCGGGCGCTCACCTCGGCGGGAGTCCCCGTCGAGGTGGACGGCGATGACATCCCGCTGCGCCATGAGCCCGCCGTGGCCCCCCTGCTGACGGCGCTGCGGGTGGCCGCCACGGCCGCGCTGCCGGACAGCGGCGGGCTGTCCGCGGTCCTCGGCGTCGAGACCGCCCTGACCCTGCTCGCCTCGCCCCTGGGCGGTATGGACGCCGCCGATCTGCGCCGCCTGGGCCGTGCGCTGCGCGAGGAGGAGCGGTCGGCCGGGCGGGCGGTGCCGCGCCCCTCCGACGTCCTGCTCGCCGAGGCGCTCGCCGAGCCGGAGCGGCTGGCCGTCCACGACCCGGCGTACGCGCGCGGCGCCCAGAACCTCGGGCGGCTGCTGCGCACGGCCCGGGAGGCGCTGGCCCGGGGCGGCACCGCCGAACAGGCGCTGTGGGGGCTGTGGGACGGCACCGGCTGGCCCGGCCGCCTGGAGCGGGCGGCGCAGCGCGGCGGCACCGCCGGGCGGAACGCGGACCGCGACCTGGACGCGGTGTGCGCGCTGTTCGAGACCGCCGCGCGCGCCGAGGAGCGCACCGGCGGCCGCGGCGCCCTCAACTTCCTGGAGGAGATCGACGCCCAGGACATAGCGGCCGACACCCTCTCCCGCCGGATGGTCCGCCCCGACGCCGTACGGCTGATGACCGCTCACCGCTCCAAGGGGCTCGAATGGGCGCTGGTGGTCGTCGCCGGGGTGCAGGAGGGGCTGTGGCCCGATCTGCGGCGGCGCGGTTCGCTCCTGGAGGCCGACCGGATCGGCCGGGACGGGCTGGCCGAGCCGCTGCCGCCGGGCGCGCTGCTGGCCGAGGAGCGGCGGCTGTTCTATGTGGCGGCGACGCGCGCCAAGGAGCGGCTCGTGGTCACCGCCGTCAAGGCCGCCTCCGAGGACGGGGACCGGCCCTCCCGCTTCCTGGCCGAGCTGGGCGTCCCGATCACCGACGTCACCCACCGGCCGCGCCGCCCGCTGTCCGTCGCCGCGCTCGTCGCCGAGCTGCGCGCCACCACCGTCGACCCGGACGCCTCGGAGACGCTGCGGGACGCCGCCGCGCGCCGGCTGGCGCGGCTCGCGGCGCTGCGCGACGAGGAGGGCCGCCCGCTGGTCCCGGCCGCCCACCCGTACCGCTGGTGGGGGCTGTACGAGCCGACGCACAGCGAGGTCCCGCTGCGCGACCGGGACCGGCCCGTGACGCTGTCCGGCAGCGCGCTCGACCAGCTCGTCAACACCTGCTCGCTCCAATGGTTCCTGGGGCGCGAGGTGAAGGCGGACGCCCCCTCGACGGCCGCCCAGGGCTTCGGCAACGTCGTGCACGTCCTGGCCGACGAGGTCGCCTCCGGCCGCACCCCGGCCGATCTCGCGGTCCTCATGGAGCGCCTGGACTCCGTATGGGACGCGCTCGCCTTCGACGCCCCCTGGAAGTCACGGCAGGAGAAGGAGCAGGCACGGGCGGCCCTGGAGCGCTTCCTGCGGTGGCATGTGATGGAGCGCGGCGGCCGCACCCCGGTCGCCACCGAGCACTCCTTCGACGTCACGCTCGAAGCCGACGTCTATAAGGTGCGCATCCGCGGCAGCATGGACCGCGTCGAGACGGACGAGCGGGGGCGCGCCTATGTGGTCGACTTCAAGACCGGTAAGCAGGCCGTGACCCGCGGCGATGTCGAGCACCACCCCCAGCTGGCGGTCTATCAGCTGGCGGTGCGCGAGGGCGCCGTGGACGACGTCTTCGACGGCGGGCGCCCCGAGCCGGGCGGCGCGGAGCTCGTCCAGCTGCGGCAGGGCGCCGCCAAGAAGGACGGCGGCGACGACGTCCCCAAGGTCCAGGCCCAGGAGCCGCCGGACGAGGAGTGGGTGGGGCAGCTGCTCGCCACCGCGGCCGGGCGCGTCCTGGACGAGCGGTTCACCCCGAGCACGGGCGACCACTGCGAGCGCTGTGCCTTCCGGGGCGCGTGCAGCGCGCGGGCGGAGGGGCGCCATGTGGTCGAGTGACGCCGTCGCGTACGGGGTTGGGGCGGCGCGGCACCGGGCCGGTGCGGCGCGGCACGGGGCCGGGGCGGCGCGGCACCGGGCCGGGGCGGCGCGGCACCGGGCTGACGCCATGGCCCGTCGAGCCGTGACCCCGGGGCGGCCGTCGACCGGCGCGGCGGGGCGTGTCGGTGGGCACCGATAGCCTCACTGGAGTGTCAGCCCGCATCACCGATCCCGAGGAGCTCAAGGAGCTTCTCGGGATCCCGTTCACCCCGGAGCAGGTGGCGTGCATCACCGCACCGCCCGCCCCGCAGGTGATCGTCGCCGGGGCGGGCTCCGGCAAGACCACGGTGATGGCCGCCCGCGTCGTCTGGCTGGTCGGCACCGGACAGGTCGCGCCCGACCGGGTGCTCGGCCTCACCTTCACCAACAAGGCCGCCGGAGAGCTGGCGGAGCGCGTCCGTAAGGCCCTCGTCACGGCGGGCATCGTGGACCCGGACCCGGATCCGGGCGCCACCGAGGAGGCCCCGGGCGAGCCCGTCATCTCCACGTACCACGCGTTCGCGGGACAGTTGCTCAAGGACCACGGGCTGCGCGTCGGCCTCGAGCCGAGCGCCCGGCTGCTCGCCGACGCCACCCGCTTCCAGCTCGCCGCGCGCGTCCTGCGCTCCGCCCCCGGTCCGTATCCGGCGCTCACCCGCCCCTTCTCCGACCTGGTCACCGATCTGCTCGCGCTCGACGCCGAGCTCGCCGAGCACCTCGTCCCCACCGGGCGGCTGCGCGCGTACGACACCGAGCTGCTGCGGACGCTGGAGGGCACGCGGCTCACCAACGAGGCGCTGCGCAAGGTGCCCGAGGCCGCCCGCGCCCGCCAGGAGCTGCTGGGCCTGGTCGAGGCGTACCGCGAGGAGAAGCGCCGCCGCGATCTGCTCGACTTCGGCGACCAGATCGCCCATTCGGCCACCCTGGCCCTGGACCACCCGGAGGTCGGCCGGATCCTGCGCGAGCAGTTCGCGGTCGTGCTGCTCGACGAGTACCAGGACACCTCGGTCGCCCAGCGGCTGCTGCTGTCCGGCCTCTTCGGCGGCGGCACCGGACACCCCGTCACCGCCGTCGGCGACCCCTGCCAGGCCATCTACGGCTGGCGCGGCGCCTCCGTGGCCAACCTGGACGACTTCCCCGAGCACTTCCCGCACGCCGACGGCCGCCCGGCCGAGCGCTTCGCGCTCAGCGAGAACCGGCGCAGCGGCGGCCGCCTCCTGGACCTCGCCAACGGGCTGGCCGCCCCGCTGCGCGCCATGCATGAGGGCGTCGAGGCGCTGCGCCCCGCGCCCGGCGCCGAGCGGGACGGGGCGGTGCGCTGCGCGCTGCTGCCCACCCACGCCGAGGAGCTGGCCTGGCTCGCCGACTCCATCGCCCACCTGGTGCGCACCGGCACCCCGCCCGGTGAGATCGCGGTGCTGTGCCGTACGGCGGGTGACTTCGCGCAGATCCAGGGCGCGTTGGTGGAGCGGGACGTTCCGGTGGAGGTGGTGGGCCTCTCGGGGCTGCTGCATCTGCCGGAGGTGGCCGATCTGGTGGCGGTCTGCGAGGTCCTCCAGGACCCGGGGGCCAACGCCGCGCTGGTCCGTCTGCTCACCGGGCCGCGCTGGCGGATCGGCCCCCGCGACCTCGCGCTGCTCGGCCGCCGCGCCCGTGCGCTGGTCTCCTACGGCGGGCCGGACGGGGCGGAGGACGACCCGGACCGACGGCTCGCCGAGGCCGTCGAGGGCACCGACCCCGCCGAGGTGATCTCCCTCGCCGACGCCCTCGACACCTTCCTGGAGGCGGGCGGCGGCCCGGACGACGGGCTGCCCTTCTCGGCCGAGGCCCGGGTCCGGTTCGCCCGGCTCGCCGCCGAACTCCGCGAGCTGCGCCGCTCGCTGGCCGATCCGCTGATGGACGTCCTCCACCGGGTCCTGGCCACCACGGGTCTCGAGGTCGAGCTGTCCGCCTCACCGCACGCCCTGGCCGCGCGCCGCCGCGAGACCCTCGGCAACTTCCTGGACGTCGCGGCCGCCTTCGCGGGCCGGGAGGGCGGCGCGGCCGTGGACGGCGAGGCCACTCTTCAGGGCTTCCTCGGCTTTCTGCGCACCGCCGCGCAGTACGAGAAGGGGCTCGACAACGCCCTGCCCGGCGGCGAGAACACGGTCAAGGTGCTCACCGCCCACAAGGCCAAGGGGCTGGAGTGGGATGTGGTGGCGGTGCCGGGGCTGGTCGCCAAGCAGTTCCCGAGCGAGCAGTCCCGCGAGTCCTGGACGGCGAACGCCAAGGTGCTGCCGCACGAGCTGCGCGGGGACGCGCGGACCCTCCCGGACGTCACCGCCTGGGACAGCAAGGGGATCGCGGCCTTCAAGGACGCCATGAAGGGGCATCAGCGGACCGAGGAGCTGCGGCTGGGCTATGTGACCTTCACCCGGCCGCGCTCGCTGCTGCTCGGCTCCGGCCACTGGTGGGGCCCCACCCAGAAGCGCCCCCGCGGCCCGTCGGGCTTCCTGGACGCGCTGCGCGAGCACTGCGAGGCGGGGTACGGCGAGATCGAGGCATGGGCCGAACCGCCGGAGGAGGGCGCGGAGAACCCGGCCCTGCGGCAGTCGGCGGCCGACCGGGCCTGGCCGCTTCCGCTGGACCCGGCCGCGCTGCGCCACCGGCGCCGCGCCGCCGACGTGGTGCTCGCCCATCTGGCGCGCATCGATACGGCCGGGGAGGAGCCGGCCGCGCGGGACGAGGCGCGCCCTTCGGCGGACGGGGACCTCTTTCCGGAGCCCCCGGAGGAGCTCGAACCCCCGGAGGACCCGGAGTGGCCCGAGCCTCCGGAGGATCCTTACGGTTCGCACGAGGACGAGCCGTACGACGACGCACCGCCCCCCGCCCCGCACGGCGCGCCGGAACCTGGCGCACCGGAGCCCGATGTGCCCGAAATCACGTCAGAGTCGGCCATGGACGAGCCGACGCCCGAGGAGGCCCGGCTGATCGGGTCCTGGGACCGCGATCTGGACGCGCTCGCCGGGGAGCTGCGCCGGGCCCGCGAGACCGTGCACGAGGTGCACCTGCCGGGCACGCTCACCGCCTCCCAGCTGCTGCGCCTCGCCGCCGACCCGGACGGCTTCGCACGGGAGCTGGCCCGCCCCATGCCCCGGCCGCCGCGCCCCGCCGCGCGGCGCGGCACCCGCTTCCACGCCTGGGTCGAGTCGCGGTTCGAGGCGCTGCCGCTGCCCTTCCTCGGTCCGGACGAGCTGCCGGGCGGCGAGGACGACGAGGCGGAGATCGCCGACGAGCGGGATCTGACCGTGCTCAAGGAGGCGTTCGCCCGCACGCCGTACGCGCGTCGCACCCCTTACCGCGTGGAGGTGCCGGTCCAGCTGACCCTGGCGGGCCGCACCATCCGCGGCCGGATCGACGCGGTGTACCGCGAGTCGGGTACGGGCCCCGACGACGGCCCGCGCTACGAGATCGTCGACTGGAAGACCGGCCGCTCCCAGGACGCCGACCCGCTCCAGCTGGCCATCTACCGCGTCGCGTGGGCCGAACAGCACGGACTGCCCCTGTCGTCGGTCACGGCTGCCTTCGTGTACGTGCGCAGCGGTGAGGTGGTCCGCCCCGCCGGGCTGCCCGGCCGGGCCGGGCTCGAGCGCGTCCTGCTCGGGGAGCCGGGGGACGCGGACGTCGGCGGGAACGGGGACGTCGGCGGGGACGAGGGCCTTGGCCGGGACGGAGACGGGGACGTCGGCGGGGACGCAGGCGCGGACATCGACTGGGACGGAAACGCGGATACGACCGGAAATGACCGCATCGACGCCGGAACCGTCACCGAGAGCGAGCGCACCTGAGCGGCCCGGAGGCCCCCGCCCTCGCCCGGCCGCGGGCCGGATAGGCTCACATGCATGAGCAACACCCCGGACACGGACAACGCCGTCCGCGCCTTTGTGGACGGCCACCGCGCCGCCTTCCTCGCCGAGCTCTCCGAGTGGCTGCGCATCCCGTCCGTATCCGCCGACCCCGCCCGCGCCGAGGACGTCCGGCGCGGCGCCCAGTGGCTCAGGGACCACCTGGCCGCCACGGGCTTCCCGGTGACTGAGATATGGGACACACCGGGCGCCCCGGCCGTGTTCGCCGAATGGCCGTCCGGTGATCCCGACGCCCTTACGGTGCTCGTCTACGGCCACCACGACGTCCAGCCGGCCGACCGCGCGGACGGCTGGCGCACCGACCCCTTCGAGCCCGTCATCGAGGACGGGAGGCTCTACGCCCGCGGCGCCGCCGACGACAAGGGGCAAGTTCTCTTCCACACCCTGGGGATACGGGCGCACCTGGCCGTGACCGGCCGTGCCGCGCCCGCGGTGAACCTCAAGCTGCTGATCGAGGGCGAGGAGGAGTCCGGCTCCCCGCACTTCCCCGAGCTGGTCCGCGCGCACGCCGACCGGCTGGCCTGCGACACCGTGATCGTCTCCGACACCGGGATGTGGTCCGAGGACACCCCGACCGTCTGCACCGGTATGCGGGGGCTCGTCGAGTGCCAGATCGACCTCCACGGCCCCGGCCAGGACATCCACTCCGGCTCCTTCGGCGGCGCGGTCCCCAACCCGGCCACCGAGGCCGCCCGGCTGGCCGCCGCGCTGCACGACGACGACCGTAAGGTGGCGATCCCCGGCTTCTACGACGGCGTCGTGGGGCTGACCGACCGTGAGCGCGAGCTCTTCGCCGAGCTGCCCTTCGACGAGGCGCGCTGGCTGCGGACCGCGCATTCACGGGCCACGCTCGGCGAGGCCGGGTACTCCACCCTGGAGCGGATCTGGGCCCGTCCGACCGCCGAGGTCAACGGCATCGGCGGGGGCTACCAGGGGCCGGGCGGAAAGACCATCGTGCCCTCGGCCGCCCAGCTGAAGCTGTCCTTCCGGCTGGTGGCGGGCCAGGACGTGGAGAAGATCCAGTCGGCCGTGCGGGACTGGGCCGCCGCCCAGCTCCCGGCCGGGATCCGCCACGAGATCACCTTTTGGGGCGCCACCCGCCCCTGTCTGACCCCACTGGACCACCCCGCGCTCCAGTCGCTCGTCCGCGCCATGGGGCGCGTCTTCGGACAGGAGGTCCGCTTCACCCGCGAGGGCGGATCGGGCCCCGCCGCCGATCTCCAGGACATCCTCGGCGCTCCGGTGCTCTTCCTGGGCATCTCGGTGCCGTCCGACGGCTGGCACGCACCCAACGAGAAGGTCGAACTCGGCCTGCTCATGAAGGGCGCCGAGACGGCCGCCCACCTCTGGGCCGATCTCGCCGAGAATGGACGGAATTAGCTTGCTCTGTTATGTGAACCACCCATTGCTCTGGGGGAGTTGGAAGCAGCCGTGACCACCTCGACCGACCACGCCACCGACCGGCCGATCACGCTCAGCGCGCCGAGCGGCATCGACCGCTCCGCGCACCACCGCTTGGACGAGGCGTGGCTGGCCGCCGCGTGGAGCCACCCGACGACGCGTGTCTTCGTGGTCTCCGGCGGCCAGGCCCTGGTCGACGACGCCCCGGACGGCCGCACCGAACTCGTCATGACCCCGTCCTTCGAGGCCCCGCCCACCGAGAACCACCGCTACTTCCTGGGCACCGACGAGGAGGGCGTGCGCTACTTCGCGCTCCAGAAGGACTCCCTGCCGGGGCGGATGGACCAGTCGGCACGCCCCGCCGGGCTGCGCGAGGCGGGCGCGCTGCTGTCCGAGCGCGACGCGGGGCTGCTGGTGCACGCGGTCGCGCTGGAGAACTGGCAGCGGCTGCACCGCTTCTGCTCACGCTGCGGTCAGCGCACGGTGATCGCGGCGGCGGGCCATATCCGCCGCTGCCCGGCGTGCGGGGCCGAGCACTACCCACGCACCGACCCCGCCGTGATCATGCTGGTGAAGGACGATCAGGACCGGGCGCTGCTGGGGCGCCAGGTGCACTGGCCGGAGGGGCGCTTCTCGACGCTGGCGGGCTTCGTGGAGCCGGGCGAGTCGATCGAGCAGGCCGTGGTCCGCGAGGTGGCGGAGGAGGCGGGCGTCACGGTCGGCGAGGTCGAGTACGTGGCCAGCCAGCCGTGGCCGTTCCCGTCCAGCCTGATGCTCGGCTTCATGGCCCGGGCCACGTCCTCCCGGATCCAGGTGGACGGGGAGGAGATCCACGAGGCGCGCTGGTTCTCCCGGGACGACCTGCGGGCCGCGATCGAGTCCGGGGAGGTCCTGCCTCCCTCCGGAATCTCGATCGCGGCCCGGCTGATCGAGCTCTGGTACGGCGAGCCGCTGCCGCGGGGCTGAGTCAGGCCCCGACCTTGGCCTTGACCTGCGCCAGCGACGGGTTGGTCAGGGTCGAACCATCGGGGAAGAGAACGGTCGGCACGGTCTGGTTGCCACCGTTCGCCTTCTCGACGAAGGCCGCGGACTCCGGGTCCTGCTCGATGTTGATCTCGGTGTAGGCGATGCCCTCGCGGTCCATCTGCCCCTTCAGGCGTCGGCAGTAGCCGCACCAGGTGGTGCTGTACATCGTCACAGTGCCGGACATCGGTCTTCGCTCTCCTCGGGTTCGCGGTGGGTGGGCAGAAGGTGAACGCACACCCTCCGCCGGTCATTCCCGGATTCATATGACCGGAGGGCCACGGCTGTGGACAACCGGCATCGGGCGTCTCAGGGGACCTGGCAGCATGGCGGGGTGACAGCAGCAACGTCCTCCACTCTGTTCCCGCAGGGCTCCACGCCGGGTGCCTACGCGGCCACGCCGCGTGACGCCGACGCGGTGCTCGAGGGACTCGACCCCGAGCAGCGCGAGGTGGCGACGTCCCTGCACGGCGCGGTGTGCGTGCTGGCCGGGGCCGGCACCGGCAAGACCCGCGCCATCACCCACCGGATCGCCTATGGGGTGCGCGCGGGGATACTCCAGCCGGCCAGTGTGCTGGCCGTCACCTTCACCAACCGCGCGGCGGGGGAGATGCGCGGCCGGTTGCGGCAGCTCGGCGCGGGCGGGGTGCAGGCGCGCACCTTCCACTCGGCGGCCCTGCGCCAGCTCCAGTACTTCTGGCCCAAGGCGGTCGGCGGTGAGGTGCCGCGGCTGGTCGAGCGCAAGGTGCAGCTCGTGGCCGAGGCCGCGGCCCGGTGCCGGGTCCGGCTGGACCGCAATGAGCTGCGGGATGTGACCGGCGAGATCGAATGGTCGAAGGTCACCCAGACCGTGCCCGAGGACTATCCGGCCGTGGCCGCCAAGTCCGGCCGCGAGGCCCCCCGGGACGCCGCCGAGATCAGCCGGATCTACGCCACCTATGAGCAGTTGAAGCGCGACCGCGGCGTCATCGACTTCGAGGATGTGCTGCTCCTCACGGTCGGTGTGCTCCAGGAGCGGCCGGACATCGCCGATCAGGTGCGCCGTCAATACCAGCACTTCGTGGTCGACGAGTACCAGGACGTCAGCCCGCTCCAGCAGCGGCTGCTGGATCTGTGGCTGGGCGAGCGGGACAGCCTCTGTGTGGTCGGCGACGCCAGCCAGACCATCTACTCTTTCACCGGCGCCACCCCCGACCATCTGCTGAACTTCCGCACCCGCCACCCCCGGGCCACCGTGGTCAAGCTGATCCGGGACTACCGCTCGACCCCCCAGGTGGTCCACCTGGCCAACGGGCTGCTGTCCCAGGCCCGCGGCCGGGCCGCCGAGCACCGGCTGGAGCTGGTCTCCCAGCGGGAGGCCGGCCCCGACCCGGCCTACGCCGCCTATGCGGACGAGCCGGCCGAGGCCGAGGGCACCGCCCGCCGGATCCGTGAGCTGATCACCCCGGTCGAGCAGGGGGGCGGCGGGATCCCGGCGAGCCAGATCGCGGTCCTGTACCGGGTCAACGCCCAGTCGGAGCTCTATGAGCAGGCGCTGGCCGATGCCCAGGTGCCCTATCAGCTGCGCGGCGCCGAGCGGTTCTTCGAGCGGCCCGAGGTGCGCGAGGCGGGGCTGCTGCTGCGCGGCGCGGCCCGTGGGGGAAGCGCCGATCCGGCGCTGGCGGACGCCGATATCCCATCCCAGGTGCGGGCCGTGCTGACCACTCGTGGCTGGACGCCCGAGCCCCCGGCGGGCTCGGGCGCGGTGCGCGACCGCTGGGAGTCCCTGGCCGCCCTGGTGCGGCTCGCCGAGGACTTCGCGGCGAGCCGCCCCGGGGCCACGCTCTCCGATCTGGTGGCGGAGCTCGATGAGCGGGCGGCGGCCCAGCACGCCCCGACCGTCGAGGGTGTGACCCTCGCCTCACTCCACGCGGCCAAGGGCCTCGAATGGGACGCCGTCTTCCTGGTGGGTCTCACCGAGGGAATGATGCCGATCACCTACGCCAAGACGGAGCAGCAGATCGAGGAGGAGCGCCGGCTGCTCTATGTGGGGGTCACCCGTGCCCGGCGTCATCTGACGCTGTCCTGGGCGCTCTCGCGGGCTCCGGGCGGCCGGGCCTCCCGCCGACCCACCCGCTTTCTCAACGGGCTGCGGCCCGGCTCCCAGGCCGCCGCCGCCCGCACCCCGGGCGGGGGCGGCGGGATCGAGCGCGGGGCGGCGGCCCCGGGCGGGGGCGGCGGGGTGCGCAGGCGGCGCGGCCCGGTCCACTGCCGGGTGTGCGGCCGGGCGCTGACCGACGCGGGCGAGATGAAGCTGATGCGCTGCGAGGGCTGCCCGTCCGAGCTGGACGAGGCGCTCTATGAGCGGCTGCGCGACTGGCGGGCGGAGCAGGCGGGGCAGCTGGGGCAGCCGGCGTACTGCGTGTTCACCGACAAGACACTGCTCGCGATCGCCGAGGCCGTTCCGGGAACCGAACCGGAGCTCGCCCGCATCTCCGGTGTGGGAAGGCGCAAGCTGGACCGGTTCGGGGCCGATGTTCTCGCGCTGTGCGCGGGCCGGGAACTGCCCTCCGCACTCGACGACGAGGGCGACGGCGATGCCGGGTGAAGCCATTCGGGTGACCCTTGGCAAAACTCGACGGAAAAATAGTTTGCGCGCGTGGAGGGCATACCCATAGCCTTCCGAGCACGGAGCACAACGGCCCTTCCAGGAGCCGAGGATTCCGTGTTGTACTTGAACACCCGGACTGGTTTCGGACCGGTCCCTGAGACGCCGAGAGGAGGCGAAGACCAGTGATCAGCTACATCAACACCATCAAAAAGGCCGATCGGTCGGTCGTCGCCACATGCCTGCTCGGCTCCGCACTCCCTGGCACCGGTATGCCCGGCGCCAATGAGGCGCGTCTCAGCGAGCGACCGATCCAGGCACCTGCGGTAGCAGCAGCGGCACAGGCAAAGGCCTATGCCTTTGCGGCCAATGGTGCCGAATCCCGGACGACGCAGCAGCACCACAAGACGTGGGCCTTCCGCAGGCTCGAACCCTGGAGTTATCCAGCCTGATCCAGGATCAGGTCGGCACCTTCCAGGGCCGCGGAACCCACACCGGGATCCGCGGCCCTTTTGATTTGCCAGAGCCCGGCCACCAGCCGGACCGAAGAGACGAGGAACACACACCGTGCAACTCAACGCACACGCCCCGTCCGCATCGACCGACCTGAACCGCCCGCCTGACTCCTCGGAGGACTCCTTGACCCCGCTCACCGCCCTCACCGAACTCGATGACGCCATCGAGAACCTGGGTGTAGCCGTTCCGTGCCGCTCGTACGACCCGGAGGTCTTCTTCGCCGAGTCCCCGGCCGACGTCGAGTACGCGAAGTCGCTGTGCCAGACCTGCCCGCTGCGGGAGGCATGCCTCGCCGGTGCCAAGGACCGCCGGGAGCCCTGGGGCGTCTGGGGCGGCGAGCTCTTCGTCCAGGGCGTCGTGGTGGCCCGCAAGCGGCCGCGTGGTCGCCCGCGTAAGAACCCGGTCGCGGCATGAGCACCATCGGCACCATCGATCGCCCAGCGACGCACGACCCCATGAAGCAGGTTCCGACGATGACCCCACCGGTCTCCGAAACCCCCGCACCCGATACCTCCGGTGCGCCCGAGGCGCGCCAGAACAGGAACCGAGAAATGCAACTCATGCAAGAAGCCCTGGCACGTGCGCATATGCATGACCGCCTTCAGGAGGCCGAGTCCGAACGGCAGGCCGTTCGGCTCGCGGCCGCCCGCCGGATGCAGCGGCGCGCGGAGCGTGCCTCGCTCCGCGCCCGCCGCGCCCTGGCCATGGCGGTCATGCAGTAAACCAACACACACCGACGGGTCCTACGCCGACCCATCGCGTGACCACGGGGGGCCGGTCCCATCGGACCGGCCCTTCGGCTGTCCCAAGACGCCCGAGTTCAGGCCAAGGCGCCCGCGCTCAGGCCGAAATCTCCGCGCTCAGGCCGAGGTCTCCGAGTTCAGGCAGAGGTCTCCGCGGCCTCGGGCTCCTCCTCGGCGCCGTCCGCGGCCTCTTCCCCGGCGTCTGCCGCGGGGCCTTCTTCGGCGTCTGCTTCGGCGCGGTCCTCGGACTCCGGGTCCGCGGCGAAGCCGGGGACCCATGCCTCGAGCTCATCCCGCATCCGCACCGTGGCACCCAGCTGGCACAGCACCCCGATGGTGCTCAGGGTCACCCGGTGAATCAGCAGATAGGCGGGCGGCAGATTCAGCTGATTGCCCAGCTCATAGACGGGGGAGTGGCGGTCGGCCATCCGCGCCGCCTGGCTGCGCAGCCACTGCCGGTCGAAGACGAACGCGTCGACCTGGGCCGGTTCGAGCATCGGCAGCAGGAAGTCCAGCAGATCATCCGGGTCGAGCTCGATCGTCGGCTTGACGAACCCCTCTCCGCGCATCAGGTCATAGACCCCCGCCGCGTCGCCCACCAGCGCCATGCGCAGCGCGATGCCGATGGGCTCCGGAAGCCCGCCGGGGAGCCGGTCCACCGAACCGAAGTCCAGGACGCCCAGCTTCCACCGCTCCGGCGGCCCGTCCGGGGCGTCACCGGTCAGCAGCCGGAAGTTCCCGGGATGGGGATCGGCGTGCAGCAGCCCGGTGCGGGACGCCCCCGAGAAGAGAAAGCGGGCCAGCAGCTGCCCGGCACGGTCCCGCTCCTCCTGTGTGCCGTCGGCTATTACCTCGGAGAGCGGCACCCCCTCCAGCCATTCGGTGATCAGTATCTGATCGCTCTGGTGCACCACCTCGGGCACCACGATCTCCGTGTCCCGTGCGTACTCCTCCGCATGGATCCGCTGGGACGCCGCCTCCAGCTCGTAGTCCAGCTCCTCGGCGACCCGCTCGCGCAACTCCGCTATCAGCGGCTTGACGTCCAGCCCCGGCACCAGCGGCCCCAGCACCCGGGCGAACCGGCTCAGTTGGTTGAGGTCGGACAGCAGCGCCTCGCCCGCCCCGGGATACTGCACCTTGACCGCCACCGTGCGCCCGTCGTGCCAGACCGCCCGGTGCACCTGCCCGATCGAGGCGGCCGCCGCCGGCTTGTCCTCGAACTCCTGGAACAGCTCCGGCCAGTCCGGGCCCAGCCGCTCCTCAAGCGCCGCGTGGACCGTGCGGCTGGGCATGGGAGGGGCCGCTTCCTGGAGCTTGGTCAGGGCCGCCCGGTAGGGCCTGGCTATCTCCTCGGGCAGCGCCGACTCGAAGACCGACATGGCCTGCCCGAGCTTCATGGCCCCGCCCTTGAGCTCGCCGAGGACCTTGAACATCTGCTCCGCGGTGCGCTGCTGCACCTCGCGTGCGACGATCTCCGCCGGCCGTCCCCCTATCCGCTTCCCGAGCCCCCATGTGGCGCGCCCCGCGAATCCCAAGGGCAGCGCCGCCAGTTTGGCGGTACGGGTGATCGCCTTGCGCGGCAGATCGGTCATGCGCCCCTCCAACTACAGCCGTGCCATCCCGGAAGGTGGCCTCCGGGCCCCCGTGCCCACTCCGCGGACGTGGGTCACCCGGACATTGTCGCGTGCGGTGCCTCTACGGCCGAGGCATATACGGCATCCTCCTCCCCGGCCGCTCCACAGCCGCATCCGGGATGTGCTTCGATCGGGCGCGCCTCCCAGACGAGGGAGGGAAGCGCCAGCTCCCACCGGACTCCGGCGCCTCCGGAGGGGCGGCCGTCGAGGAAGGCCAGCGCCTGGACCGCGGTGAGCCCCGCCACCACCATCGCCAGCGCCGTGTCACAGGCCGGGGCGGTGCGCCGGCGCCCGGACCGCCACTGCGCGAGCATCCGCGGCCAGACCGGCTCCCGCTCGGCGCGGCCCGCCGCGGCGCAGCCCGCGCAGGGCGTGATCCCCGGCACCACCAGGGGGCCCACCACCCCCGTGGCCTCGATGACTCCCGTATAGAGATGGGGGGTGCCGGAGGCGAGCAGCGGCCGGGTCTGCTCGGGATCCGGTGCGTACGCCGCGAGGCCGTCACGCGGGGCGATCACCACCAGCGCCAGCCCGGGCTGGGCCGAGGCGGTCCGCTCTCCCGAGGGGGCAGCCCGCTTTCCCGAGGCGGTCCGCCCTCCTGAGGGGACCTTCTCCCGTGAAGGGGCGCGCTCCGGCGCGGAGGTCCGCAGCCGCGCCGACCGGCGGGGGAGCGGAGCGGGCGCGGCCTGACGCACCACCCGGCGCGCGGCCAGATCCCGGCGCTCCCCGATCTGCTCGGCCGACAGCCCTCCGGGAGCCACATCCCAGGGCTCGACACAGCCGCCGTCCACTACATCGACCCGGCCGATTCCCGAGCCCGACAGCGCGGCCGCGACCGCCGCCCCGACCCGCCCCGCGCCCCGCACCTGAACCCGCATCGCCCGCCGCGCGGCGAGCAGCCGCGCCGCCGCTCCGGGCTCGGGGTGCAGCACCGACAGCGCCCCCGCGTCGGGCCGCAGCCGGTCCAGGGCCGCGGCGGGCTCGCCGCCGTCCCTCGGCTCGTCCAGCAGACCGGCCGCCGCCAGCCGGTCCACCAGTGCGTCGGCCCGCCCCTCCGGCAGCCCGATGGCGCGGGCCTCCTGCCGCAGCAGCGGCAGACCGCGGGTGCCGTCCAGCAGCTCCAGAAAGCTGCCCGTGGCCGTGTCCACCGGCCCCATCACCACCGCATGCGCCCGGGCCACCCCGAACTGCACCGTGTCCCGGCTCCGCCAGCCGCGCCGCAGCGCGGGCTTGAGCATCGGATGCATCGCCGTTCCCTCCCCCGTTTGATGTGCTGTTCCCGTTTGATGTGTGCCGTTGTCGTGCCGTCGATGTGCTGTCCGTTGAACCGCCTTCAGCATGCGGCCCGGCGCCCGGACCCCGCAGCGCGTTATCCACAGGCAGTGGAATAAGTCGTACGAACGCCGGTCGTACAAGTCGTGCACACCGTGGAGTGGTTCGGTCCACAACCATTGGCGGCGCGGGACTTCCCCGGCTGCCAGCGGGTAACGTCGGGGCGTGTCCGCCGACCCGCCCCCTCGCACCGCGGGGCAGAACGTCTCCCGCAGCGCCGCGAGCGCACCGAGCACCGTCCCGAGCCCGACGCAGAGCCGAGGCTCCGACGCGAATGCGGTCGAGGTCCGCCGGAGCACCCGGCGGCGCAGGACGGTCTCCGCCTATCGCGAGGGCGACCGCACCGTCGTCCTCATCCCCGCCCGGATGTCCGAGGCGGAGGAGCAGCGCTGGGTGAGGGTCATGCTGGAGAAGCTGGCGGCCCAGGAGAGCAAGCGGATGCTGGGCGACGCGGAGCTGGCCGCCCGCGCCGAGTGGCTCTCCGGTCAGTACCTGGGCGGGCGGGCCCGGCCCGACTCCGTCCGCTGGGTCACCAATCAGAACACCCGCTGGGGGTCGTGCACCCCGGCCGAGGGCAGCATCCGGCTCTCGCACCGGCTCCAGGGCATGCCGGAGTACGTCGTGGACTATGTGCTCCTCCACGAGCTGGCCCATCTGCTGGTGCCGGGGCACGGCCGCCGCTTCTGGCAGCTCCTGGAGGCGTATCCGCGGACCGAGCGGGCGCGGGGCTATCTCGAAGGGGTGGTCGCCGCCGCGCGGTTGCCGCACCTCTCCGGCCCCCCGGACGACCAGCCGTAAGGCGACCGTGCCCGAGCGGTGAGGGAGCAGCCTCCGCGAGCCCCCGGGCCGTGCGGGAACCACATCCCGGTTCCCGGCGTCGCTCATAGTCGGCGGCAGCGGCTAGCCTGGCGCGCAACGCACACACCGGTACGGCGATGGGGGACGGTCCTAACGTATGGCCAGGGAATTCCAGCGCGGCCACAAGGCCAGGATCAGTGATCTGACGGCCGGGAGGGATCTGTACGTCGGGGTGCAGATCGCCGGACCCGGCCTGAGCTTCGACATCAGCTGTTTCGGTCTCGACGCGAACGAGCGGCTGTCCGACGACCGCTACTTCATCTTCTTCAACCAGCCGAAGTCCCCTGAAGAAGCGATACAGCAGCTCGGGCCGCAGGCCGGTGACACGGACTCGTTCCGCGTCACGCTCGACAGCGTGCCGGCCGCCATCCAGAAGCTCTCCTTCACCGCGACCATCGACGGCGCCGGGCAGATGTCACAGGTCGGCCCCGGCTACCTGCGGATCGTCGCGGGCGGCGAGGAGGTGGCCCGGTACTCCTTCACCGGCTCGGAGTTCAGCACCGAACGCGCGGTGATGCTGGGCGACTTCTACCTCAAGGACGTCTGGCGGTTCGCCGCCGTCGGACAGGGCTTCGACGGGGGACTGGAGGCGCTGCTCAAGAACTTCGGCGGTGAGGTGGCCGAGGAAGAGCCCGCCCCCGCGCCCGCCCAGGGCGCCACGCCCGGTTTCGCGCCGCCGGGACAGGCCGCCCCCGCACCGGGCTTCGCACCCCCGGCCGGAGCCCCCGCCCCGTCGGCCCCTCCGGCTCCCGCCCCGCCCGCACCGCAGCCCGCCCCGGCCTTCGGCGCTCCCCAAGGAACGCCACCCCAGGGAACGCCGCCTCCGGGTACGCCCCAGGGCACGCCCCCGCAAGGCGTTCAGCCGCCCGCCCCCGGCACCCCGCAGATGCACGGCGCCCCCACCATCGCCGCGCCCATCGCGCCTCCCGGCCAGGTGCCGCCTCCCGGCCAGGTGCCGCCCCCAGGGCAGGTACCGCCGCCCCCGCCGCCGGGCCAGTTCCCGGGCCAGCAGCCCCCGTTCGGCCAGCAGCCGGGCCAGGCCCCGCCCCCGCCCGCCCCGTACGGCCAGCCGCCCGCCCAGCCCTACCCCGGTCAGCCCGGTCAGCCCGGTCAGCCCGGTCAGCCCGGTCAGCCGGGCCAGCCCGCTCCTTATGGTCAGCCGCAGCCCATGGGCGGCGTCCCTCAGGGCGGTGGCGCGCCCGGGCTCCAGGCCGCGCTCTCCAAGTACCGCGAGGCGCCCACCGGCCAGCGCTGGACGCCGCAGAACCCCCGGCTGATGCGGGTCGACCTCGGCGTCGGCGGCCAGCCCGTGCTCGCCCGCCAGGGCACGATGGTGCTTTACCAGGGCAAGGTCGACTTCAGCTACAAGGGCGCCGGTTTCCGCGGCCGGATCGTCGGTAACGCGACCGGCCAGGAGATGCAGCTGATGCGCTGCACCGGCCAGGGCCAGGTCTTCCTCGCCGAGAACGCCGCCGAGCTCCACCCGATCGAACTCCAGGGCGACGCCATCTGCGTCTCCGCCGAGAACGTGCTCGCCTTCGACGAGTCGCTGCACCACGAGGTGCGCCGGATCGAGGGCCACGGCATCCCCGGCGGCGCGCTGTTCACCATGCAGTTCCAGGGCACCGGGACCGTCGTGGTGAAGACCGAGGGCACGCCGGTCGTCCTCCCGGTCACCCCGACCACCTTCGCCGACAGCAACGCCATCGTGGCGTGGTCCGCCGGAGCCCAGGTGATCATCTCCAGCCAGGTGCGGCTGCGCCGCAGCGCCTACCCCGGCCACAGCGGGGAGACCGTGAACCTCCAGTTCCGTGGCGCGCCCGGTAACTTCATCGTCGTCCAGCCCTACGAGGTCTGAGGGAGCCCGATATGGACCAGCAAATGATCTCGGGCTTCGCACCCGCCCCGATCGCCGCCCGCATGGAGAACCACGGCGCCAGCATGCTCAAGGTCGCCATGCAGAGCGGCCAGGACCTCTTCGCCCGCACCGGCTCGATGGTGGCGTACGAGGGTTTCGTCCAGTACGAGCCCAACCCGCCCGCCGTACGGCAGATGGCCTCCCAGTGGCTGACCGGCGAGGGCGCCCCCCTGATGCGGTGCAGCGGCGACGGGCTGCTCTACCTCGCCGACTACGGGGCCAACGTGGTCTGCCTCAACCTCAACGGCGACTCGCTCTCGGTCAACGGCACCAACCTCCTCGCCTTCGACGCGCACCTCCAGTGGGGCGTCGAACGCGTCAAGGGCATCGCCAAGTTCGCCGGGCAGGGCCTGTTCAACGTGGGCGTCTCCGGCACCGGCTGGGTCGCCCTGACCTCCCGCGGCACCCCCATCGTGGTCGACTGCGGCCGCGGCGAGGACGAGACCTATGTGGACCCGGACGCGCTCGTGGCCTGGTCCTCCGGGCTCAAGGTGAAGGGCAAGCGCAGCTTCAAGGCGTCGTCCCTGATCGGCCGGGGCAGCGGCGAGGCGTATCAGCTCGGCTTCTCCGGGCAGGGCTTCGTCGTCGTACAGCCCAGTGAGGACAGCACCGACCGGCTCCGGGTCCGGGGCTGAGGGGGAGGGACACCAGATGCAGAGCCCGCTTTTCGCCTTCACCGAGGCCCAGACGCAGGACCGTTACGCACTCCAGAACCCGCATCTGCTGCGGGTCGCCCTGAGCGGCCATGAGGATGTGCTCGCCCGTAAGGGCAGCATGGTCGCCTATCAGGGGCTCATCGAGTTCGACGGTGAGTACCAGACGCCCGGGCAGCACAGGGCGCGGGCCCGCACCGGTGAGGGCCTGGACCTGATGCGCTGCTCCGGGCAGGGCACGGTCTACCTCGCCAACCTCGCCCAGCACATCCATGTGATGGACGTGGATCGCGACGGGCTGACCGTCGACAGCTCCTATGTGCTCGCGCTGGACTCCACGCTGCACTGGGAGTCGATCGCGGTGGACAGCCAGTTCGGGATCTCCGGATCCGGCAAGTACAACCTCAACATCTCCGGCCAGGGCAAGGTCGCGCTGATGACCTCGGGGCAGCCGCTGCTGCTCCAGGTCACCCCGGACAAGTACGTCAACGCCGACGCGGACGCCATCGTCGCCTGGTCCAGCTCGCTGCGGGTCCAGATGCAGGCGCAGACGCACTCCTCGGGCGTCTGGCGGCGGCGCGGCAACACCGGCGAGGGCTGGGAGCTCAGCTTCCTCGGCCAGGGTTACGCCCTGGTGCAGCCCAGCGAGCTGCTCCCGCCGCAGAACGCGGTGGTCGGGGGCGGCATGGCCGCGCAGTTCGGCATGGGCCAGCAGGGCGCCCGCGGTCAGAACCAGGGCAACATCTTCAGCAACTGACCGAGGTCACCGCTGATGGAGCACGGCGGCCGCGGACCCCTCGGGTCCGCGGCCGTCCCGCATTCCCGCGGGCTCCTCGATTCCAGGATTCCAGCGTGCTCCTCAGCGCGGCCCCGCGCGCTCCTCAGAGCAGCGCGCGGGTGCGCGTCACCAGGTGGCGCACCGACTCGTCGGCCACGTCTGCCACCTCGTCGTAGCCGAACCAGCGCAGATCCAGCGACTCGTCGCTGATCGCCGCCACCGCGCCCCGGGGCGCCACCGCCGCGTACTGGACGTCGAGGTGCCAGGCACAGGGGGTCTGGTGCCGGTCGAGCCGCACCGGGCCGCCCGGCAGCAGCGTCAGCCCCGCGATCCCGGACTCCTCGGTGGCCTCGCGCAGCGCCGCGCCCGCGAGCGTGGCGTCGTCCGGCTCGCAGTGGCCGCCCATCTGGAGCCACATCCGCAGCTTCCGGTGCAGGGTGAGCAGCACCTGCTCCCGGTCCGGGTCGATCACCAGCGCGCTCGCCGTGATGTGACCGTCCCCGCACGCCTTCCACATGCCGTCCGGATACGCGGCCAGATGGTCGCCGTACAGCCGCCGCAGCCGCTCCTGGGCGGCATCGGGCGCGGGCCACTCGACGAGCACCCGCGCCGCGTCCTGGTGCAGACTCACTTCTCGCCGTCGCCCCGGTCGCCGCCCTCGCGGTCGTCCTCGCCGCCCTCGCGGCCCTTACGGAGGTCGGGACCCTCGGAGCCGCCCTTACGGTCCTCATCGCCGCCCGCCGCCTCGCCGAGCATCTTGTCCAGCTCGGAGAAGTCCAGCTGCTCGCGGTGGACGAAGCCGTCCGGGTCGTCGAGGTCCTGCGCCGTCGGCAGCATGTCCGGGTGCGCCCAGAGACCGTCGCGCCCCTCCAGGCCGCGGGCGTCGGTGAGGGAGGCCCACAGCCGGGAGGCGTCCCGCAGCCGGCGCGGCCGCAGCTCCAGGCCGATGAGGGTGGCGAAGGTCTGCTCGGCGGGGCCGCCGCTCGCCCGGCGCCGCCGCAGCGTCTCGCGCAGGGCGTCGGCGGACGGCAGATGCGGCTTGGCGGCGGCGTGCACCACCGCGTCCACCCAGCCCTCCACCAGCGCCAGAGCGGTCTCCAGACGCGCCAGCGCGGCCTTCTGCTCGGGGGTGTCCTCGGGCTGGAACATGCCCTGCTGGAGCGCTTCCTGCAACTGCTCGGGGTGGGTCGGGTCGAGCTGGCCGACCGCGTCCTCCAGCTTGGCGGTGTCGACCTTGATGCCGCGGGCGTACCCCTCGACCGCGCCGAAGAGGTGCGAGCGCAGCCACGGCACATGGGCGAACAGCCGCTGGTGGGCCGCCTCGCGCAGCGCCAGATACAGCCGGACCTCCTCCTTGGGCACGCCGAGGCCGGAACCGAGCGCCGCGATGTTGACCGGCAGCAGGGCCGCCTTGCCCGCCGGGCCGAGCGGCAGCCCGATGTCGGTCGAGCCGACCACCTCACCGGCCAGCACGCCCAGCGCCTGCCCGATCTGGGTGCCGAACATGGCGCCGCCCATCGAGCGCATCATGCCGAGCAGCGGGCCGGCCATGGCCTGCATCTCCTCGGGCAGCACATCGCCCATGGCGGCGCCGACGCGCTCGGCCACCGGGTCCACCAGGTCCTTCCACACCGGCAGGGTCGCCTCGACCCATTCGGCGCGGCTCCAGGCCACCGCGGTACCCGAGCCCGAGGGCAGCGAGGTGACGCCGTCCAGCCACAGGTCCGCGAGCCGCACGGCCTCCTGGACCGCGGCGCGGTCGGCCGGGCCGACGCTCTCGTCCTTGCTGCCGTCGGCGGTGCCGCGCGCGACGGTCTGGCGGGCGATGTCCTTGGCCATGTCCCAGTTCACCGGGCCGCCCTCGTAGGAGAGCATCTGCCCGAGCTGCTGGAAGGCGGCGCCCAGGTCGCCCGGGTTCAGCGAACCGAACATCGCGGCGAACGGATTCTCCGCGCCGCCCGCTCCGCCGGGTCCGCCGCCGAACCCGAAGGGATTCGCGGGGCCCTGCTCGCCGCCCTGGCCGCCCTTCTTCTTGCCGTCGTCGCCGTCCTCCGGCTCCTCCGGCGGAAGGCCGAATCCGAATGGGGAGTCACTCACGGGTTTCCTCGGCTCGTTGGGCCACCGGCCCCGGGCCGGTGGCGGATGCCCGACATCACCACCCAGCCTAGACACCTCGCCGGTTTCCGGGCTCGGTGCTTCGCTGATCGCCGCCCTGCGGCAGGATGGACGTCACCTGGTACGTATGCGTGCATGCGCTGCGTACTGAAGACAACCGCTGGAGACGCCCGGTGAGTTCCCCAGACCGAGAAGTTCGCGCTGCGCGAAACGATACGGCCCGCACCGCACGACGACCCGTCGTGGCGGTGACCGGTGCCGCCTCGGGCCCAGGTGCCCTGCTCACGCAGCGGCTCGCGGAGTCCGAAGAGGTCAAGCAGGTCCTGGCCATCGACGAGCGCCGCGGTGAGGTGACCGAGGCGCAGTGGCATGTGCTGGACGTCCGCGATCCGGCCATCGCCGAGAAGCTGCGCGGCGCCGACGTGGTGGTCCACCTCGCCGTCGACCTGGATCTGGGCACCGACGCCGCCGCCCGCACCGCCTACAACGTGCGCGGCACCCAGACCGTCCTGACGGCCGCCGCCGCGGCCGGGGTGCGCCGAGTGGTGCTGTGCACCTCGGCGATGGTCTACGGGGCGCTCCCCGACAACGCCGTGCCGCTGGCCGAGGACGCGGAGCTGCGGGCGACCGCCGAGGCCACCGGCGTCGGCGACCTCCTGGAGATCGAGCGGCTCGGGGAGCGCGCGCCCCGGGCGCATCCGGGGCTGAACGTGACCGTGGTGCGCCCTGCGCTCCTGGTCGGCGGCACGGACACCGCGCTCACCCGCTACTTCGAGTCACCGCGGCTGCTGGTCGTCGCCGGATCCCGTCCCACCTGGCAGTTCTGCCATGTGGAGGACTTGGTCGGCGCGCTGGAGTACGCCGCCCTGGAGAAGGTCGAGGGCGAGCTGGCGGTCGGGTGCGAGGGCTGGCTGGAGCAGGAGGAGGTCGAGGAGCTGTCCGGGATCCGGCGCATGGAGCTGCCCTCGGCGGTCGCCCTGGGCGCCGCCTCCCGGCTGCACCGGCTCGGTCTGACGCCGTCCCCGGCGGGCGATCTCGCGTACACGATGCACCCCTGGGCGGTCAGCGGCAGCAGGCTGCACGCGGCGGGCTGGCGGCCCCGCTGGACCAACGAGGAGGTCCTGGCGGAGCTGCTGGAGGAGGTCGCCGGCCGCCATACGGTCGCGGGGCGGCGTCTCGGCCGTAAGGACGCCACGACGCTCGGCGCCGCGGGCGCGACCGTGGCCCTGGTGGGCACCGCGGCGATCGTGCGCCGCGCCCGTAAGGCGCGTCGCCGAGCCTGAGACAAGCGGTCCCCGGAAGGTGGTTTCCGGGATCCGGTAGTCCAGTGGCTCCACAGATTCCCCGAGGGCGGGACGGTACGGCACGATGGACGACATGGCACATTCGTACGATCATCCCGGCGAGCTCGCGGCCGCCCATCCCATCCGGCTGCTCGCCGTCCGTGACACGCCCCTGTCCGTGGACGAGGTGTTCGGGGCGGTGGGGGATGCCGCGGCGGGCGGTACGGCGCTGTTCGTCGGCACCGTGCGCAACCACGACGGAGGCGCGGAGGTCGGCGCCCTCGGCTACTCCGCGCACCCGACCGCCGAGGCCGAGCTGCGCCGGGTGGCCGAGAAGGTCGTGGCCGACTTCCCGGTGCGCGCGCTGGCCGCCGTGCACCGGGTGGGCGATCTGGTGATCGGCGATCTGGCCGTCGTGGTGGCCGTCTCCTGCCCCCACCGCGCGGAGGCGTTCGCGGCCTGCCGCCGGCTGATCGACGATCTCAAGAGCGAGGTCCCGATCTGGAAGCACCAGACGTTCGCGGACGGGACTGAGGAATGGGTGGGCGCGTAGCGGGAATGCGGATGCGCATGGGGCACGGAAGGGTGTACTCCGCTTGCGTAACCCCCACCCTGCCGTAAGCGTTGACCTGGCAGAGGATTAATCTGCTCATCTGTCAGTCGCGGTCCTGAACCGCGATTTTTCAAGGGGTCGGGAGGCTGCTGTGGCCGCGCTTCTCTGGTTGCTGATTCCGTTGTTCGCGGCGATAGGCGCGGCGATATACGCCGGCATAGCCGCCCGAGCCGGTAAACGGAAGTCCGGGGGGGACGTAGCTGAGCTGGCCGGATACGCCCGCTTCCGCGAAGCGATGGAGCGCCGGCCCTCCGATTCGGACGCCGCGGCCTGAGGCCGCCGCCCCGTCCGCGCCGCCCCTCGTACGGACGGCCCCGACGGTGGACTGACGGACGCGTCCCGTACTGTCGTTCCATGCCACGCCGCACTGCGACGATGCTCGCCTCCCTTCTGATGCTGATCGCGCTGCTCTGCGCAGGAGTGCTGATCCCGGTGCCGTATGCGGAGATGTCCCCGGGGCCGACGTACAACACCCTGGGCGAGCACAACGGGGAGTGCGTGCTCCAGATTTCCGGCCGCAAGAGCTGTGAGACCACCGGCGGGCATCTGAACATGACCACGGTCCGGGTCACCGGCTCCGAGTACCGGATGAACCTCGTGGAGGCCGTCTACGGCTGGCTGGCGCACGATGACGTGGTCGTGCCGCACAGCACCCTCTACCCGGACGACAAGACCCCGGACCAGGTGGACCAGCAGAACGCCGAGGAGTTCACCCAGTCCCAGGAGTCCGCCAAGGTCGCGGCGCTGCGGGCGCTGAAGAAGCCGGTCACCGCCCATGTCATCGTCGGCGCGGTCCAGAAGGGCGCCCCGGCCCAGGGCAGGCTGCACGCGGGCGATGTGATCAAGTCGGTGGACGGCACGGCGGTGCGCGAGCCCGATGACGTGGCCAAGCTCGTCACCAAGCACAAGCCGGGCCAGAAGGTGGTCTTCTCGGTCATCCCGGCCAAGAACGTGGCGGCGGCGGAGAAGAGCGGCAAGCAGCCCACCGGCGAGGAGCGCGTCTCGATCACCACCACGAAGGCGGACAAGGGCCCGGCCCGCGCCATCGTGGGCATCCAGGCCGGGGTCGACTACACCTTCCCGTTCCGGATCGACATCAAGCTGGCGGACGTGGGCGGGCCCAGCGCGGGTCTGATGTTCGCGCTGGGGATCGTGGACCGGCTCTCGCCCGGCGATCTCACCGGCGGGAAGTTCATCGCGGGCACCGGGACGATCGACGACAAGGGCACGGTCGGCCCGATCGGCGGCATCGAGATGAAGACGATCGGCGCGCGCGAGGCGGGTGCCCGGTACTTCCTCACGCCCAAGGAGAACTGCGCGGCCGCCGCCAAGGACGTGCCGAGCGGGCTGCGGCTGGTGAAGGTGCACACGATCGACGACGCCCTTACGGCGCTCGAGAAGATCCGTAAGGGGGACACCGCCGGTCTGCCGAAGTGCGCGACGGGCTGAGCGGCGCCCCCGTTCCGGGGTCGGGTCGCTGGAGTCAGTCGGTGGCGAAGGTGGCGGCGAGCGCGTCCGCCAGGCCGGGCACCAGACCGGCCCCGGTGAGCACCTCGGTCGGGGAGTCCTTCTCCCGCAGCCGCAGGGCCGACTCACGCGCGCCCTCCCGCAGCACGGCCACCGTCATCCGGACCTCCTGGCGGTCCGGGTGGTCGGCGACCCACTTGGCCAGCGCCGCGTCGTCCAGGCCCTCGGGCACGGAGCTCTCGGCGGACGGCGGCAGCATCTGCCGCTCCACGGTCAGGGCGCAGCCGGTCACCGCGTCCGGCCAGGCGATGGTGGCGAGGAACTCGTCCAGCGGGGCGCCGGAGGGCAGCTCGTCCTGCTCGATGGGGGTCAGGGAGGCGATCTCCTCGCCGCCCTCGTCAAGGCCGAGCTGAGCGGCGAGGCCGGGCTCCTCGGTGCGCAGCCGGGCGGTGTCGACAAGGGCGAAGAGCCGGGCGGGCTGGTCCCAGCCGAGCCCCGAGGCGTACTCGTCGATTTCGAGTACGGCTCGGGTCAGTGGATTCGAGGTCAGCGGGCCGCTGCCGGGGGTTGCGTTGGACATGGTTCATATCGTGCCCTGTTCGGACCCGGAAACGGGAACTGAGTAAAGCCTGAGTAAGTTGCATCAGGTGGGCCCTGGAGTTCAGGGTTCCTCAATCGACAGCGAACTTCGAGGTGCGCACCTTGGCTTTCCAGATGCCGGACCGCGGCGGAGGCCCGACGGGGCCGCGGGTGAGAGTCGGCCGTCCGTCCCGGCGTGCCAGAACCCTGCTCATGACCTTGGGCGTGCTGGCCGTGCTGGCCATGCTCTTTGTCATGTTTGCCGGATTTTGGACGGATTGGCTCTGGTATCGCTCACTTCATTACTCTTCCGTCTTCAGCACCACCCTGAAGACGAAGATCGGGCTGTTCTTCGTCTTCGGCGTGCTGATGGCCACGGCCGTCGGGATCAACATCTGGCTGGCCCACCGGCTGCGGCCGCCGCTGAGCGCGATGTCCATGGAGCAGCAGAGCCTGGACCGCTACCGGATGGGCATCGCCCCGTTCAAGAAGTGGGTGCTGCTCGCGGTCACCGCCCTGGTGGGGCTGATCGCGGGCGCCTCGGCGGCCGGCCAGTGGCGCATCTGGCTGCTGTGGGTCAACGGGGTGCCGTTCGGCCAGAAGGACCCGCAGTTCCACAAGGACGTGGCCTTCTACGCCTTCGATCTGCCCTGGTACCGCTTCCTGCTGAGCTTCGGCTTCGCGGCCACGGTGCTCTCGCTGATCGCCGCCGCCCTGGTGCACTACCTCTACGGGGGCCTGCGGGTCACCAGCCCCGGCGCCCGCGCGACCGCCGCGGCCACCGGCCATCTGTCGGTGCTGCTGGGTGTCTTCGTGGCGCTCAAGGCGGTGGCGTACTGGCTGGACCGCTACGGCCTCGCGGTGAAGTCCAGCGACTTCAAGGCGACGGGCAACTGGACGGGTCTGCGCTATGTGGACGCCAACGCCTATCTGCCCGCCAAGACGATCCTGTTCTGCATCGCGGCGATCTGCGCGGTGCTCTTCTTCGCCACGCTGTGGCGGCGCACCTGGCAGCTGCCGGTCATCGGCTTCGGGCTGATGGTGCTGTCGGCGATCCTGATCGGCGGGCTCTACCCGGCGATCGTGCAGAAGTTCCAGGTCCAGCCGAACGAGCAGGCCAAGGAGGCGCCGTACATCCAGAAGAACATCGAGGCCACGCGCAAGGCGTACGGCATCGATGACTCCAAGGTGGCGGACTACTCCGGCAAGAACGACAGCGATGGCGGCGGCGACAAGCTCCGTAAGGACGCCAACACGACGGCCAGTTACCGGCTGATCGACCCCAGCGTCATTTCGCCGACCTTCCAGCAGCTCCAGCAGGAGCGCAAGTACTACCAGTTCCCCTCGACGCTCGACGTCGACCGCTACAAGGGCGCCGACGGCAAGGACCAGGACACCGTCGTCGGTGTCCGCGAGCTGAACCTCAACGGCATCCCCAAGCGGAACTGGATCAACGACCACTTCACCTACACCCACGGCTACGGCATGGTGGCGGCGAAGGGCACCACGACCGACCCCAACGCGGACCCGGCGGGCTCGCCGGACTTCACCGAGTCCGGGCTGCCCACCAAGGGCTCCAGCGGCGGCGGTGTCGGCACCTACAAGCAGCAGGTCTACTACGGCGAGAAGACCGACCAGTACTCGATAGTCGGCGGCCCCCAGAAGGAGCTCGACTACGAGAAGAACGGCGAGCGGACCACCAGCTACAAGGGCAAGAGCGGGGTCAGCCTCTCCAACCCGGTCAACCGCGCCGCCTACGCGGTGGCGTTCGGCGAGCCCCAGATCCTCTACTCGGGCGCGATCGGGGACGGTTCGCGGATCCTGTACAACCGCACCCCCAAGGAGCGCGTCGAGAAGGTCGCCCCCTGGCTGACCATCGACGGTGACGCCTATCCGGCCGTGGTCCATGGCCGGATCAAGTGGATCGTGGACGCCTACACCACGACCAACGGCTATCCGTACGCCTCGCGGACGACCCTGGGCGACAGCACGGCCGACTCGCTGAGCGACGGGGACCGCTCGGTGGTCGCGCAGCAGAACAAGGTCAACTACATCCGCAACTCGGTCAAGGCGACCGTGGACGCCTATGACGGCACGGTCAAGCTCTACGAGTGGGACTCCAAGGACCCGGTCCTGAAGACCTGGGAGAAGGCGTTCCCGGGCACGGTCGAGCCCAAGGAGAAGATCAGCGGCGAGCTGATGGAGCATCTGCGGTATCCGCAGGACCTGTTCAAGGTCCAGCGCGAGCTGCTGACCCGCTACCACGTCACTGACCCCACGCAGTTCTACAGCGGCAGTGACGCCTGGCAGGTGCCCGAGGACCCGACCCACAAGGACGGGAACGCGGTGCCGCCGTACTACCTGAGCATGCGGATGCCCGACCAGAAGGGGCAGACGTTCTCGCTGACGACGACCTTCACCCCCAACGGGCGTCCCAACCTGGGGGCGTTCATGTCGATCGACGCGGATGCCAACAGTAAGGACTACGGCACGATAAGACTGCTGAAGGTCACCGCCAACGTGCCCGGTCCACAACAGGTGCAGAGCGAGCTCAACGGTGATCCGGAGGTCGCCGAGTTCGTCCGGAACCTGAGAGGCACCGACTCCGACATCGAGTACGGCAATCTGCTCACCGTGCCACTGGACAACGGCTTCCTCTATATCGAGCCCGTCTACGCACGCGGTGGCAGCGCCAACTACCCGCTGCTGAAGAAGGTCGGCGTCTCCTACGGCAAGGAGACCGTCTTCAAGGACACCCTGGGCGAGGCCCTGGACGCCGTCTTCGGAGAGTCGTCCGAACAGCGGCCACCGGGCGACGGCGGCCAGGAGGAACCGCCGTCGAGTGACAACCCCACGGTGAAGGACGCCCTGAAGGACGCTCAGGAGGCCTATCAGGACGCCCAGGACGCCCTCCAGAAGCAGCCGCAGGACTGGGAGGCGTACGGCAGGGCCCAGGAGGATCTGAAGGACGCGCTGGACCGCGCCGCCAAGGCGGAGGGCAAGGCGGCCGGCGACAAGGGGCAGCAGCAGAACCAGCCACGGAGCCAGAGCGCCGGCGGCGGTTCCGACAAGAAGGGCGGCTGAACCTTGACGACCTGCGAGAACGCCCGGGCGGCCGGCCCCTCGCGCCGTGGTACGGTGGTTCCACCACGGCGCGGGGTGGAGCAGCTCGGTAGCTCGCTGGGCTCATAACCCAGAGGTCGCAGGTTCAAATCCTGTCCCCGCTACTGACACACGAGGCCCGGATCCGCAAGGATCCGGGCCTCGTTGTGTGTTGTATGAGCGTCCACTCGGGGAATGCGGATACAAGCGTTTGGGTTGTCTCTCTGTGGGCATGTCGACAAAACGCTGAAGTGACCTCCTCGGCTGCGGTATACCAGGTGTACGCCGGATGCGGGTGATGCCACGATGGGATTTATGGGGGACAGGGTCAGTCTGTTGGAGACAGGGCGTTTTGCGCACACGCATGACGATGCCGAGGAGGAGACCCGGCACCGTGGTGCCGCCGAGGCCGGTGACACCGCCGCGATGAGCGCACTCGGCGCGCTGCTGCTGCGCCGCGGCGACCTCGACGGCGCCGAACCGCATCTGCGGGGAGCCACCGCGGCGGGCGATCGCGCCGCCGCCAACAACCTCGGCGTTCTGCTGCATCAGCGCGGCTACACCGATGAGGCCGCCGGCTGGTGGCGCATAGCCGCCGTCGCCGGATCTCCCGCAGCGGCGCACGCCCTGGGCCGCCATCATCGCGAGCGGGGCGATGAGCCTGCCGCCGAGTACTGGCTGCGCCAGTCCGCCGAGTCCGGCCACACCCTGGGCGCGTACGCGCTGGGCGATCTGCTGGAGCACCGCAGTGACATCGGGGCCGAGCGCTGGTTCCGTACGGCCGCCGAGCGCGGCCACCGCGAGGCCGCGTACCGCCTCGCCCGCATCCTCGACGACCGTGGCGACGAGGGGGACGAGCCGGCGGCCGAGCGGCGCCGTGGCGCCGACGGGGGCGGCCGGGAGGAGGCCGAGCAGTGGTACCGGCAGGCCGCCGCGCGCGGTCACCGGCGTGCCGCCCTCCACCTCGGCACGCTGCTGGAGAAGCGCGGTGAGACCAAGGAGGCCGGGCGCTGGTACCTGATGTCCGCCAAGGACGGCGAGGCCCGGGCCGCCTGCGCGCTGGGGTTCCTGCTGCGTGACGCGGGCGACACCGACAGCGCCGCCGTCTGGTGGCACCGGGCGGCCCAGGACGGCGACGGCAACGCCGCCAACGCGCTGGGCGCGCTCCACGCCGACCGCGGCGAGACCCAGACCGCCGAGCGCTGGTACCGCGCCGCGCTCGACGCCGGGGACATCAACGGCGCCTACAACCTCGGGCTGCTCTGCGCCGAGCAGGGCCGCACCGCCCAGGCCGAGCAGTGGTACCGCCGCGCCGCCTACGCGGGCCACCGCGAGGCCGCCAACGCGGTCGCCGTGATGCTGCTCCAGCGCGGCGACGCGGCGGGCGCCGAGCCGTGGTTCTCCAAGGCGGCCGAGGCGGGCAGCGTCGACGCCGCGTTCAACCTGGGGATCCTGCACGCGGGCCGGGGCGAGGACCGGGCGGCCCGGCAGTGGTACGAGCGGGCCGCGGCCGCCGGGCACACCGAGGCCGCGTTGCAGGTCGGCCTCGCCCTCCAGCGGGAGGGCGACCTCCAGGCGGCCGAGCGCCATCTGCGCTGCGCCGCGGGCGGCGGCAGCGCCGAGGGCGCCTTCCGGCTGGCCGCGCTGCTGGACCGCTCCTCGGTCGGCGGCGACCCGGCGACCGGTACCGGCTTCGGCAACTCGTCCGGGACCCGCTTCCCGACCCCGCCGCCGGACGACGGCTCCGGGCCGCACGTCCCCGAGTACGAGGAGTGGTACGAGCGCGCCGCGCGCCAGGGCCACCGGCGGGCCCAGGTGCGGGTGGGCATGTTCGCGGCCGCGCGCGGCGATGTGGTCGAGGCCGCGCGCTGGTACCGCACGGCCGCCGAGGCGGGCAGCAGCAACGGCGCCTTCAACCTGGGGCTGCTGCTGGCCCGGGAGGGCAGCGAGCCGGAGGCCGCCCTGTGGTGGACGCGTGCCGCCGAGTCGGGGCACGGCCGGGCCGCGCTGCGGCTCGCGCTGCTCGCGGCCCGCCGCGGGGCGCTCGCCGAGGGGCAGCGGTGGTGCGCGCGGGCGGTCGAGCTGGGGCCCGCGGAGGTCGCCGAGCGCGCGGCCCGACTGCGAGAGGCACTCCAGCAGGAGCTCACGGCGTAGGCGGCGGGACCGGGCTGGGTGCCCCTCCCCGCCCCTTCCCGCAGCGTCGATATGCGGCTCCGCCGCATATCAGGGGCTCCGTCCCTGGACCCCGGTCCTCAAGCGCCGGACGGGCTGACTTCAGCCCGTCCGGTAACCGGTTTGCTCCTGCTGTCCACCCCGGGTTAAGGTTGCTACACAACGACGCGGGGTGGAGCAGCTCGGTAGCTCGCTGGGCTCATAACCCAGAGGTCGCAGGTTCAAATCCTGTCCCCGCTACCATGACGAAAGGCCCGGATCCTCCAGGATCCGGGCCTTTCGTTCGTCACGGCCCCCGGCCCCCCGGCCCGCTCAGGCCGCGCAGTCGGGGCACAGCCCCCGGTACGTCACCTCGACCGCGGAGATCGCGAAGCCGTAGCGCTCCTGCGTGGGCAGGTCGGCGAGCAGGTCGCCGGAGGGGTGGACATCGCGGATCGTGCCGCAGCGCGCGCACACCAGGTGCTGGTGCGCGTGGTGCGCGTTCGGGTCGTAGCGCTTGGCTCTGCCGTCCGTGCTGACCTCGATCACCTCGCCGAGCGTGACGAGCTCGCCGAGGGTGTTGTACACGGTCGCGCGGGAGATCTCGGGCAGTCGCTCGGCCGCCAGCGCGTGGACTTCGTCGGCGGTGTAGTGCACGTGGTCCCCGTCGAGGACCTCGGCGACGACACGCCGCTGCGCCGTCAGCCTCCAGCCGCGTCCCCTGAGCCGTTCCAGCAGGTCACTCATGCCATTCACCTATCAGTCAGATAAGGACAAGGGTAGCAGCGGACGAGTCCTTGACCAGACCGGGTACGAGTCTCAAACGCTTCTTGACTTAGACAATGTCCAATGTAGGATCGTGGCCAGCCCCAGACCAAGGGACAGAATGCGAGTACGCAGGAGGCGCACGTGACGGTCCAGGACAACATCACTGGTCCGCTGACCACGGAGTCCGGGGCTCCGGTGGCGGACAACCAGAACAGCGAGACGGCGGGCGCCGGCGGTCCAGTCCTCATCCAGGACCAGCACCTGATCGAGAAGCTCGCCCACTTCAACCGCGAGCGGATCCCGGAGCGGATCGTGCACGCGCGGGGCGCCGGTGCGTACGGCACCTTCACCGTGACCGCGGATGTGACGAAGTACACCCGCGCCGCGTTCCTCTCCGAGGTCGGCAAGCAGACCGAGACGTTCCTGCGCTTCTCGACGGTCGCCGGCAACCTCGGCTCGGCGGACGCGGTGCGCGACCCGCGCGGTTTCGCGCTGAAGTTCTACACCGAGGACGGCAACTACGACCTGGTCGGGAACAACACCCCGGTGTTCTTCATCAAGGACGCCATCAAGTTCCCCGACTTCATCCACACCCAGAAGCGCGACCCGTACACCGGCTCGCAGGAGGCGGACAACGTCTGGGACTTCTGGGGGCTCTCGCCCGAGGCCACCCACCAAGTGACCTGGCTGTTCGGCGACCGCGGCATCCCCGCCTCGTACCGCCACATGAACGGCTACGGTTCGCACACCTACCAGTGGAACAACGCCGCGGGCGAGGTCTTCTGGGTGAAGTACCACTTCAAGACCGACCAGGGCATCAAGAACCTCACCACCGCCGAGGCGGCCGAGATCGCCGGTCTTGACCCGGACAGCCACCAGCGCGATCTGCGCGAGGCCATCGAGCGGGGCGACTTCCCGACCTGGACCGTGCAGGTGCAGATCATGCCGGCGGCCGACGCGGCGAACTACCGCTTCAACCCGTTCGACCTGACCAAGGTCTGGCCGCACGAGGACTACCCGCCGATCGAGATCGGCAAGCTGGAGCTCAACCGCAACCCGCGGAACATCTTCGCCGAGGTCGAGCAGTCGATCTTCTCGCCCGCCCACTTCGTGCCGGGCATCGGCCCGTCCCCGGACAAGATGCTTCAGGGCCGCCTGTTCGCGTACGGCGACGCCCACCGCTACCGCGTCGGCATCAACGCCGACCACCTGCCGGTGAACCGTCCGCACGCGGCCGAGGCGCGCACATACGGCCGGGACGGCTTCCTGTACGACGGCCGTCACGCGGGCGCCAAGAACTACGAGCCCAACAGCTTCGGCGGCCCGGCCGAGACCGGCCGGGCGCTGTGGCAGCCGTCGCCGGTGTCCGGCCGGACCGGGAACCACGAGGCCCCCTCGCACGCCGAGGACGACGACTTCGTCCAGGCGGGCAACCTCTACCGGCTGATGTCGGACGACGAGAAGGAGCGCCTGATCGAGAATCTGGCGCAGTTCATCGCCAAGGTCTCCCGCGATGACATCGCGCAGCGGGCGATCGAGAACTTCCGCAAGGCGGACGCCGACTACGGCAAGCGGCTGGAGGCCGCGGTCCAGGCCCTGCGCGGCTGACGGACGCTTGCCGTACCAACCGAAGAGGCCGGACGCCGTTGGGCTCCGGCCTCTTCGTGTGCCGGTCGTTCCGGTTGTGCCGGTCGTTCCGGTCGTTCCGGTTGAGCCGGTTGCGCCGGTTCGGGTGCCGGGCGCGGTGGGCCGGGCCCTTACGCCGGTACGGGCTGGGGCGCCGGGGTCCAGCAGCGGATGATGTCGCGTACGGACACCACCCCGACCGGGTCGCCCGCGTCGAGGACGACCAGATGGCGGAAGCCGCCCTGGGACATCGCGCGGGCCGCGTCGTCCAGCGTCCACCCGGGGGCGGCGAAGACGACGTCGGCGGTGGTGTGGTCGTGTGCGGTCTCCTGGTCGGGGTCCTGGCCCGCCCCCAGGGAGTTGAGGATGTCGCGCTCGGTAAGGATCCCCAGGCCGCTGGTGTCGGGATCGAGCACGATGGCCGATCCCACCCGGCGGGCCGACATCAGCCGGGCGGCCTGGCGGAGCGTATGCGCGGGGCCGATGGTGAGGACCACCGAGCTCATGGCGTCACGGACGTGCATGGGCATGGATGGAGCCACCTCCTTGGTGAATCCCAGATCTCATTAGAGAAAGGATTCACAAGTTCACAAGGTCTGGAATTCTCATGTTCACATGCCTCGGTGAGTCCAACAAGGGCGCGCGGAAGCCGATCTGCCACGAAGCGCGCCCCGCGCTCCGGTTCACACTCCGGTCAGCCCGGAAGGCCCCTCAGGCCCGCAGGTAGTCCAGCATCACCCCGTGCAGCAGCCCATTGGACGCCGCCGCGTCGCCGCTGTTCGGGCCCGGTACGCCGTCGAGTCCGGTGAAGCGGCCGCCCGCCTCCTGGACGATCACCGCGTTGGCCGCCATGTCCCACAGCGACAATTCCGGTTCGGCGCAGATGTCCACCGAGCCCTCGGCCACCATCATGTACGGCCAGAAGTCGCCGTAGCCGCGGGTGCGCCAGCAGGCGCGGGTCAGATCGAGGAAGCCGTTCAGCCTGCCGCGCTCCTCCCAGCCGCTGAGCGAGGAGTACGCGAACGAGGCGTCGGAGAGGTTGCTCACCTTCGAGACCGCGAGCCGGCTCGCGGAGGACAGGCTGCGCCCGGTGTACGCCCCGAGCCCCTCGGCGGCCCACCAGCGCCGTCCCAGCGCCGGTGCGGAGACCACGCCGACCACCGGCCGGTCGCCGCCCTCACCGCGCTCCATGAGGGCGATCAGGGTGGCCCAGACCGGGACCCCGCGTACGTAGTTCTTGGTGCCGTCGATCGGGTCGACCACCCAGCGCCGCGGACCGCTGCCCTCGCTGCCGAACTCCTCGCCGAGCACCGCGTCGCGCGGCCGGGCGCGCTGGAGCGAGGTGCGGATCAGCTCCTCGGCCGCCTTGTCGGCCTCGCTCACCGGCGTCATATCGGGTTTTGTCTCGACCTTGAGGTCGAGCGCCTTGAACCGCTCCATCGTGGTCGCGTCGGCGGTGTCGGCGAGAACGTGGGCGAGACGCAGGTCATCGTGGTAGTCGGGCATGGCCGAACAGTATCGACAGGAAAAGACGCGGAGCCACACGACTCCACAACGGCCAGGGGACTTCGGCTGGACGGCCCGCTCGCGCGGGGCTCTTGGGGGGCTCTTGGCGGGGCTCTCGGCGGGGCGCTTGCGCGGGGCTCTTGACTTCATCTGGCGGCCCGTCAATTCTGTCGGGCACATGCCCGGCCGGGAGGCGAGGATGCCCGTTCCGGGCGGCGGCGACGATGCCCGCTCTGGGAGGCGACGATGCCCGCAGCGCGTGAATCCTTACTCGACTCGGCCTTCGCCGCGCTCGAGCGCCGTCCGTGGCCGAGGGTGAAGATGTCCGAGGTCGCGGCGGCGGCCGGGGTCTCCCGACAGACCCTCTACAACGAGTTCGGCAGCAAGGAGGGCCTCGCCCGCGCTCTGGTGCGGCGCGAGGCCGACGCGTATCTGTGCGGGGTCGAGCGGGCGCTGTCCGGGGTGTCCGGGGCGGCGGCCCCCAGGGAGCGGCTGGCCGCCGCGGCGGTGTGGACGGTGCGCTCGGCGACCGAGAATCCGTTGGTGCGGGCGGTGCTTACGGGCTGCTGGAACGAGCGGTTGCCGGTGTCCGTGGCGTCCGTGGCGTCCGTGACGTCCGTGTCGTCCGTGACTTCCGTGACGTCCGTGACGTCCGTAAGGGCGACACCGGCGGGGGAGCCGGAGCCGCTGCCCGCGCCGGGGGAGCTGATCGGCGAGGCGCGGGATCGGGCGGTGCGGTTGCTGGAGGGCGACTGGCCGCCGGGCGCGGTCGAGCTGCCGCTGGCGTGTGAGGCGGTTGCGAGGCTGGCGCTGTCGTACGTGGTGGCGTCCGTGCCGGCGGCGGATGTGGCTCGTATGGTGCGTGCGGTGCTGGGCTGAGTGGGGCCGGGGGTGCGGGGCGCCTGGTGGATTGTGGCGCCTGCGGCGCTCCCCTCCCCGCCCCTTCCCACACCTGGGGCTCCGCCCCAGACCCCGGGGCCCCTGCCGCGCGGGGGAGCCGCACAGCGGTGCTTTCCCCTCCCCGCCCCTTCCCGTTACCAAGGGCTCCGCCCCTGGACCCCGCCACGCGGCGTGGAGCCCCGCCATGCGGCGTGGAGCCCCGCCATGCGGCGTGGAGCCCCGCCATGCGGCGTGGAGCCCCGCCACGCGGCGTGGAGCCCCGCCATGCGGCGCGGAGGCCCGCCATGCGGCGCGTGGCCGCATATCGATGCCGCGGGGAGGGGCGGAGCCCCGGTTCGGGGTCTGGGGCGGAGCCCCCGCGCGGCGGAGCCGCATATCGTCAGGTGTCGGGAAGGGGCAGGTAGGGGAACAGCTCGCCGCAGGCGTCGGGATCCGTCCGCCTACGGGCTCAGTGGGCCGAGCCGGAGAGCTGGAGCCCTATCACGCCGACGATCACCAGCGTGATGGAGATGATCTTGAGCGTGGAGACGAGGTCGCCGAGGAAGACCATGCCGTAGATCGCGGTCCCGGCCGCCCCGATCCCCGTCCACACCGCGTACGCGGGCCCCACGTCGAGCTTCTTCAGGGACAGCGTCAGCAGCCCGAAGCTGCCGAGTGCGAACGCGCAGAAGGCGATGGTCGGCCAGAGGCGGGTGAAGCCGTGCGAGAGCTTGAGGCAGACGGCGAAGCCGGTTTCGAGTAGCCCGGCGACCACGACCAGCAGCCACGCCATAGAGATGCCCTCCCGTGTCGCCGTGGGCTGCCGTCGCCCGGGGCGTCCCCGGTCGCCTGGATTGCTCGAGCCGTCTCGATTGCTTGATGCGATTATCCATTTACCGCCCGGATGCAGCGGCAAACACGCTCCCCAGGGGTGTCCGGCGGATCGTGGCGCCTGCGGCGGGCTCTTCCCACAACTGGGGCTCCGCCCCAGACCCCGGGGTCCAGGGGCGAACCCCTGCCACGCGCCGGACAGGCCTAGTCGCCCTCCCGCCGCTCGCGCGTGGCCAGCAGCCGCCGGAGGGAGTAGAGCCGGGCGGGTTCGGCGTGGCCGTCGGCCACCCACTGGTCCAGCGCGCAGTCCGGCTCGTCGTGGCTACACGCGCGCGGGCAGCCCTCGGTGCCCGGTTCCAGGTCCGGGAAGGCGTGGATGACCCGCGCCGGGTCCACGTGGTGCAGCCCGAAGGACCGCACGCCCGGTGTGTCGATCGCCCACCCCCTGGCGTCCGGCAGGGGCAGCGCGAGCGCGGAGGTGGTGGTGTGGCGGCCGCGGCCGGTGACCGCGTTCACCCGGCCGGTGGCCCGCTGGCGGTCCGGGACCAGCGCGTTCACCAGCGTCGTCTTGCCGACGCCCGAGTGGCCGACGAAGACGGTGATCCGGTCCGTCAGCCGCTCCCGCACCCGGTCGGCGGCGTCGCCGTCGGCCAGGTCGTCGCGGCTGGTGACGACATAGGGGACACCGAGCGGCTCATAGGTCCTCAGCATCTCGTCGGCGGGCGCCAGATCGGACTTGGTGAGGACGAGCAGCGGCTCCAGGCCCGCGTCGAAGGCGGCCACCAGACACCGGTCGATCAGCCGCGGGCGCGGCTCCGGATCGGCCAGGGCGGTGACGATCGCGAGCTGGTCGGCGTTGGCGACCACCACCCGCTCGTACGGATCGTCGTCGTCGGCGGTCCGGCGCAGCACCGAGGAGCGCTCCTCGACCCGGACGATCCGGGCGAGCGTGTCCCTGTCGCCGGAGAGATCCCCGACGACCGCGACCCGGTCGCCCACCACGACGCCCTTACGGCCGAGCTCGCGGGCCTTCATGGCGGTGATGGTGCGGTCCTCGACCAGGACCGTGAGCCGGCCGCGGTCGACCGTGAGGACGAAGCCCTCGGCCGCGTCCTCGTGTTTGGGGCGGATGTTGGTGCGCGGCCGGTTGCCCTTGCGGTTGGGGCGGATCCGAACGTCGTCCTCGTCGGTGTGCTTGCCGTAGCGGCGCATGAGTCCAGGCTCTCAGGATCTCCGCGCCGAGGTCGTCGTCGCGTCGAGCATGCCGGTCCACAGACCGGGGAAGTCGGGGAGGGTCTTGGCGGTGGTCGCCACGTTCTCGACCAGCACGCCGTCGACGGCCAGGCCGAGGACGGCGGCGGCGGTGGCCAGCCGGTGGTCCTCGTAGGTGTGGAAGATCCCGCCGTGCAGCCGGCGCGGGCGGATCCGCAGGCCGTCCTCGGTCTCGGTGACGTCCCCGCCCAGCTCGTTGATCTCCTTGGCGAGTGCGGCGAGCCGGTCGGTCTCGTGGAGCCGCAGATGGGCGATGCCGCGCAGCACCGACTCGGAGTCCGCCAGCGCCGCGACCGCCGCGATCACCGGGGTGAGCTCGCCGACCTCGTGCAGATCGGCGTCGATCCCGGTGATCCGGCCCGTTCCGGTGAAGGTCAGACCGGTGTCGGTGAGCTCGTAGGAACCGCCCATCTCGGTGAAGATCCGGCGCAGTTCGTCCCCGGGCTGGGTGGTGCGCTCCGGCCAGTCCGGGATCGTCACCCGGCCGCCGGTGACCAGGGCGGCGGCCAGGAACGGCGCCGCGTTGGACAGATCCGGCTCGACGACCAGGTCGCGGCCGAGCAGCGCGCTCGGCGCCACCCGCCAGACGCCCCGCTCGCCGCCCGCCTCGGGGGTGTCCACCCGCGCGCCCGCCGCGCGCAGCATGTCCACGGTCATCCGGATGTGCGGCAGGGAGGGCAGCGCGGCGCCGATGTGCCGCACCTCGACGCCCTGGTTGAAGCGCGGCGCGGACAGCAGCAGGGCGCTCACGAACTGGGAGGACGACGAGGCGTCGACGCGGACCGGGCCGCCGTCCAGCGCCCCGCCGCCGTGCACGGTCATCGGCAGCGCGCCGCGGCCGTCGTCGTCGATGCGGGCGCCGAGGGCGCGCAGCGCGTCGATCACGCCGTGCAGCGGGCGCTCATGGGAGCGGGGGTCGCCGTCGAAGTGGACGGGGCCGTCGGCCAGGGCGGCGACCGGCGGCAGGAAGCGCATCACGGTGCCGGCGTTGCCGACGTCGATGGTGGCCGGGCCGTGCAGCCCCGCCGGGATGACCCGCCATGCCTCTCCGCCGCCGGAGGGGCCGCTGGAGCCGAGGGCGCCGTCGGACACCGTCTCCTCGATGCCGACGCCCATGGCGCGCAGGGCGGCGGCCATCAGGAGGGTGTCGCGGGAGCGGAGCGGGCGGCGCAGCCAGCCGGGTTCGGCGGCGAGCGCGGCCAGGATCAGACCGCGGTTGGTAACCGACTTGGATCCGGGCACGGTGACGGTCGCGTCGACCGCTCCATCGGCGGTCGGAGCGGGCCAGAGGGCGGTGTGGTCGCCCGGGGAGGTCTCAATGCCGGTCATGGGTCTCACTTTAGTGGTTCGCCCGGAGTGCCAATCTTGATCGAAAGTGGTGAAACCCAGTCGAAACACGGCGCTGCTACGGGCACCGATGGAGGCGCGCCGGGCGCTCGTACGGGGGTCACGGTCCCGGCGGCCGGCGTCACGGTCCCGGCGGCCGGGGTCACAGCCCCAGCAGCCAGCGCCCTCCGGCGAGCAGCGAGCACAGCGAGACCACGTGGAAGAGCAGCAGCCAGGCGCCGGCCGGAATGCCCGTCAGCCGGGCGAGCTGGTCGGGGTCGGAGTCGTACGCGCCGCCGTGACGGCGCTTGCGCTGGAGCTCGAAGGCCGGACGCACGCCCCCCAGGAGGAGGAACCACACCACGGCGTACGCGAACCCCGCCTGGACGTCCGGCCCGGTGAGCCAGGAGACGAGGAAGAAGGCGGCCCCGCTGATGACGACCGTAAGGACGCCATAGGCGTTGCGGATCATCACCAGCATCGCGACCAGCAGCGCCGTCGTCCCCCACAGCAGCAAGGTGATGTGGTTCGCCGCCAGCAGCCAGGCGCCGCCGAGGCCCAGCAGGGAGGGGGCGGTGTAGCCGGACGCCGCGGTGAGGATCATGCCCAGGCCGGTGGGCTTGCCGCGCGAGACGGTCAGCCCCGAGGTGTCCGAGTGCAGCCGTATGCCGTCCAGCCGCCGCCCGCTGAGCAGGGCGACCACGGCGTGGCCGCCCTCGTGGGCGATGGTGATGGCGTTACGGGCTATCCGCCACGCCGTGCGGAAGACCACGACCGCGAACGCGATCACGCCGGTGGAGACGACCAGCCAGGTGGTGGGGTCGGGCTGGGAGCCGGTCACCCGGTCCCAGAGATCGGCGGCGTTCGTTGCGTCCATGTGCGGGCGGCTCCTCGCGTCGGTAGGGGTCGTGGCAGTGTGGCACCTATGTGCGGTCGATACGCAGCGAGCCGGAGGCCGGAGGATCTCGTCGGGCTCTTCGGAGTGGAGAAGTGGGAGCCGGAGGAAACTCTGGCGCCGGACTGGAACGTCGCGCCCACCAAGGACGTGTACGCGGTGCTCGAACGCCCCCTTAAGGACGCGGCCGAACCGCGCCCGGTTCGCCAGCTGAGGGCGTTGAAGTGGGGGCTGGTGCCGTCCTGGGCGAAGTCCCCCGAGGGCGGCGCCAAGATGATCAACGCACGGGCCGAGACCGTGCACGAGAAGCCGTCCTACCGGCGCCCGTTCGCCTCGCGGCGCTGCATCCTGCCCGCCGACGGCTACTACGAGTGGGTCACCGCGGCGGGGGAGCGGCAGCTGGAGGAGAAGGGCAAGCGGAAGCGGCCCCGCAAGCAGCCGTACTTCGTGACCCCGGTGGACGGTTCGGTGATGGCCATGGCCGGGCTGTACGAGTTCTGGCGGGACCGGACGCTGCCGGACGAGCACCCCCGGGCGTGGTGGGTCACCTGCACGGTGATCACCACCGAGGCGGACAAGGAGCCCTTCGGGGGTGCGGCCCGGGACGAGGGGCCGGGCTCGCTCGCCGAGATCCACCCGCGGATGCCGCTGGTCCTCACCGAGGACCGCTGGGCCTCCTGGCTGGACCCGGGCCGCACCGACCCCGACGACCTGCTGCCGCTGCTGGCGCCGCCGCCCTCCGGGCTGCTGCGGGCGTACCCGGTGGCCACCGGGGTGAGTGATGTCCGTAACAACGGCCCCGAGTTGCTCGAGGAGCTCGAGGCCCCGGAGGAGGGCACGCTGTTCTGATGGCCGCGAAGAAGACGGATGAACCTCAGGTGACCACCGAGATGGTGGCGACCCCGGCCGGGGACGCCCGGATCACCTGGCACCACGCCCCCGGCGCCCATGCCCTGCTCGCCGCCAGTCACGGCGCGGGCGGGGGCATCGAGGCGCGGGACCTGCGCGCGCTGGCCGGGGCGCTCCCCGGGCTCGGGGTGAGCGTCGCGCTGGTCGAGCAGCCATGGCGGGTGGCGGGCAAGAAGATCGCGCCCGCGCCCTCGACCCTCGACACCGGTTGGCGTGCTGTATGGCCCGCGCTGGAGAAGGCCGGGCTGCCGATCGTGGCGGGCGGCCGCAGCGCCGGGGCGCGGGTGGCCTGCCGGACCGCGGCGGAGCTGGGCGCGAAGGCTGTGCTGGCGCTGTCGTTCCCGCTGCACACGCCGGGCAAGCCGGAGCGGTCCCGGGCCGAGGAGCTGCTGGCCACGGGCGTGCCGACGCTGATCGTCCAGGGCGGCCGGGACCCGTTCGGGCGCCCGGAGGAGTTCCCGGAGCTGCCCGCGGCCATGGAGCTCGTGGAGGTGCCGTACGGCGATCATGTCTTCGGCCTGCCGAAGTCGGCGGACCTCGACGAGCCCGCGGCGCTCGCCCTGATCACCGGGGCCGTCACCGACTGGCTGCCGCGCGCCCTGGGCTGATCGCCGACCGCCGCCCCCTCCCTGGCCAGGGGCGCCGGGGCGGGGGCGGGGTGGGAATGCGACGGGAGGGAGCCGTGTTGAACGGGCTGTCGGTACTCACCGTGTAAGAGGCACTGATACGCGGAATTCGAGGAAAGGGAGTCCCCCGCATGGGTTCGCTTGCTTGCCCGGCCCGTCCACGCGGCGCTGACCTGGACTGGTCTCAGCTGTCGGCGGCGCAGGCCGTGAAGATCGAAGCGGCGGGCGCACCGGATCGTCGTCTATTCTCCGATTCCAGCGGGTCCACATCCGGACCCGACACGAAGCTGGAGGAGGTGGGTCAGGTCACTGGGACCGACGCAGGTACCGACGGCGTGACCGAGGGAGAGCCGGTCGAGCGGTCGCAGGAGTCGTCCTCGGAGCGGAACGCGCGCTTCGAGCGGGACGCCCTCGCCTTCTTGGACCAGATGTACTCGGCCGCGCTGCGGATGACGCGTAACCCGGCTGACGCCGAGGACCTCGTGCAGGAGACCTACGCCAAGGCGTACGGGTCCTTCCACCAGTTCCGCGAGGGCACCAACCTCAAGGCATGGCTGTACCGCATCCTGACCAATACCTTCATCAACTCGTACCGCAAGAAGCAGCGGGAGCCCCAGCGCAGTGCGGCCGAGGAGATCGAGGACTGGCAGCTCGCGCGCGCCGAGTCGCATATGTCGACCGGTCTGCGCTCGGCCGAGTCACAGGCCCTCGACCACCTGCCCGACTCCGATGTCAAGGAGGCCCTTCAGGCCATCCCCGAGGAGTTCCGCATCGCGGTCTATCTCGCGGACGTCGAGGGCTTTGCCTACAAGGAGATCGCGGACATCATGGGTACACCCATCGGTACGGTGATGTCCCGGCTGCACCGTGGGCGCCGCCAGCTGCGCGGTCTGCTGGAGGACTACGCCCGTGGGCGCGGGCTGGTCCCGGCCGGCGCGGGCGCCGCGGCGGACGAGTCGCACGATCGGAAAGGCGCGGACTCATGAGCTGCGGAGAGCCGCATGAGACGGACTGCTCCGAGGTTCTCGACCACCTTTACGAGTTCCTCGACCACGAGATGCCGGACGGCGACTGCGCCAAGTTCGAGGTGCACTTCGACGAGTGCTCCCCGTGCCTGGAGAAGTACGGCCTCGAGAAGGCCGTGAAGAAGCTCGTCAAGCGGTGCTGCGGCCATGACGACGTGCCCACCGACCTCCGGTCGAAGGTCATGGGGCGGATCGAGCTGATCCGCTCCGGGCAGGCGGTGCCGGAGCGCGAGATCACGACGGAGACGAAGGCGCCGGGCGGCGCGCCGAGTAACGCGCCGAGCAGCGCCCAGGAGTGACCCCGGGGCTCGGGCTCAAGCGACCCCGCGGCTCGGGCCCAGGTGACCCCGCGGCTCGGGCCCAAGTGACCCCCGGGCTCCGGCCCCAGCGGATCCCTGGTCGAACGCCAATCGAGTTGGCGCGTTCTCATTCCCACCCTCGGTGATCAGATCATCACTCGAAGGGGTGTAATCGGACAGTCCCTCCGGTCCCATACGCCCCGTCTCGTCCTAAGCTCCCCAACCACCTGAACCGCCCCGCCCGACGGGGCGGCGCAATGGCCATGGATGGGGAGGAGGACACCGTGCGGGCACTTCCCCACGGGGCGCGCGCCTATGTCCTGTGCGCCGTGCTCGCCGGGGCGTACTGCGCCGCCCCGGCCGTACGGCCCGGAGCGGCCGTCCCCTGGGCCACGACCGCCCTGCTCGCCGCGGTGCACGCGGTCGGCTCCAGGGTTCGCGGCCGCTGGCCCGAATGGTGCAGCCCCGTCCTTCTGGCCGGGGCTTTTCTGCTGCCGCCCGCGGCCGCGGCGCTGGTCGCCGTGCCCGGTGCGCTGCTCGCCCGCGTCGAGCGGCCACCCGCCGGGGCACGGCGGGCCTGGCGCGCCGCACGGCTCTCACTGGCCGTCTGGACCGCCTCATGCGCCTTCGCGGCCCTGGACGGCCCCGGGACCCTCGGCGCCCTCTGGGCCCTCGGTGACGGCGCCCAGGACCCCGCCGCGCAGGCGTCGTCGTCCGGTGCGCCCGGCTTTCCGTACGCCCTGGCGGCCGCCGTGGCCGCCGCGCTCGTGCTGGGCCTGACCGCCACCGCGCTGGAGGGCGGGGTGCTGGTCGCCGCCGAGCGGCAGTCCGCGCGCGCCGCCTGGTGGGGGCGGCTGCCCGGCGCCCTCGCCCCGTATCTGGTGCACGGGCCCGCCGGGCTGGCCATGGCGGTGCTGTGGCGCAGCCCTTACGGACCGGCGGCGGCCCTGCTGGTGCTGCTGCCGATGTACGTCTGCGCCTGCGGCTTCGTGCTCTACCGCCGCGAGAGCGCCGCCCACCAGGCGACCATCCGGGCCCTCGTCCAGGCGGTGGACATCAAGGACCGCTACACCCGCGGCCACAGCGAGCGCGTCGGCCGCGCCTCCGCGATGATCGCCCGCGAGCTGGGCATGAGCGGCGACCGGCTGGAGGCGCTGCGGATCGCGGGCATCCTCCACGACGTCGGCAAGCTCGGCGTGCCCACCCGGCTGCTGCGCAAAAACGGTCCGCTGACGCCCGACGAGCGCCGGGTGATCGAACTCCACCCCGAGTACGGCGACGAGATGGTGCGCGGCATCGGCTTCCTGGGCGAGGCGCGGGCCGCGATCCTCCACCACCATGAGCGGCTGGACGGCAGCGGCTATCCGTACGGGCTCGCCGGGGCGCAGATCCCGGAGTTCGCGCGGGTGGTCGCGGTGGCGGACGCCTTCGACGCGATGACCTCGACGCGTACGTACCGCAGGGCCCGGCCGGTGCCCACGGCCGTGGCGGAGCTGCAACGGTGCGCGGGCTCGCAGTTCGACCCCCGCATGGTGGGGGCCCTCACCCGCGCCCTGGACCGCCACGGCTGGCACGCGGCGGTCACCGCGGACGCCCCTGAGGAGCGCGGAAACGTCCCGCCAGAGCCCGCGGCCCCGCCCCTGGTACGCGCGGCCGCCCCGGGCGCGTCGGACGCCCCCGGCGACCCCCACCCCGGCGCGGGCACCCCCGGCGGTGGCCCATGACCCCCGCCAAGGACCCCACCCCGCCCAGCACGAACGATTCCCCCCGCGCTTCCCGGCCCACCGACGAGAAGCCCGAGGAATCCCCGGACACCCCGGGCAGTGGGGGGACGGGGGCCCCGGGCCGCCCTGGCTCTGACCGGGGCCCTCAGTCCGTCCCCGGGCGGGCTGGTGCGGGGGCGGGGGGATCCCCGGGCACCTCGGCCGGAGGCGAGCCCGGCACCTCGGCCGGAGGTGAGCCCGGCGCCTTCGACCGCCATGGCGCGCGCTGGCGGGATGAGGGGGCGGCTCGGTGGGCTGCCAGGGCGGGGCGCTCCGCCTCAGGAGTGGTCGCCCCCCGCGGCATCGCGCGGATCGCCGAGCGGCATGCCCGTGCCGTGCACCGTGCCCGCCGTCAGCGGGCCGAGACCGTCGCCGCTCGGGAGGAGGGGCGGGAGCGCATATCCCGGGGTCGTTATGGCGGCCTTACGGTCGTCGCCGTCTATGGCGCGGCGGGGGCGCTCGCCGTGGTGGCGCTGGTGTGGACCGAGTGGCATGGGGTGCGGCAGGCGGAGGCGGCGCTGGCCTTCGGGGCGCTCATCGCCGTCGGGGAGGCGATCCGGTGCGTAGAGGCGCCGCCCGCGCTGGCGGGCGGCGGCGGGGGAGTGCCCGATCCGCGCGGTGAGCCCGCGCCCCTCGCCGCCGCCGGCGCCCTCGGATACGCCCTGCTCGGGCGGCTCGGCGGGGAGCCCGCCGGCCACGGCGTCCTCCAGGTGGTCACCGTCGTCGTGGCCGCGTCGCTCGCCGGGCTGGTGGCGCCGCTCGCGCTCGGCTGTCCGGTCGACCCCGGCCACACCGCCCGTCGGGTGCTGACCGCCGCGTTCGCCGCCGTCTGCTTCCAACCGCTGCACCGGACCGGCCGTTTGGCCGACTGGCTCGGCCACGGGCCGTTCATCGTCGGCTATTTGCTCGCCCTGCTGGCCCTGACCGCCCTGTGCGACGCGGTCCTGGCCGCCGCCCTCGCCCGCACCCGTACCGGCTGGCCTTACGGCCCGCTCCTCCGCGACGAGCTGCGCTCGCTGCCCGGGGTCGGGGCAGCGGTGTGCGCGACCGCGGCCGTGATGGCGCTCACCGTGGCCGTCGCCGGGCTGTGGCCGGCGCCGGTGCTGGCGGTGCCGCTGCTGCTGATCCAGTACTCCTACCGCCGCTACGCCGGGATACGGGCCACCTACCGCCAGACCATCGCCTCCCTGGCCCGGGCGACCGAGATAGCCGGGTACACCCCGACGGGCCACGCCCGCGAGGTGGCCGGGCTCAGCCGGGCCGTGGGGCGTGAGCTGGGCCTCTCCGAGCCCCGGCTGACCGTGCTGGAGTACGCGGCGCTGATGCACGACATCGGCCAGCTGTCGCTCGTGGACCCGGTGCCCGCGGGGGCCACCGAGCCGCTGCCCGCCGCCGAGCAGCGCAGAATCGCGCTGCTCGGCGGCGCTGTGGTGCGCCAGACCGGGGTACCCGCCGAGGTGGCGCTGGTCGTGGAGCGCCAGGCGGACCCGTACCGCGAGCAGCCGCTCGCCGCGCGTATCGTGCGCGCGGTGAACGCGTACACCGAGCTGGTGAGCGGGCCCGCGGCCGAGGGCGGCGCGGCCGGGGTGGCCGCGCTGCGCGCCCTGGAGCGGCTGCGGCTGGCCACGGCGCGCGACTTCGACCCGGTCGTGGTCGAGGCGCTCGCCACGGTGCTGTCGCGCGGGGTTTACGGCCGCCCCCGGTGAGAACTGATAACTCGCCGGTAATGAGCGGGGCTCCCGAGGGGCATGGTTGGATGCGAGGAGAGGGGTGCCAGGCCAGATGGCCGGTGGCAAGGAGGTGTGGTGGGCGTCGCATCCCGGCCGCAGCGTGAGGGGTCGGGCTGAGATGTCCGCGAATGTGTGGCAGGTTGTCTTCAAGGGAGGGCGACGCCGTCCGCGAAGGCATCTGGTACGGGACGACTTCGATACCGGCAGGCGGGAATCGTGAAGATCTTCGGCAAGGTACGGCACCGGCCGTCCGCCTCATGGCGGCAGGCCACGGACCGTGCGTTCACGCTCATCGGCGACGGCCGGTACGAGGACGCGGGCGCGCTGCTGACCCGCGCCGCCGACCTGGAGCCGTGGCTGTCGGAGTCCTGGTTCAACCTGGCGCTGCTGCACAAGTTCCGGCACGACTGGGAGCAGGCGCGCGCCGCGGGGCTCCGAGCGGTCGCGCTGCTGGACCGCGAGACGGGCGCTCCGGACTGGTGGAACGTGGGGATCGCCGCCACCGCGCTCCAGGACTGGCCGCTGGCCCGCCGCGCCTGGCAGGCGTACGGGCTGAAGGTGCCCGGAGAGGCGTCCGCGTCCGGTGAGCCGCTCGGCATGGAGCTGGGCAGCGCGGCGGTGCGGCTGTCCCCGGAGGGCGAGGCCGAGGTGGTCTGGGGCCGCCGGCTGGACCCGGCCCGGATCGAGGTGCTGTCCATCCCGCTGCCGTCGTCCGGGCGGCGCTGGGGCGAGGTGGTTCTGCACGACGGTGTGCCGCACGGTGAGCGGGTGACCTCCGCGGGCCCCGCGTACCCGGTCTTCGACGAGATCGAGCTGTGGGCGCCGTCCCCGGTGCCGACCTGGGTGGTGCTGCTGGAGGCGGCCACCGAGGCCGACCGGGACGCCCTGGAGCGGCTCGCGGCGGACGCGGGCTTCGCGGCCGAGGACTGGTCGTCGTCGGTGCGGCTGCTGTGTCGTTCCTGCTCGGAGAGCCGGATGCCCAGCGACGAGGGCGAGGGCGAGCATCTGGACCCCCACGACCACAGCGAACCGGGCCACCCTGGGCCGCTGGGCCACCGTATGGCGGGGTCGGGGTCGCTGTGGGTGCCTGAGCGTGAATGCGGGATCGCGGCGCCTGGGGGGTTGGTGCGGGGGTTGCTGGACGGGTGGGTCGCGGATAGTCCGGATACGCGTGAGTGGCGGGATCTGGAAGAGGTCTGCTGACCGCCTGGCGGCTGGCGGACCGTGGGCGCCTGCGGCGGGTTTGTCCCCTCCCCGCCCCTTCCCGAAACTGGGGCTCCGCCCCAGACCCCGGACCCTGGGCCGGGGCTGCGCCCAGAACCCGGAGGGAAGGGGCGGGGAGGGGAAAGATCCGCCAGCGGACCGTCACAGCGCGTAAGCGCGCCGCACCCCGCCGCGCCGTGCCCGTACCCTGTAGGGCGACGCATCACGGTTGAAGGAAGGCATACGGCGGACGATGTCGCAGCAAGGGACGAAGCAGCGGGTGGACGACGAGTTCATCGTGGACACGGAGGACTGCGAGGAGCGCGAGCGGGCCTTCCGCGAGCGCGGCACCGCCCGCCCGATCACCGTGTACGGCAACCCGGTCCTGCACAGGGAGTGCCGGGACGTGACCGTGTTCGACGAGGAGCTCGCGCGGCTCGTCGACGACATGTTCGCCAGCCAGCGGGCGGCGGAGGGCGTGGGCCTGGCCGCCAACCAGATCGGTGTCGACCTTAAGGTCTTCGTCTACGACTGCATGGACGACGAGGGCGTTCGCCATGTGGGTGTGGTGTGCAACCCGGTCCTGGAGGAGTTGCCCGCCGACCGCCGGGTGCTGGACGACTCCAACGAGGGCTGTCTGTCGGTCCCCACGGCCTACGCCGAGCTGGCCCGCCCCGACTACGCGGTGGTGCGCGGCCAGGACCTCGACGGCGAGCCGATCGCCGTGCGCGGCACCGGCTACTTCGCGCGCTGCCTCCAGCACGAGACCGACCACCTCTACGGCTACCTCTACATCGACCGGCTCTCCAAGCGCGACCGTAAGGATGTGCTGAAGCAGATGGCCGAGGGCACCGCCCGCTATGAGACGGTGCCCAACGACTGAGTGTGTCCTACATCACAGGGTCGGGCCCTTGGGTTCGGCCTTGTGATGTCAGAGCTCCTCCGACATCAGAAGTCGTCGTCGAACGCCACCGACCCCTCCACCGCGACCTGATACGCCGAAGCGCGCCGCTCGAAGAAGTTCGTCAGCTCCTGCACGTTCTGGAGCTCCATGAAGGAGAACGGGTTCTCCGAGCCGAAGACCGGCGCGAAGCCGAGCCGCTGGAGGCGCTGGTCGGCCACGCACTCCAGGTACTCCTGCATCGACGCGGTGTTCATGCCCGGCAGCCCGTCCCCGCACAGATCGCGGGCGAACTGGAGCTCCGCCTCGACGGCCTCCTTCAGCATGTCGGTGACCTGCCGCTGGAGCTCGTCGTCGAAGAGGTCCGGCTCCTCCTCGCGGACGGTGTCCACGACCGAGAAGGCGAACTCCATGTGCATCGACTCGTCGCGGAACACCCAGTTGGTGCCCGTCGCCAGGCCGTGCAGCAGCCCGCGCGAGCGGAGCCAGTACACATACGCGAAGGCGCCGTAGAAGAACAGCCCCTCGATGCAGGCCGCGAAGCAGATCAGGTTGAGCAGGAAGCGGCGGCGGTCCGCCTTGGTCTCCAGCCGCTCGATCTTCTCCACCGAGTCCATCCAGCGGAAGCAGAACTCCGCCTTCTCCCGGATGGAGGGGATGTTCTCGACGGCGGCGAAGGCCGCGGCGCGGTCGTCCGGGTCGGGGAGGTAGGTGTCCAGCAGCGTCAGATAGAACTGGACGTGCACCGCCTCCTCGAAGAGCTGCCGCGACAGATACAGCCGCGCCTCGGGGGAGTTGATGTGCTTGTAGAGCGTCAGCACCAGGTTGTTGGCCACGATCGAGTCGCCGGTCGCGAAGAAGGCGACCAGACGGCCGATGAGGTGCTGTTCACCGGGGGAGAGCTTGGCGAGGTCGGCGACGTCGGAGTGGAGGTCGACCTCCTCCACGGTCCAGGTGTTCTTGATCGCGTCGCGGTAGCGGTCGTAGAACTGCGGGTACCGCATCGGCCGCAGGGTCAGCTCGAACCCGGGGTCCAGCAGGTTCTTGACGTGGCCCGGCGCGGTGTTCACGGTGGTCATCTCGGATGCGGTGGGCATTACTGGCAGGCCTCGCAGGACTCGGGGTTTTCCAGGGAGCAGGCGATCGCGTCGGCCTCGGCCGGGGCCTGCTGTACGGGCAGCGGAGCGGGGGTGGCGGCGCCGCCCCGGGCGCTCTGGGCGATCCGGGTGGCCGGACGCGAGCGCAGGTAGTACGTGGTCTTTATGCCGCGCTTCCAGGCGTAGGCGTACATCGAGCTGAGCTTGCCGATGGTCGGCGAGGCCATGAAGAGGTTCAGCGACTGGCTCTGGTCCAGGTACGGCGTGCGGGCCGCCGCCATGTCGATCAGGGCGCGCTGCGGGATCTCCCACGCGGTGCGGTACAGCTCCCGTACGTCCGCGGGCACCCAGGAGAGGTCCTGGACCGAGCCATTGGACTCGCGCAGCGCCTCACGGGTCTGGGCGTCCCAGACGCCCAGCTTCTTGAGGTCGTCCACCAGGTAGGAGTTGACCTGGAGGAACTCCCCGCTCAGCGTTTCGCGCTTGAAGAGGTTGGAGACCTGCGGCTCGATGCACTCGTAGACACCCGCGATGGAGGCGATGGTCGCGGTCGGCGCGATCGCCAGCAGCAGCGAGTTCCGCATCCCGGACTTCGCCATCCGCTCGCGCAGCGCCTGCCAGCGCTCCGGCCAGGTGACCACCGCGTCCGGGTAGTGGTCCGGGTGCAGCACACCGCGCGCGGTGCGGGTCTCGGCCCAGGCGGGGTGCGGGCCGTGGCGCTCGGCGAGCTCGCAGGACGCCTCGTACGCGGCGAGCATGATGCGCTCGGAGATCCGCGTGGAGAGCGCCGTGGCCTCGGGCGAGTCGAACGGCAGCCGCAGCCGGAAGAAGACGTCCTGGAGCCCCATGAGGCCCAGACCCACCGGGCGCCAGCGGGAGTTGGAGGCCCCGGCCTCCTCCGTGGGGTAGAAGTTGATGTCCACCACGCGGTCGAGGAAGGTCACGGCGGTGTGGACGGTGGCGTCCAGGCGCTCCCAGTCCAGCTGCCCGTCCTCGCCCAGGTGCGCGGCGAGGTTGACCGATCCGAGGTTGCACACGGCGGTCTCGCCGTCGTTCGTGACCTCCAGGATCTCGGTGCAGAGGTTGGAGGAGTGGACGACCCGGCCGGGCTCGGCGGTCTGGTTGGCGGTGCGGTTGGCGGCGTCCTTGAACGTCATCCAGCCGTTGCCGGTCTGCGCGAGGGTGCGCATCATCCGGGCGTACAGCTGGCGCGCCGGGACCTGCTTGACCGCCTTCCCCTCGGCCTCGGCCCTGCGGTACGCGGCGTCGAACTCCTCGCCCCACAGGTCCACCAGATCGGGCGCGTCGGCCGGGGAGAACAGCGACCAGTCGGCGTCCGCCTCGACCCGGCGCATGAACTCGTCCGGGATCCAGTGGGCGATGTTGAGGTTGTGGGTGCGGCGGGCGTCCTCGCCGGTGTTGTCCCGCAGCTCCAGGAACTCCTCGAGGTCCGCGTGCCAGGTCTCCAGGTAGACACAGGCCGCGCCCTTGCGCCGGCCGCCCTGGTTCACGGCGGCCACCGAGGCGTCGAGCGTGCGAAGGAACGGCACGATGCCGTTGGAGTGCCCGTTGGTGCCCCGGATCAGCGAACCGCGGGCCCGGATGCGGGAGTAGGACAGGCCGATGCCGCCCGCGTGCTTCGACAGCCGCGCCACCTGGTGGTAGCGGTTGTAGATCGAGTCCAGCTCGTCCAGCGGGGAGTCCAGCAGATAGCAGGACGACATCTGCGGATGCCGGGTGCCGGAGTTGAACAGCGTGGGGGAGCTGGGCAGATACGACAGCGTGCTGGTCAGCCGGTAGAGCTCGGCCACATCGTCCAGCGCACGCTCCGAGAGGTTCTCGGCGAGCCCGCAGGCCACGCGCAGCAGGAAGTGCTGCGGGGTCTCGATCACCTGACGGGTGATCGGGTGGCGCAGCAGATAACGGCTGTAGAGGGTGCGCAGCCCGAAGTAGCCGAAGCGGTTGTCTGCGCCGTCGGCCAGCGCCCGCTCCACCAGCGCGTCCAGCCGCTCGGCGTGGGCGGCGGCGAACTCCGCGGTGGAGTCGGCGAGCAGGCCCTCGCGGTGGCCCACCCGGACGGAGGCCGAGAAGGAGACCGCGCCCTGCCCGGCCGCCTCCTCCGTGATGGTGAGCGCCAGCAGCCGTGCCGCGAGCCGTGAGTACTCCGGCTCCTCGGCGATCAGTCCGGCCGCCGCCTCGGTCGCGAGCCCGCGCAACTCCGCCTCGTCCGAGCCGGGATGACGGCCGCGCAGGGCGGCGGCCGCGACCTTGCCGGGGTCGGTGGCGGGCAGGTCGGCGGTGAGTCCGGTCAGCGTCCGTAGCAGGGCGGTCCCGGGCGCGTCGTCCGCTGCCTGAGAAGCCGCCTGCGCTGAAACCGGATCGGCGGGCGCGATGGTCACTGAGGTGCTCTCCTTCGCTCGGTCAGGGCCGGTCCGGATCACAACTCCGGACGGGCCCGAGGCCGCGAGGGGTGGTGCGACGGTCGCGTACGGGCATGCCGGTGCCGCACTCCTCGTACGCCAGGCACACCACGCAGCGTCCATCGGCCCAACCCTCGAGGCCGGGGGACGTGTTCACAGGGCTGTCGGCAGGCGCTCGGACTCACGGGCACGCCGAATTGAGCGCACACGTACACCGTTGCGGGACAGTTCCGGATTCCCACCGGATTCCCCTGCGGCGACAGCGAGGACGAGCATACATCTTGTGTTGGCCGACGCACGCGCCCCCATATCTTGTGTCGGAGCTGCGGAGTTTCGCATGAATGTGCTAGTGCGTTCCGGCCTGGCGAGCCGGCGTCCTGGTCAGGCGGCGGCCAGGCGGGGCCTACTTGCCGGTCTCCTTCTCGTACGCCTTGATGACCTCGTCGGTCGGGCCGTCCATCAGCAGCTCGCCCTTCTCCAGCCACAGCACCCGGTCACAGGTGTCCCGGATGGACTTGTTGTTGTGGCTGACGAGGAAGACCGTGCCGGCTTCCTGACGGAGCTCCCGGATCCGGGCCTCGGAACGCTTTTGGAACTTCCTGTCACCGGTGGCCAGCGCCTCGTCGATCATCAGCACATCGTGGTCCTTGGCCGCGGCGATGGAGAACCGCAGCCGGGCCGCCATGCCCGAGGAGTACGTCCGCATCGGCAGGGTGATGAAGTCACCCTTCTCATTGATGCCGGAGAAGTCCACGATGCCCTGGTAGCGCTCCCGGACCTGCTCACGCGACATCCCCATCGCCAGACCGCCCAGGATCACGTTCCGCTCACCGGTCAGGTCGTTCATCAGAGCCGCGTTCACCCCCAGCAGCGACGGCTGGCCATGGGTGTAGACCTTGCCGCGCTCGGTGGGCAGCAGCCCCGCCACCGCCTTCAGCAGCGTCGACTTCCCCGACCCATTGGACCCGATCAGACCGATCGACTCACCCTTGTACGCCACGAAGGTGACCCCGCGCACCGCGTGCACCTCACGCATACCCGGCGCGCTCTTCCGCCCCAGCAGACGACTGAGGGCGGCGGTGGCACTGCCCTTCCCCTTCGGGCCGCCGTTGACCCGGTAGACGATATGGACGTCGTCGGCGATGACGGTGGGCACCCGCGCCGGCGCGGAAGCCGCCCGAGCGGCCTGCTCGGCCCGCTCCGCCTGGGCACCTTTGTCGAGGGTCTGCTCAGCCACGGCCGTACTGCTCCTCTGCCTTCCAGAAGTACACGAATCCCCCGACACCGAAGAGCACCGCCCAGCCCAGGGCCAGCGCCCACACATGCGGCGGCAGGTTCGACGAGGGGTAATCGTTGATCAGGGCATAGCGCATCAAGTCCATATACACGGCCGCCGGATTCGCCAGCATGGCGTCGCTGATCCAGCCGCTCGCCCCCGCGTGTTCGAGGGTGCGGGCCAGCGGAAACATCACGCCCGAGGCATACATCCACGTACGCAGAATGAACGGCAGTAGCTGCGCGAGGTCCGGTGTTTTGGCGCCGAGCCGCGCCACGATCAGCGACAGGCCGGTGTTGAAGACGAATTGCAGGGCCAGCGTGGGGACAATCAACAGCCAGGCCAGCGCCGGGAAGTGACCGAAGCCCACCAATACGACGGCCAGCACGATCATCGAGAACAGCAACTGCTGGAGCTGCTGGAGCGCGAACGAGATGGGGAGCGAGGCGCGCGGAAAGTGCAGGGCCCGCACCAGCCCCAGATTCCCGGAGATCGCCCGTACGCCCGCCATGGCGGACGCCTGGGTGAAGGTGAAGACGAACACACCCGTCACCAGGAACGGAATGTACACGTCGTTCGGCAGGCCCCGGTTGCTCTTCAGCAGCATGCCGAAGATGAGGAAGTACACCGCCGCGTTGAGCAGCGGGGTCACCACCTGCCACAGCTGACCCAGCTTGGCCTGGCTGTACTGGGCGGTGAGCTTCGCCTGCGAAAAGGCCAGGATGAAATGGCGCCGGCCCCACAGCTGACGGCCGTATTCACGCAGCCCCACCCGGGCGCCGCTGACCGTGAGGCCATGGGCGGCTGCCACGGCCGCGAGATTCTCGGGAGGGTGGATTCGTTCGCTGTCTCGAACGAGGAGCTGGCTCACGTAGACACCTTTCGGCCCTGCGGCTGGCCTCGGCACTTACGACGGAACGGGTGCGTTCCGTCGTTGCGTAACCTAGAGCAGGCGACGATGGAACGCAACCGTTCCACCGTCGAGTAGGCTCAAGCCATGGAGAAGGAGCCAACCAAGCCCCGGCGCGTCCCCGCGGGCGCCGCGGTACTCCAGGAGAACGTCACGGACGCCATCCGCGCGGCGGTCTTCGAGGAGCTGGCGACCGTCGGCTACGGGCGCATGTCGATTGAACGAGTGGCGCGCCGGGCCGGGGTGGGGAAGGCGGCCATCTACCGTCGCTGGCGTTCGAAACTTCCCATCGTTCTCGAGGTCGTCTCCGCCTTGGCGAAACAGGGCCTGCCGACGCCGGACACTGGTTCTCTGCAAGGCGACATAAAGGTTTTGCTGGAAGCGACGGCTCGGGTTCTCTGGCATCCGATGGCCGCGCAAATCATTCCTGACCTGTTCGCGGAATCCGCGCGTAACCCGGATATGGCCCAGGCATTGCAAGCGGCAGTGCGGGATTCCCAGCGCGGGATCGCCGACGTGGTCATCCGCAACGCGGTCAACCGGGGAGAGCTGTCGGCCGACACGGACGTCGATCTCGCTCTCGACCTGGCCAGTGGCCCGCTTTACTGGCGCCTGAGCACCATGCGATCGCCCCTCCCCGAGGGATATCTGGACGGCCTGGCCGCGGCGACCACCGCTGCTTTGGCCGCCGCTCGTATGTCTCGCTGAGCGGCGGCCGGTCTCACAGCTCCACGGTGAAGGCCCAGAGGGTGATGTCCGTCTCCGGCAGGGGCGCCCAGTCGCGCTCCGGGGCGCGGGTGAAGCCCAGGCGCTCGTACAGGCGGTGGGCGGCGGTCATCGAGTGCTGGCTGCTGATCACGATTCGCCGCAGGCCCAGTGCGCGGGCCCGGTCCAGGCAGGCTCGCACGAGCGCCTCGGCGGCCCCGCGACGGCGGGACTCGGGGCGGACGGCCAGCATCCGGAACTCGCCCTCGCCGGGGCGGGCCAGCTCCGCGTACGCCCCGCCGTGCACGGCGAACGCCACGGCCCCCAGGACCTCGTCGCTCGCCGCGTCCGCCGCGACCAGCAGCTCGGCCTCGGCGGCCCGGCGGCGGGCGTCGCGCAGGGTGGCGAGATAAGAATCACTGTCCCCGAAGTCCAGGAGACCGTCCCCGAGATACACCCGCGCGGTGAGCTCTCCTATTGCGTCCAGCTCCTCGTCCCGCGCGCGCCTGATGGTGATGTCCATGCCCGCAGTCTGCCGCATGCCGGGTGCCCGGTGTCACTGGGTGACGGCGGTGATCACTCCGGTGGAGCCCGCGCGCTTGTTGGCGGCGTCGGCTTCCTGGTGGGTGACATAGCGCCGGACCGTGCCGTCCGGCAGCGTCAGCTCATAGACGACAACGGGTTGGGGCGGCCATTGAGCCGCCGTTCCGCCGCAGTTGCAGGCCATGGTCTTCCCTGCCTTTCCCTCGGGTCGGTGGTGAGTTGGGGTTGGGGTTGGGGTTGGGGGTCAGTCCAGCCATCGCGAGGCGACTCCGGCCAGGTAGGAGAGCGTCAGGGCGGTGGCCGGGAGGTGGAACCACGCGGTGGAGTGCAGCAAGGAGGCGTAGACGGCGATGGCAGCGGCCACCCATGTGCTGGTGCACCAGCCGCAGTTGACCAGGTAGGTGGGGCGGGAGTCGTCGCCGAAGCGGTCGGCGACCCAGATTCTGAACCCCGCCGCCAGGGTGTCCTTGGTGATGAAGCGGGTGATCCGGCAGGTGGTGCCGAGGGCGAGAAGGAACGCGGCGAGGCTCATCGGATCGTTTCCTCCCCGGGTGGTCATACGGGGTCGGCACGGCCGATGTCACTGATGAACCGATGAGTCGGCGCTGCCGATATCACTCATTAGAGGCATGACGGGCGGTGGCAGGCCATACCCCTTGGCGTGCATTCGCCCGAATAGCCGAGCGCTTGTCGTACAAGCTCGACGCCACGCGCGCCCTGATGCGCCAAACGAGTGATGGGCGCCGTGAGCCCTTGAGTGACGTCGAGGGGCGTGGATAACTGGAAGCGTGGCCGCCGAGGCCGCCCCATACCTCGTCGGCCACCCCAGGAGCCGGGCGAACGCCCCATGGCTCCGCCCTTCATCCGCGCACCGCTGCCGCGCACCGTTTCCGCGCGCCGACCGGCCGCCCACGGCTCATCCGTTCCTCCGGTGCGGTCTGTCTCGACCGCGCGGTGACGGCGAGGCGTCGACCGGCGGTGTGTGCACGTCCGTCGGCATGCCGCCGGCGCACATCACCGGAACCCGAACCGGAACCGGAACCCGAACCCTTCCCCGGGAGGACCGACCATGACCTCGACCGCTCTCGCGACCGCCGCCGCCACCAACGCCGCCGCCGCGGGCTACTGGCCGCCGGTGGGACCGCCGACGCTGCTCGCCGTGGTGCCCGACTCCGGCCCCGCCGCCGGTGGCAACTACGTCCGGCTGTTCGGGCAGAACCTGCGCGGCGTCACCGGTGTGTCCTTCGGCGGCACGCCCGCCACCATCGTCTACCAGGACAACCCCGGCAGTGGCTGGGGTGGCGGCGGAGGCGGTTGGGGCGGTGGCGGAGGCGGCTGGGGCGGTGGCGGAGGTGGCTGGCCCGGTGGCGGCGGCAACCCCGGCTACGACGGCATCGTGGTGATAGCCCCGCCGCACGCGCCCGGGACCGTCCAGGTCACCGTCACCACCGCCGCCGGGACCAGCAACGGCCTGCCGTACACCTATGTGGCACCGGCCCCGCCCGCCGCCGTCGCCATCACCCCGACCGTGGGCCCGACCACCGGCGGCACCGTGTACGTGATCACGGGCACCAATCTGACCGGCGTCACCAGCGTCACCTTCGGCGGAAACGCCTCGACGATCCTGGCCATCAACCCCGCCGGGACCAGCCTGATCGGCATCACCCCGGCGGGCCCGGCCGCGGGCGGCAACGTCACCGTGACCCTCACCGGCCCCGGCGGCAGCACCAACGTGCCCGGTGGCTTCACCTACTTCGTCGCGCCGCCCGCACCGGTGCCCGTCGCCATCACACCCGCCACCGGACCCGCCGCCGGCGGCACCGCGTTCACCATCACCGGCACCAACCTCGGCGGTGTGCTGGGCGTGCTGTTCAACGGCGTCCCCGCCACCGGCGTGACCGCCACTCCCACGACGGTGGCCGGTATCACCCCGCCCGGGGCGGTCGGCAGCGCGACCGTCACCCTGGTGACCGCCTTCGGCACGGTTACCGTCCCCGGCGGCTTCCTCTACGTCTGACCGCTGCGTCTGACCACGCACATCCGGTCGGACCGCGCCGGTCACCGGGCCCCTTCCACCAGGGCCCGGCGACCGGCGACGTACGTTCGAGCTGCTGAGGACGCACCGGTCACCTTTGCTCGTTCCCGGCCGTCAAGTGCGGTATGGATGTCTACGAAGCGGTCATGAGCCGGCGGGCGGTGCGTGGGTTCACGGATGAGCCGGTTCCGAGGGAAGTGCTGGAGCGGGTGCTCTCCGCCGCGGCCCGTTCACCCTCCGGCGGGAACCTCCAGCCGTGGCGGACCTATGTGCTCTCCGGCCCGCCGCTGGCCGAGCTCAAGAAGCGCACCGCCGAGCGGGTGGCCGCGGAGGATCGCGGGGACGAGCGGGAGTACCCGATGTACCCGCCCGAGCTGAGCGGTCCGTATCGAGAGCGCCGAGCCGAGGCCGCCGAGCGGCGGTACGCCGCACTCGGCATCCCACGGGACGATACGCGGGCCCGCCACAGGGCTGTCGCCGCCAACTGGGACTGCTTCGGCGCGCCCGCCGCGCTGTTCTGCTACCTCGACCGCCGTATGGGACCGGCCCAGTGGGCCGACGTCGGGATGTATCTCCAGACCGTGATGGTGCTGCTCCGCGCCGAGGGGTTGCACAGCTGCGCCCAGATGGCGTGGTCGGTGTACCGCCGGACCGTCGCGGAGGTCGTATCGCCCCCGGAGGGGCTGATCCTCTTCTGCGGCATGTCGATCGGCCACGAGGACGTCGGCGTGCCGTACGCCCGCACGGAACGGGCCCCGCTCGCCCAGACGGTCACCTTTCTCGATGACTAGAATCGCGTGCTTAACTCACGGATTATCTCCGCCAAGATGCATGGGTTGACTTGACCACGCCCCTTCATCGTGTGCATTCTGCACACGATGAACTCACCTGTGGAAGGCGAAGCCATGTCCCGTGTCCCGGAACCCGAAGTGATCATCTGCGGCGCCGGTGCCGCCGGACTGACACTCGCCATCGATCTCGCCCGCAGAAATGTCGGCTTCCTGCTGATCGACAAGGCGGCCGGGCCCTTCAGGGGATCCCGGGGCAAGGGGATCCAGCCCCGCAGCCAGGAGGTGTTCGAGGACCTCGGCGTCATCGACCGGATCGTGGCCTCCGGCGGGGAGTACCCCGTACAGCGCTTCTACACGGACGAGGGGCCGGTCGACCGGTCCGCCGTCGAGCTGTCCGGCCCGACGCCGGCGGAGCCGTACCAAATACCCCTGCTGGTCCCGCAGTTCCTCACCGAGCGCTGTCTGCGCGAGCGGCTGGCCGAGTTCGGGCACGCCCCGCTGTACGGCCACGAGCTCATCGGCATCGACCAGGACGACGACGGCGTGTCCGCGCGGATCGCCACCCCGTCCGGGGAGCGGACCGTGCGCGCCGCCTATCTCGTGGGCGCCGACGGCGGATCGAGCTTCGTCCGCAAGTCCCTGGACATCGGCTTCCCCGGCCGGACGCTCGGCGTGCGGGCCGTCGTCGCCGACGTCCGCGCCGACGGCGTCTCCGCGGACGCCTGGCACCGCTGGGGCCACAGCACGGACGCGCAGATCTCGCTGTGCCCGCTGTACGGCACGGATATGTTCCAGTACCAGGGGCCCGTCCCCTTCGACGTGGACATCGACCTGTCGGCGGCGGGTCTGACCGCGCTCTTCCACGAGCGCACGGGCCGCACCGACATCGTCGTCCGCGAGGTGTCCTGGGCCTCCGTCTTCTCGATGAACGCCCGCCTGGCCGACACATATCGGCGGGGCCGGGTGCTCCTGACCGGTGACGCCGCCCACGTCCATCCGCCGACCGGCGGGCAGGGCCTCAACACCGGTGTGCAGGACGCGTACAACCTCGGGTGGAAGCTCGCCGCCGTCCTGGACGGCGCGCCGGACCCCCTCCTGACCAGCTACGAGCAGGAGCGCCGCCCCATCGCCGAGGCCGTGCTCGGCCTCTCCGAGCGGCTGCTGGAGGCCGCGAAGAGCCGCTTCACCAGCCGGGGCCGCGAGGTCAGCCAGCTCGACCTCGGCTATGTGGACTCGCCCCTCACGATCGCCGCCCCGCGCCGGGACAAGGGCCCGCTGGCGGGCGAACGCGCCCCCGACGCGCCCCTCACCGGCGCCGGAGGGCTCGACACCCGCCTCTTCAGCCTCTTCCAGGGGCCCCACTGGACCCTGCTGGGCTACGAAGCCGACCGCGCCGCCGCCCCGACCGCCCGCAAGGGCCTGCACATCCACACCACCGGCCCCCGCGGCGATCTGAACGACACCGGGGGCCACGTGCGTGACGCGTACGGCTTGGCGGCCGGGCAGTGGGTGCTCATCCGTCCAGACGGATACATAGCGGCTATCGCCGACACGACGGATCTCCACACCATCGAGGCCCACCTCGACGCCGTCGGGTTGCGCACCGGGGGTGCCTCACCCGGGTGGCGGTAGTCTCTGGGCCATGGCCACACGACGCCAGCGGCAGGTCACGCAGCGACGGCTGCATGAATCGATCATCGACCTCATCGCGATCATGAACCAGCCGCACCGGGACGAGATCCTCATCGCCGAAGCGGGCATCCAGCTCGACCGGGCGCTCTTCCCGCTGATCGTGGGCATCCACCGGTTCGCCCCGATCGGCGTGGTCGAGCTCGCCGACCGAGCGGGCCGCGACCACACCACGGTCAGCCGCCAGGTCGCGAAGCTCGCGGAGTTGGGTTTGGTGGAGCGTCGCCCCAGCGCGGAGGATCGCCGCGTGAAGGAAGCCCTCCTCACCGAGGAGGGGCGCCGCGTCATCGACGCGATCGACGCGGCGCGTGGTCGGCTCAACCAGCCGGTGTTCGAGCAGTGGAGCGACCGGGATCTGGTCGAGCTGGAACGCCTCATGCGGCGCTACGTGGACGACTTGGTCGGTTTGTCCGCGGCCGAAAAGGCCGCGGACGACCGCTGATCCTTAGGCCGTGCCGAGGTGGTCGAGCTGCCCTGCTTTGGCGCTGCGTATGAGGGCGTTGAGGGCGGTGGGGTTGGTGGTGAGGATGGTGTCGGGTTCGTCGCTCTCGCGGAGCCGGATGGTGGCGCTGTCGAGTGCGGAGATGTAGAGGCAGGCGTTTCCTTCGGAGCTGTACGAGGACTTTCGCCAGTCGCGAGCGGACAACTCATTCACCTTCCAGGGTGCTGACGATTTTCCGGATGAAGTCACGGGATTGGTTCTCTGGCAGAGCAACCGCCTCCATGCGATCCAGCACGACGCGGTACTTCTCCAGCTGGGCCGCTGCATCGAGGAGTTCGGAGCCATACTCCGCATCGAGTTGCACCGTGTCCAGCTGAGGGACAGGCCCGGCGGCGTAGCAAACGGACTGTCCCGAGCCCGGGAACGACCCGGCGTCGAAGGGGATCACCAGCACTTTGATGTGATCGCGTTCGCTCATGTCGAGGATGTGCTGGAGCTGTGCTCGTGCGATTTCCGGTCCGCCGAAACGCATCCGCAGGGCGGCCTCATGGACGATCGCCGTATAGGGCGTCGGCTTGTCCCGATAGAGGATGGCCTGGCGCTTTACGCGGTGCGAGACACGATGTTCCACGTCCGGGGGAGGCAAGGCAGGCACGGCCTGCCGGAAGATCTCCCGGGCGTGCTCGGACGTTTGCAGCAGGCCGGGGATGTGGGCGATGTACGCCGTACGCAGCGCCACGGCGTGGTGTTCGAGCTCGGCCAGGTCGAGCAACCCGGTGGGCAGGATTTCCCGGTACTCCTCCCACCAGCCGCGCTTGCGCTGTGCCGCCATGTCGATGAGCGCCGCGATCAGAGCTTCGTCCGCGCATGAGTAGTTCCGCGCGAGTGCTCGCAGCCGGTCCGCGCTGACTCCGAACCGGCTCGCCTCGATGTTGCTGATGGCCGTCTGATTGGTGCCGAGCAGGCGCCCGGCCTCGGTCGATGACAGACCGGCCCGCTCCCGGAGCCTGCGCAGCTCGGTGCCGAGGCGGAGTTGGCGTGCTGTCGGAACGCTTCTCTGAGGCATTCGCCGATTCTCTCTGCTCATGCGCAACAGGCGCGTCACTCACACGAGTGGTATACCAAGCACTTCGATTCGCGTCGTCGAATATCTTATGCGGACGAGGCTACGGTGTGGGCCGGGACACAGTCCAACTCCTCGCACCATATGGAGACTTCATGCCCACCCTTGCGCCGGAAACGCCGGAAAACCCCTGGTCCTACTCACTACGCCTGCCCCACGACCCCCGCGCCTCGGCCATCGCCCGCACTACCCTCCGTGCGGTCCTCGCCCGGCACGGGCTGGGCGAGTTCACCGACCCCGCGACCCTCGTGGCGAGCGAGATGGTCACCAACGCGTACCGCCACACCACCGGCCCGGCCGAAATGCGTATCCGCGCCGTGGAGGAGGGGCGTCTGCGGATCAGTGTGTGGGACACCAATCCGGACATCCCGCCGCCCTTCGACAAGCCCCCGGCCCTCTTCGACCGCTCGTCCGCCCTCGCGGAGGCCGCCGCGAACACCGAGGCCACCTACGGCCGGGGACTCCTCATCGTCCGGATCTGCGCCGACAACTGGGGCGGTTACGCCCTCGCCGACGAGCTCTTCGGGCGGAGCGGCAAGCTGCTCTGGTTCGAACTCGCACGGCAACACCCCTGCGACGCCTTCGAGATCGCCGCCTAACGCCCACGCCCACCGGGCGTCATCGCCGGTGGGAAGGAGTTCAGCTCCGGCTCCCCGTAGGACTCGTAGGGTTCGTCCTTCTCCTGGCTCGTGTCCGGGTCCATCGCGCAGGGCCCGCCGCTGCCCCCGCTGAGCCGCCGGAACTCCGCCTCCCACGTGATCCCGGTGCTGAAGCCGCCGTCGCGCTCGGCCTTAACGCTCCACTCCTCGAGCTGCTCGTCCTTGCCGAACCGCGTGATGCGCCACCCCTCCGCCTTGAGGTGATCCCGCACCCTGCGCAGCGCGGGCAGTGCCTCCGCCCGGTCCACCTTGCCGATCGACCACCCGTGGATCAGCTGGTACGCGCCTTCCACGGGCGGGTCGGCGAAGCTGAACAGGCCGTCCGGGTAGCAGTAGTTGGAGTCGTAGGTGTTGTGGTTGTCGATGTCGACGTAGCCGCCTTCGACGGTGCGGTTGATGCCGAGCGCGGCATAGGCGTCCCGGGAATACCCGGAGAGCCGGCGCGCCCGCTTCTCGGGGTCGACGTCGGGGTAGGTGGAGTCAACGCTCGCGTACGCGAGCCCCGCGAGTCCGGCCACGGCCAGGGCCAGCACGCTGGTGCACCCGACGCGCCACCCACTGCCGCCCCTTCCGGAGTCGGCGGGCGCCTCACTTTCGGTCATATACCGGACGGTAGGTCCCGGCCCCGGCGGCCCGGATCCGCGCGGCCGCTCATGACGGCCTAGGTACCGGTACTCACGTCAGGACGGTCGCGGAGAGGTCGCGCAGATCGTCGAAGGCCCGGAGGAGGTGCGCGTCCAGGCCCTGCTCGGGGTCGTCGAGCCAGGCCCCGGCCGCGTGGTGGAAGGTGGCCCAGCCGGTCTGGGCGGCCAGGTCGGCCAGCCGGTCGGCGACACCGCGCTGCCGAAGGGCCTCCGCAACGGCCTCGGTGAGGGACGCGGCCTTGGCCAGCTCGCGTTCGCGGAGTGTGGGCGTCGCGGCGATGATCGCCAGCCGTGGTTCGGAGAACGCGCGGTTCTCCTCGAGGATCCGTCCGGCCTTCCGGAAGGCGTGGAGCAGTACCTCGAGCGGGCGCAGACCGTCGGGCGCCTCGGCCACCTCGTGCATCAGCGTGGCGCGCAGATCGGCCTCGCCGTCGAAGAGCACCTCGCGCTTGTCCGGGAAGTGCCGGAAGAACGTGCGCTCGTTGACGCCCGCCCGGGCGGCGATCTCGGCGGTGGTCGTCCGGTCGAATCCGCGCTCCCGGTACAGCTCCAGGGCCGCCTGCTGAAGGCGGCGGCGCGCTTCTGCTCCGCTCCGTGGCACGCCTTGAGATTACCGCATATGCCAGTGACCGACACTTCGTTGCGCCAGTGACTGGCGCTACCGTAAGGTCAGTGACTGGCGCTAAGTGGCGTCAGTCACTGGCATTACGTGAGAGTGAGTCGCATGCATGTCTTTGTCACCGGTGGTTCCGGGCTGACCGGCCCCACCGTCGTCGCCGAGCTCGTCGCGGCCGGTCACACCGTCACCGGTCTGGCGCGCTCGGACACCGCCGCCGCCCGGCTGGAGTCGCTGGGCGCCGCCCCGCACCGCGGCTCGCTGGAGGACCTCGACAGTCTGCGGAGCGGCGCCGAGGCCGCCGATGGCGTCCTGCACATGGCCTTCGGCGGCGACTTCGCCGACCCCGACGACCTGGTGCGGCGCGATCGGACCGCGATCGAGGCGCTCGGGCGGGCGCTGGCGGGCTCGGGCAAGCCGTTCGTCTCCACCTCCGGCACGCTGGTCATGCCCGGTGGCCGGGAGAGCACCGAGAAGGACGAGCCCGACGTGGCGGGGATCGCGGGCTTCCGGGTTCCGGGCGAGCGGGCGTGCCTGGGGTTCGCCGCGCAGGGAGTGCGCGCGAGCGTGGTCCGGCTCGCTCCGACCGTCCATGGTCCGGGGGACTACGGCTTTATCGGCATGCTTGTCGCCACGGCTCGGGAGACCGGGGTCTCGGCCTATGTGGGGGACGGGGGGAATCGGTGGCCCGCGGTGCATCGGCGCGATGCGGCTGTCTTGTTCCGGCTGGCGCTGGAGAAGGGGCCGGCGGGGAGTGTGCTGCACGGGGTGGCCGAGAGTGGTGTGCGGTTCAAGAGCATTGCGGAATCGATCGGCCGGGGCCTTGGCCTGCCCACGGCCTCCCTGACGCCCGGCGAGGCGGCCACGCACTTCCCCAGCCCGGCCATAGCCACCTTCTTCGGCTTCGACGGGCCGGTCTCCAGCTCCCACACGCGGGAGTTGCTGGGCTGGGCGCCGACCCATGCGACCCTGCTCGAGGATGTGGAGCACGGCGACTACCTCGCCGCACCAGCCGCCTGACGCCTGCGGCGGGCTGCTCCCCTCCCCGCCCCTCCCCGAACCTGGGGCTCCGCCCCAGACCCCGCTCCTCAAACGCCGGAGGGGCTGGGAGGTGCCCCCGAGGGGCTGGGAGGTGGGGTTCTGCCCCATGTCCCGCTCCTCAAGCGCCGGAGGGGCTGGAAAGCGGGGCTTCGCCCCTGGGCCCCGAGGTCTGGGCGCTGAGGGCCCTGCCACGCGGTGGGGCCGCGTACGGATGCTGCTGGTGAAGCCCGGTCTGGGGTCTGGGGTGGAGCCCCGCCTCCCAGCCCCTCGGGGGGCACCTCCCAGCGGTAGCTGGGGGTGATTGAGGAGCGGGGCCTGGGGCAGCGCCCCAGTTTCGGGAAGGGGCGGGGAGGGGAGACAGCCCGCCGTAGGCGGCACGAGCCGTCGGACGCCCGCGGCGTCGGCGCTGCCTGCGTATGCGAACGGGCCGTCGGCTCCCGGCAAGGGGAGTCGACGGCCCGTTCAGCCGTCGTCGTTCGGTGCGGCCCGCCGCCAGGCGTCAGTGGCCGCCCGGGGCGCCCGCCGTGGCGGGCGGGAGGTCGGTCTGGACGCCCGGGTCGCCCGCGTCCGCCTTGTAGTCGGCGGAGGACGTCTCGTCCACGCCGTCCGGGGCCTTGACCGCCCGCAGGATCAGCGTCAGGACCACCGTGACCACCACGTTGAGCACGAAGGCGGTGAGGCCGATGTAGCCGATCTCGCCGATGCCGGGCACATCGGCGGTGTTGCCGAAGTGCTTCTGGGTGCCGCTCGGCGTGTCGTACGCCTTCCACGTTCCGTAGACCATGCCGACCGCCCAGCCCGCCAGCAGCGCCCAGCGGTGGAACCAGCGGGTGAACAGGCCGCCCACCAGGGCCGGGAAGGTCTGGAGGATCCAGATGCCGCCCAGCAGCTGGAAGTTGATCGCGACGGTCTTGTCCATGCCCAGCACGAAGATCAGCGCACCGACCTTCACCAGCAGCGAGACCAGCTTGGAGACCTTGGTCTCCTCCTCGGCCGTGGCGTTCGGCCGCAGGAAGTCCTTGTAGATGTTGCGGGTGAAGAGGTTCGCCGCGGCGATCGACATGATGGCCGCCGGGACGAGCGCGCCGATGCCGATCGCGGCGAAGGCGACGCCCGTGAACCAGTCGGGGAACATGTTCTCGAAGAGCTGGGGGATGGCCAGCTGGCCGTTCTCGACCTTCACCCCGGCGGCGATGGCCATGAAGCCCAGCAGCGCCAGCAGCCCCAGCATCAGCGAGTACAGCGGCAGGATCGTGGTGTTGCGGCGGATCACCTCACGGCTGCGGCTGGAGAGCGTCGCCGTGATCGAGTGCGGATACATGAACAGCGCGAGCGCCGAGCCCAGGGCCAGCGTGCCGTACGCCCATTGGCCCTCCGCGGCCGGCGCGAGCCCGCCCGCCCCGGCCTTGGTGAACTTGTCGTTCGCCGCGCTGAAGATGTCGTCGAAGCCACCCAGCTTGATCGGGATGTAGATGATCGCCACCGCGATGACGATGTAGATCAGGGTGTCCTTGACGAACGCGATCAGCGCGGGGGCGCGCAGACCCGAGGAGTAGGTGTACGCCGCGAGCACACCGAAGGCGATCAGCAGCGGCAGGTCCTTGATGAACCAGTTGGTGTTCTCGCCGCCGCCGACGCCCATCACGTCCAGCACCGCCTGGATGCCCACCAGTTGGAGGGCGATGTACGGCATGGTGGCGAGGATGCCGGTGATCGCGACGGCCAGCGAAAGACCCTTGGAGCCGAAGCGGCCGCGGACGAAGTCCGAGGTGGTGACGTACCCGTGCTTATGGGACACCGACCAGAGCCGGGGCAGGAAGGTGAAGATCAGCGGGTAGACCAGGATGGTGTACGGGACCGCGAAGAACCCGGCCGCGCCGGTCGCGTAGATCGCGGCCGGGACGGCGACGAAGGTGTACGCGGTGTACAGGTCGCCGCCGAGCAGGAACCAGGTGATCCAGGTGCCGAAGCTGCGGCCGCCCAGGCCCCACTCGTCGAGGTTGTTGGCGTTCTCGGCGGCGCGCCAGCGCGCGGCAAGGAAGCCCATGACCGTGACGGCCACGAAGAAGAAGATGAAGACGGCGAGCGCGACGCCGTTCACTCCGTTCATGCGGAGTCACCCCCCTTGCGCTCCCGCCGCTCACGGCGGACCAGGACGTAGGCGACCGAGGTCAGCACGGCCGAGACCGGCACCCAGAGCATCTGGTACCAGTAGAAGAACGGGATCCCGATGAAGGTCGGCTCGACCTTGCCGTACGAACCGACCCAGAGCATCCCGACAAACGGGGCAATCAGGCATAGAGCGGCCACGACGCGCGTGGGCGTCACGACCGGTCTCCTGCCGGGTGAAGCGGACGTGTCTGACATGTGGCGGGCTCCAGTCCCCTCGGCTCATCACCTGCGGCACAAGTCGATCACCTGGATCACAGCTGATCATTTGTGTAATGCGCAGGAAATCTAAGCCCGGGGCCCGGCGGCAGTCACTACCCGTCCGTATATCGGTATGAGAAAGATAGCCGGTCAGCCGTATCACGGCCCGGCCGGGACGGTGGCACTCCTCAGTCGTTCGGCCGCTGGAGCCGGGCCACGAACTTGTAGCGGTCCCCGCGGTAGACCGACCGCACCCACTCCACCGGCTCCCCGGACGCGTCCCGCGAATGCCGCGAGAGCATCAGCATCGGCAGCCCCACGTCGGTGCCCAGCAGCCCCGCCTCGCGCGGGGTGGCCAGCGAGGTCTCGATGGTCTCCTCGGCCTCGGCCAGCCGGACGTCGTACACCTCGGCCAGTGCCGTGTAGAGCGAGGTGTACTTCACCAGGCTGCGGCGCAGCGCGGGGAAGCGCTTGGCGGACAGATGGGTGGTCTCGATGGCCATCGGCTCACCGCTGGCCAGCCGCAGCCGCTCGATGCGCAGCACCCGCCCGCCGGCGGCGATGTCCAGCAGCCCGGAGAGCCGGTCGTCGGCGGTGACATAGCCGATGTCCAGCAGCTGGGAGGTCGGCTCCAGGCCCTGGGCCTTCATGTCCTCGGTGTACGAGGTGAGTTGCAGCGCCTGGGAGACCTTGGGCTTGGCCACGAACGTGCCCTTGCCCTGGATCCGCTCCAGGCGGCCCTCGACGACCAGCTCCTGGAGCGCCTGGCGCACGGTGGTGCGCGAGGTGTCGAACTCCGCGGCCAGGGTGCGCTCCGGTGGGACCGGGGTGCCCGGTGGCAGGGTCTCGGTCATCTCCAGCAAGTGGCGCTTGAGGCGGTAGTACTTCGGGACGCGCGCGGTGCGTGCCCCATTGGAGCCGTTGCCGTCGCTCTCGGCCGTCGTGGTGGCCGCCGCTGCCGCCGTTGCCCCCTCGGTCTCCATCGCGCGCCCTCTCCGACTCCTGGTCCGCTGCCGTCACCGGCGTCCGTCTCCGTCACCGGTCTCCTGAAGAATCCAGCGCCTCACATCGTGGCACGGTCCCGGCTCCGGGCGGTCCGCCGGTCCGGATGTCGGGAAGTGTCGGTCCGGTAACGGAGCCTCCGGTGACTCTTATACACCCTTGACACCCCAAAAGGTCTAGGCCAAGCTGCGGGCACTGGTCTGGACCATTAAACCCCTGATCCGGCCTTCTGAGGAGAGTGCTGTGAAGCGTGGGCTCATAGCGGCGACGGGTGTCGCGGCAATGCTGGTATCCGTCGCGGCCTGTGGGTCCGACGGCGATGACGACAAGGCCGGAGCGGACGGTTTTAAGGGGCAGACGCTCACCGTCTGGGCGATGGACGGCTCCACGCCGGACGGCTGGACGAAGGATGTCAAGGCCGCTTTCGAGAAGAAGACGGGCGCCAAGCTGAAGCTGGAGATCCAGCAGTGGAACGGCATTCAGCAGAAGGTGACCACCGCGCTCTCGGAATCCGACCCGCCGGATGTGCTGGAGATCGGCAACACCCAGACCCCGTCGTACGCGCAGACCGGCGGGCTGGCCGAACTCGGTGATCTGAAGAAGTCGATCGGCGCCGACTGGTCGGAGTCGATCAACAAGTCCGCGGTCTACGACGGCAAGCAGTACGCGGCGCCGTGGTACGCGGCCAACCGGGTCGTCCTCTACAACAAGAAGATCTGGGCCGAGGCGGGGATCAAGGACACCCCCAAGACCCGTACCGAGTTCTTCCAGGACCTCGACGCCATCAAGAAGAAGACCGACGCCGAGCCCATCTATCTGCCGGGCCAGAACTGGTACTTCTTCGACGGGCTGACCATCGGCACCGGCGCCGACCTGGTGAAGAAGGACGGCGACAAGTGGGTCTCCAACCTCGCCGACCCCAAGGTCGGCAAGGCCATGGACATCTACAAGCAGTACCAGTCCTTCAGCAAGGCCCCCAAGGACAAGGACGAGGCCACCCCGCAGCAGGGCGAGGTCTTCGCCAAGGGCAAGACCGGCGCCTTCATCGGCATGGGCTGGGAGGCCGGGATCGCCATCAAGGCGAACCCGAAGATCGAGAAGGACATCGGCTACTTCACCATCCCGGGCGAGACCGCGGGCAAGCCGGAGGGCGTCTTCCTCGGCGGCTCCAACCTCGCGGTCGCCGCGGGCAGCGAGAAGCAGGAACTGGCCAAGGAGTTCCTGAAGATCGCGCTCAATGACACCTACGAGGGACAGCTCGCCAAGGAAGGCGGTGTCATCCCCAACAAGGAGTCGCTCCAGGCGCAGCTCAAGGGCAACCCCGCCGGGCAGGCGGCCGCCCCGGCCGCCGCGACCGGCGGCACCACCCCGCTGATCCCCGAATGGGCCGCGGTGGAGAACGCCCCCAACCCCATCAAGACCTATATGACCTCCGTGCTCAACGGTAAGTCGCCCGCCGAGGCGGCCAAGTCGGTCGAGGACGAGATGAACAAGCGCCTCAGCCAGGAGCGTTGAGCCCGATGGCCGTAGCGACCGAACGCCAGGACCCCGGCCCGGCGGCGGCCGGGGTCCGCCGGGGCGGGGCACCGCCGCGGCCTGGCCGCCCGGCCCCGGGCCCCGCCGGGCGCGCACGGCTGACCGGCGCCGCCCCGTACCTCCTGCTGCTGCCCGCGCTGGTGGCGACCGTGCTGCTGCTGGGCTGGCCGCTGGTCAAGGACGGCCTGCTGTCGTTCCAGAACCTCAATATGCGGCAGCTGATCCAGCACCTCACCGAGTGGAACGGGGTCGACAACTACCGCGAGGCGCTGACCAGCGAGGACTTCTGGCGGGTCACCCTCCGGTCGGTGATCTTCACCGCGGTCAACGTCGTACTGATCATGCTGCTCGGCACCCTGGTCGGACTGCTGCTGGCCCGCCTCGGCAGCAAGATGCGGCTGCTGCTCTCGGTCGGCCTGGTGCTGGCCTGGGCCATGCCGACCATCGCCGCCACCACCGTCTTCCAGTGGCTCTTCGCCACCCGCTTCGGAGTGGTCAACTGGGTGCTGGACGCGCTCGGCTGGCACTCCATGGCGCACTACAACTGGACCGGCGGCCAGTTCTCCACGTTCTTCGTCATCACCGTGCTGATCGTCTGGCAGTCGATCCCCTTCGTGGCGATCAACCTCTACGCCGCGACCACCACCATCCCCGGTGAGCTCTACGAGGCGGCCGCGCTCGACGGCGCCGGCGGCTGGAAGAGCTTCACCTCGGTGACCTTCCCCTTCCTCAAGCCGTTCCTGCTGGCCACGACGTTCCTCGAAGTCATCTGGGTCTTCAAGGCGTTCGCCCAGGTCTTCGCGATCAACGAGGGCGGCCCCGACCGGCTCACCGAGACCCTCCCCGTCTACGCCTTCATCGAGGGCGTCGGCAACCAGCACTACGGCATGGGCGCCGCGATCTCGCTGCTGACCATCGCGGTCCTGCTGGCGCTGACCTCCTACTACCTCCGGATCGTGCTCAGGCAAGAGGAGGACGAGCTGTGAAGCGCTCGCCGCTCGCCCGGCTGTGGCCCAACGCGACCGCCGTCGTGCTCTTTCTCGGCTTCGCGTTCCCCGTCTACTGGATGTTCAGCACGGCCTTCAAGCCGACCTCGGACATCATCTCCGAGGACCCGGTGTGGTTCCCGACCAGCGCCACGCTCGAACACTTCCAGAAGGCCATGGACGCGGAGCACTTCTGGACCCTGGTGGGCAACTCGCTCACCGTCACCCTCTCGGCGGTCGGCCTCTCCCTGCTGATCGCGCTGCTCGCGTCGTTCGCCCTGGCCCGGATGCGGTTCAAGGGGCGCCGCGGCTTCCTGGTGACGTTCATGATCGCGCAGATGGCGCCCTGGGAGGTCCTGGTCATCGCCATCTACATGCTGGTGCGCGACGGCGACATGCTGAACAGCCTGCTTCCGCTGACCCTGTTCTACATGGTCATGGTGCTGCCCTTCACCATCCTCACGCTCCGCGCCTATGTGGCCGCGATCCCCAAGGAGCTGGAGGAGTCGGCGATGGTGGACGGCTGCACCCGTCCGCAGGCGTTCATCCGGGTGATCTTCCCGCTGCTCGCCCCCGGCCTGATGGCCACCTCGCTCTTCGGCTTCATCACGGCCTGGAACGAATTCCCGCTCGTGCTCATCCTGAACAAGGATCCGGGCGCCCAGACGCTTCCGCTGTGGCTGTCCAGCTTCCAGACCGCCTTCGGCGACGACTGGGGTGCCACCATGGCGGCGGCGTCGCTGTTCGCCATCCCGATCCTGCTCCTGTTCCTGTTTCTGCAACGCAAGGCGGTCGGTGGGCTCACTTCCGGCGCTGTGAAGGGATGATCCCGGTTTATGACGACCCTCGCACACGACTCGGCCACCCTCACCCGCGACGCTCTCACGGTTCTCCAGCCCGGCTTCACCGGAACCACCGCCCCCGACTGGGTGCTGCGGCGGCTCGGTGAGGGGCTCGCCTCCGTCGGCCTGTTCGGCCGGAACATCGCCACCCCCGAGCAGCTGGGCGCCCTCACCGCCCAGCTGCGCGCCGAGCGCGACGACGTGCTGGTGGCGATCGACGAGGAGGGCGGCGACGTCACCCGGCTGGAGGTGCGCACCGGCTCCTCCTTCCCCGGCAACCTGGCGCTCGGCGCCGTCGACGACCCGGAGCTGACCCGCGCCGTCGCCCGCGAGCTGGGCCGCCGCCTCGCCGAATGCGGGGTCAACCTCAACTGGGCGCCCTCCGCCGACGTCAACTCCAACCCCGACAACCCCGTCATCGGCGTGCGCTCCTTCGGCGCCGAGCCGGAGCTCGTGGCCCGGCACACCGCCGCGTACATCGAGGGCCTCCAGGGCGCCGGGGTGGCCGCCTGCACCAAGCACTTCCCCGGCCACGGCGACACCGCCGTCGACTCCCACCACGCCCTGCCGCGCATCGACGCGGGGCTCGACACCCTGACCGCCCGTGAGCTGGTGCCCTTCCGCGCCGCCGTCGCCGCCGGGACCAAGGCCGTGATGAGCGCGCACATCCTGCTGCCCGTGCTCGACCCCGACCTGCCCGCCACCCTCAGCCCCGCCGCGCTGCACGGCCTGCTGCGCCGGCCGGTGGCCGACGGCGGACTCGGCTTCGACGGGATGATCGTCACCGACGGCATGGAGATGCGGGCCATCGCCGACGCGTACGGCATCGAGCGCGGCAGCGTCCTGGCGATCGCCGCGGGCGCCGACGCCATCTGCGTGGGCGGCGGGCTCGCCGACGAGGGCACCGTGCTGCGGCTGCGCGACGCGCTGGTCACCGCCGTCATCGAGGGGCGGCTGGCGGAGGAGCGGCTGGCCGAGGCGGCGGCGCGGGTGCGCGCCCTGGGGGAGTGGACGCGCCGTTCCGGAGGACCGCGCGCGGCGCACGGCATCGAGCCCGCCGCGGGGGTGGGGCTCGCCGCCGCGCGCCGGGCGCTCAGAGTCACCCCGGCCGGGTCCGCGTCCTCGACCTCGTCCGCGTCCTCGTCCGCGTCCTCGACCTCGTCCTCGTTCTCGTACGAGCCGGTGACCGGACCCGCCTACGTGGCCGCCTTCACCCCGGTGGCCAACATCGCCGTCGGCGAGGAGACCCCCTGGGGCGTCGGCGCCGAACTGGCCCGGCTGCGCCCCGGCACCGGGGCCGCCACCTACGGGCGGCAGGACGCCGACACCCTGGGCATCCATGGCCTGATCGAAAATATGCTCGACACCGCGGGGGACCGTAGGATCGTCGCTGTGGTCCGCGATGTCCACCGCCACCCCTGGATGGCCGACGCGCTGGACGCCCTGCTCGCCGCCCGGCCGGAGACGGTCGTCGTGGAGATGGGGGTGCCCCAGGCGCCGCCCGCCGGGGCGCTGCACATCGCGACCCACGGCGCCGCCCGGGTGTGTGGCCGGGCGGCCGCGGAAGTGATCGTCGGCAACGGCGCCGGTGACCACCCCGGGGGCTGACTCCTCAGCCCCCTCGGCCCAGCCCGGCACATCAGCCACCTGGAGGCACCCAGCATGTCCGCCACGACGACGGCCCAGCGCAGCGACCAGCCGGGCCGGATCATGTCCGGCGAGATGGCCGAGCAGCCCGCCGTGCTGCGCCGCATCCTCGACCAGGGCGCCCCGAGGATCCGCGAGGTCGCGGAGCAGATCGCCGCCCGCAACCCGCGCTTCGTCCTGCTCACCGCCCGGGGCACCTCGGACAACGCGGCGCTGTACGCCAAGTACCTGCTCGAGGTCCTGCTCGGCAAGCCGTGCGGGCTGACCTCCATGTCCACCACCACCGCGTACGGCGCGCAGCCCGACCTCACCGACGTGCTGGTGATCACCGTCAGCCAGTCCGGCGGCTCCCCGGACCTGGTGGCCTCCACCGAGGCCGCCCGCGCGGCCGGTGCGATCACCCTCGCGGTGACCAACAACGCCGACTCGCCGCTCGCGGCCGTCTCCGAATTCCACATCGACGTCCTGGCCGGGCCGGAGAAGGCGCTGCCCGCGACCAAGACCTACACCGCCGAACTGCTCGCCCTCTACCTCTTCGTGGAGGGGCTGCGCGGCGGCGACGGCGCGGCCGCCAAGGTGCTGCCCGACCTCGCCCAGCAGATCCTCGACCGCCAGGACGAGGTCCGGCAGCTCGCGGCGCGCTACCGCTTCGCCGAGCGGATGGTCCTCACCTCCCGGGGCTACGGCTACCCGACCGCCAAGGAAGCCGCCCTGAAGCTGATGGAGACCAGCTACATCCCGGCGCTCTCCTACTCCGGCGCCGATCTGCTGCACGGCCCGCTGGCCATGGTCGACAACATCTCGCCGGTGATCGCGATCGTCACCGAGGGCAAGGGCGGCCAGGCGCTCCAGCCGGTCCTGGAGCGGCTGCGCGGCCGGGGCGCGGACCTGGTGGTCATCGGGAGCGCGTCGGAGGTGGAGCGGGCCTCGGCGGGGTTCGCCCTGCCGACGGACGGGGTCGCCGAGGAGGTTCAGCCCATCCTGGAGATCCTGCCGCTCCAGATGCTGGCGTACGAGGTGACGATCGCGCGCGGGCAGGACCCGGACGCGCCGCGGGCGCTGGCGAAGGTGACGGAGACCCGCTGAGCCTTGCGGCGGGGGCCCACTGAGCCCTGCGGCGGAGACCGCTGAGGCACACAGAAAGAGGCTCCCGCGGCCTTCGAGAGGCGCGGGAGCCTTGTGTGACACCCGCGGGCCGCGGCGCCAGGGCGGGACCCTCAACCCGCCCGGCACCGCAGCCCGGAGTTGCGTCGGCCGAGCGGCCGACCTGAGGACTCCCGGGCGGTCAGGGCAGAGCGCTCCGGGTTCCTCGATCCGCCCTCCTGTGCGGGGAGAGCGGAAGATCGCAGTGCTCGATATTCTGGACTAGACCACTGCTGTCTGTCCACGCTTATGCGCGAATAGGCTAATCCACCGGTGAGGGTAGGCTCACAACGTGCCCTCCATGAACGACCTCGTACGCCAGCACACCGCACTCGACGACTCCGATCTCGAGTGGCTCCACCTGCTGGTCTCGGAGTGGCAGCTGCTCTCCGACCTCTCGTTCGCCGATCTTGTGCTGTGGGTCCCCACCAGCGACGGCACCCGGTATGTCTCCGTGGCCCAGATGCGGCCGAACACCGGGCCCACCTCCTACCAGGACGACATGGTCGGCCATCTCGTGCCCCGCGGCCGCCGCCCCATGCTGGACGCCGCCCTGGACGAGGGCCGGATCGTCCGGGAGGGCGACCCCGAGTGGCGCGAGGAGGTGCCGGTCCGGGTGGAGTCCATCCCGGTCCGGCGGGAGAGCCGGGTCCTCGGCGTGATCGCGCGGAACACCAATCTGCTGACCGTACGGACCCCCAGCCGGCTGGAGCTCACCTATCTCCAGAGCGCGTCCGACCTCGCCCAGATGATCGCCGCGGGATCGTTTCCGTTCCCCAATCAGCAGGTCGACATGGACGCCTCACCGCGCGCGGGCGACGGGCTGATCCGGCTCGACGCGGACGGGGTGGTCCAGTACGCGAGCCCCAACGCGCTCTCCGCCTACCACCGGCTGGGCCTCGCCGCCGATCTCGTCGGCCACCACCTGGGCAAGACCACCGCCGAACTCGCCCCGGTGCGCGGCCCGGTGGACGAGGCGCTGGTCAAACTGGCCAGCGGCTGGGCGCCCCGGGAGTTCGAGGTCGAGGGCGGCGACGGGGTCATCCAGCTGCGAGCCATTCCGCTCAAGCCCAAGGGGCTGCACATCGGCTCGCTGGTGCTGCTGCGGGACGTCACGGAACTGCGTCGCCGCGAGCGCGAGTTGATCACCAAGGACGCCACCATCCGGGAGATCCACCACCGGGTGAAGAACAACCTCCAGACGGTGGCGGCCCTGTTGCGGCTCCAGGCCCGCCGCATGGACTCGGCGCAGGGGCGGGAGGCGCTCAACGAGGCGGTGCGCAGGGTCGGCTCGATCGCGATCGTCCATGAGACCCTCTCGCAGAACCTCGACGAGCGGGTCGAGTTCGACGACATAGCCGACCGGGTGCTGGCGATGGTGGCCGAGATATCGCCCGGAAAGGTGACCGGCCGCCGCACCGGGCGGTTCGGCATCCTCGACGCCGAGGTGGCCACCCCGCTGTCCATGGTCCTCACCGAGGTGCTCCAGAACGCGCTGGAGCACGGCTTCGGACCGGGGGAGCAGGGCACGGTCGAGGTCTCGGCGGTGCGCGGGGGCAGCGGTGAGGAGAGCCGGCTGTCGGTGGTCGTCCAGGACGACGGGCGCGGGCTGCCCGAGGGGTTCGACCCCCAGCGGGCCGGCAACCTCGGGCTTCAGATCGTCCGCACCCTGGTGGAGGGGGAGCTGGGCGGGACGTTCGACATGGTGCCCGCCCCGGAGCGCGGCACCCGGGTGATGCTGGACTTCCCGGTGGGCGCGGAGAAGCACTGAGCGCGTTGCGAGTCCGTGAGCGACCTGTTACCGGAAAGCACTGAGCCCCGGACCCATCTGGTCCGGGGCTCAAAGCTCATGATGCTGTGCGCATGGGGGTTACTACGCGCTGCGGCTCGGGGGCCACGGGGTGCCGGGCTTCAGGCGCTGGCGTTGCGTGCCCGGTTGCGAGCGGCACGGCGCTTCATGGCGCGGCGCTCGTCTTCGCTCATTCCACCCCAGACGCCGGAGTCCTGGCCGGACTCAAGCGCCCACTGCAGGCACTGCTCCATGACGGGGCAGCGGCGGCAGACGGCCTTGGCTTCCTCGATTTGCAGCAGCGCAGGACCGGTGTTGCCGATGGGGAAGAACAGCTCGGGGTCTTCCTCGCGGCAAACGGCGTTGTGACGCCAGTCCATGGCTGCTCCATCTCCTCGTATTGCGGGCTCGTTGCTTGTGAATGTGAACGCTTTCACGAATCCCCCCGCAACGGTAGGGCCGCCGAACCAGTTGGGGCTGGTGCGGTCCTGTGGAATGAGGAGGGGGTTCGGGCTCTCAAGGGGGCCTTTCAGAAGGCCGTCCCGATCGCCAAGAAGAGACTCGCAAACCTCGGCGACGGATACAACCCCTTCCGGAAAGTTTTTTTTGATTCCTTGGTGTCGGCTCGGTCACAGCCGTACTTCCGGTGGGTGGAGTCCAGGGTAAACGTTCGACTGGAAGGACTTTTTGCGGTCTCACTCACACAATCACACGCAGTGCACGGCGTACGCCTGTGAACGTCACGCTCGTACGCAGTCCCAGATGGTCACCGTCCATCTGGAACGGCAGTGGCGCCTGGGATTGCAAGGTGAAGTCCGTCAGATCGTGAAGCGCTACCACATGCTTGCCGCGGGGCCCGCGCTCGGGGGTCGACATCAGCAGCTGGGTCGCGTAGCGGGTCACCGCCGGCGCCGACAGCTTGGCGAGTCCCAGCACGTCGAGGGCGGTGTCGAAGGACGCCTGGGGCGCCGCGTAGACCGGGCGGTTGCCCAGAAAGGTCCACGGGGAGGTGTTGCAGACTATCGACAGCGCGAGCTCCTCGATCGGGTCCTCGCCCGGCCGCCCGATGGTGATGGTGCCCTGCCGCCGGTGCGGCTCCCCCATGAACTGCCGCACCATCTGCCGTATGTAGAGGGCGTGGGTGGACCGCTTGCCGCGCTCGCGCTGCTGCTCCACCCGGCCGATGACGCTCGCGTCGAAGCCGAGCCCGGCGCAGAAGGTGAACCAGCGGGCCGGGACCGACTCGTCCCGGGTGCCGGGCGTGCCGCCCGCGAGCCCGAGGCCCACGGTGCGCTCGGTGCCGTCTCTCAACGCGTCCAGCAGGGCGCCGGTCGCCTCGACGGCGTCGTTGGGCAGCCCGAGGGCGCGGGCGAAGACATTGGTGGAGCCGCCGGGCACGACCGCGAGCCGGGGCAACTCCTGCGGGGCGGGGCCATGGTGCAGCAGTCCGTTGACGACCTCGTTGACGGTGCCGTCGCCGCCGAACGCCACGACCAGTTCATGAGTGCCGCCGTCGACCGCCCGCCGCGCCAGGTCGCGGGCGTGCCCCCGGTACTCCGTGGTCGCCACGTCAAGCTTCAGATCGCTGGCGAGCGCGTGGAACAGAACATCCCGGGTGCGGGCACTGGTGGTGGTTGCTGCCGGATTGACCACGAGGAGTGCGCGCATGCGCGCCAGCCTACCTATCCGGGGCGACCGGCCCCAGGGGGGTAGGGGCCGGGCGCCTCGAGGACGGCTAGGCTGCTGGGGTGAGCAGTAAGAAGTCCGCTACGGGGAAGTCCGCTACGGCGAAGAAGGCGCAGAGGGCCACGGGGCAGGGGCAGAAGGCGACGGCGCGGCCGGACGCCAAGGCCGCCAAGACGGCCAAGGCGGCCGACGCCGCTGGTGCCGCCGCCAACGCCGCGCCCACCGGGCCGCGCCCCGCCCGGCTGACCGCCGCCGCGGTGCTGGCCGCCGCGGAGGGCGTGGTGCTGCTGGGCTTCGGCGTCTACGTACTGATCATGGGGCTGACCGGGGATCCGGAGAGCCCCCAGCAGGCGGAGATGCTCGGGGTCACCGTGCTGGCGCTGGCCCTGCTGCCGCTGCTGGCGGCCCGTGGGCTGTGGCTGCGGCGCCGCTGGAGCCGCGGGCCCGCGACGATCACCCAGCTGATGGCGCTGCCGGTGGCGTGGACGCTGGTGCAGAACGGTGGCGGGCTGATCGCCGCCGGGGTGGCCACCGGCGTCGCGGCCCTCGCCGTCCTGGCGCTGCTGATCAACCCGACGGCGACTGAAGCCCTCGGCATCGGCCCGCGCGACGCATAGCCGTTTGCGCCTCCGGCGGACTGCTCCCCTCCCCGCCCCTCCCCGAACCTGAGGCTCCGCCCCAGCCCCCGCTCCTCAATCGCCGGAGGGGCTGGAGGGTGGGGCTCGGTCCCGGGCCCTGCTCCTCAATCGCCGGAGGGGCTGGAGGGTGGGGCTCGGTCCCGGGCCCTGCTCCTCAATCGCCGGAGGGGCTGGAGGGTGGGGCTCGGTCCCGGGCCCTGCTCCTCAATCGCCGGAGGGGCTGGAAGGCGGGGCTCGGCCCCGGCCCCGTTCCTGAACCGCCGGAGGGCTGGAGGGCGGGGCTCGGCCCCGGGCTCCGCTTCTCAATCGCCGGAGGGGCTGGAAGGCGGGGCTCGGTCCCGGGCCCCGCTTCTCAATCGCCGGAGGGGCTGGAAGGCGGGGCTCGGCCCCGGGCTCCGCTTCTCAATCGCCGGAGGGGCTGGAAGGGGAGGCTCCGCCCCGGACCCCGCTCCTCAAGCGTCGGGGGCTGGGCTCCGCCCTAGGCCTCGGGCCGGGGGCTCGGCCCCTTCCCGTGGCATCGATATGCGGCTCCGCCGCGTGGCACGGGGCTCCGGCCCAGGTCCACGGGGTCCAGGGGCGGAGCCCCTGGTATCGGGAAGGGGCGGGGAGGGGAAAGACGCCCCAGCCCCTGCTCCTCAAACGCCGGAGGGGCCGGAGGGCGGGCTCCGCCCCAGGCCCGGGGTCAGGGGTGGAGCCCCTGCCGCGCGGGGGAGCCGCGTATCGGGTGCTTCGGGAAGGGACGGGGAGGGGAAAGAACCACCGGGCACCCCGTGGCGCGCGCTCGCTACTCCTCGACCAGCAGCTTGTCGCGCAACTGCGCAAGCGTGCGGGCCAGCAGCCGGGAGACATGCATCTGAGAGATGCCGACCTCCTGCGCGATCTGCGACTGCGTCATATTGCCGAAGAAGCGCAGCAGCAGGATCTTCTTCTCGCGCGGCGGCAGATCCTCCAGCAGAGGTTTGAGCGACTCGCGGTACTCGACGCCCTCGAGCGCCTCGTCCTCCGCGCCGAGGGTGTCGGCGACTGCCGGGGACTCGTCGTCCGTGTCCGGGACGTCCAGGGACAGGGTGCTGTAGGCATTGGCGGACTCCAGCCCCTCCAGCACCTCCTCCTCGGAGATGGACAGATGCTGGGCCAGCTCATGGACGGTCGGGGCGCGGCCATGGCGCTGGGAGAGCTCCGCGGTGGCCGTGGTCAGCGACAGCCGCAGCTCCTGGAGCCGGCGCGGCACCCGCACCGCCCAGCCCTTGTCGCGGAAGTGGCGCTTGATCTCGCCCACGACCGTGGGTGTCGCATAGGTGGAGAACTCCACACCGCGGTCCGGATCGAACCGGTCCACGGACTTGATCAGCCCGATGGTGGCGACCTGGGTGAGGTCGTCCAGCGGCTCACCGCGGTTGCGGAAGCGCCGGGCCAGATGCTCCACCAGCGGCAGATGCATACGCACGAGGTTGTTGCGCAGCTCGGCCCGCTCGGCGGAGCCCTCCGGCAGCCGTCGCAGCTCGGCGAACATCGCCCGCGCGCCACTCCGGTCCTGCGGATCGTGCTGCTGATGCACCTGCTCGTGCTGATCCATGTGGTCCGCCCGCTCTGGTCGGTCTCCTGCCGCCTCCGAGTCCGCGGGATGCGGCCGGGCCGGCGGGTGCGGGATGGCCGGGGTACCTACTCCCCGCGATGATGCAGTGCTCACGGAGCCCCCTTGTTCCGTCACGGCTGTCCGGGGCCGGCGCCGCGCTCCTTGTACAGGCTGATGCTGACCGTTCGGTCCTCGGCCACCGTCGAGTCCACCTTGCCCGCCAGCGCGGAGAGCACCGTCCAGGCGAAGGTGTCGCGCTCGGGGGCGCGACCGTCGGTGGTGGGAGCCGAGACGGTCACCTGGAGTGCGTCGTCGATCAAGCGGAAGACGCAGCTCAGCACACTGCCGGACACGGCTTGCTGAAGCAGGATCGCGCACGCCTCGTCGACGGCGATACGCAGATCCTCGATTTCGTCGAGGGTGAAGTCCAAGCGGGCTGCGAGGCCGGCGGTGGCCGTCCGCAGCACCGACAGATAGGCACCCGCAGCGGGCAGCCGGACTTCCACGAAGTCCTGGGTCCCGGGCTCGCCTGCGATCTGGGACACCCTCACCTCCAAGGTGACACAAGCTGATTGAGCTGAGCTGATTGGAGCGTCGGCCCCGAACCCTTATGGTGGAGGGTGATACGGGTCGACGCTGTATGTACTTTGGCTGCGACGCTATCGCGATCTGCGGTTCGGTGTCGCCCGGACGATGCACGGCCCCCATCACGGGTGAACCCCGGCCCACAAGGCCGCGATATCACTCATAGTAAGCACATGAGTACGCAGCGTGGCTAGAGGGTTTGCGGTCTCAATTCGAAAGAGATGTCGCCTCACTCAGGAAATCGCTGGTCACGGCGGTGCCCATGGCCTGAGCGGCCAGCGCTCGCAGCGGCTCTCCCGAGAGCCTGCGCACCGTCCATTCGTCCATCGCCTCCGCGCCGATCGCGGCGTAGAAGCCGATCGCGGGCTCGTTCCAGTCGAGCACCGACCATTCGAAACGGGCATATCCCCGCTCCACGCAGATCCGCGCCAGCTCGGCGAGCAGCGCCTTGCCGTGGCCGCCCCCGCGGGCCCGCGGGGTGACGTACAGGTCCTCCAGATACACGCCATGGGTGCCCGTCCAGGTGGAGAAGTTACGGAACCACAGGGCGAACCCCACCGGACCGGCGGGCTCTCCGGCGCCATCGGTCTCCTCGGCGATCAGCGCGAACACCGCGGGATGCGCCCCGAAGAGCGCCTCGCGCAGCTGCTCCTCGGTGGCCTTCGCCTCCTGCGGAGCCCGCTCGTAGTCCGCCAGCTCGCGGATCATCGCATGGATCGCCGGAACGTCGGACGGCTTCGCTGATCGGATCATGTGGTGAAGGCTAGCGGGCCACACCGACAAACGCGGCAATCGATCTCCGACATTGCGCGGAAAACGCCAAGACCAGGGCGTCCCCGGAGCCGGGACCCACCACACCCCGGCATCACCCTCCGGCGTCTCACCCCACGATGAGCTGATCCATCTCACCCCACGATGAGCTGATCGACGAAGCACCAGCGCCAGTCCTCGCCCTCCTCGAAGCTGCGCATCACCGGATGGCCGGTCTCCTCGAAGTGGCGGGTGGTGTGCTGGTACGGCGAGGAGTCGCAGCAGCCCACATGGCCGCACACCAGACACTTCCGCAGCTGGACGGGGTGGCTGCCGACCGCCAGGCATTCGGGACAGGTGTCGGACCGCGGCTCCGGTTCGGGACGCGGCAGTGCGGGAACATGCGGGCACTCGTTCATGATTGCCAGACTAAAACGCCGCGCAAGCGGAGCACATGGACGACCGTCGGGACGGCCGACGGAGACAGGGCCGGACGATGGACGTATTGCCGTTGTTGATGCTGGTCGCGGGCAGCGCGGTGGTCGCGGGCGCGGCGCGCCGGACCCCGGTGCCCGCCCCCCTGCTGCTGGTCGCGGCCGGGCTCGTCGTCTCGTACCTGCCCGGGGTGCCGGACTACACGCTGGACCCGCATATCGTGCTGCCCCTGGTGCTGCCGCCGCTGCTGCACAGCGCCGCGCTGGACAGCTCGTACCTCGATCTGCGGGCCAATCTGCGGCCGATCGCGCTGCTCTCCGTCGGGTATGTGCTCTTCGCGACGGTCGCGGTCGGCGTGGTCGCCCATCTGCTGATCCCGCAGCTGCCGCTGACCGCTGCCCTCGTGCTGGGCGCGGTGGTGGCGCCGCCGGACGCCGTGGCCGCCACCGCCATCGCCCGCCGGATCGGGCTGCCCTCCCGGCTCACCACGCTCCTCCAGGGCGAGTCCCTGTTCAACGACGCGACCGCGATCACCGCCTATCGGGTGGCGGTGGCCGCGGCGGTGGGGGAGGGCGTCAGCTGGGCCGAGGGACTGCGGGAGTTCGCCTTCGCGGCCATCGGCGGCGTGGTGTTCGGTCTGATCCTGATGGTGCCGCTGCACTGGCTGCGCACCCGGCTGCGGGACCCCCTGCTCCAGAACACCCTCTCGCTGCTCATCCCCTTCGTCGCCTACGCCGTCGCCGAGCAGTTCGAGGCGTCGGGCGTGCTGGCCGTCGTGGTGGTCGGGCTCTACCTCGGACACCACTCCTGGCAGGTCGACTTCGCCACCCGGCTCCAGGAGGCGGCGGTCTGGCGCATGATCGACTTCGTTCTGGAGTCGGCGGTCTTCGCGCTGATCGGGCTGCAACTGAGGGTCGTGGTGGGCGGTCTGGGGGAGTACGGGGCGGCCGAGGCCGCCTGGTACGCGGCCGTCGTCTTCCTGGCCGTGGTGGTCGCCCGCTACGTCTGGGTCTTCCCGTCCACCTTCGTGCCGCGCATGCTCTTCCCCGGGATCCGCGAGCGCGAGCCCGGCACCAACTGGACCGCGCCGGTCATCGTCGGCTGGGCCGGGATGCGCGGTGTGGTCTCGCTGGCCATCGCCTTCTCGATCCCCGAGACCGTGCACGGCGGCGCGCCCTTCCCGGCCCGCAATCTGATCCTTTTCCTCACCTTCACGACCGTCATCGGCACCCTGGTGATCCATGGGCTCACCCTGCCGTCCCTGATCCGGCTGCTCGGGCTGCCCGGCCGCGATCCCCACGCCGAGACCCTCGCCGAGGCGCAGGCGCAGAACACGGCGTCGCTGGCGGCCGAGCGCCGGCTGGCGGAGCTGCTCGCCGATGAGCGCAACGCCCTGCCGTCGCCGCTCGCCGACCGGCTGCGCACGGTGCTTGAGCAGCGCCGCAACGCCGTGTGGGAGCGGCTGGGCGCGGTCAACGAGGTGACCGGGGAGTCGGCGGACGACACGTATCGGAGGCTGGCCCGGGAGATGATCGAGGCCGAGCGGGCGGTGTTCGTGGATCTGCGGGACGCGCGGCGGATCGATGAGGAGATGCTGCGGTCGTTGTTGCGGCGGCTGGATTTGGAGGAGGCGGCGCTGTACCGGGAGGGGGCTACGGAGGAGGGGGCCTGAGCCTTGGCCCCTTCGGGGCCGCCTGTCGTGCCCGTGCCTGTGCCCGGACGGGCGCTACGGGGTGTCCGGCGGTACGCGTATGCCTGCGGCGGGCCACGCGGCGGAGCCGCATATCGATGCTGCCCCCTCCCCGCCCCTTCCCGACACCTGACGATATGCGGCTCCGCCGCGTGGGGGGCTCCGCCCCAGACCCGCTCCTCAAACTCCCCCAGCTACCGCTGGGAGGTGCCCCCTGGAGGGGCTGGAAGGGCAAACGCCGGAGGGGCTGGAAGGCCAAACTCCGGAGGGGCTGGAGGGCGGGGCTCCGCCCCAGACCTCGGGGTCTGGGGCGGAGCCCCAGCTGCGCGCCGGACACTCCGTGGTGAGCGTCCTACTTGAGCTGTTCGCGGATGCGGTCGCGCATCGAGGCCATGGTGAAGCCGCGCGGATCCACCTTGCCGGGCTGCCATTCGAGGTGGCCGATCACCGAGCGCTCGGTCCAGCCGTGATGGCGGCAGACGGCCGCCGCGGCCCGTGCGATCGCGTCCAGCTGGGCCTCGGGCCACGGGTCCTCGCCGTCGCCCAGGTTCTCGCATTCGAAGCCGTAGAAGGCGCGGTTCCCGTCGGTGTTCGCTTCGTTGTCCGAAGGGAGAGCCTTCTCGGCGATCACCGCCCGCAGGACGTCGTCGTCGCCGAGCCCGGCGTGGTTGGCGCGGCCGTAGCCGACCAGATGGACGCCGCCGTCCTTGGCGATCACGCCGTGGCACAGCGGGCCGGGCAGCCCCTCGAAGCCGTCCCGGCAGATCTCCACGGTCTCCTGGGTGCCGGAGGTGACGGTGTGGTGGATCATCACCCCGTGCACCGGGCCCCACGGCCCCTTGTGGTTCCGGTTGTGGTGCCGCCAGTCGCCGACCTGCGTCACCCGTAAGCCCTCGTTCGTCAGCGCCGCCAGGAAGTCCCCCGCGGACATGGGTGAGGCCATGCCCCGCCTCCGTTCTGGTCCTGAGGCGGGCCCCGGTCGCGGTCCGCCTCGTTCACCCGCTTGCTTACCCGCCGCACATCCATAAACACATGGGGTGATGAATGGTGGGGGGCGCGTTATCGTGCGGACCGGCTCATCCGTACGACCTCGCAACAGGAGACGCACCGCACCATGGACTACCAGGCAGTGCTGGAGGAGGTCGCGGCCCATGTGGAGCCGCAGATCGGCCGGGGTCGGGTGGCCCAGTACATCCCGGCGCTCGCCTCGGTGGACGCGGACCGCTTCGGGATCGCCCTCGCCGACGTGGACGGCCGGGTCACCGGGGTCGGCGACTGGGAGCGGCCCTTCTCGATGCAGTCCATCTCCAAGGCGTTCAGCCTCGCGCTCGTCCTCGCCGACGACGGCGAGAAGCTGTGGCGGCGGGTCGGCCGGGAGCCCTCGGGCAACCCCTTCAACTCCCTGGTGCAGCTGGAGTACGAGCACGGCATCCCGCGTAATCCGTTCATCAACGCCGGGGCGCTCGTCGTCACGGACCGGCTGCACACCCTTACCGGTGACGCCAGCACGACCATGCTGGACTTCCTGCGGGCCGAGAGCGGCAATCCGGACCTCGCCTTCGACCAGGAGGTCGCCGCCTCCGAGACCGCCCATGGCGACCGTAATGCCGCCCTAGCCCACTTCATGGCCGGATACGGCAATCTCGACAACCCCGTGCCGACCGTCCTCGAGCACTACTTCTGGCAGTGCTCGATCGAGATGAGCTGCCGCGACCTCGCTCTGGCCGGCGGCTTCCTCGCCCGCCACGGGCTGCGCGCGGACGGCTCCCGGCTGCTGTCGAGCAGCGAGGCGAAGCGGGTCAACGCGGTGATGCTCACGTGCGGTACGTATGACGCGGCGGGCGACTTCGCCTATCGCGTCGGGCTGCCCGGGAAGAGCGGGGTCGGCGGTGGCATCGTCGCGGTGGTGCCCGGCCGCTGCACGCTGTGCGTCTGGAGCCCTGGCCTCGACGCGCGCGGGAACTCGGTGGCGGGGCTGGCTGCGCTGGACCACTTCACCACGCTGACCGGCTGGTCCGTCTTCTAGGGCCGTCGGGCGGACCGCGCCGCCTGCGGCGGGCTGTCCCCTCCCCGCCCCTTCCCAAAACCGGGGCTCCGCCCCGGGCCCCGATGCTGGGGCTGCGCCCCAGGCCTCGAAGCCGGGGGCTGCACTCCGGGCCCCGCACCGGGGCTGTGCCCCGGACCCCGGTGCTGGGGCTGTGCCTGGGCCTCCATACCGGGGCTCCGCCTAGACCCCGCACCGGGGTTGCGCCCTGGGCCTCGATACCGGGCTGTGCCCGGGGCCCGATACCGGGGCTGCGCTCCGGGCCTCGGTGCTGGGGCTGTCCTGGGCCTCGATACCGGGGTTCCGCCCTAAGACCCCGCACCGGGGTTGTGCCCCGGGCCCCGATGCTAGGGCTGCGCTCCGGGCCCCGGTACCGGGCTGTGCCCCGGGTCTCGGTGCTGGGGCTGTGCCCCGGGCCCTGATACCGGGCTGGGTGCCAGCCGCGGACCGGGGCTTCGCCCCTTCCCGTGGCATCGATATGCGGGTCCGCCCCGGGCGCCGGGGTCCAGGGGCGGAGCCCCTGGTATCGGGAAGGGGCGGGGAGGGGAAAGCCTCGATATGCGGTTGCCGCGTGATCCGCCGGACACCCCGCACCGCGGGCGCATGGCTCCGGCACGGGCGTGCGGACGAGTGTGGGCACGGACGCGTGGGCGCCCGGGCGCGGCGGTGGCGCTTCGGTGGGGGTGGCGCGTGGCGTGGCGTGGCGGGAGCATGGAGGGGAGTGGTGGTGAGCAGGAGGTGTACCGCCATGCAGCACGAGATGCGCGCCGAATACGAGGAGGGCAGCTCGGGGCGGGTCGCGGGCGCGCCGGTCAAGATCTGGCACATGGTCCGCGGGAACGGAACGACCGCGATGTGCGGGCGGGAGCTGGACCCGGACGCCGAGACCCAGGCCGCCGACCTGTGGGCCACGGGTGACGCGGGGCCCTTCTGCCACTCCTGCGGCGCGATGTATCTGCGCGAGGTCCCTTGAGCGCCTCGAGCGAGTACCGGGAGCGGAGTGCGCTGATCGGCCACGGCGCCGTGGTGTGGACCCGTACGGCCGGCATCGGGCCGCAGCGGGTGCTCCCCGACGGCTGCACGGATCTGATCTGGAGCGAGGCGGGACCGGGACCGGACGGAGAGCTGCTGGTCGCCGGGCCGGATACCCGCGCGCATCTGGCCCCAGGCGCGCCGGGCACCCGGGCTGTGGGGCTGCGGTTCGCGCCCGGCACGGGCCCCGCCGTGCTGGGCGTACCGGCACATGAGCTCCGCGATCAGCGGGTGCCCTTGGCCGCGCTCTGGCCAGGCGCGGAGGTCCGGCGGCTGGCCGAGCGGATCGCCACCGGGCAGACGGCCGCGGGCCGCCTTCTGGAGGAGGCGGCCCTCGGACGGCTGCGGACGGCGGAGCCCCCCGATCCGGTGCTCGCCGCGATCGTCGCGGGGGTCTCGCGCGGCACCGGCGTGGCCGGGATCGCCGCCGCCGTGGGCCTGGGGGAGCGGCAACTGCACCGCCGCTCCCTCGCCGCGTTCGGCTACGGCCCCAAGACGCTGGGCCGGGTGCTCCGGCTGAACCGGGCCCTGGACCTCGCGCGCACCGGCTTCCCCTTCGCGGAGGTCGCGGCCACGGCGGGCTACGCGGACCAGGCCCACCTCGCCCGCGACGTCAGGGCGCTGGCGGGAGTGCCCCTGGGACGTCTGCTGCGGGGGTCAGGAGGGTAGCGGGGCGAACAAGTCGATGCCGTTGTTGTCGGGGTCGAGGACCGTGGCGTAGCGCTGGCCCCAGGGCGCGTCCCACGGCTCCAGCTTGCCGCGTACCCCCGCCCCGACGAGATCCTGGTAGGTCTTGTCCACGTCGGCCGGGCTGTCGCAGGCGAAGGCGAGCCCCACCTGGTGGGAGCCGCTCGGCGGCGTCCACTCCGGGTCGAAGGAGCGCACCGTCGCGACGGTGTCCCACATCAGCCGCGTGCCGCCGGGCAGGGCGGCCTCGACGTGGGGCTGGGTGTCGGCGTCGGCGGGGATGTCGAGGCCGAGGCGGCGGTAGAAGGCGAGGGAGGCGGCCATGTCGGCGACGACCAGGCCGATGGCGTCGAATCGTGCTGTCATACGGGCAGCGTAGGGAGCGCCCGGGCGGCCGGTCTTGAACGAATCGGACGTCGAGGCCGGATGTCGAGGCCGGACGTCGAGGCCGGGATCGCCGACGGCGTCACGGGCAGTGGATGACCTGGCCCGCGTACGACAGGTTGCCGCCGAAGCCGAAGAGCAGCACCGGGGCGCCGGAGGGCACCTCGCCGCGCTCGACCAGCTTGGAGAGGGCGAGCGGAATGCTGGCCGCCGAGGTGTTGCCGGACTCCACCACATCGCGGGCGATCACCGCGTTGACGGCGCCCAGCTTGCGCGCGACCGGTTCGATGATCCGCAGATTGGCCTGGTGCAGTACGACACCGGCCAGGTCCTCCGGGGAGAGCCCGGCCCGTTCGCACACCTCCCGCGCGATCGGCGGCAGACGGGTGGTGGCCCAGCGGTAGACCGTCTGGCCCTCCTGCGCGAACCGGGGCGGCGTGCCCTCGATACGGACCGCGCCGCCCATCTCCGGTACCGAGCCCCACACCACCGGGCCGACGCCGGGCCGCTCGGCGGCCACCACCACGGCCGCGCCCGCGCCGTCGCCGGTCAGTACGCAGGTGGAGCGGTCGGTCCAGTCGGTGGCCGCGCTGAACTTCTCCGCGCCGATCACCAGGGCCGCGGTGGCCGCCCCGGCCCGGATGGTGTGGTCGGCGGTGGCGAGGGCGTGGGTGAAGCCGGCGCACACCACATTGAGGTCCATGGTGGCGGGGTGGGCCAGCCCGAGCCGGGCGGCGACCCGGGCCGCCATATTGGGGCTGCGGTCGATCGCCGTGCAGGTGGCGACGAGCACGAGGTCGATGTCGGCGGGGGCGAGCCCGCTGTTGGCCAGCGCCTTGGCGGCCGCCGCCGCGGCCATCTCGTCGACCGTCTCGTCTGCGCGGGCGAGATGGCGGGTGCGGATGCCGACCCGGCTGCGGATCCACTCGTCGCTGGTGTCGACCATGGCCGCGAGGTCGTCGTTGCCGAGCACCTTCGCGGGCTGGTAGTGGCCGAGCGCCAGTACGTGCGAGCCGGTCATCGGTCATCCCCTTCGCGCCAGTGTCGACGTATCCGCGCAATTTTGCGGAGATCTCGACGGACAGTCTGCGGTGTGTCCAGTCTTGAGCGGAGCAGACCTGCCGTGCGCTCGGGTTACTCACCAATCTTGGGCGCCAAGATCTGGAGTTCCCGGCCTTTCCCCGGCGGGTGCCGAGGGTCGTGGCGGAAGGGGATGCCCTCTGACCGTGGCTCAGAAGAGCCGACTCAGGGCAGTCGGTTCAGGACAGCTGGCCGTCGTAGTCCGGGAGCTTGAAGGACTTCTCGGCGTGGCCACCGCTGATGTCGGTGGGGCTGTTGCCGATGTTGGCGATGATCGTGTAGCCGTTCTTCTCGATCTCCGCTCGCTTGGCGGTCTTGTACTCCGCCACGTCCTGGAAGAGGTCCGGCAGATGGCGTACGTACAGACCGGCGACCGAATAGCCGACCTTCTCCAGGTTGTACTCGGTCGGCAGGTAGATGATGCCGGGGCGCGCGGTGACGAAGAAGATGGCCACACCGCGGTCGTGGGCGTACTGGGCGAGCTTCAGCACCGGCCCGACGGCGGGCTGGGGGAAGCTGAACCCGAAGTCCGTCTCCAGCGAGGTGTTGTCGATGTCCAGGACGATGGCCTGCTTCTCGCCCGAGGGGTCGGTGGTGCGCTCCTCGATGTACGGGCGGGCCTGCTCGTCGATGATGGCGCGAACGTCACGCTGCCAGGTCTCGTAGTCGACCTCCTCGGCGGCGGTGGCGCTCGAGGGTGCCGCCGTGGCTGCCGCGGCCGCCGTGGTGGGGGTGGTGGCGGTGGGGGCGTCGGCGCCGGGCGTGGCGGCGGTCGCCGTGGTGGCCGTTCCGCCGACGCCGATGGCGAGGGCGACGACCGCCGTCGTCATGCCGAGCCGCCGTGATCGCACGCGTCCTGCTGTCATCGGTCACTTCCTTCGCGTCGAGGCGATTGCCGGATGGCATGCTCACGGCTGCCGGTGGACATGAGAAGGCCTCTGCTTTACCGGCGAGTAACGGTTCGCGACCGAGAGGCTCAAATACGCCAACGACACGTGCCGGGCCGTTCGTTGACTGGTCAGCCGGTAGATGGGTATGTCATCTACTGAAGGGCCGGCCTGGACCCCGGCGATGACCGGCGTGGCTGCGGGCTCCGGTGTCGCGCGCCTCCACCAGGTCAAGGAGGCTTGCATGTTCGATGATCGGCCCGCCTTCGGCGTCCGAGTCCAGGTGCTCGGCGGCGTCACTGTCGCCGAGATCGCGGGAGAGCTGGACATCTTCGCCGCGGGGCGGATCGTGGCTCGGCTCGATTCCCTCGTTCAGGTGCGGTGTCCGGATCTGGTCCTGGACCTACGGCCGGTCACCTTCCTGGACTGCGCCGGATTGTCGTTACTGTGCCGATTGCGTAATCGGGTGCTGGAGCGGGACGGGCGGCTGCGGCTCGTCATCGCCGATCCGCGCTTTCTGCGGCTGCTGCGCACGGTCCGGCTGGACGACGCCTTCGAAGTACTGGAAGAGCTGACTCCGGCGATCGCGGGTGCGGCGGGCGCGGCGGGTCCGGTGGCCGGAGGGGGCGGTGACGCCTTCACGTAGGCCGTATCTGACCAAGTGTCAATAGTAAGAAACGAAATTCACTCGGACGAGCGGTCTTTATCGGCGGAATGCTGCGTCCCTCCCTCTGTAACCGGGGGTCACCCCCTTACGCTCGCGAGACGTCGCCTGGGGACCCGGCGGATTTCGCACCCGATGCCCGACCCTGCCCGCTTCCGGGACCTGACGAAGGTGAGAGGGGGCAGTGTGCCGTTCCGAGGGGATATCGCGATGACGCAGCAAGGCGCTCCCCGTGATGCGCCGGTGCCGCTGGATCGCGGTGCCCAGGACGCCGCGCGGGAGCCCGTGAGCGGGGGTCCGGGCCGATCCGATGATGTCGTCGCCCGGGCCCGTACGCACCGGGTCGGCGGGTACACCGTCGTGGAGCTCCACGGTGAGATCGACATCGCCGGGGTGGGCAGCGTGGGGCCGGCGCTGGACGCGGCCACGGCCGGGGACCGGCCCGCGGTGATCGTGGACTTACGCCCGACCGCCTTCTTCGACTGCTCGGGCCTGGGGCTGCTGTGCCGGGCCCATCGGCGTGTCCGGGAGCGGGGTGGGCGGATGCGGCTGGTCTGCGACGATGCGTTGATTCTCCGAACGATTCGGGCGGGGCGGATGCTGGATGTGCTTGAGCCGGTGGCCACGATGGGTGAGGCGCTGGGCGAGGAGGGCTAGGGGCGGCGGGCCGTCGCGCCTGCGGCGGGCCGTTCCCCTCCCCGCCCCTTCCCGAAACCGGGGCCCCGCCCCGGGCCCCGGATCGGCTATAGGTGGCTGCCGGGCTCAGGGGTGGTGGTTCTGGGGTGGGGGTGGGGGCGTTCGATGGGGCCGGTGCTGGCGTCCGCGGCTCCAGGCGCGGTGGCGGGGGCGCCCGCCGCCCGGGAGGGTCTCGTGGCTCTCGGGGGACATGCGGTTGCCGTTCTGGACATTGGTCCGGTGGATCAGCAGGGCGCCCACGGCGATCAGCGCGAGGATGACGACCACGGTGATCAGGGTCTCCATGGTGCTCACTCCCTGGGACCGGGGCCCACAGCTGGAGGGAATCCGGCCGGTTTGTGCGAAATGCTCCTGGTGTCTATACGGTACCTCCGGCCGGAGGCGGCGTCGCTTCTCGTGTGCGGCGGCCCCGGAGCCCGCGTGCGCCGATACCGCGTCCGCACACGCCGAGCGCCCGCACCCGGCGTCGGGAACCGGGTGCGGGCGGTCAGGCCCTGATCCAGCGGATCAGTGGGTTCGGCGGGCTCAGCGGCCCAAGCGGCGTCAGTGGCTCTTGGCCAGCTGCTTCTCGAGCTTGGCCAGGCCATTGGCCCAGAGCTGGTTGACGCGGTTGATCTCGGCCTGGTTCGGCTGCGAGTTGGTGCAGGACGTGCCGGGGCCGCCGCCGGACATCAGCTCGCTGCACGGACCCGAGTAGTGGTCCGGAAGCCCCAGCACATGGCCGGTCTCGTGCGCGGTGACCCGGGTCGAGTCGTACTGCTGGTTCTGGGCGTAGTCCAGGAAGACATAGCCGCTGCCGTGCCCGTCGGTGCTCGCGTACGAGCCCCGGGGGTCATTGCCCTCGCGGTAGGTGAAGTCCGGGCTGCCGCCCTCCTGGAGCTTCACGTTGCTCACCGCGGAGTTCCAGATCTGGGTGGAGCGGGCTATCACCGACTTGAAGGTCGGGGCCTGGCTCGCGCTGTAGGTCACGGTGACGGCCGCGGTCGCGCTGCGCGCCTTGGCCCGCTTCTCCAGCGCCGACTTCATGACGGCCTTGATGAAGGCGTCGGTGTCGGCCCGCTCCTCGCCGCTCGCCGTATAGGCGGCGGCAGCGGCACCGCGCTGGGCCGTGGAGTGGTCGGGCGTGGCCGCGGACGCGGGCATGGCGGACAGGGACACCGCCAGGCCGAGGCCGATGGTCGCGGACAGCGCCAGTTTGGGGAGTGACATGTGGGGGACTCCTCATCGTCCTCGGGCCCCGGTCGCCGTGTGGGGTGGCGGCCGGGGCCGTGGGATGAACTCTTGGCTGACGCAGAGTCTTGAGGAGAACCAGCCGTACGCGGAGATATCAACCGGTGATAGGACGAGGGCATATCCCCCGCCGGGTGTTCAGGGCCCCGCCGATGACCGGCGTTTGACGCCCCGTTGACCCGTGTTTGGCCACCGATTGATCGATTCCGGTACGGGTTGGCGGGATTTCAGAGTCTGGTGTGACGGACAAGTGCGCAGTTATGCTCCCGCCGTGGAGCTCGAGGTGAGGCACCTCCGTGCACTGTGCGCCATAGCCGACACCGGCAGCCTACGGAAGGCGGCGCGTCAACTGGGCATGACCCAGCCGTCCTTGACGACCCAGCTCCGGCGGATCGAGAACACCATCGGCGGCCGGCTGTTCTCGCGGGAGGTCACCGGCAGTCGGCCGACCCCGCTGGGGCGGTCCGTGCTGTGCCGCGCCCGGCCGATCGTGGCCGAGATGAACGCCCTCGTCGACGAGGTCCGGCTGGAGGCGAGGCAGACCGCGGACGCCCGGCTGCGCATCGGCAGCACGGGCAGCCGGGCCGTGGTCGGCTGGCTGCGCAGGCTCCGCGCCCGCTACCCGGACGCGGACACCACCATCCACATCGACGTCTCCGCCAACGCGCTGCTCCAGATGGTCGCCGCCAACCAGCTGGACGTCGCCTTCGTCCACGAGGTCGAGGGCGCGCCGCTGCGGGTGCCCGAGGGCGTGGAGCGCCGCGTGCTCGTGGAGCGTGAGCCGCAGTTCGTGGCGCTGGCCGAAACCCATCCGGCCGCCGCGCGGCCCGTGGTGCGGCTCGCCGACCTCGCCGCCGACCAGTGGATGGTGGACCCCAGCGTGGACGGCGAGGGCCCCGGGCTGCGCAGGGTGCTGGCCGCCGCGGGGCTCAATCCGAGGGTCGTCTACGGGGACTATCTGACCGCCGCCGACCTGGTCGCCTCGGGCGAGGTGGTCACCCCCTGCCAGCCCACCGCGCGGTCCCGCCAGGGCGTGGCGGTCCGCCCGCTGCACGGGGATCCGCTGACGGTCCGGCTGTTCCTGGCCTCGCGGGCGGTCCCGGCGGCGGCCCGTAGCGGCGCCGACGGATTCGCTCCGGGCGCGGTGGTCCGTACCGGTGCCGCGGAACCCGTCCCGGGCGCGGTGGTCCGTACCGGTGGCACCGAACCCGTCCCGGACGCGGTGGTCCGTAGCGGCGCCGCCGAACCCGTCCTGGACCCGGTGTCCGGTGTGCCCATCGGCGTCGACACCACGGAGCCCGGTGCGGCGCCCCTCGACGTCGATGCTGACGTCGACGCCCCGGCGCCCGGTGCGCCCCTCGACGTGGACGCCTTCTTCGGCGACCTCGCGGACGCGTACTTCGAGATCGCCTGGGCGAGCGTCGCGTACCGCCAGTGGCTGGTCCGCAACGAGAGCCCGCTGCTGCGCTTCCAGGAGCCCCCGACCCGCGACGAGCTCGACATCCTGGGGCTCGCCGGGCCCGCCGAGGTCTCGTAGCCCAGAACGCGTAACCCCGCACGCGTAGATCCGAACTCGTAACCCCCAAGGCGTGGCGGGCGATGACTTTCGCTCCGCCGGGCGGTCCAAGCACACGGGACCGCACCGGACCGCACCGGACCGCCACGCCATGCGAGGAGCGAGCAGATGATCACCGAGCACGAACCGCAGACCGCGCTGGACACCCGTTTCAGCAGCCCGGACGCCACCGCCACCGCCTGGCCGGAGGGGCGGGCGGGGCTGGCGGCCGCGGAGCTCTACTGGCTGTCCACGGTCCGCCGGGACGGCCGCCCCCATGTCACCCCGCTCGTCGCCGTCTGGCTCGACGGCGCGCTCTGCTTCTGCACCGGCCCCGCCGAGCAGAAGGCCCGCAACCTCGCGCACAATCCGCGCTGCGTCCTCACCACGGGTGCGGGCGTGCTGCGCGAGGGTCTCGACCTGGTGGTCGAGGGCACGGCCGAGCCGGTGCGGGACGACGCCACGCTGCGGCGGATCGCCGCGGCGTACGTGGAGAAGTACGGCGCGGAGTGGACCTTCGAGGTGCGCGACGGCGCCGTCCACCACGAGAGCCATGAGGCCCTGGTCTACCGGGTCGCCCCGGCCACGGCGTTCGGCTTCCGCAAGGGCGAGTACGGCCAGACGCGCTGGCGCTTCTGACGTCCACGGGTCACCCCCCGGCCGCCCCGCGCCGTTCCCCGCCGCCCCGGGCCGTTCAGTCCAGCCGGTCCAAGTCGAGCAGTTCGCCGGGCAGCCCCACCGGCAGCGTCTGCTCCGACCAGATCGTCTTGCCCTCGGCGGTCTGGCGGCTTCCCCAGCGCTGGCTGAGCCGCGCGACCAGCAGCAGCCCGCGGCCGCCCTCGTCGAAGGTGCGGGCGCGGCGCATATGCGGGGCGGTGCTGGAGGAGTCGGTGACCTCGCAGATCAGCGAGTGGTCATGGATCAGCCGCAGCTGGATGGGCGGGACGGCGTGCCGGATGGCGTTGGTGACCAGCTCGCTGACGACCAGCTCGGTGGTGAAGACGGCCTCGTCGAGCCCCCATTCGGTCAGCCGCTGCGTCACGTTCCGGCGGGACCGCGCCACCCACGCCGGGTCGGCGGGCACGTCCCAGGTGGCCACGTGCGCCGCGTCCAGGGCGCGGGTGCGGGCGAGCAGCAGCGCGACGTCGTCCAGCACGCCCTCGCCGGGGAGGAGCGTGCGCAGCACGGCGTCGCAGGTGCCGCTCAGGGAGCCGCAGGGGTGGGCGAGCGCGTCGGCCAGCAGCAGACGCCCCTCGTCCACATCGCGGTCCCATTCGCCCATCAGCCCGTTGGTGTAGAGGGCGAGCACGGCGTCCTCGGGCAGCTCGGTCTCCATCGCCTCGAAGGGCAGCCCGCCGACCCCGAGCGGCGGTCCGGGCGGCACCGGCAGGAACTCCACGGAGCCGTCCGGCCTGGCCAGCGCCGGGGCGGGATGCCCGGCCGCGGCCAGCGAGCAGCGGTGCGAGACCGGGTCGTAGACCGCGTACAGACAGGTGGCCCCCACATCCCCGGTGGCCTCCTCGGCCCCGGTCTCCGCGGCCAGGTGGATCACCAGGTCGTCGAGGTGGGTGAGCAGTTCGTCCGGCGGCAGATCGACGTCGGCGAGGGTACGGACCGCCGTCCGCAGCCGGCCCATGGTGGCCGACGCCTGGATGCCGTGGCCGACCACATCGCCCACCACCAGCGCGACCCGCGCCCCGGAGAGCGGGATGACGTCGAACCAGTCCCCGCCCGCGCCCGCGTACGGGCCCGCGGGCAGATAGCGGGAGGCGACCTCGACGGCCGGCGGCTGGGGCAGGGTCTGCGGCAGCAGGCTGCGCTGGAGGGCCAGGGCGGTGTTGCGCTCCCGGGTGAAGCGGCGGGCGTTGTCCACGCAGACGGCGGCCCGGGTGGTGATCTCCTCGGCCAGCACCACATCGTCCTGGGTGAACGCCTCGGGGGTGCGGTGGCGGGCGAACACGGCCACTCCGAGCGTCGTCCCCCGCGCCCGGATCGGCACCGACATGATCGAGTGGACGCCGAACCGCCGGATCGCCTGGGCGCGCTGGGGTTTCAGCGCGCCCCACTTCGCGATCGAGGGGTCGGTGGACGCGTGGATGATGGGATGCCCCGCCACCAGGCATTCGGCTATCGGCGAGACCTTCGGATAGGTGTCCACCTTCCCCACCGGCACCACGGCCTCGGGGCATCCCTCGTAGATGGACTGCCGGGCGGCGCGGCGCAGCACGACCGGGTCGGTGAGCGGCCCGGACGGCAGCTCCTCCTCCTGGGTCAGCCGGTCCAGCAGGTCGATGCTGGCGTAGTCGGCCAGCCGCGGTACGCAGACGTCGGCGAGCTCCTGCGCGGTGTGGTCGATGTCGAGGGTGGAGCCGATCCGTTCACTGGCCGCGCTCAGCAGCAGCAGCCGCTGGCGGGCCAGATACTGATCGGTGATGTCGTGCGCCGCCATGCAGACCGCGTAGACCCGCCCGTCCCTCGCCTGTAGCGGGGCGAACCTGGCCGACCACGCCTGCTCCTTGATCTCGCCGCTTCCGGGGCGCAGATATGTCTCCACCTCGCGCGGCTCGCCGGTGGTCAGCACATGGCGCATGGCCGCTTCGAGCTGTTCGCTCTGGAGCTTGCCCTTGATCTCCGACAGCCGCAGACCGCGGATCTCCGCCTCGGGGAGGCCGGTGACGCGGGCCATCTCGGCGTTCACCTTGCGCAGCCGCAAATCGGCGTCGTAGATCGCCATCGGGCAGGGCGACTGGGCGTAGGCCCATTGCATCAGCGCGTCGTTCCACGACTCGGGGGGCTGCTCCGCCCGGGGTGCCGCGGTCACCAGCAGCCAGTCGCCCTCCGGCCGTCTGCGGTGCGCCAGCAGCGGTACGGGCACCTCGCGGCCGTCCCGGTGGCGCAGCGCCACGGTCCCGTGCCACCGGGTCAGCCGGGCGCGGGCATGGCGGGCCTCGGCGCCCGTCGCGCGGCCCGGGTCGGCCAGCAGCTCGGCGGCAGGCCGCCCCACGACATCGGGGGACGGATGCCCGAGCAGTCGGCGGGCGCCCTCGTTCCAGCTGGTCAGCGTCCCATCGTCGCTGACGGTGGCTTGTGCCGTATCCGTTTCGTCGAAGCCGCCCCGCTCCCGTGCGGAGCCGCTGTCGTGGCGCTTCATCCTCGCCATCCCTCCGGGACGGCACCGGGTCCGTCCACCAGGGCTCTCTTCCAGCCTGGTCCACTCCGGTCCGGGCATCAACCACAGCCCGGAGCTTGGAGCCCGGAGCCCTGAGCCCGGGGCCCGGAGCGGACGGCTTGGGGCGCGCGCGGGTCAGACCACCGCGGGCCGCGCGGGCCGCAGGTGGCGTCCGGCCCACTCGGCGAAGCCGGTGAGCGGGAGGCCGAGGGCCCGCGCGAACTCGGGGCGGGCGGGCTGGTCGACCGCGTTCAGCCACTCGTGCCCGAGGCCCCACTGCGGCATCCCGGCGGCGAGCGCCTCGTCCATGGTCATCGACGGGGCGGTCACTTCGGCGCCCGTGACCTCGGAGAGGACCTCGGCGACCCGGGTCATGGTCATGTGGTCGCCCGCCAGTTCCAGCTCGACCTCATGGAACCGCTCGGGCTCCGCGATGGCCGCGGCCGCCGCCGTGCCGATGTCGGCGACGGCGATGAGGGAGAGCTCGGTGCCGGGCTCGAGGATGGTGGCCAGGCCGCCCTCCGGGCCGTTCGGGAGCAGGGACAGGAAGTTCTCCATGAAGAAGGCGGGCTTGAGGAGCGTCCAGTGGCGGAAACCCGCCTCCCGGATCCGGTCCTGGAGGCCGCTCTTGGTCGCGAAGTAGTGCTCCATCGCCGCCCAGCGGCCCTCCGCCCAGCCGGGCGCGGTGTGGTGCTGCCCGGCGCCCGAGACGGAGGTGTGCACGAACTGCGCCACCCCCGCGTCCCGCGCGGCCTCGATCAGGTTGCGCCCCTGGATCCACTCGGAGTCGCCCTGGAGATCGTTCATATCGGGCATCTGGATCGAGAAGACGGCACGCGCCCCCTCGGCGGCCCGCCGCACCGAGTCGAGATCGAGCAGATCGCCGCCGACCAGCTCGGCACCGAGCGCCGCCACGGCCCTGGCCCGCTCGCCGGTCGGATCGCGGACCAGGGCCCGCACGGGAACGCCCGCCGAGAGCAGGGCACGGGCGGTGGCGCCGCCCTGCTGTCCGGTGGCACCGGTGACGAGGACGGGGGCGGAGGTCGGGGATTGCGAAGGCATGCTGCTCCTCGGGCAGAGGTGAAATCGACTCATCGACAAGTCGACTGAGAACGCTAAACGGCGGGCCCCGCCACTTACGACTCGGTACGATACGGAGGCCCCCGCCACTTAGCAACCCTTGGCAACCCGGAGGTGACGCCATGCCCGCCCAGCGCGCGGACGCCCGGCGCAACTACGCGCGCATCCTCGCCGTCGCCGAGGAGGAGGTCGCCACACACGGCGCCGACGCCTCCCTGGAACAGATCGCCCGCACCGCCGGAGTCGGCTCGGCCACCGTGCGCCGCCACTTCCCCACCCGGCGGGCCCTGCTGGAAGCGGTCTTCCGCGAGCGCATCGACTCCCTGGCCACCCGCGCCCGCGAACTCGCGGAGGCGGACGACGTACGGGCCGCCCTGCTGGACTGGCTGGGCGCGCTCACCGTCTACTCCGCCACCGTCCAGGGCTTGGCCACCGCGCTCCTACGGGACGGCGAACTCGACCCGGAACACGCGAACCCCTGCGTGAACACCCTCGCCGAGGCGGGCGAACCCCTGCTGCGCCGAGCCGCCCAGGCCGGCGCGGTGGCCCCCGGCGTAACCCCGGTCGACCTGGTCACCCTGATCGCCGGCATCGCCCTGACCACCCAACACCACCCCGACCCCGCCACCGAGGCGACCCGCCTGCTGCACCTGACCGTGGCGGGCATCAGCCCGCGGGGGTGAGATGCGGGGGCGTCAACCCCGGCGCCCGGCAAGGCCATTCACGACCCGGCAAGGGCAATCAAGCCAAAGAAGACCGCACCCGGGCCGCTCGGGGCGGCTCGGGTGCGGTCTGGTGGTGCTGAGGAAGGGCGGGGTCAGCCCTTCTTGGTCTCCCAGAAGATCTTGTCGATCTGGGCGATGTAGTCCAGGGCCTTCTGACCCGTGGCCGGGTCGGTCGAGCCCTTGGCCGCGCTCAGGGCCTTGAGGGTGTCGTTGACCAGCTGGTGCAGCTCGGGGTACTTCTCAAAGTGCGGGGGCTTGAAGTAGTCGCTCCACAGCACCGAGACATGGTGCTTGGCGAGCTCCGCGCGCTCCTCCTTGATGGTGGTGGCACGAGCGCGGAAGTGCGGGTCCTCGTTGGCCTGGTACTTCTCCTGGATGGCCTTGACGGACTCGGCTTCGATGCGGGCCTGGGCCGGGTCGTACACACCGCAGGGCAGGTCGCAGTGGGCGCTGACCTGAACCTTGGGGGCGAACAGGCGGGAGAGCATAGAGCTGTCCTTCCATTCGTGATCGTCTTCTCAGGTGCGAGATTACTCCGTGGGGGAAGCCTTTTCTCGGGTGCCCCGGGGGGCTTAGGTCAAAAGTCCAGTGCAAGGCTGGGATGCCTGGGATCGTGATGGGTGCAGGGTGAGGACCGGAGGTGCCGTGATGCGGGAGCAGCAGGGCGATCGCGGGCAGGAGTCGGACCGCGACCAGCGCGGGCTGCTGCGGATCGGGCTCGCGGAGGTGTACAACCCGTCGATGCAGCCGACGCTGTACCCCGGCGATCAGTTGGTGGTGCGCTACGGCGCGCCCGTACGGCCGGGGGACGTGGTGGTGCTGCGCCATCCGTTCCGGCAGGATCTGCTGATCGTCAAGCGCGCGGTGGAGCGGCGCGAGGGCGGCTGGTGGGTCAGGGGCGACAACCCGTACGTGGAGAACGACAGCCGGGAGTTCGGCGTCGTGCCGGACGAGCTGGTGGTGGCCCGGGCCTGGGTGCGGCTGCGGCCGCTGCGGGGCGCCGGGCGCGGTGGTCAGCGGTCGATGGCCGGGCTGGTCTCCTGGGCGGTGTCCGCCGTACGGCCCGTGGGTTCGCGGTCCTGGCGGCGGCTGCGCTCGGCGCCGGCCGTCCGCTCGGCGTCCAGGCGTTTGCGGGCGCGGTAGGCGGCCACATTGGCGCGGGTGGCGCAGCGGTCGGAGCAGTAGCGCCGGGAACGATTTGTCGATGTGTCGAGATAGGCGTTGCGGCAGGGTGACGCCTCACAGATGCCCAGCCGGTCGGCGCCCAGCTCGGTGAGGTGGAAGGCCAGCCCCATCGAGGCGGTCGCGGCGTATCCGGCGCCCGCGTTGGCGGCGTAGTCCGCGATGTGCATATGCCACTTGGGGCGGCCGTCCTCGTCGCGGAGCTCATGGCCGGAGATCTGCGGGCTCACCGGGAACTCGATGAGCAGCGCGTTCAGCAGGTCCACCGCCAGTACCTCGTCGCCGCCCGCCGCCGCCTCGAAGACCGCGCGCAGCCGGGCCCTGACCGACCTCAGCCGGGTGACATCCGCGTCGGTCGTCCGCCGGGCCTGACTCTCCCCGAAGAGCGCCCGTACGGCCTCCACCGAGGTCAGGGTGTCGGTGCCGCGGCTCGGCTCCTCGCTGTTGACCAGGCGCACGGCGAGATCCGAGTAATAAGCCAGTTCCACTTGTGGTCCTTACGAACGGCGGTCTATGGTCGCATCAGGTCAGGTAAGAGGCGTTCTGCCTACTAGGGTATTACGGGCGGCGGCGCCGAGACGATGACGCATGGCTTGGAGGGGCTCGATGACGGACACCGTCGCCGTGGCGGACTGGCAGGCGTGGCAGCGGAGCTGGGACCGGCAGCAGGAGTGGTACCTCCCCGATCGTGAGGAACGGTTCCGGGTGATGCTCGACGCGGTCGAGGCCGTCGTCGGCCCGGAGCCCCGGATCCTCGACCTGGCATGTGGCACGGGCAGTATCTCGGACCGGGCGCTGCGCCGGTTCCCGGGCGCCACCAGCACCGGCGTGGACCTCGACCCCGCGCTGCTGACGATCGCCCGCGGCCACTTCGCGGCCGAGCCGCGCGCCGAGTTCGTGACCGCCGATCTGCGCGACCCGGCGTGGACCGAGCGGCTGCCGCACCGCGCGTACGACGCCGTGCTGACCGCCACGGCGCTCCACTGGCTGCGCTCGGACGAGCTGCGGGTGCTGTACGGGCAGGTCGCGGGCGTGGTGCGGGAGGGCGGGGTGTTCCTCAACGCCGACCACATGCCCGATCCGGAGACGCCCCGGCTCAACGCGGCCGACCACGCGTACCAGAAGGCGCGGCAGGCGCGGGCCAGGGCCGAGGGCACCCAGGACTGGGTGGACTGGTGGCAGACCGCCGCGCGGGACGAGGCGCTGGCGGGGCCGGTCGCCGAGCGGTTCTCGATCTTCGGCAATCCGGCGGACGGGCCGGACCACGCGAACGGCGTGGCCGAGGCGTTCCAGCCGGTCGCCTGGCATGTGGACACGCTGCGCGCGGCGGGCTTCGGGGAGGCACGGGCCGTCTGGTGCTCGCCCTCGGACGCGATGGTGCTCGGGCTGAGGTGATCCCGGGGCGGAGTGCGCGAGGGCGGTACGGGCAGGTGCCCGTACCGCCCTCGCGCATGTGCGGCGCCTAAGCGCTCCGCTGGAAGTGCCCTGACCTGCCGTCGATCGTCCGCGGCGCCGTCGTGGCTGGTCGCGCCCGCGCGGCGGAGCCGCACATCGACACGGCCCCGCGCCGCTTGGGGGCGCCACCGAACCCCAGCCGAATTCCGTCGATCCGGTTAGAGCACCTTGGACAGGAACGACTTCGTCCGCTCGTGCCGCGGATTGGTCAGCACCTCCCGCGGATGCCCGGACTCCACCACCACGCCGTCGTCCATGAAGACGACCGAGTCCCCGACCTCGCGCGCGAAGCCCATCTCATGCGTCACGACGATCATCGTCATGCCGTCCTCCGCGAGCCCGCGCATCACATCGAGCACATCGCCGACCAGCTCCGGGTCGAGCGCCGAGGTGGGCTCGTCGAAGAGCATCAGCTTCGGCTCCATCGCCAGCGCCCGCGCGATCGCCACGCGCTGCTGCTGGCCGCCGGAGAGCTGGGAGGGGTAGTTGGCCGCCTTGTCGGCGAGGCCCACCCGGTCCAGCAGCTTCAGCGCGCGCTCCCGGGCCACCGCCTTGGACTCCCGCTTGACCTGGACCGGCGCCTCGATCACGTTCTCCAGCGCGGTCATGTGCGGGAAGAGGTTGAAGCGCTGGAACACCATGCCGATGTCGCGCCGCTTCTCGGCGACCTCGCGGTCCTTGAGCTCGTAGAGCTTGTCGCCCTTCTGGCGGTAGCCGACCAGATCGCCGTCCACGTACAGCCGCCCGGAGTTGATCTTCTCTAGGTGGTTGATGCAGCGCAGGAAGGTGGACTTGCCGGAGCCGGACGGGCCGATCAGACAGAACACCTCGCGCGGGGCGACCTCGAGGTCGATGCCCTTGAGGACCTGAACCGGGCCGAAGGACTTGTGGACGCCCTCGGCCTTCACCATCGCGGTCATGCGCCGACACCTCCGGAGCGGTTGCTGAAGGAGAGCAGATTGGCCCGGACCCGCTGGAGCGGGGTGGCCGGGAGGCTACGGCTCGAGCCGCGCGCGTAGTACCGCTCCAGGTAGTACTGGCCGACGCTGAGCACGGAGGTGAGGATCAGGTACCAGGCGGCCGCCAGGAAGAGCATCTCCGCCGTGGCGCCGGAGTTCTGCCCGACCTCGGAGGTGGCCTGGAGCAGATCCCAGTACTGCACCGCGATCACCAGCGAGGTGGTCTTGAGCATGTTGATGAACTCATTGCCGGTCGGCGGCACGATCACCCGCATCGCCTGCGGCAGCACCACCCGGCGCAGCGTCTTGGCGTGGCTCATGCCGAGCGCCTGGGCGGCCTCGGACTGGCCCTCGTCGACCGACTGGATGCCGGCCCGGCAGATCTCGGCCATGTACGCGGCCTCGTTCAGGCCCAGGCCCAGCAGGGCGGCCAGGAACGGGGTCATGAAGTCCGACCACTCGTCCTTGTAGATCGGCATGATGTTGATGTAGTCGAACACCAGGCCGAGGTTGAACCAGACGAGCAGCTGCACATAGACCGGGGTGCCGCGGAAGAACCAGATGTAGCCCCAGGCGATGGAGGCGGTCACCGGGTTCTTCGACAGCCGCATCACCGCGAGGATGATGCCGAGGGCCACGCCGAGCACCATCGAGAGGATGGTGATCCAGACGGTGTTGCGAACGCCCCTGAGGACCTCGCCGTCGAAGAAGTAGTCCGGGATGGCGTTCCAGTTGACGTCACCGCCGGCGAAGGCGGAGATCAGCAGGACGATCAGGGCGATGGCGATGATCGCTGCGACCCAGCGGCCGTAGTGCCGCACCGGGATGGCCTTGATGCTCTCCGGCGCCGGCGGCGGGACGTCGACCGGACCCGCCTTTTCGATCTTAGTAGTCACGGATGGTGCCTTTCAGCGCGAGCGCGGACGGGGGAGGGCCGGATCACTTGCCGCCGTTGATGATGGCCTTGGTGACCGCGCCGTCCTTGACGCCCCACTTCGCGATGATCTTGTCGTATTCGCCGTTCGCGATGATCAGGGCGAGGGCCTGCTTGAGGGCATCGCGCAGCTGGGTGTTCTTCTTGGCGACGGCGATGCCGTACGGGGCCGCCTCCACCTGATCGCCGACGAGCTCGAAGTCCTTGCCGCCGCCGGAGGTCTTCACCGCGTACGCGGCGACCGGGAAGTCGCTGGAGCCGGCGACGGCGCCACCGCCGCGCAGCCGGGTCTGGGCCTCGGTGTCATTGCCGAAGGCCTCGACCGAGATCTTGCCCTTGCCGTTCTTCTGGCAGGTCTTCGACTGGGACTTGGCCAGGTCGTGGGAGACCGTGCCGCGCTGCACGACGATCTTCTTGCCGCACAGGTCGTCCCAGGTCTTGATGCCCGAGTTGGCGCCCTTCTTGGTGTAGATCGAGACACCCGCGGTGAAGTAGTCGACGAAGTCGACGCCCTCGCCCGCCTTCTTGCCGGTGTCCGGGTCGACGCCCTCCTGGCGGCCCTTGTTGTCGGTCATGGCCGACATGGCGATGTCGTAGCGCTTGGAGCGCAGACCCGAGAGCAGGGTGTCGAAGGTGCCGTTGTTGAACTCGAACTTCACCCCGAGCTGCTTGCCGAGGGCGTCGGCGATATCCGGGTCGATGCCCATGACCTGGCCGTTCTTCTTGAACTCGACCGGCGGGTAGTTGATGTCCGAGCCCACCTTGATCACCTTGGAGCTCTGGATCTCCTTGGGCAGCTGGTTGAACAGCGGGGCGGAGTTGCTGTTGGACCCGCCCGTGGCCTTGTCGGTCTGATCGCCGCAGCCCGTCAGCAGCAGGGCACCCACCACCGCTATCGCGCCGACGGGGGCCATCCGGGACTTCAGGGTGGCCCCACGGGGCGTGAAGCTGGTGGTCATGCTGATTCCTCCGGCAGGGTGAGGGGGTGAGATCTGGGGAACACGTTTGTGGGTGTCGCGATCTCGTGTGATTGGGGCATCTTGCCATCGGACGGGCCCGTACGGGCCGCTGGCCATGTCAAAATCGGATAACGGGCGATCCCCGTGGTGCACAACCGGACAGCGGTACCGGCCCGACAGCGGCGGCCGGTGACGCGGGGCAGGCTCATGATCATGCGGGGAACAGCGCGTGACGGTGGCGTGGACTTTCCCTAGAGCTTTGCCCGCCTTCGGGCGTAATGCCTGGTTTTCCGGCGTCATGGCACCAGAACTCGTTCGTCCCTCGACGCGCGCTTCAGGTAGAACAGACGGCTACACCCCTCACCCGGGGCTCAGGGCGCGTGTGCGACGCGCCCGGCGTTCGTACCCACACCCATGCGGTGGTCATCCGCTGAATGGGACGACGCGGTGCCCGCCCGCTCCGAACCTGGGGCGGATACCCTCGACAGAAAAACGACAAAGGGGTCAAAACAGTGGCAGCGGAGATGGTCAATCCTCGCAGCGACAGCACAAGCGGCAGCGGCGAAGGAGCCGAAGGCGTGACCGACGGGGAGCCCTTCGATCCGGCGTTCGCCCTGCACCGCGGCGGCAAGATGGCCGTCCAGGCGACCGTGCCCGTGCGCGACCGGGACGATCTGTCCCTCGCGTACACACCGGGTGTGGCCAAGGTGTGCAGCGCGATCGCCGAGCAGCCCGAGCTGGTCCATGACTACACCTGGAAGTCCCAGGTCGTGGCCGTGGTGACGGACGGCAGCGCGGTGCTGGGGCTCGGCGACATCGGTCCGGAGGCGTCCCTTCCGGTGATGGAGGGCAAGGCGATCCTCTTCAAGCAGTTCGGCGGTGTGGACGCGGTGCCGATCGCGCTCGACTGCCGGGACGTGGACGAGATCGTGGAGACTGTCGCCCGGTTCGCGCCCTCGTTCGGCGGCGTCAATCTGGAGGACATCTCCGCGCCCCGCTGCTTCGAGATCGAGCGCAAGCTCCAGGAGCGGGTCGACATCCCGATCTTCCACGACGACCAGCACGGCACGGCGGTGGTCACCCTCGCCGCGCTGCGCAACGCCGCCAAGCTGACGAACCGCGCGCTGGGCCAGCTGCGCGCCGTCATCTCCGGGGCGGGCGCCGCCGGTGTGGCCATCGCCCGGATCCTCACCGAGGCGGGCATCGGCGATGTGGCGGTGTGCGACCGCAAGGGCGTCGTCTCGCCGGACCGCGAGGACCTCACCGACGTCAAGCGCGAGCTGGCCGGCTTCACCAACAAGGCCGGGCTCACCGGGTCCCTGGAGGCCGCGCTGGACGGCGCCGACGTCTTCATCGGCGTCAGCGGCGGCACGGTGCCGCAGGACGCGGTGGCCAAGATGGCGCCGGACGCCTTCATCTTCGCGATGGCCAACCCCAACCCGGAGATCCACCCGGACGTCGCCCACCAGTACGCGTCCGTGGTCGCCACCGGGCGCAGCGACTTCCCGAACCAGATCAACAACGTCCTCGCCTTCCCCGGCATCTTCGCGGGCGCCCTCCAGGTCCGGGCCTCCCGGATCACCGAGGGCATGAAGCTCGCGGCCGCCGAGGCGCTGGCCGCCGTGGTGGCCGACGAGCTGAGCGCGGACAAGGTCATTCCCTCGCCGTTCGACGAGCGGGTCGCCCCCGCCGTGACCGCGGCCGTGGCCGCGGCCGCCCGTGCGGAGGGTGTGGCGCGCCGCTGACGCCGGTGGCGTTGGCTTGCGGTCAGGTGCGTTTACGGGCCGGGCCGCCCCTCCGGCTGAGGGGCTGTCCGGCCCGTGCGCTGTCCGGCGGGCGAGCTGTCCGGCGGGCGAGCGGGGTCACACCGTGGTGCGGTTCCGCGGGGTCGCCCCGCGCCCTAAGGTCGGGATCATGTTCGCTGCCTATGCCGCACGTATCGACCGTGACCAGCCGCTGAGCGGCCTCGAACTGGGGGAGCGCCCCGAGCCGGAGGCCCGGCCCGGCTGGACCACCGTGAACGTCAAGGCCGCCTCGCTCAACCACCACGACCTGTGGTCGCTGCGCGGTGTGGGCCTCGGCGAGGAGTCGCTTCCGATGATCCTCGGCTGTGACGCGGCCGGGATCGACGAGGACGGCAACGAGGTCGTCCTCCACTCCGTCATCGGCCAGAGCGGACACGGCGTCGGCCCGAAGGAGCCCCGCTCCATCCTCACCGAGCGCTACCAGGGCACCTTCGCCGAGAAGGTGACCGTCCCCAGCTGGAATGTGCTGCCCAAGCCCAAGGAGCTCTCCTTCGAGGAGGCCGCCTGTCTGCCCACGGCGTGGCTGACCGCGTACCGCATGCTGTTCACCAACGCGGGGGTGCGCCCCGGCGACAGCGTCCTGGTCCAGGGCGCCGGGGGCGGTGTGGCCACCGCCGCGATCGTGCTGGGCGCGGCCGCCGGGCTGCGGGTGCTGGCCACCAGCCGTGACGAGGCCAAGCGGGCCCGCGCCGTCGAGCTGGGCGCCGAGGGCGCGTACGAGCCGGGGGAGCGGCTGCCGCGCCGGGTGGACGCGGTGATCGAGACGGTGGGCGCCGCGACCTGGTCGCATTCGGTGAAGTCCCTCAAGCCCGGCGGCACCCTGGTGATTTCGGGCGCCACCAGCGGCCCCAACCCGAAGGCCGCCGAGCTCAACCGGATCTTCTTCCTGGAGCTGAAGGTGGTCGGCTCCACGATGGGCGGGAAGGACGAGCTGGAGGACCTGCTGAGCTTCTGCGCGGCGCGCGGGGTGCGGCCGGTGATCGATTCGGTGCTGCCGCTGGACCGGGCCCGTGAGGGGTTCGAGAAGATGGCGGGCGGCGATCTCTTCGGCAAGGTCGTACTGACGGTGTGAGCCGTACTGACGGTCTGAATATCGCGGGGGCATATTCCCGGGCGTTGTGCGGGTCCCCGGCCGTTGCGTGGGCTGTTGCGCGGGCCGTTGCGCGGGCCGGGGATTCGCGGAGTAATGCGGGCGGCCCGCCGACCGTCACGCTCCAGTGAATTCCTGGAATTCCGTTACGACGCCGACGGCCGTACGAAGCTCCGCCGGAAGCGATAGGAGCGGGACGAGGCACCCACCCGGCCGGGGAAGTCGAGCACCCGGTCCCAGGCGGGCGAGCCGCCGCCGCGCGGCCCGTCGGCCGCCAGCGCCGCCTCGTACGCCTCCACGTCGGTCCAGTGGGCGTAGTTGAGCACCCGGGCCCGGTCGGTGGACAGATGGCGCTCGCCGTCGGCGATCAGATGGAAGTCGGCGGAGAGCAGGCCCGGGTCGGGCTCGCTCTCCAGGGCCTCGATGACCAGATCCACCCAGGACCGGCGGACTTGGGGATCGGGGTCGTTGAAGTCGATCTCGACCACGACGAACAGCCCGGGGTCCGTCGTGGCGCCCTGGGTGGCGGCCGGTGCCTGGAAGCTGCGGTAGTGGCGGTAGTAGGCGAGGCCGAGCCGCTTGATGTCCGGGACCGCGGCGTCGATCGCGTCGTTGCGCTGCTGGCGCTGGGTCCGGAAGAAGGCGTGGTACGCGGCCTCGTCGGCCCACTGGGAGTGGTGCATCAGCGTATCGCCGTCCGTGCCCTCGTAGAGGTTGTACGAGAGCAGCTCGGGCGCCGGCCAGGGGCGGCTGTCCCAGGCGGCGGCGATGGCGTCGACGGCGGCCCGCTGCCGCTGCGGTGTGCCGACGCTCCAGGTGCTGAACAGTGCGGCGCCCACATCGGGCCGGGTGAGATCGGGCAGCGGTCCGGGGCTGGTCGGGGCGGACATGGCGGGCTCCTCGCGGTTGGGGACGTCGGAACGTCGGAACGTCGGGACGCCGGGGCATCGGGATGCCGGGCAAGCCGGGGGAGAGGGCATCGGTGCCGGAGGGGCGCGCTCCCCCGTGGTGCGCCCCTCCGACCCCGATCCTGAAACTTCAACCGCGGTTCAGGTCAAGCGGGCAGGGGTGCGGCGCCGCATATGGGTGCTTTCCCCTCCCCGCCCCTTCCCGCTACCAGGGGCTCCGCCCCTGGACCCGGGGCCGGGGGTGCCGGGCCCCGGCCCCCGGCCCCCGGCTCCCGGGCCCCGGCCCCCGGCCCCCGGGCTCTGGACCCCGGCCCCCGGGCTCTGGACCCCGGCCCCCGGGCGGCCCCGGGCCCTGGACCCGGGGCCCTGGACCCCGGGCCGGGGGCGGGGCAGGGGCGGAGCAGCCCGCCCCGGGCGGCGCGATCCGTCGGGCAACCCTGGGCGCGGGCGCCCCTGTCTGCGGCATCGGTGTGCGGTTTCGCTGCGTCCCAGAGGCTGGGGTCTGGGGCTGAGCCCCAGCTTCGGGAAGGGGCGGGTAGGGGAACAGCCCGCCCTGGGTAGCGCGATCGGCCGGGCATCCCTGGGTGCGGCTGGGCCGCGGTATCGGTGTGCGGCCCCACCGCGTGGCGGGGGCTCCGCCCTAGACGCCGGGGCCTGGGGCAGAGCCCCAGTTTCGGGGAGGGGCGGGGAGGGGAGCAGCCCCGCCTCGGGTGGCGCGATCCGTCGGGCATCTCTGGGTGCGGGGGGGTAGTCCCTGTCTGCGGCATCGGTGTGCGGCCCCACCGCGTGGCGGGGCTGCTCCCCAGAGGCCGGGGTCTGGGGCTGAGCCCCAGTTTCGGGGAGGGGCGGGTAGGGGAGCAGCCCGCCGCAGGCGTCACCCCGACCCGGACAGCAGCCCTACGCCCGCTCCCCCCGCAGCCGCGCCGTGATCCGCGCCGCGGCCGCCCCCAGGTGGTGGCGGGCCTCGGCCAGCTGGGCGTCCGTCACCCCGTGGTCGCGGGCCGCGTCGCGGACGTCGTCCCGGAACCGGTCGAGCAGCCGCTCCAGATCGCGGGCGGGGGCGCCGGAGGGGGTGAAGTCCCTCGCCCACTCGGGCTCCCGCACCCCGGCCGTACCGCCGCCACCACCGACGCCATCGCCCCCGGCGCCCGGCTTCTCCTCCGCGCCGCCGCCCCCGGCGCTCCGCTTCTCCTCCGCGCCCCCGCCCCCGGCGCTCCGCTTCTCCTCCGCGCCCCCGCCCTCCGGCTTCGTCACGTCCACCCGCTCCACCGTGACATCAGGCCCGGACGCCTCGTCGTCGTCCCAGCCCCAGCCCCAGTCCGAGCGCGAGGCGCCCGGCCGGGAGATCCGGCCCATACCGCGTGACACCTCGGCCAGCCCCTCGCGCACCGCCCGCTGCCAGTCGCCCGCCCGGATGTGCTCCTGCGTCTGCTCCTGGACCCGCCGGGCGATCCGCTGGACCTCCTCGCGGGCGAAGTCCTGCGCGTCCCTGGCTTGCTTACGGGCGCGCTGGGCGTCCTGCCGGGCCCGCCGGCTCTCCTCCTTGGCCCGGCGCGCCTGCTCCTTCCACTCCTCCTTCGCGCGCCGCATCTCCTCCTTCGCCTGCCGCCAGGTCTCCTTGTCGCCCCACGCCCCCTCCCACGGGGCCTGCTTGTCCTGGGCGCCGCCGGAGGCGCGGGCCTGCTGGGCCGCCTCGCGCATCTCCCGCCGCAGATCGCTCGCGGAGCCGCGGACGTCCTCCCGGATCTCGGCGGCGAGTTCGGCGACCGACTCGCGGATCTCCAGCTCCAGATCGGCCAGCTCACCGCTGCGGTCGGCCAGTTCGGCGCGCCCGGCGTCGGTGATGGAGTAGACCTTGCGGCCGCCCTCGGTGGTGTGGGTGACCAGACCCTCGGCCTCCAGCTTGGCCAGCCGCGGATAGACCGTGCCGGCCGAGGGCGCGTACAGCCCCTGGAACCGCTCCTCCAGCAGCCGGATGACCTCATAGCCGTGGCGCGGCGCCTCGTCGAGCAGCTTGAGCAGATACAGGCGCAGTCGGCCGTGGGCGAATACGGGGGGCATCAGAGGACCTTTCCCTGGGTGCCGTCGGTGGAGTCCGTGTCCGTGTCCTTGTCGTCCTCGGACGGCGGACGGCGCAGCAGCGCGATGGCGCCCGAGACGGTGGTGGCCTTCAGGCTGCCATTGCCCGTGCCGAGCCGGCCGGTGATCCTCTTGGCTCCCCACTGGCCGGTGACCCGCAGATCGTCGAAGCCGTTGGAGACCGAGCCGCTGGCCGTGTTGGCCTCCACCTCCGCGTCGGTGGGGTGCGGCAGCCGGATGGCGATCTCACCGGAGACGGTGGTGAGGCAGATGTCGGAGCACTTGGGGGCGGGCGCCAGGTCGAGCACCATGTCGCCACTGACCGACTCGGCCCGTACGGAGGGCCCCGAGCCCTCGATCACGGTGAGGTCGCCGGAGACGGAGTGGAACCGCAGATCGCCGGTGACGGCCTGGGCCTCGACCCGGCCGGATACGGTGTCGGCCTGGACCGGTCCGGTCAGCCCGAGCAGGGTGAAGTCGCCGGAGACGCCGTGCAGCTCGGCACGGCCGGACAGCCCGGAGACCACGGCGGAGCCCCCGACCACGCCGACGGTGGCGCGGGTGCCGACGGGCACGGTGAGGGTGACATGGGCGGTGCGGGTGTAGTGCCCGAGCCACTTGCGGAAGCCTTTACGGGGGAGGTCGTCATAGCCGACGCTCAGGGTGCCGTCGATGTGGGTGACCTTCAGCGGCGGGCCGTCGATCTCGGAGACCTCAAGGCGGGCGGGGCCGGGGGCGGCGCCGACCACATTGACCGTGCCGCCCGCGATCTGGACGTCGAGCGCGGACACCGGGTCGTCGAGGGTGAGCTTCTGTGGCGCGTTGATCGACCACTGTGATCGGGCTGACATCCCTGGCCTCCCCTGGCTGGACGTGCGACGCGCCATCTGGACGCAACATATCGTGTCTCCTGCACAACACGATATATCGCGGCCGGGCGGAGTCAAGCCCGGTCCGCCCCCGTCCACCCCCGGTCTGTCCCCGATCCGCCCCCGCTCCGGCCCCGGTCCGCCCCTGATCCATCCCCGCCCCGGCCTCGCATCCGTGCACAAACGCACGAGGTGGTGGAAGATGCATGGCGCAACCATCGTTTCTCTGTGGGCTGAATCGCATTTTTTGAAGAAACTTCTCCGGACTGAGAATTTCCGCTAGAGCCTCGCTAGAGCCCTGGTAGAGCATCATGGAGACATATGTTCGGGACTGTTACCTTCGTGGCCTCAGAATCGGGAAGGAAGAGGGGCCGTGGGGGGAATGACGACACAACCCTTGAATACCTCGGTACCACAGCAGGACGCGGAGCCGAACTCGGTTGCCCGGCTGTTGTTGCGGGCGGCGCGCGACCATGCCCATTCGGGGGTGCGTTATCTGGTCGGCCCCACCGCGAGTGAATCCGTGCGGCAGTCTTATCCGGAACTTCTGGAATCGGCGCTCGGGCTTCTCTCCGCACTCCGCGACCGGGGATTGCGGCCACGGGACAAGGTGGCCCTGCTGCTGGACCGGCAGCCGGAGTTCCTGACGGTCTTCTGGGCCTGTCTGCTGGGTGGCTTCGTGCCCTGCCCGATGGTGCCGATCTCCGGCGACCCGGCCCGCTGGGCGGCCCAACTCACCCACGTCAACGAGCTGTTGGACGGCCCGCTGCTGGTGACCACCGAGGCGACGCGGGCCGAGCTGCCCGAGGTGCCCGGGCTCGCGGTGGCCGTCATGGAGGAGCTGCGGGCGGCCGAGGACGCCTCCGGGGACGCCTCCGGACACGCCTCCGGAGCGGAGCGCGGACAGCCGCCCGCCGTGCACTCCGCGGCCCCGGACGACCTCGCCCTGCTGGTGCTGACCTCCGGCTCCACCGGGAATTCCAAAGCGGTCATGCTGACCCATGGAAATATCCTGGCGTCGATGGCCGGAAAGGCGGGGAAGCAGCGGCTCACCGCCGCCGACACCACCTTCAACTGGATTTCCTACGACCATGTGGCCGCGCTTCTCGAAGCGCATATGCTGCCGCTGTACGTGGGTGCCGAGCAATTGCATGCGGAAGCCGCGGTCATTCTCGAGGAGCCGCTGCGTTTCCTCCGGATCATATCCCGCCACAAGGTCACGATGACCTTTACGCCGAACTTCCTTCTCGGTCCGCTCAATTCCTCCGTCCATGAGGTGGCGGAGGAGATATCGGCGGGCGGCGAAGGGCTCGATCTCAGCGCGCTGCGCCATATCGTCAGCGGTGGTGAGGCGAATGTCGTCGCGACCGGCGAGGCATTCCTGGCGCATTACGCCCCGTACGGACTGCGGGAGGCCGCGCTCTGGCCCGCCTTCGGCATGACCGAGACCTGCGCGGGCAGCATCTACAACCGCGCGTTCCCGGCCACCGACGCGGGCCAGGAGTTCGCCAACCTCGGCACCCCCGTCGAGGGGCTGCGGATCCGGGTCGCCGACGACGACCACCGGGCGCTGCCCGAGGGCGAGGTCGGCGAGCTCCAGCTCAGCGGCCCGATGATCACCCCCGGCTACTACAACAACGCCGAGGCCACCGAGGAAGCCTTCACCCCCGACGGCTGGTTCCGCAGCGGCGACCTCGGCCGGATCGACGAGGGCAGGCTGACCCTCGTCGGCCGCAGCAAGGACAGCGTCATCGTCAATGGCGTCAACTACTTCAGCCATGAGATAGAGGCCGCGCTGGAACAGCTCGACGATGTCGCCGGCGGCTATGTCGCGGCGTTCCCGACCCGCCGCCCCGGCAGCGACACCGAGCAGCTGGTCATCGCCGTCAGCCCCGAACCGGCGGACGACGACGAGGCCGGGCTGCACCGCATGATCACCGCGGTGCGCTCCACCGTCGTCATGCACTGGGGCTTCCGGCCCTCCCTCATCCTGCCGCTGCCCAAGGACGCCTTCCCCAAGACCAGCCTCGGCAAGACGCTGCGCCGCCGGATGCGCCAGCGCCTGGAGTCCGGCGGGTACGACGACGTCATCGAGCGCGTCGCGGAGCTGACCACCCGCCGGCTCGGCGGCCACACCCCGCCCGAGGGCGAGACCGAGCGGATCCTCGCCGGGATCTACGCCGAGATGTTCGACACCACCGCGGAGCGGATCAGCGCCACCGCCAGCTTCTTCGACCTGGGCGGCACCTCGCTGGACATCCTGCGGCTGCGCCGCCAGGTCCACCGGCGGCTGGGGGTCGCGGACCTGCCGGTCATCACGGTGCTCACGGCGCCGTCGGTACGGCAGCTCGCCGCCCGGCTCGACGGCGGCGGCGCGCCCGGCGGCGCGGCGTACGACCCGGTCGTCACGCTCCAGTCCGGTGGCGAGAAGACCCCGCTGTTCTGCGTCCACCCCGGCGTCGGCGAGGTCCTGGTCTTCGTCAACCTCGCGAAGTACTTCGTCGGCGACCGGCCGTTCCACGCGCTGCGCGCCCGGGGCTTCAACGAGGGCGAGAAGCCCTTCACCAGCTTCCAGGAGATGGTGGAGTGCTATGTGGAGGCCATCCGCGCCCGCCAGCCGCACGGCCCCTACGCCGTGGCCGGATACTCCTACGGCGGCGCCGTGGCCTTCGAGATCGCCAAGGTGCTCGAGGCCCAGGGCGAGCGGGTCGACTTCGTCGGCAGCTTCAACCTTCCGCCGCACATCAAGTACCGCATGGACGAGCTCGACTTCATCGAGACCGCGACCAACCTGGCCTTCTTCCTCGACCTGATCAACAAGAAGCAGTCGCTCGACCTCCCCGCCGAGCTGCGCCCGCTGTCCCGGGAGGAGCAGCTCGCGCATCTGCTGCGGATCGCCCCGCCGGCCCGGCTGGACGAACTCGACCTGGACCTGGCCAAGTTCACCGCCTGGGCGGAGCTGGCCCATGGCCTGACCACCCTGGGCCGCGACTACCACCCCAGCGGCACCACCCGGTCCATGACGGTCTTCTACGCGATCCCGCTGCGCGGCACCAAGGAGGACTGGCTGGCGAACGAGCTGCGCCGGTGGGACGACTACACCACCGAGCCCAACCGGTATGTGGACGTACCCGGTGAGCACTACACACTGATGGGCCCGCGGCATGTCGCGGCCTTCCAGGCGGTTCTGCGCAGGGAGCTCGACCGTGCGCTGGACGACGCCGACCGGGCCCGGACCGCGGGCCAGTCATAGGACCCGACAGGGCCAGGCACAAGGAGAAGAGCAGGGTGGAAGGCAAGAAGATCCTGGTCACCGGCGGCACCGGGCAGGTCGCCCGGCCGGTGGCCGAGGCGCTGGCCGGGCGCAACGAGGTGTGGTGCCTGGGCCGGTTCGGCACCCCCGGTGTCGAGAAGGAGCTGAACGACCAGGGGATCACCACATTCCGCTGGGATATGAACGACCCGCGCGAGGCGGCGTACGAGGGGCTGCCCGACGACTTCACCCATGTCTTCCACTCGGCGGTGCGCCGCGGTGAGGACGGCGATGTCAACACGGCCATCGAGGTCAACTCGGTGGCCACCGGCCGGCTGATGTCCCACTGCCGGACGGCGGAGGCGTTCCTCTTCGTCTCCACCGGGGCGCTCTACAAGCGGCAGACCCTCGACCACGCGTACACCGAGGACGACCCCGTGGACGGAGTGGCCGACTGGCTGCCCGCCTACCCGGTGGGCAAGATCGCGGCGGAGGGCGCGGTACGGGCATTCGCCCAGGTGCTGAACCTGCCGACGACCATCGCCCGGCTCAACATCGCCTACGGCCCCGGCGGCTACGGCGGGGTACCGATGCTCTACTTCAAGCGGATGCTCGCGGGCGAGCCGATACCGGTGCCCATGGAGGGCCAGAACTGGTGCTCCCTCCTCCACACCGACGATCTCATCGCCCACGTCCCCCATCTGTGGCAGGCCGCGTCGACCCCGGCCACGCTGGTCAACTGGGGCGGGGACGAGGCGGTCGGGATGACCGACTGCGTGCGCCATCTGGAGGAGCTCACCGGGGTCACCGCCCGGCTCGTGCCGAGCGAGGTCACCCGGGAGACCTACCAATTCGACCCCACGAAGCGGCGGGAGATCACCGGCCCCTGCCGGGTGCCGTGGCGCGAGGGCGTACGGCGCACGCTCCAGGCGCTCCACCCCGAGCACCTTCCGTCTTGAGCCGCGGCAACGCCGCCGTCCGAGGAGTGGCCACCACCATGGCATCACCGAACATCGAGGCCATCCAGGCCTGCTACGCGGGTTTCCGCGACCGCGACATCGAGGGGATCCTCTCGGGCATGCACCCCGATGTGGAGTGGGTGCATCCGGAGGGGATGGCCAAGTACGGGCTCGGCGGCACCAAGCTGGGCCATGCGGGCATCAAGGAGTTCCTCGCCCGGGTGCCGACCGTGCTGGGCGGGATGAGGCTCGCGCCGAAGGAGTTCATCGAGCAGGGCGACCGGGTCGTGGTGTTCGGCACCCGCGAGGTGACCTCGCTGAGCGGGAGGACCGTGACGCTGGACTTCGTCCACTCGTGGACGATGCGGGACGGCAGGGCGACGAGGATGGAGGACATCTTCGACACGGTGGCGTTCCATGAACTGATCGAGAGCTGACCGGAATCGCACGGCGGCCGTCCGCTCCCGAGCCGGGAAGGGGCGGGAGCGGACGGCCGTTCTTCCGGAAGATCTCAGACCGTACGGACTCAGACGATACGGACTCAGACCGTACGGAAGACCTCTTCGTACTCCAGGCGCGGCAGCCGCTCCATCCAGGCGTCAGGACCCGGCTTGCCGATGTTGACCACACAGACCGCGGCGTGCCGCCCGTCCTCGAAGAACTCCTTGGAGACGGCCGCGTGGTCGAAGCCGATCATGGGCCCGGCGGCGAGCCCCGCGGCGCGCACGCCCAGGATGAAGTAGCCTACCTGGATCGCGGTGTTGAACCGCGCCGACCCCTCCCGGGCCTCGGGGTCGGCGAAGATCGCCTGCGGGTTCTCCATGAACGGCACCAGCCGCGGCAGCTCCTCATGGAAGTCCAGGTCCGCGGCGAGCACCGCCACCAGCGGGGCCTTGGCCGTCTTCTCCTGGTTCCGCCCCGTCATATGCGCCACCAGCCGGGCGCGCGCCTCCTCCGAGCGCACCAGCACCACCCGCAGCGGCTGCTGGTTCAGCGAGGTGGGGGCGTACTTGACCAGTTCGTGGATGGCGCGGACCTGCTCGTCCGTCACCGGCTCATCGGTGAAGGTGTTGGCCGTACGGGCCTCCAGGAACAGCTGCCGCTGCGCCTCCGGCGCCAGGGTGAGAGGGCGCAGGGCCTCGCTGCTCTCCGGTGCGCTCATGGAGCTCTCCTTGTGAAGCGATGGTGAAACGACGTGATCCGCCGATGAATTAATTGGACTAGACGGGCTAGTCCATCGCGGTAAACGAAGGCTAGACTCACAAGTCCATCGAGGGCAAGACCGGCTTGGGGCGAGGAGGTTGGGCCGTTGCGGACGGACAGCGGTCCCCGGCGCGGCGCGGCGGGACGGCCCGTGGGCCCCCAGCCCGCCAAGCGGCAGGCGATATTGGAGGCGGCGGTGGCCGTCTTCCTGCGCGAGGGGTACGACCGGGCGAGCGTGGACGTCATCGCGGACGAGGCCCGCGTGTCCAAACAGACCGTCTACAACCACTTCGGCGACAAGGAGCGGCTGTTCATCGCCGCCGTCGAGGAGGAGCGGGAGCGGGTGGCGGCCGGTTTCGCCGCCGGTTCCCCGTACGCCCTCGGGCCGGACGGCGCCGGGCCCCCCGAGGCCTACGACTCCGGCGACGCCCGCACCGCGCTGCTCGCCTTCGGCCACCGGGTGCTCGCCGTACTGCTCGACGCGCGGGCCTCCGCGCTGCGCCGCCTGGTCATCGCCGAGGTCGCCCGCCACCCCTCGCTGCGCCCCGCGTGTGCGGAGGGGGAGCCCCAGCAGCTGGTGAAGTACCTCGCCGAGATGCTCGGCCGGCGCACCGGCAGCGGTGAGCTGAGCGTGCCGGATCCGGCCACCGCGGCCCGTCAGTTCGTGGCCCTGATCATCCAACAGGGGCTCTACCAGTCGATGTACGGCACCCGCCCGCTCGCCGAGGACGAGGCCACGGCCGTCTGCGAGAGCGCCGCCGATCTGCTCGTCCGTGCGTACGGCCCATGAAGCCGTACCGCCCATGAAGCCCGAAGAGAGGTGCCACCCATGCGGGTGAGCGTGCTCGGACCGCTGACACTCGGCCTCGGCGCCCGGTCCGGAGTGCCCAGCGCGATGAAGCCGCGCAAGGTGCTGTCCCTGCTGCTGCTCAACGCGGGCCGGATGGTGCCGGTGCAGTCGCTGATGGCCGAGCTGTGGGGCGATCAGCCGCCGCGCACCGGGCTGACCACGCTCCAGACGTACATCCTGCATCTGCGCAAGCTGCTCGCCGAGGGGCTGGGGATGTCGTCGGCCGCCGTCACCCGGGAGGTGCTCCAGACCCGGCCCGGGGGGTACGCCATGGTGGTGAGCCCGGGGGAGCTCGACGTCCATGAGTACCGCGACCTCGTCGCCGAGGGCGAGGGCGCGCTGGAGGCCGGCGACGAGCGGACGGCGGACACCTCCTTCCGGCGGGCGCTGGCCCTCTGGCAGGGCCCGGCCCTGGTCGACGTCACCCCGCACGGGCGGCCGCTTCAGGCGGAGGTCGCCCGGCTGGAGCAGTCCCGGCTCACGGTCACCGAGCGCGGCATCGAGACCCGGCTGCGGCTCGGCGGCCATCTGGAGGTGCTGAGCGACCTCGCCTCGCTGGTCGTGGAGCACCGCTTCCACGAGGGCCTGCACGGTCAGTACATGCTCGCCCTCCACCGCTCCGGCCAGCGCACCCGCGCCCTGACGGTCTACCAGCGGCTGCGGATGGCGATGACGGAGGAGCTGGGGCTCGAACCCTCGGCGAAGCTTCAGCGGCTTCAGCAGGCGGTGCTGGTGTCGGACCCCCGGCTGGACCACGAGGCGGGGGCGGCGGGGCGGGGGCCGGTGGTGGCGTGAGGGGTGGCCGGGGCCGCGCAGCGCTGCGGAACGCGCGGCCCTCGGAGGCCGTAGCCCTCAGACGACGCGGCCTCCAGACGGCGCGGCCCTCAGATGACGCGGCCCTCAGAGGCCGTAACCCTCAGAGCCCGTAGCCCTCAGACGTCGTCGTCCTCCTCGTCGAGCCGGGCCAGCCAGGTCGCCAGCCGCTCCACCGGGACCTCGAAGTCCGGGTTCAGGTCGACGAACGCCCGCAGCTGCTCGGCGAGCCACTCGAAGGTGACCTCCTCATCGCCGCGTCGCTGCTCCAGCTCCTCGATACCGCGATCGGTGAAGTACAAGGGTCGCTCCGGAAGGGTGGTGTGGATCTACTCGCCCAGGATATGCGGCCCCCTACCCCGGTGAGCGACCCGAGGGGCGCCGGGGTTGACGTTGACGCGGGCGTCAATGTTTACGGTGCATCGACATGACCGAGATGACAGCAGCGCACTTTTCCGGCAGAGCAGTGATCGTCACCGGCGGAGGCACGGGGATCGGGCGGATCACCGCGCGGACCTTCGCCGAGCAGGGCGCCCAGGTCCTGGTGGTCGGCCGTACGGCGGCCCGGCTCGCCGAGACGGCCGCCGACGCCCCGGGCATCCGGCCGCTGGTGGCCGATGTCTCGGCCCCCGGGGCCGCCGAGTTGATCGTGAACACCGCGGTGGAGGCGTTCGGCCGTATCGATGTGCTGGTCAACAACGCCGCCGTGGTCCGGCAGACGCCGCTCGGGGACATCCGGCGGGAAGCCGCCGAGGAGATGCTGGCCGTCAATCTGCTCGCCCCGATGTACCTCACCCAGGCCGCGCTGCCGCAGCTGAGCGAGAGCGCGGGTGTCGTGATCAACGTCAGCACGGCCATCGGCCAGCGCGGCTGGCCGATGGCCGGCGCGGAGCTGTACGCCGCGCTGAAGGCCGCCCTGGACACGCTGACGCGCAGCTGGGCCGTCCAACTCGCCCCGCGCGGGGTGCGCGTGGCCGCTGTGGCCCCCGGCCCCATCGCCACCGGGATCGGGCATCACCAGGGGCTCGACGCCGAGCAGGTCGCCGCCCTGCGCAAGACCCTGATCGAGCATGTGCCACTGGGACGGCTCGGCCGGGCCGAGGAGGTCGCCTTCTGGATCACCCAGCTCGCCCGCCCGGAGGCGGCCTACACCACGGGCGTCGTACTACCGGTGGACGGCGGCGCGCTGGTCGGCTAAGCGCTCCGCGGGAAGTGCCCTGACCTGTCGTCGATCGTCCGCGGCGCCTCCGCCGTGTGGCTGGGGCTTTGCCCCTGGATCTCGGGGTCTGGGGCGGAGCCCCAGTTGTGGGAAGGGGCGGGGAGGGGAACAGCCCGCCGCAGGCGGCATGAGCCGTCGGACGCCCCCGTCCGCCGGTAGTCTCGCGGACATGCGGATAGGGGAGTTGGCGAAGGCCACCGGTGCCACGGCCAGGGCCTTGCGCTTCTACGAGGAGCGGGGGCTGCTGAGCTCCGCGCGGGCGGGGAACGGCTATCGGGTCTACGACGAGCGGGCGGTCCGGCGGGTGGCCAACATCCGGTATCTGCTCGACGCCGGGCTCACGCTCGAGGACATCGAGCACTTCGGCGCCTGCCTGGACGGCGACCTGCCGAGCAGCCGGCCCGCCGAGGCCATGCTGGACATCGCGCGTCGCCGCCTGAGCGTGCTGGACGACCGGATCGACACCCTCACGCGGGTGCGCGACGAGCTCGCCGGGCGGCTGGCCGCCGCCTCCGGCGGCCGGACCGCGGTCAGTCCGCCCGGCTGAGCAGCCAGGACACCAGCGCGCGGACGGCGCCGCCGAGCGCGGCGGCGGCGAGGGTGAGAAGGGCGGGACGGCGGCGGTCCGGCATCTTTGACCTGCTTTCCGGCATCTTCGACCTGCTTTCGTGAAACCGGCGAAGGCGCCGGGGTACGTTTCACGATGTGCGGGGTCTGGGGTGTTGCGGCAGCCCGCACACGTTGCAGTGGGCCGCAACGGGGTGGCAACGGGGGAGGGGCGACCCATGGAGGACGAACCCGTCAGCGGGGAGCTGGTGCCGGAGCGGGACGCGGCACGGCGGATCGGGGATCTGAAGCCGATCCCCGAGCAGGTGAGACCGGAGTGCCGGGCGCTGGCCGAGAACCTGCGGGAGCTGTTCGGCACGGTCGGGGTGTCGCTGCGGGTCCTCGCCATACGGCTGCACTACGACGCGGGGACCGTCTCGCGCTATCTCAACGGAACCGTGGTGCCCCCGGCCGAGTTCGTGGACCAGCTCTTCACCCATGCCGCCAAGGCCGCGGGACGGCCGCCCGCCACCGAGGTCGTGGCGCATGTGCACACCCTGCAACGCCGGGCGTTGCAGGCCACCAACAAGATGGGCTGGGAGCTCCAGCGGCTGCGCGACCGGCTCGCCGACGCGGACCGGCAGCGCCAGCAGGCCGAGGTGCGGGCGGAGGCCCTGTCGGAGGCGTTGCTGGTACGGAAACAGCGCATCGCCGAGATGGAGGTCGAACAGCGCCGGATCGCGGTCGCGGCGGCCGACCGCGAGACCCGTGGCGCGGAGCTGGACCGGCTGCGCCAGGAGCGCGAGGAGGTGACGGCCGAACGCGACCGGCTGCGGGAGGAAGTCGCCCGCCTCCAGGACGCGTTGACCCAGGCCCGCCGCCAGGCACTGGAGGCCGAACGGCGCTGCGAGGCGCTGGAGCACCAGCTCCAGGCGGAGGAGGAGGCCGCCGGGGCGAAGGCGCAGGCCGAGGAGCCCGCGTCGCACCGGCTGTCGCACGCCCAGGAGCAGGTGGTGGTGGCCGAGGAGCGGGCGCGGCGGCTGGAGCGGGAACTGGCGGCGTTACGGAGCCGCGCCACCGCCCCCGACGACCGCTCACCGATGGAACCCGGGCGCGTCCCCGACGTCTGGGGTGGTGTGCCGCGCCGCAATCCGCGGTTCACCGGGCGGGACGAGCTGCTCGCCGAGGTGCGCGAGCGGCTGGAGGCCGCCCCCGCCGACACCGCCGTGGTCGCCCTCGTCGGGCTGCCGGGCATCGGCAAGACGCAGCTCGCCGCCGAGTACGCCCATCGTTTCGCCGCTCGGTACGACGTCGTGTGGTGGGCAGGCGTGGACGGGCTGCCCGCCCTGAAGGAACGGCTGGCCGCGCTCGCCCGGGCCCTGGGCGGCGGGGACGGCAGGGACGCGGCGGACCTGGTCCGCGCCGCCCTGGAGGCGCTGCGGCGTGGCGATCCGTACGGGCGCTGGCTCATCGTCCTGGACGACGCCGACGACCCGGAGGCCATCGCCGAGGTGCTGCCCGCCGGCGGCGGCCATGTGCTGATCACCTCGCGCAACCGGGCCTGGGCCGACCACTACGCCGAGCTGCTGGACGTCCCGCCGCTGAATCGGCAGGACAGCGTCGCCTTCGTACGCCGCCGGGCGCCGCGCATCGGCCCCGAGGACGCGGACCGGCTGGCGGCGGCCGTCGAGGACCTGCCGCTGGCGCTGGACCAGACGGCGGGCTGGCTGGACGGCGCGTCCACACCGGTCGCCGAGTACGTGCGCATGGCGAGCGACGGCGAGCCCAACCCGGTACGGCCCGCCGCCGACTACCCGATGCCGTACCACTCCGCCTTCAAGGACCTGATCACCCGGCTGAGGGAGAGCACGAAGGCGGCGGCCGAATTGCTGCGCCTGTGTGCCCTGTTCGGCCCCGGCCCGGTCCCGCTCGCCCTGCTCCGGGCCGTCCCGGCGGGGCAGGTCTCCCCGGCGGTGGCGGCGCTCCTGGAGAACCCCAGCCAGCTGGAGCTGGCCATCGGCAAGCTGGCGCAGTGGTCGGTGATGGGGCGGTCGGCGCTGGAGGCCGAGGCGGTGTGGATGAGCCGCTTCGTACGGGACGCGGTGCGGCGGCGGACGCCGGAGGACAAGCGGGAGAAGGACGCCCGGATCGTCCGCGGCGCCCTCGTCGCGGCGGATCCACGCTGCCCGGACGACCCGGCGGCATGGCCGCGCTACGCCCGGCTGGTGCCGTACCTGGAGCCCTCGGGCGCGCTGGAGTCATCGGACGCCGCGTCGCGCCGGCTGGTCGTCGGGTTCCTCACGTATCTGACGCTGAGCGGCGACTACGCGACGGGCGGGCGGCTCGCGGACCGCGCGGCGGGCGACTATCAGGAGCTGATGGCGCGCCGCGCCGCGCTGCTGCGCGAGACCGGGGACTACGCAGCCGCGGAGACGCTGGACCGGGCGGTGCTGAAGAGCCTGGGCGGGATCGACGCGCCGGGCAGACTCGTCACGGTGGCCGACGTGCCAGGCAGACTCGTCGCGATGGCCCGGCTCGGGTCGGATCTGCGGGGCCTGGCCCGCTATGACGAGGCGCACGAACTCGCCCGCCAACAGCGCGCCCTGTGCACCGACAGCTGTCCGCAGGACGGTGCGGCGGTACGGAACGCCCAGCGCGGCCTGTCCCACTCGCTGCGGATGCTCGGCTCCTACGCCGAGGCCGCGGAGCTGTCCGGGCGGACGCTGGACAGCGCGCGTGCGGAGCTGGGCCCGTCCGCGCTGGTGACGCTGGCCTGCGAGACGGAGCACGCGTACGACCTGCGGCTGTCCGGTCGCTACGGGGACGCTCTGACGCTTCAGGCGCCCAGCGTCGAGCGGCACCGCGCCGTGCTGGGCACCGGGCATCCGCTGACCCTGACCGCCGAGTACCACCTGTGGCGGTGTGGCTGGGAGGGCGACATCGACATCCACGTCCTGTGGGAGCTGGCGAAGCGCCTGCTGGGCGAGGGCGCCCCGCTGACGCTGATGATTGCTGCCGGGGTCGCCCGCGCCCTCCGGTGCCAGGGTGATCTGGAGCGGGCGGCGAGTATCGCCGAGAAGACCTCGGAGGGTTACTCGACCGCTTTGGGGTCCCGGCATCCGTACACCATTGGTGCCTGGGCGAACGAGGCGCTCACTCTGGGCGCCGACGACAAGGCGCGAGTTCGGGACTCGCTGTTCACGGCCATGGCCCACGCCGTCGGCGAGCACCATCCCTGGACACTGGGGATCGCGCTCAACACCGCCGCCACGTACCACGCGACGGGGCGGTACCAGGACGCGTGCGCCATGAGCCGGGAGACCGCGCTGCACGCAGCCGAGGTGCTGGGCGAGCGGCATCCGCTGACCCTGCTGGCCCAGATTGGACTGGCCGCGGATCTGCGGGTGATTCCGGGGGGAGGCGAGGAGGCGGATGTGATCGAGGAGGTGGCCCTCGGCGGCCTGACCGCCGTCCTGGGACGGGACCACCCCGAGACCGTGGCGGCCCGCAAGCGCATCCGCCCGGTCTGGGACTTCGAACCGCTGCCGGTCTGACGGCAGCCCCACACGGCGGAAGGCCCGGCCCCGCGCGACGCGGGACCGGGCCTTCCGTGGCGAACGTGGTGAATCAGATCTCGAAGACCTCGGCCACCAGCGCCCCCTGCTCCGACTGGTGCCGCTTGTTCGACCCCACCGCGGGCGAGGACGAGTGCGGGCGGGAGACCCGGACCAGGCGCTCGGCGGCGGGGACGTCCGCGCCGACCGACAGCTCCAGGTGGTCGATCAGGTTGAGCGCGATAAACGGCCACGCACCCTGGTTCGCCGGTTCCTCCTGCGCCCAGACGAACTTCTCGACGCCCGAGTACTTGGCGATCTCGGCTTGGAGCTCCGCACCCGGCAGCGGGTACAGCCGCTCCAGGCGGATGATCGCCGTGTCGTTCGCACCGCGCTTGTCCCGCTCCGCGGCCAGGTCGTAGTAGACCTTGCCGGAGCAGAAGACCACCTTGCGCACCGCGGCCGGGTCGACCGTCTCGTCGCCGATGACCGGGCGGAACGAGCCGGAGAGGAACTCCTCCGTCTTCGACGCCGCGGCCTTCAGACGCAGCATCGACTTCGGGGTGAAGACGACCAGCGGCTTGTGGTGCGGGTTGTGGACCTGCCAGCGCAGCAGGTGGAAGTAGTTCGACGGCAGCGTCGGCGCGGCGACCGTCATGTTGTTCTGCGCGCACAGCTGGAGGAAGCGCTCGATCCGGGCCGAGGAGTGGTCCGGGCCCTGGCCCTCGTAGCCGTGCGGCAGCAGCAGCGTGACACCAGAGGTCTGGCCCCACTTCTGCTCGGCCGAGGAGATGAACTCGTCGACGATGGTCTGCGCGCCGTTGACGAAGTCACCGAACTGCGCCTCCCACATGACCAGCGCGTTCGGGCGGGCCAGCGAGTAGCCGTACTCGAAGCCCATCGCCGCGTACTCGCTGAGCAGCGAGTCGTAGACGTTGTACCGCGCCTGGTCCTCGGTGAGGTACAGCAGCGGGGTGTAGTCGTCGCCGGTCTCGCGGTCCACCAGCACCGCGTGGCGCTGGCCGAAGGTGCCGCGGCGGGAGTCCTGGCCGGCGAGCCGGACCGGGGTGCCCTCCATCAGCAGCGAGCCGATGGCGAGGGTCTCGCCCATGCCCCAGTCGATCGAGTCGTCCTCGATCATCGCCGCGCGCCGCTGGAGCTGCGGGAACAGCCGCGGGTGGACGGTGATCCGGTCGGGGGTGTTGACCTGGGACTCGGCGATCCGCTTGATGACCTCCTGGGAGACCGCCGTCTGGACCGAGACCGGGAACTCCGCCTGCGGCTCGGGGACCTCGGCCGGGGCCGGGGCCGAGACCGCGTCGCGGACCTCGGTGAAGACCTTCTCCAGCTGGCCCTGGAAGTCCTGGAGCGCCTGCTCGGCCTCCTCCAGGGTGATGTCGCCGCGCCCGATCAGCGACTCGGTGTAGAGCTTGCGCACCGAGCGCTTCTTGTCGATCAGGTCGTACATCAGCGGCTGGGTGAAACCGGGGTTGTCGGTCTCGTTGTGGCCGCGGCGGCGGTAGCAGATCAGGTCGATGACCACGTCCTTGTTGAACGCCTGGCGGAACTCGAAGGCGAGCCGCGCGACGCGCACGACGGCCTCCGGGTCGTCGCCGTTGACGTGGAAGATCGGCGCCTCGATCATGCGCGCGACGTCCGTGGCGTACATCGAGGAGCGGGACGCGGCCGGGGCGGCGGTGAAGCCGACCTGGTTGTTGATCACGATGTGCACGGTGCCGCCGGTGCGGTAGCCGCGCAGCTGCGACATGTTCAGCGTCTCGGCCACCACACCCTGGCCCGCGAAGGCAGCGTCGCCGTGGAGGGCGACGGGCAGCACCGTGAAGTCGGTGCCGGCCTTGCCGATGATGTCCTGCTTGGCGCGGACGACGCCCTCCAGGACCGGGTCCACGGCCTCCAGGTGGGAGGGGTTCGCGGCGAGCGAGACCTTGATCTGCTCGCCGTCCAGACCGGTGAAGGTGCCCTCGGCGCCCAGGTGGTACTTGACGTCACCGGAGCCGTGCATGGACTTCGGGTCGAGGTTGCCCTCGAACTCGCGGAAGATCTGCGCGTACGACTTGCCGACGATGTTGGCCAGCACGTTCAGCCGGCCGCGGTGGGCCATGCCGATGACGACCTCGTCGAGGCGCGACTCGGCGGCCGCGTCCAGCACCGCGTCCAGCAGCGGGATGACGGACTCGCCGCCCTCCAGGGAGAACCGCTTCTGGCCGACGTACTTGGTCTGGAGGAAGGTCTCGAACGCCTCGGCCGCGTTGAGCCGGCGCAGGATGCGCAGCTGCTCCTCGCGCTCCGGCTTGTCGTGGTTGCGCTCGACGCGGTCCTGGATCCACTTGCGCTGCTTGGGGTCCTGGATGTGCATGAACTCGATGCCGGTGGTGCGGCAGTACGAGTCGCGCAGCACGCCCAGGATGTCGCGCAGCTTCATCATGGACTTGCCCGCGAAGCCGCCGACCGCGAACTCGCGCTCCAGGTCCCACAGGGTGAGCCCGTGCTCGATGATGTCCAGGTCGGGGTGCTTGCGCTGGCGGTACTCCAGCGGGTCGGTGTCGGCCATGACATGGCCGCGGACCCGGTAGGAGTGGATCAGGTCGAAGACCCGCGCCGCCTTGGTGACGTCGTCGTCGTGGCTGACGTCGATGTCCTTGAGCCAGCGGACCGGCTCGTAGGGGATGCGCAGCGCCTTGAAGATCTCGTCGAAGAAGTCGTTCTCGCCGAGCAGCAGCTGGCTCATGATCCGCAGGAACTCGCCGGAGGCGGCGCCCTGGATCACCCGGTGGTCATAGGTGCTGGTCAGCGTCATGACCTTGGAGATGCCCAGCTTGTTCAGGGTGTCCTGGGAGGTGCCCTGGAACTCGGCCGGGTACTCCATGGCGCCGACGCCGATGATCAGGCCCTGGCCGGGCATCAGCCGCGGCACCGAGTGGACGGTGCCGATGCCGCCCGGGTTGGTGAGGGAGGCCGTGACGCCGGTGAAGTCCTCCATCGTCAGCTTGTTCGCGCGGGCGCGGCGGACGATGTCCTCGTACGCCTGCCAGAACTCGAAGAAGTTGAGCGTCTCGGCCTTCTTGATCGCCGCGACCACGAGCTGGCGGTCGCCGTTGGGCTTGACCAGGTCGATGGCGAGGCCGAGGTTGATGTGCTCGGGCTTGACCAGGGTCGGCTTGCCGTCCTTCTCGGTGAACGAGTAGTTCATCGAGGGCATCGCCTTCAGCGCCTGCACCATGGCGTAGCCGATCAGGTGCGTGAAGGACACCTTGCCGCCGCGGGCGCGCTTGAGGTGGTTGTTGATGACGATGCGGTTGTCGAACAGCAGCTTCACCGGGACCGCGCGGACCGAGGTGGCGGTCGGCAGCTCCAGCGACGCGTTCATGTTCTTCGCCACGGCGGCGGACGGGCCGCGCAGCGTGACCAGCTCGGGCCCCGCGGAGGGCGCGGCGGGCTCCTTCTTGGAGACCGTCGGCTCGGCCGGGGTCGGCTTGACCGGCGCGGGCTTGGCGGGGGCCGCCGGGGCGGCCTTCGCGGCGGGGGGCGCGGGCTGCGCCGCCGCGGGCTTCGCGGCGGCGGGAGCGGCGGGGGCCGCGGCGGCCGGCTTGGCCTCGGCGGGCTTCGCGGCCGGGGCGGCGGGCTTGGCCTCCGCCGGCCCCGCCGCAGCGGGCTTGGCCGGGGCCGCCGGGGCGGCGCTCGCGGCTACTCCCTGTGGTGGCTTGGCCACCGCGGAGCCGGTGTCCTGACCCGGCTTGTAGTCGGCGAAGAAGTCCCACCAGGCTCGGTCGACCGAGTTCGGGTCCTGGAGGTACTGCTGGTAGATCTCGTCGACGAGCCACTCATTGGGGCCGAAGGCAGCGGCAGGGTTACTCCCCTGCCCGTCCTGTTCATCGGTCGAGACGCTCGAGGTGTTGGGGGACTGTGGCGACACGGCGGCAACCGCCCTCTTCCGCTTCCTAAAGGTGGTGGACAGCGGGAATAAAGGCTACGCCTCTTGGACCCTTACGTGCAGGCCGCACTGGTCAACGTCGCGCACGTCACATTGATTGGCGGGTTTCAGCGCATGACGCACCGGGAAACACACGGGGTTTCGTGCATTTCCTCCGGCGCGGGGCAGCGCAGACGTGCACCCCTGCCGCTCGTATGTGCGCGACAGGGTCGACTTTACTTCAGCTTTGATCTCAGGGGGTCCCTGGTTTGGATTCCGGGGCAGGTCCGGGGAGGCTGACCTTGATCCGGCAGCCGCGCGCGGACTCCGCCACCCCTATCCGCCCGCCGTGCAGATCCACCGCCCAGCGCGCGATCGCCAGCCCCAGACCGGTGCCGCCGTCGCTGGCCGGCCCCGGCCGCCGCCGGCCGTCCACCGAGCCGTCCGGGGAGAGCCCGCCCCGGTTGAACCGCTCGAAGACCCGGTGCCAATCCGCCTCCGGAATGCCCGGGCCCTCGTCCAGCACCTCCAGCTCCAGGCTCTCCGGGCCGTCGCCGCGCCGGGCGCGCACGGTCACCCGGCCATGTGCCGGGCTGTGCTTCACCGCGTTGTCGATGAGGTTCGCCATCACCTGGTGCAGCCGCTCGGCATCGGCGTGGGCGGTCAGCTCCGGCGGCGAGACGTCCAGGTTGAGATGGACGTCCTTACGGGTGTGCGCGCCCGAATGGGACTCGGCGCCCTTGGCCATGCCGGCCTCCTTGAGGATCCCGGCCAGATACGGCCAGACCTCGAACCGCCGCGCGTGCAGCGGCACCACCCCGTTGTCGAGGCGGGACAGATCGAGCAGCTGGTCCACCAGGCGGCCCAGGCGCTGGGTCTGCTTCAGCGCGACCCGCATGGTCTCCGGATCGGCCTCCGAGACGCCGTCCACCACGTTCTCCAGCACCGCCCGCAGCGCCGCGATCGGGGTGCGCAGCTCATGCGAGACGTTGGCCACCAGCTCCTTGCGGTGGGTGTCCACCGCCTCCAGGTCGGCCGCCATCCGGTTGAACGCGGACGCCAGGTCGCCGAACTCGTCCCCGCGCTGCGCCGCCCGCACCCGCCGGGTGTAGTCGCCGTTGGCCATCGCTCGGGTGACCTCGGTCATCTCGTCCAGCGGGGCCGTGAGCCCGTTCGCCACGAACTGGGTGATCAGCAGCGAGGCGATGATCGAGAAGATGGTGATGACGCGCAGCTCGGTGTCGGAGTGCATCGCCGCGAAGACGAGCAGCGTGGTGATGATCACCGAGCCGACGACCAGCGCCCCCAGCGCCGCCTTGACCGAGCGGTACGGGTCGAAGGGGCGCAGCGCCTCCCAGACCCGGGCCCAGGTGGCGCGGGACCACGCCCGCCGGTCCGTGGGGGCCCCGGGCAGCCGGGAGCCCTTGGGGACCCCGCGCGGCCAGAGCCTGGGGGACTTGTCCGCCCAGGCCTGGGGAGCCCGGCGCGCCCAGCCGCCGCGCGCCCAGCCGCCGCGTGCCCAGCCGCCGCGCGCCCAGCCCCCGCGTGCCAGGACCCTGGGAGCCGTGTCCTTGGGGGCCGTGCCTGCCCGGACCTTGGGGAGCCTGCGTGCCCAGCGGGCCCTCGTCATGCCGCCGGGGTCTCGAGGGCGTAGCCGACGCCGTGCACCGTACGGATCCGCTCCGCGCCGATCTTCCGGCGCAGCGCCTTGATGTGGCTGTCCACGGTGCGGGTGCCCGAGGCGTCCGCCCAGTCCCACACCTCGGCCAGCAGCTGCTCGCGCGAGAGCACCGCGCGCGGGGTGTTGGCCAGACAGACCAGCAGATCGAACTCGGTCGGGGTGAGGTGCACATCCGAGCCGCGCACCCGCACCCGGCGCTGTGCGTGGTCGATCTCCAGCTCGCCCAGGCGGAGGATCCCGCTGCGCGGGGTGTGCGCGGCCAGCGCCGCCCGCTCCACCCGCCGCAGCAGTACGTGCACCCGCGCGGCCAGTTCGCGCATGGAGAACGGCTTGGTCATGTAGTCGTCGGCGCCGACCCCGAGCCCCACCAGCATGTCGGTCTCGTCGTCGCGCGCGGTCAGCATCAGCACGGGCACCGGCCGCCGGGCCTGCACCCGCCGGCAGACCTCCAGGCCGTCGAAGCCCGGCAGCATCACGTCGAGGACGAGCAGATCGGGCTGCCACGCCTCGGCCGTGTCGACCGCCGCCGGACCGTCCCCCGCCGTCTGGACCTGGAACCCCTCGGCGCGCAGCCGGGCCGCGATGGCGTCCACTATGGTCGGATCGTCCTCGACGACGAGGACCCGGCGCTGTGCGCCAGGGGTGGTCGTGGCGGCCCCGTTGTGACCGTTGTGAGTCTGCTCCATACGCCCGCCCCTGCGTCTTCCGGTGAAACCCGCGGCTCGCGCCTGGTCATCGCTCAGCCGCGTTTGGTAGGCAAGCAAGCGTAAAGCCAGCGTACGCGGCTTTGCTACGCGCCCCGAACCGCGAGATGCACGACGTCGGGAACACCCCGGGCAACGGCGACCTCTTCCGTACGCACCTGTGTGAACCCGGCATTCCGGAGAGATTCCTCGAACGCGGGCGACGGCTGCGCCGACCATACGGCCAGTACCCCGCCCGGCGCGAGACGCGCCGCGCAGGCCGCGAGCCCGGTGGGGGAGTAGAGACCGTCGTTGTCCTCGGTGACGGTCCAGTCGGGGCCGTTGTCGATGTCCAGGCACAGCGCGTCATAGGTCCGCGGGCCCGTTCGCAGCCACTCGACCAGATCGGTGTGGACGATCTCGGTGCGCGGATCGGCCAGGGCCCCGGCGGTCATGGCCGCCAGGGGTCCCGCGCGGTGCCAGTCGATCACCGCGGCCTCCCGCTCGACCACCTCGATCCGCCCCCACCGGGGCTCCGCCACCGCCTCGACCAGCGAAAACCCGACGCCGAGCCCGCCGATGAGCAGCGCGGGGGAGGGGCGGTCGGCGGGCAGTGCGCCGAGGGCGGCACGGATGAGCAGCCGCTCGGAGCGGCCGTCGGAGGTGTCCATGAGGAAGCAGCCGTTGGCGATGATCTCGAAGACGGCGTCGTCCGAGGATCCCGCGCCGCCGCGCCGCCGCAGTACCACCTCGCCGTACGGGCCCTCCCGGCGGTCGACGGTCACCGGCCGGTCGTCGGCGTCGGTGTGGAGGTCGTACGGCGGCTGCGGCTGCATGGGTGTGAGGTCCTCCCGGGTGGCTCCTGACCCCGCCATCCTCGCGCCGCCCCGGCTCGCCGGTCCAACCGATTCACGGTGCCGCGGGGCCGTGCCGGGGCGTGGTGTGGCGTCGTCCATGTCACAGCTGAGGGCGCCGTGACATGACTCACGGCGTCCTGGTTGTTGTTCCGGTCGTGGCGGATAAGCGGGGAGCAGGGGGAGCGGCGGGAGTGAGAGAGGGGCGCGGGCGTTGACGACATCGGTAAGGGCGACATCGGCGAGCGGGACGGACGCGTCGGCCGTTCCGGGCGCGCGGGCGGCGGACGGCGGTGACCCGGACGGCCCCCGGGCCGTCGCCCCCGCCGGGCCATGCGCTCGCGTGGCCGGTGCGCGGCGGGTGGTGGGCCGCGGCTGGCCCGCGGCCGTGGGGGCCAGTACGCCGCGGGTGCCGAGTGTCGGACGGGCGCATGGACACCACAGGGCGGCGGTGGCGCGTTCGCTGTCGCGCGCGCTGCTCACCGTGCCGTTCACCCTCGGCTACACCCTCGTCCTGCTCGGCACCGGGCTCTACGCCCGCCTCGGCGATCCCGGCACCGTGCGCGATCTGCTCGCGGGCTCCAGCACCGATGTGTTCCACCTGTCCCAGCGGCCGCTGCTGACGCTGCTGGTCAGCGCCTTGTGGGCGGTGGGCGGGATCACCTCGCCGTATCTGGCCGCCTTCCCCCTGGTGCTCGGCGCGCTGGAGCGGCGGCTCGGCGGGGTGCGCACCGCCGCCGTGTTCCTGCTCGGCCATGTGCTGGCGACGCTGCTCACCGAGGTCCCGGTGGCCGTCTCCGTGGCCGCCGGGCATCTCCCGGACAGCTCGCTGCGCCGCCTCGACTACGGGGTGAGCTACGGGCTGATCGCGTGCGCCGCCGCGCTCGCCGGGCTGCTGTCGCCCCGGCGCCGGTGGACGCTGCTCGGCGGGGTCGCCCTCGCGCTCGTCGCCGGGATCCTCGTCGACGTCGATCCGCTCACCGGCTGGGGCCATGCCTTCGCCCTGCTGCTCGGTGTCGTCTCCTGGCCGTATGTCCGGCGAAACATCAGGTGGCGCCCGCAGGCGGAGCGAAAGGACGACGCCTCGCCCGGCTTCGCTCACAGCGAACGAGCCTCCGGGAACACCTGAACCCCCTTCGCGCATTGAGTGGGCATTGACTTATTGAGTCCTCATGACTCAACTTGCCTGCCGAAGGGGAGATCATGGCTTCGCTGTCCACACCGCTCACCCTGCCCGTACTGCCTCTCGACGATGAGGTGGTGCTCCCCGGCATGGTGGTGCCGCTGGACCTTTCCGATACCGAGGTACGCGCCGCGGTGGAGGCCGCCCAGGCCGCCGCACGCTCCAGTGGGAGCGGAGGCGGCAAGCCGAAGGTGCTGCTGGTGCCGCGCGTCGACGGCACCTACGCCGGTATCGGCACGCTCGGCACCGTCGAGCAGGTGGGCCGGCTCTCCGACGGAGACCCCGGCGCGCTGATCCGCGGGGTGCGCCGCGTCCGCATCGGGGCTGGGACCACCGGACCCGGGGCGGCCCTGTGGGTGGAGGGCACCACGGTCGAGGAGATCGTGCCCGATCCGCTGCCCGGTGCCGTCACCGAACTGATCAAGGAGTACAAGGCGCTGGCCACCAGCTGGCTGCGCAAGCGCGGCGCCTGGCAGGTCGTGGACCGGGTGCAGCAGATCGACGACGTCTCGCAGCTCGCCGACAACTCGGGCTACTCGCCCTTCCTGTCCGTCGCCCAGCGCGTCGAGCTGCTGGAGACCACCGACCCGGTGGCCCGGCTGAAGCTCGCCGTCACCTGGCTGAGCGACCACATCGCCGAGCAGGACGTGGCCGAGTCGATCGCCAAGGACGTCCAGGAGGGCGTCGACAAGCAGCAGCGCGAGTTCCTGCTGCGGCGCCAGCTCGAAGCCGTCCGTAAGGAGCTCGCCGAGCTCAACGGCGACCCCGAGGACGAGTCCGACGACTACCGCGCCCGCGTCGAGGCCGCCGATCTGCCCGAGAAGGTGCGCGAGGCGGCCCTGAAGGAGGTCGACAAGCTGGAGCGGTCCAGCGACCAGAGCCCCGAGGGCAGCTGGATCCGCACCTGGCTGGACACCGTCCTGGAGCTGCCCTGGAACGAGCGCACCGAGGACGCGTACGACATCCAGGGCGCCAAGGCCGTCCTCGACGCCGACCACGCGGGCCTGGAGGACGTCAAGGAGCGGATCACCGAGTACCTGGCGGTGCGCAAGCGCCGCGCCGACCGGGGCCTCGGCGTCGTCGGCGGCCGCCGCGGCGGCGCGGTGCTGGCCCTGGTGGGCCCGCCCGGCGTCGGCAAGACCAGCCTGGGCGAGAGCGTCGCCCGCGCGATGGGGCGGAAGTTCGTCCGGGTCGCGCTCGGCGGCGTCCGCGACGAGGCGGAGATCCGCGGCCACCGGCGCACCTACGTGGGCGCGCTGCCCGGCCGGGTCGTCCGGGCCATCAAGGAGGCGGGCTCGATGAACCCCGTCGTCCTGCTGGACGAGATCGACAAGGTGGGCTCCGACTTCCGCGGCGACCCGGCCGCGGCCCTGCTCGAGGTCCTGGACCCGGCGCAGAACCACACCTTCCGCGACCACTACCTGGAGGTCGAACTCGACCTGAGCGACGTGGTCTTCCTCGCCACCGCCAACGTCCTGGAGGCCATCCCGGAGGCGCTGCTGGACCGGATGGAACTGGTGCGCCTGGACGGCTACACCGAGGACGAGAAGGTCACCATCGCCCGTGACCACCTGCTGCCCCGTCAGCTGGAGCGGGCCGGTCTGGAGCCGGGCGAGGTCACGGTGACCGACGAGGCGCTGCGCAAGCTCGCGGGCGAGTACACCCGCGAGGCGGGCGTACGGACCCTGGAGCGGTCCATCGCCCGGCTGCTGCGCAAGGTGGCGGCCCAGCACGAGCTGGGGGAGCGCGAGCTGCCGTTCACGGTGGGCGTGGCGGAGCTGCGCCCGCTGATCGGGCGGCCGCACCACACCCCCGAGTCCGCCCAGGACCCGGCCGAGCGCCGCACCGCCGTCCCCGGCGTGGCGACCGGGCTCGCGGTCACCGGCGCGGGCGGTGATGTGCTGTTCGTGGAGGCGTCGCTGGCCGACCCGGAGACGGGCGGCGCGGGGCTGAACCTCACCGGTCAGCTCGGCGACGTCATGAAGGAGTCCGCCCAGATCGCGCTCTCCTTCCTGCGCTCGCACGGCGCGGAGCTGGAGCTGCCGGTCGGCGATCTGAAGGAGCGCGGCGTCCACCTCCACGTCCCGGCGGGCGCGGTGCCCAAGGACGGCCCGAGTGCGGGCATCACCATGACCACCGCGCTGGCCTCGCTGCTCTCCGGCCGCCAGGTGCGCCCGGACGTGGCGATGACCGGCGAGGTGTCCCTGACCGGGCGGGTGCTGCCCATCGGCGGCGTCAAGCAGAAGCTGCTGGCGGCGCACCGGGCCGGGGTGACCACCGTGATCATCCCCAAGCGCAATGAGCCCGACCTGGACGACGTCCCCGCCGAGGTCCTGGACAAGCTCGACGTCCACCCGGTCTCGGACGTCCGCCGGGTGCTGGAGCTGGCCCTCGAGCCCGCCCGGGCGGCGACCCCCGGGGTTCCGGTAGCGGCGTGACGGACGCTGCCGGGAGCGGTGGCCCGGGGCCCTGTGTCGAACGGGGTTCCGGGCCACGCGTGACCTGTCGGCCGTGCGTATCGTTGGACTAACCGGCCGCGTGCGTTCGGTGCGCGGCGGGGAGGAGCGGCACGGTGACCGTCATGGCGATTGACAGGATCGAGATGGCCGACAGCAGCGACGAACTCACCTTGGACGCGATGTTCGAGGCGCTCGAGAAGATGCCCGTCCCCGAGGGAATCAAGGTTGAGATTGTCGAGGGGAACATCTTCATGTCGCCGCAGCGGGACACGCATTGGGACATCATCCTGGACGTCGTCGAGCAACTGCGGACACGCTACCCGCGCAAGCGGATCAAGTCGGATGTCCGCATCGACTACCCCGGCTATCTCAACGGCTTCGCGACCGATGTCACGCTGATCGCCGAGGGCGCCGTCAAGAACTCCAAAGGCCTGTGGCGTCATCAGGACGTCGAGTTCGTGGCCGAGGTGATCTCGAAGCGCACGGGTGCCAATGATTACGGACCCAAGAAGTCGGCATACGCCATTGCCGAGGTCCCCGTCTACCTGATCATTGACCCCTACACCGGCAGGTGTCATCTGTTCACCGAGCCCAAGGATGGCGCCTACGTCAACGAACGCACGGTGTCTTTCGGCGATGAGGTGGATCTGACCAACACTGTTGTGGGCCTCACGCTCAAGACCGACGAGTTCCCCCGCGACTGATCCACCCCCCGCTGCCTGGTTCCCACAGGGCCAGGCGGCGCACCCCGCGCTCCGGCACGCTGAGCCGCATGAAGGTCATCGTGATCGGAGCGACAGGAACCATCGGGCGTGCCGTGGTGGACGCCCTCGAAGGTCGGCATGAGGTCGTACGGGCCTCCCGCACCGGCGCCGGCGGCGCCGTACGCGTCGATGTGGCCGACCCCGCCACCCTCGACCACCTCTTCGCGACCGTCCAGGACGTCGACGCCGTCGTCTGCTGCGCCGCCTCCGGCGCGCTCACCCCGCTCGGCGGGGACGCCTCGGACGAGGAGTTCACCACCGGTCTGGACGCCAAGCTGCTGGGCCAGGTCGCGCTCGTGCGCCGTGCCCTCCACCACCTCCGCGACGGCGGGTCCATCACCCTCACCAGTGGGGTCTTCGAGAAGCCCACCCCCGGCGGGGCCTTCGGCGCGCTGGTGAACGCGGGGCTCGACGCCTTCGTCCGGGCCGCCGCGATCGAGATGGAGCGCGGGCTGAGGGTGAACGCGATCTGCCCGGGATGGGTGCGGGAAACCCTGGAGAAGCTGGGCATGGACCCCGCCGAGGGGACCCCGGTGGAGACCGTGGCCCAGGCGTATGCGCAGGTCATCGAGGGGGCGGCGCAGGGGCAGGTGATCGTGCCCGGCCGCGGCTGACCCGGGCCCGGGCGGGACCGCTGGCAGCCAGACAGGTCTGTCTGGTAGTTTCGAGAGCGAGGCAGACAGACCTGTCTGTTCGCATGCCGTACCGTCTCCGGAGGAACTCCGTGCGCACCCTGCTCGTCCTCGCCCACCCCGATCTCGCCGCGTCCCGGGTGAACGCCGCCCTCGCCGAGGCGGCTCGGCCGGTGGAGAACGTCACGTTCAATGACCTCTACGCCGCCTATCCCGATCTGCGGATCGACGTCGAGCGCGAGCAGCGGCTGCTGCTGGAGCACGACCGGATCGTGCTCCAGTTCCCCTTCTACTGGTACTCGGCGCCCCCGCTGCTGAAGAAGTGGCTGGACGAGGTGTTCCTGCGCGGCTTCGCCTACGGCAGCGGCGGCACCTCGCTGCGCGGCAAGTCGCTGCGGATCGCCACCACGGCGGGTGCGCAGGAGGAGATGTACCGGCCCGACGGGTTCAACCGCTTCACGGTCGTCGAACTGCTGAAGCCCTTCGACGCGGCCGCGAACATCACGGGCATGGCTTACGAGGAGCCGTTCGTCGTCTACGGTACGCACGGGATGGATGACGCGGCGCTCGCCGCGCACCAGGAGCGCTACCGCGCGCTGCTGGCGTCCGGGCTGCCGCACGAGCGTGATCTCGCCATCGCGTAACAGACGGAAGACAAGGGCCCGGCCGCGCGTATGCGGCCGGGCCCTTCGCCGTATCCACGCACGGGCCGGTCTACACCCGGGCCGGGCACGCCTGCGCGACCAGCGCCCGCGCCGCCTCCCGGGCGGCCTCCGTGAACTCCGGCCTCGGCTCCAGCGCCGCCGCGGCCATCACCCCGTCCACGAGCACGGAGAGCTGCGTGGCGAGCCGCTCGGGGTCGGCGGCCCCGGCCTCCCGGGCCAGCTCGGTCAGCCAGGCCCGTACGGAGCGCTTGTGCTCGACCGTCGCGGTGTGGGTGGCGGTGCCCGGCTCGGTCTCGCCGGCGGTCCTGATGAACGCGCAGCCGCGGAAGCCGTCGCGCTCGGTCGCCGAGTCCAGCGCGTCGAAGAGACCGATGAGCCGGTCCCGGGGGTCGGCGCCGGCTGCCTCTGCGGCTTCCCGCAGCGCCCCGCCCCAGCGCTCGTCCGAGCCGCGCAGATAGGCCAGCACCAGATCGTCCTTGGTGCGGAAGTGGGAGTAGAGCGTCGCCTTCGCCACGCCCGACTCGGCGATGATGCGGTCCACTCCGACCCCGCGCACCCCATGGGCGTTGAACAGGGCGGTCGCGGTGGACAGGATCCGCTCATGGGCGGAGGGGCGGGCGCTGCTCATGATCAAGCTCCTTGACGCGGACACACGGGGCCGTGCGGGGTGACCGAGGCCGGGGAGCGACCGGGGCCGGGATACGGCCGACGCCCTCCAGCGTACAGACAGACCTGTCCGTATGCCGGAGGGCGGACGCGCCGCATGCGGTCGACGCGCCAGGTGTGGGGGGTGACGCGATGCGGGGCTCAGCCGTTGGCGAGCGCCTGCAACCGGTCCATGGCGCCGTTGAACTTGTTGTGGTCGCCGACCGTCGGGCCGCTGGAGGTGTACTGCCAGATGGTGTGGAAGCCCCAGCCGGCCGGAAGCTCGCCGACGGACGAGCCGTAGCGCGGGATCCACAGCGGGTTGACGCCACCGAAGGCGGCGGAGTTGCCCGTGCAGGTCTTCCACCAGCTGGTGGAGGTGTAGATCACCGGATCGCGGCCGGTGCGCGACTTGTAGGTGCTGCTGAAGGACTTGATCCAGTTGACCATCGCACTGGCGCTCAGCCCGTAGCAGGTCGCGCCGTAGGGGTTGTACTCCATGTCGAGCGCGCCCGGCAGGGTCTTGCCGTCCTTGGACCAGCCGCCGCCGTGGTCGACGAAGTAGTTGGCCTGCGCGGCACCCGTCGAGTTGTTCGGCAGGGCGAAGTGGTACGCGCCGCGGATCATGCCGACGTTGTACGAGCCGTTGTACTGCTGCGCGAAGTACGGGTTGGTGTAGCTGGTGCCCTCGGTCGCCTTGACGTAGGCGAACCGGACGCCGCTGCCCCACAGCGTCGACCAGCTGACATTGCCCTGGTGGCTGCTGACGTCCACGCCCTCGACGGTGGCGAGCAGCCCCGTCGGCGCCTCACCGGTCGTGGATCCGCCCTCGTGCTTGGCTATCTGGGAACCCGCCCAGTCGTCCTCGGGATGCGGGATGGCCTTGTCGCGCTGGGCCTGGGCGGCGAACGCCGAACCGGGCAGCGCGAGGGTCATGGCGAGGAGCGCGGCGAGAGTGCCGATCAGCGCACTGAGGGCGCGTCGGACCGAACCAGGTCTGTGCACGGGCATGGCGTTGCCTCCGAAACCTCGGTGGGGGGAGCTCCGATTGGAATGACCATGTCAGGAGTTGACGCTACGGGCGTAGATAGGCCGACGGAAGGGGGAGAGTGTGATGCCGTTGGTCTAATCCTGCGAAATACTGGTGGAGCTGCGGTAACAGCCGCGCGTGGTAGAAACTTTCACGAAGTGAAAACCCGGAGAGGGCTCTGACGTGCACGACAACGGGGCGTTGCCCCCTGAGCGGGGTGAGGGGGGCACCATGGGCGGCATTGGTGTGGACCATGCATTCCTGGCTCTGGAGCGCGAATTGGCGGTTTTCCTCCGCAGAGCCCGTGCCGCTTCGGGGGAATTGGCCCGGGAGGTCCACCCGGAGCTTGAATCCGCCGCCTATGGACTGCTGATGCGGCTGGAGGACGCCGGTCCGCAGCGCGCCACCGAGCTCGCGGGCTTCGTGGGCGTCGGAAAGGCCACGATGAGCCGTCAGCTCCGGGCTCTCGAGGGGCTCGGACTGGTGACGCGGGCGCCCGATCCGGCCGACGGCCGGGCCTTCCTGGTGGAGTTGACCGAGGAGGGCCGCAGCCGCTTCCGTGCCGTGCGCGGAGCACGGCGGGCGCGGTATGCGCGCCGTCTCGCCGCGTGGGAGCGCAGCGAGGTCGCCGAACTCGCCAGGCTGCTGCACCGGTTGAACGCGGAGCAGGAGGCCGACGACCGCGGTCAGACGGCGCGCGCGGCGCAGGAGTAGGGCGCTCATACCCGTCAGGATCGGCGACCCCCGCCCATCCGGCGACGCGGATGTGGCAACCGCGCTACCCGCCCAGGGGAGGGCGGCCCCGCCGTCAGGGCTCCACGAAGACCACGGCCGCGTCGTCATGGGTCTTGCCCCGGGGGAAGGCCGTACGGTCCGGATCGGCGTGCTCGGCCGCCCGCACCCGGTCGATCAGCGCCTGCGGGCCCTCCTTGCGCAGCAGCGCGAAGCACTCGGTCCAGTCGCCCTCGCCGAACCGCTCCACCCAGCGCGACGCCCCGTCGGTGAGCGCCGCCAGCGCCCGTACCTCGCCGCGCGGGAGCTCCCCGGTGACCGCCTTACCGGCGACGCCGGGGTCGGCGGCGGCGGTGAAGAAGCCGTCCGCCGCGTTGCGCAGCGGGGCGAGCCGGCGGCCCTCGGCCCGCAGCCGGTCGATGCGGTCGTCCAGGACCGGGGTCACTCCGTCATGGGTCCGCTCGATGAGCAACACCGAGTCGGACAGCACCAGATACTCGATGCGCTCGGTGTTCCAGCGCGCTGTGACAACGGTTGCCTGGGGTGTCAGTGGGTGAGAAAGGTCACATGTTGAACTATGGGCGGCGGCGGTCCGCGCGATCGCCTCGGAGAGGCACTGTGTCAGTGGCATATCCCGCCGCGAACCGGACAGTTCGAGCAGCGATCCGCCGAGCCGCGCGGTGAACCAGTCCACGCTGTGGACGCATCCGTCCCCTCCCTCGGGCGGGGTCACCCCGTCCAGCACCACGAGCGCACCGCCGCTCCCCGAGGCCGGAAGGGCTACTGATGCGTAGTCCTCGTTGGGATGGTGCTGATCGCCGGGGGCGGTCGCGAGTTCGATGCGCATTCCCTCAGTCTGCCGGAGCCCTGTCGATCACCATGGCGGCGAGGGCCGGACCGGGTGTTGGTCCGTACCAAATCCGTCGCCGGTTTCTCCGCTGCCTGATTGGGGCGGGATTGACACTTCTGGGAAGCTGCGGGTGGGCATCTTCTCAGGGCGCCGAGGTCTTTACCAATCCGCGCAAGGTGGTGGGAAGGTATGGCCGCGAGCCAAAGTTGGTGGTCAACTACGCAATACGGTTCACTCGTTCGGGTGGCCGGGCGGGTGATGCATACCTGCCCCAGACCCGTCCTGAAAGGGTCGGAATCCCTACCAGAGGTGGGGAAACACAATTGGTGATCCGTCGTCACCTCTGGTCCACGTCAGCGGTCGGGCGAGAATGGATTGTGAGCACCGGTGCGGAAGAAGCGGCTTCGGGGCACCACGCGCGAGGCGGTCGGCGAGCCACGCCAGGATGAGGCGGCGCCGCGACGCCGCACCGTACGCGTCCGTCGTCGGCTCACCACGTCGGTCGTCCTCGTCTCCGTCGCCGTCCTCGGGGCCGGAACCCCCGCCGTGCTGCTCGCCCTCGACGACACCACCGACGCTCAAGCCCTCGTCGACCTCGCGGAGACCAACCGCGGCGCGGTGACCCTCGCCCACGCCCTCGCCGACGAGCGCGACGCCATGACCCGCTATGTCGCCGACGGCCGCACCTCCGCATCCGGCCACGGGGTCTCCGAGGAGATGCGCGCCCGGGTCGACCGCCGGGTCCGGGAGGTGCGCGGGGACGTCCCGGCCTCCGTCCGGCGGCGCCTGGACGCCCTCCCCGAGCTGCGGCAGGAGGCGCTGACCGGCAAGGGCTCGGCCACCGACGTCTTCACCGCCTACACCCGGACCGTCCAGGCCTTGAACGGGATCACCGACACCCTCGCCCGCCGGCTCCCGGCCGATGCCGAGACCGGCGGCACCGCCGCGCTGGCCCCGCTCGGACGCGCGGTGGAGGAGGCGTCCGCCACCCGCGGACTGCTGCTGGCCGCGCTCGACGCGGGCGGCGGCCAGCCCACGCTGGTCTCGGCCGCCCAGCGGACCAACGTCCGCGAGCAGGCGGCGCTCGACGACTTCGAGCAGCTCGCCCCGGCCGCCATGGGCGAGGCGTACCAGCGCACCGTCAGCGGCGCCGAGGTCGACTCCGCCGAGCGCTACCTCGCCCGGCTCACCGACCAGGGCCGCCTCGCGGGCAATGACTTCTTCCTCCAGAAGGACCGCGTCGAGGCCGCCCTGAACGCCCGGATCGACCAGATGCGCGGCGCGCAGTCCTCGCTGGCCTCCGCCGAGGCCGCCCAGCTCGCGCGGGTGCGCGACGACGAGGTCACCGACCTGGAGCTGCGCATCGGCATCGTCGGCGCCGCCCTGCTGGTCGCCCTCGGCGCCGGAGTGCACAGCGCCCGCTCGATGACCCGGCCGCTGGCCGCGCTCCGGCTCGGCGCCCGGCGGGTCGCGGCCGATCCGGCGGCCGAGGAACCGGTCGCGTTCAAGGGCCGCGACGACGAGTTCGCGGACGCCGTACGGGCGATCAACGAACTGCACGCCAAGGCCACGCAGACGTACGAGCGGGTCGCCGAGCTCGAGCGCGAGCGCACCCGGCTCGTCGGCGAGCGGCAGCGGCTGGCCGATGAGCGGGACGGGCTGCGCGCCGAGCGGGATGCGGTCGCCACCCGGCTTGAGGGGCTGCGGGCCCGGGTCCACGGCAGCTTCGTCAGCCTCGCGCTGCGCTCGCTCGGCCTGATCGAGCGCCAGCTCGCCATCATCGAGTCCCTGGAGGAGCGGGAGCAGGACCCCGACCGCCTCGAGACGCTCTTCCAGCTCGACCACCTGGCCACCGGGATGCGCCGCTACGGCGAGAACCTCCTGGTGATCGCGGGCTCCGAGCAGAAGGCCACCCATCCGGGGCCGGTGCCGCTGCTGGATGTGCTGCGCGCCTCGATCAGCGAGGTCGAGCGGTACGACCGGGTGCAGATCCAGGCGCTGCCGCCACATGCCCAGGTCGCGGGGTTCGCCGCGGACAGCGTCAGCCACCTGATCGCCGAGCTCCTGGAGAACGCGACATCGTTTTCTCCGCCGGACGCGGCGGTCCAGATCTCCGGCTGGCTGCTGGAGAGCGGCGAGGTCATGCTCTCCGTCCAGGACGAGGGCATCGGCATGACGCCCGAGCGGTTCGTGGAGCTGAACAACCGGCTCGCCGACCCGGTACCGGAGTACTGCCAGGGCCCCCAGCCGGAGGACCCGCTGGGCCTCGGGCTGTATGTGGTGACCCGGCTCGCGGCGCGCCACGGCATCCGGGTGCAGCTGCGCGAGCAGCAGCCGGGCGGGGTGGCGGCCGTGGTCGTCCTCCCGACGAAGATCCTTCCCTCCGGTCCGCCCGGCGCCGGGCTGCCGCCCGCCCCGCCGGTGGGCGCGGGCGCGACGTTCGGCGCCACCGGGCCGTCGTCCTTCCTGGGCTTCCCGGGCTCGGAGGCCGAGGCGAACTCCAACGCGCTGCCGGGGCAGGCCCGTTCGGTCGCGCACGACCGAGAGGGTGTGGCGGGGGCCGACGCGGAGCCGATCGCCCCGCCCGCGGAGCCGGTGCCCGAGCCGGACCCGGTGCCCCGGGCCGCCGAGCCGGTGCCCGAGGACGAGCCCCGTACCGTGCCCGAGCCCGTCGACGCCGCCGCCGAACCGGAGCCGAGCGCCCCCTGGGCCGTCCCCGGTGCGCGGTGGGGGCTGACGGGGGACACGGGCCGCGACTACCCCATGGAGCCCACGCCGCCGCGCGGCCATCCGGCCCCGGAAGGCGCCGGTGCGCCGGTCCCGGAAGGCGCCGGTGCGCCGGTCCCGGAAGGCGCTGGTGCGCTGCCCGCCCTGCCCAAGCGCGTCCCCAAGCTGGCCCAGGCGGACGGGCCGGAGGGCACCCGGTCCGGCGCGGACGACAAGGCCCCGGCGCCTCGGCCCGAGGAGCCGGAGGTCCCGGCCGTCGAGCAGACGATGGAGCTGACGCTCCGCCGCCTGCGCGAGAGCCAACGGGACCCCGAGGACCGCGCTGGCCGCGATGACCGCTCGGACCGTACGGGTGGCGACGGCCGCGAAAGCCGTAAGGACCGCGAGGACCTTAGGGATCGTGAGGGCCGCGAGGTACGTGCGGACGCGGCGGACACGGCCGACCGCTTGGACGCCGACCGCAGCGACGACCGCGCGGACCCCGGCGACCGCGCGGACCGCGAGTGGTACATCGGCGGCCACGGCATACGCCCGGTCGGCGCGGCCGCCTGGGGCCCGGCCCACGGCGGCTCGGCCCACGGCGGCCCCGCCAACCGCGGCCCGGCCCACGGCGGCCCGGCCAACGGCGCCCCGGCGTCGTACGACGGCCCGGAAGACAGCGTCCCGTCGCCACCCGGCGGCAGGACGGCGGAGGGTGGTGAGCGGGCAGGCGGCGGTGAGCCGTCCGCCGATCCGTACGCCATCGGCCCCGACCAGCACGCCCGCCCGGACGACGAGCCGGTGCGCACCGACAAGGGGCTTCCCAAGCGCCGACCGCGGAACGTGGCGGTCCGGGAGCCCGACGCACGGGAGCGGACCGGCTCGGTGGACGCGGAGGAACTGCGGCGCCGGCTCGGTGGCTTCCAGCGCGGCGCCCGCGAGGGGCACCGTGACGCCGCCGCCGAGATCGCCGCCCACGGCGAGCCCGCTCGGGGGCACGGGGGAGCAGCAGGGCAAACGGGGGCGCAGAACGAGGGTGGCACGGTTGAGGAGGCACGCGGGTGAATGCGCCCAGTAGTACCTACGGGTTGAGTCGCGAGGCCCGTAATCTGCACTGGTTGCTGGCGAACCTGGTCGAGGAGGTGCCGGGCGTCCGTTCGGTCGTGGTCGTCTCGACCGACGGGCTGATGCTGCTCTCCTCCGACACACGGCACCACGCCGCGGCCGCGTCGGCCGATCCGTCGGTGCAGGACGGCCCCAAGGGCTCCAGCGCGGATCTGGCGACGATCGTCTCGGGGCTCGGCAGCCTCACGCTCGGCGCGGCGAAGCTGATGGACGCCGGGAGCGTCAAGCAGACGATGGTGGCGATGGACGAGGGCAGTCTGTTCGTCATGTCGATCAGCGACGGTTCGCTGCTGGGGGTGCACGCCACCCCCGACTGCGACATGACCGTCGTCGCCTATCACATGGCGCTGTTCGTGGGCCGGGCCGGGCATGTGCTCACCCCCGAGCTCCGCAATGAACTACGCAGGTCGCTGGAGCACGCACAGTGACGGCCGCCGGGTCCGGCCGGCCCGCCCGTAAACCCGCTCGCGTACGTCCGTACTCACTCACCGGTGGCCGCACCCGCTCCGGCCATGTGCTGCTGGTGGAGACCTTCGTCGCGGCGCTGGAGTCTCCGGACGGACGGCTCGACCTGGCCCCCAGCGGGTTGAACTCCCGGATGCTGCCGGAGATCCGGGCGATCATCGAACTGTGCGCCAGGATGCGCTCCGTCGCGGAGGTGTCCGCGATGCTCAAGATCCCACTCGGTGTGGTGCGCGTCCTGCTCAGCGACCTGGCCGACCAGGGAAAGATCCGCGTCTACGGCACCGGGCGGGGCCCCGGCCAGCCGGACCGCGCGTTGCTCGAAAGGGTGCTCAGTGGACTTCGCAGGCTCTGAGACGATCACGGCGACCCCGCCGGCGACGTCGGAGATACCCGGGGCCGGGATACCCGGGGCCGAGGAGGTGCTCCAGAGGTGGCAGACGGACCGCTCCCGCGCGCCGATCGCCACCAAGATAGTGATAGCGGGAGGCTTCGGCGTCGGTAAGACGACCTTCGTCGGCGCGGTCTCGGAGATCACTCCGCTCCAGACCGAAGCGCTGATGACGCAGGCCAGCGAGAGCGTGGACGACCTCGAGGCGACGCCCGAGAAGCTGACCACCACCGTCGCGATGGACTTCGGCCGGATCACGCTGGAGAACGATCTGGTCCTGTATCTCTTCGGCACCCCCGGTCAGCAGCGCTTCTGGTTCATGTGGGACGACCTGATGCGCGGGGCCATCGGCGCGGTGGTGATGGTCGACACCCGGCGCCTGGACGAGAGCTTCCCGGCGCTGGACTACTTCGAGAGCCTCGGACTGCCGTATGTGGTGGCGGTCAACCACTTCGAGGGGACTCCGCTCTACCAGGCCGAGGACGTACGGGACGCACTCTCGGTGGCGTCCTCCGTCCCCGTGGTGATGATGGACGCCCGGCGCCGGATCGCGGTCGTGGACGCGCTGCTGGCGCTGGTGAGGCACGCCGTTGACGTGTCACCCGAGTGACGTAACCTCTGCTCCGCCCGTGGGATGGAATGATCCGTTCCTCTTTCCGGCCCGAGCATGAGGGAGAGTCGACAGCCATGCGGAAGATACTCATCGTGGGTGCCGGTCAATCCGGCCTCCAACTCGCTCTCGGCCTCCAGTCCCAGGGCTACGAGCTCACGCTGATGTCCAACCGGACGGCCGATGAGATCCGCGGCGGGCGGGTGATGTCCACCCAGTGCATGTTCCGCACCGCGCTGGACCACGAGCGCGACCTGGGGCTCAACTTCTGGGAGGAGCGGGCGCCCCGGATCGAGGGCCTCGGGGTCTCGGTCGCCGGGCCGCCGGCCCCCGGGGGCCATCCGCGGGTCGTCGACTGGGTCGGCCGGCTCGACGGTTACGCCCAGTCCGTCGACCAGCGGATCAAGATGGCCGGCTGGATGGAGACGTTCGAGCAGCGCGGCGGCCAGGTGGTCATCCACGGCGCCGCCGTCTCCGACCTGGACGTCCTCGTCAGGAAGTACGACCTGGTGCTGGTGGCCGCGGGCAAGGGCGAACTGGTCTCGCTCTTCGACCGGGACGCCGCCCGCTCCCCGTACGACACCCCGCGGCGCGCCCTCGCGGTCGCCTATGTGCACGGCCTCGGCCCGCGCCCCGAGCACCCCGGCCTCGACGCGGTGCGCTGCAATCTCGTGCCCGGCGTCGGCGAGCTCTTCGTGATGCCCGCGCTCACCACCAGCGGCCGCGCCGACATCCTCTTCTGGGAGACCGTCCCGGGCGGTCCGGCCGACGCGTTCCAGGGCATCACCGACCCCTCGGAGCACCTGGAGCGCGTCCTGGAGCTGATGGAACACTTCACGCCCTGGGAGTACGCGCGCGCCACCAAGGTCGAGCTGACGGACGCGGGCGGCACGCTGTCCGGGCGGTACGCGCCGACCGTACGCCACCCGGTCGGGCGGCTGCCGGGCGGCGGTCTGGTGCTGGGCGTGGCCGATGTCGTGGTGGCCAACGACCCGATCACCGGCCAGGGCTCCAACTCCGCGGCCAAGTGCGCGGCGGCCTATCTGGAGAGCATCCTCGAGCGCGGCGACCGGCCGTTCGACGAGGAGTGGATGCGGACGACGTTCGACCGCTACTGGGAGAGCGCGCGGCACGTCACCAAGTGGACCAACGCGATGCTGGCCCCGCCGCCGGAGCACATCGTGAACCTGCTCGGCGCGGGGTCCGCCTTCCCCGCCGTCGCCCACCGCATCGCCAACGGCTTCGACGACCCCTCCGACTTCGAGAACTTCTTCTACGAGCCGGAGAAGGCGGCCGCCTATCTGGACGAGGTCAGGGAAGAGGCCGAGGCGGCTGAGGCCGAAGCCGAGGTTGATGACGAGGTCGAGGTCGATGACGAGGCCGACGATCTGGCTGGGGCCGAAGCCGAAGCCGAGGTGGACGACCACGCCCCCGAGGCCGTCCGGTCCTTCCGCTGACACGAGCCGTCACCGCTTCTTGGCCACCGTGACCGGACCCGGGCGCACCACGCCCTGCAACGGATTGGAGGCGAGCGGGGAGAGCTTCACCCGCTGGCCGGGGCGCGGCGCCTGGACCACCTGGCCGTTGCCCGCGTACATCGCCACATGGCTCGCCCCCTTGTAGTAGATCACCAGATCGCCGGGGCGCAGCTGGCTGAGCGGTACCCGTGGCAGCCGGCGCCACTGCTCCTGGCTGGTGCGCGGGATGGTCCGCCCGGCGTACGCCCAGGCGGAGGAGGTCAGCCCCGAGCAGTCGAAGGAGTTCGGCCCCTCGGCGCCCCAGACGTACGGCTTGCCGATCTGGTTCAGGGCGTAGGCGAGGGCCCGCCGCCCGGCCTCCGCGGACGCCATGCCGGGGCGGCGGCCGGGGGACTGGTGGGGGCGGGGGCCGGGCGCGGTGACGGTGGCCACCGGGGAGGGGGTGCCCGCCGCCGGGGCGTCCCGGCGGCCTCCGGGGGCCGGGGCGGCGCCGCCTGTGCCGCCGCCCGTGCCCCCGTTCGTGGTGGCGGGCGGGCCCGCGGCGCCGGGCGAGGCGCCGTTCGCGGAGCCGAGCGCCCCGGAGGCGAGCAGTTTGCGCTGGGCCTTCGCGGTCTCCTGGCGTTCGCGCTGGGCCACCTGGGCGATCTGGCGGGTGCTGAGCGAGGCCAGCAGTTTCTCGATGGAGCGGAGCTGCTTCTTCACCTTGTCCCGCTGTTTCTTCCGCTTCGCCGCCAGGGACAGCTGTTTGTCCAGCGCGGTCCGTGCCCGGGTGGCGATGGTGTCGGCGCGCCGCTCGCCCTTGGTCAGCCGCTGGATCAGGGCGGCCTCGCGGCCGGCCGCCCGATCCAGCTCGCGCGCTTCGTCGGCGGCGTTCTCCGGATGCGGGGTGAGCAGGGTGAGCAGGAAACTGTAGGAGGAGAGCGCGCTGTGGCCCTGGTACTGCCGGCGGGCCAGCCGTCCCGCGTCGTCGTGGCTGTCGGCGAGCTCCGTACGGGCGTGGACGAGTTGGGCCGTGAGCTCCCTGGTCCTGGTGCGCTGCTTGTGCAGCTTCTCCTCGGTCCCGTTGTACGCCTCCGTCGCCTCCTCGGCCTTCCGGTACAGCGTCTTGAGCTGCGTCAGCAGCTCGGACACGGACCGGTCGGCGGGGCGGGCGGGGGCGGCCGACGCCTTGGCCGCTGGAACGGCGGGCACCAGTGCGGCGGCCGCGGTGATCGCCGCCGCGCAGACCGAGCCCACGATCCGTCCTGACACGTGATCACCTCCGGCTCCGAGACGCCTCTGTCCGGCGTCCAGCTCAGCAGGGATCGTGGCATGACGTTCGTATCTTCAGGAGAATTGTGGGCGAGTCGGGCGAATACGGTCACCCGTCCGGCGGGCGGTTGGTCGGCTCGGCCCGGCGGTCGCTCGACCCGGCCCGGCCCGGCGGTCAGTTCGACCCGCCGGTCAGTTCGGCTTGGACCATGGCCACTTCGGCCCGCCACCCGGCTTTCCCTCCGGGTCGTACTCATAGGCCCAGCCCCGGACCAGGCCCAGCCGCTTGGAAGTGGCGGCGGGAACCCTGCGATAGACATACACCGTCGGCGGTCCGCCCGCCTCGTCCTCCACCGGCACCTCGTAGGTCTTCGGCGGCTGGCCCGTGAGGCCGACCAGCACCGACAGCACCCGGCCGTCCAGCGGCCCGCCCACGAAGGGCGTCTCCTCGCTTCTCACGCCATGACCGTACGTCTCACGACGACCGTACGTCTCACCGGGACGTTCGCTTCACCGCGGCCGTACGTCGTCCCACCGGCCGCGCCCGTCAGGACAGCAGATGCGACGCCTCACCCAGCGCGGGCACCACACGGCGCGCCAGCCGCCCGACCGGCCCATCGGCGGGCTCCATCCTGACCGCGGCCCTCAGCACCCGCGCCGTCTGCGGATCGGTGGCCGCGGTGGCGGTCAGCATCGCCACGAACTGGTCCACCAGCCAGTCGCGCAACTCCTCGAGCGACGGCCGCTTCCCCTCGTCCAGCCAGATCAACGAGGCCGCCTCGACGGCCGTGATCCAGGTGCGCACCATCATCCGCAGCCGCGCACCGGGCTCCTTGACCGCCAGATGGAGCAGGATCTCCTCGGCCGCCGCCCGCCGCACCTCGTCCACGATCGCGTTCGTGCGCGAGGTCTCGGCCACGCTGCCGCTCTGCAACAGCGCGCTGAACCCCGCGTCATGCTCGTCCACGAAGCCCAGATAGCGGTCCAGCACCCGGCTCAGCCGGGCGCTGAGCGGACCGCTCATGGGCTCCTCGAAGCACCGTTCCAGCTCATCGGCGGCGCTGCGCAGCGCCGCCTCGTACAACTGCTGCTTACCGCCCGGGAAGTAGCGGTAGACCAGCGGACGGGAGGCCCCGGCGGCCGAGGCCACATCGTCCAGCGACACGTCCTCGGGCGCGCGGTGGGCGAAGAGGTCGAGCGCGGCGGTGAGGAGTTCGGCGCGCCGCGCCTCGACGCTCAGCCTGCGGTAGCTGCCCCGGCGCGCGGCCGGTGGGCCCGCGGCGACCGGGGGTTCCGCCGCCGGGCGCGCGGCGGCACTCGCCTCCGCCGGGGGTGTCGCCTCCGGGGGCGCCGGAGCGGTGCCGCTGCCTGTCGTCATGCCTGGCAGCGTAACCGCCCATCGTTACGAAGCGGATGCCCCCTTCGGCCCGACCCGGATGGGCCCTCGGGCCCGGCCCGACCGCGCCCTTGGGCCCGGCGGCCCAATCCCCCTTGGCCCGGCGGCCGATGGCCCCGTCCGTCCCGCGGCATCGAGATGCGGCTCCGCCGCGTAGGAAGGGGCGGGGAGGGGAACAGTCCGCCGCAGGCGCCCCCTAAGCGGCCTCATTGAAGTCCGGTGCGGTTCGGGTGCGCCCCGAAGGGGCGCGGGGAACTGCGCGACCAGCCACGACGGCGCCGCGGACGATCGACGACAGGTCAGGGCACTTCCCGCGGAGCGCTTAGGCCAGCAGCCCCGAGCTCTTCCACAGTCGGCGCCCCACACCCCGCATCACCCCGACGTCATCGAGGAATTCGGTGAGCTTGCGGGCGCCGTTGCGCATCACCTCGCGCCGATGGGCGCTGGCCCGCACTTGAGCGACGGCCGCGCGGCGGTCGAGTCCCACGTCCGTGTAGACCTTGGGGTTGATGAACGCCTGCGAGAAGATCCGGGAGAACTCCCCGGAACCGATCCGGGTCAGCTCCGCCTCCCAGCGCGGCGCCCGCAGCATCTGGCGGCGCAGTTCCTCGCGCGCGTACCGCACATGGCGGGCCTCCTCGACCACATGGATCCGGGTCACCCCGCGGATCAGCGGCTGAACGCGCTCGTCCGGGAAGGTCAGCCGCTGCATCCAGTCCAGGATCTCCTCGCCGAGGAGGGTCGCGGTGAACGAACCGGGCGTGGTGGAGAACGTCTTGAAGAACCGGCCCAGGTTGTGGTGGAGCGGGGCGACCGGATACGCCGGGGTGCCGCCCTTGGTGATCAGCCGCGCGAACATCTTGGAGTGGCGGCACTCATCGGCGATCTCGGTGAGCGCGTACCGCACATGGGCGCTGGTCGCGGGCTTGTCGTAGATGTGCCGGGTGAGCAGCTGGATCAGGATGATCTCGAACCATATGCCCAGCGAGGCGAGGGCCGCCGCCTCGTGCTGGGACAGCAGCAGCCGCTGCTCCTCCGACATCCGGCGCCACATGGGAGTGTCGTAGAGCGACACCAGCTCCGGTGGCCAGAACCACTTGCCGGGCTCGAACGGCGCGTCCCAGTCCAGTTCGGTGTCGGGGTCGAAGGAGTGCTTGGCGGAGGACTGGAGCAGCCGCTCCGCGACCCGTTCGCGGTCCTTGATCAGCCCGAGCGCGTCCCGGAGCGCGGGTGGTTCGGTCATGGTGGACATCGTCGAGGGCACCTCACTGATGGCTCGGACAGACGCCGGCGGGAACGGTTACCGGCGGATACCTCTTATGAGACTCCGTGTCAGCAAGGCCGTCAATCCCTTGGGGAGGTCTTATTGACCGCCGAGTAACGGACGTGTGAGCCTGCCGAGTACGCATCCGTTCACGGGGGAGCGAGGCGAAGGAGGCGTCGGTGGCGACGCAAGAGCTCTACGCGATGGATCCCGGAGACCCCCTCTGGCAGGTGCCCGCCGGGGGTGCCGCCCGGTTCAACTGGGAGTACGACGACCACCGGGCCCGGCTGCTCGCCCTCTACCAGAAGGGCAAGGACAAGCAGTGGGACGCGGTCAAGCGGATCGACTGGGGCCTGGACGTGGACCCGTACGATCCGCTGGGCACCCCCGATGAGTCGCTCGCCCTCTACGGCACCCGCCATTGGGACCGGATGACCGACCGGGACAAGGGCGAATTGCGCCATCACGTCGCCGCCTGGCAGTTCAGCCAGTTCCTCCACGGCGAACAGGGCGCGATGGTGTGCGCGGCCCGGATCGTGGAGGCCGCGCCCGACCTCGACGCCAAGTTCTACTCCGCGACCCAGACCATGGACGAGGCGCGCCACGCCGAGCTCTACGGCCGCTTCCTGCACGACAAGCTCGGCACGGTCTACCCCATCAACACCGATCTGCGGACCCTCCTCGGCGACACCCTCCGCGACTCCCGCTGGGACATGGCCTACCTGGGCATGCAGGTGCTCATCGAGGGCCTGGCGCTCGCCGCGTTCGGCCTCATCCGCGACACCACCGACAAGCCGCTGCCCCAGCAGATCCTCGCCTACGTCATGCAGGACGAGGCCCGCCATGTGGCCTTCGGCCGGATGGCGCTGCGCGACTACTACCGGCAGCTGAGCGACGCGGAGCTGCGCGAGCGCGAGGAATTCGTCATCGAGGGCTGCTACTTGATGCGCGACCGGCTGCGCGGCGTGGAGGTCCTGGAGAACTTCGGCATCCCGAAGGCCGAGGCCGAGGAGTACTGCGAGCAGTCGCAGTTCCTGCATATGTTCCGCAAGCTGCTCTTCAGCCGGATCGTGCCGTGTGTGAAGGACATCGGGCTGTGGGGCGAGCGGCTCCAGCGGGCGTATGTCGACATGGGCGTGCTGGAGCTGGGCGACAGCAACCTCGACCTGCTGATGCACCAGGACGAGGAGCTGGCCGAGCGGCTGGACCAGCAGCGCTTCGCGGCGGAGGAGGCGGCGCGCACGGGCGAGGTGGACGAGGCGATCGCGGAGGGGGCGGCGGACGCGCGGGCGTAGTACGTACATGACGCTCGGGCGTGCGTACGCACATGACACCCCCTCAACCTCGCCTCAACGCACCGACCTTGGTAGATTCATGATCACCGCCAGCGGATAAGGCCGAGGTCATTGGGGTGACCTCGGTCCGGTGGCGTTCATATGCGTTCATATGCGTTCATATGAAGGAACGGCCGAAGGGTGCTCTCCACGGCGGTGGGGGGCACGCCTTTGTTCCGGCGTTCCGGAGGATGATGGTGGGGTGCGGATTCGAACGAGCACCAGTGAAGAACTCCCCGTCCTCCAGGACATAGAGCGCGCCGCCGGACTCTGCTTCCGGGACATCGGAATGGACGAAGTCGCCGATGACGAGCCCCTGAGCCTGGAAGAGCTGAGCCGTTACCAGCGGGCCGGACGGGCCTGGGTCGCGGTGGACGACGCCGACCGGGCGATGGCGTACCTGATCACCGACCCCGTCGACGGAAACATCCATATCGAGCAGATCTCGGTCCATCCCGACAGCGCCCGCCGTGGCGTGGGACGGGCCCTGATCGACCACATCGCGACGCGGGCCGCGGGCGACGGCGTCCCCGCGCTCACCCTGACCACGTTCGTGGACGTGGCCTGGAACGCCCCGTACTACGCCGCACGGTGCGGCTTCCGGGCCCTGACCGAGGCCGAGCTGACCCCCGGCCTCCGCGAGATCCGGCTCAGCGAGGCCGGTCACGGGCTGGACCGCTGGCCACGGGTGTGCATGCGCAGGGATGTGGGCTAGCCACCGCCTACGTGCGCACTCGACCGCCCATCGGCTCGGCCACCGCCTAAGCGCACAGCTCCGCCACCGCCCGCCCGAACGCCCGTAACCGCGCGGTCTCGTCCGCCCGCCGCCACACCAGGCCGAGCATCGAGTCCGGCACCCCCTCGACCGCTACGAAGGTGATGTCCCGGCGGCGGTGGTACTCCGCCGTCGGGGCGCACAGCAGCATCCCGCCCCGGCCCGCCGCGACCGCCGCCAGCCCCTCCTGGAGCGTATGCACCAGCGGCCCGCGCGGGATGGGCCGCCCGCCGGGGGTGGCGGTGGGCGCCATCGCGTCGTGCCAGTAGCGCGGCGCGGGGGCGGACGGTCCGATCAGCGGGCAGTCGGCCAGCGCCTCGGCGTCCACCCGGCCGCGGCCCGCGAACGGATGGCGGGCCGAGACCACCACCGTCTGCGGCTGCTTGGAGAAGACCGGGCCGAGGACGAGGTCGGGCTCGGCCACCGGCAGACAGACGATCGCGGCGTCCACCTCACCGGCCCGCACCGCGCCGAACGGATCGGCCAGCGGGATCTCCACGGTCGTCGGCTCACAGTCGGGGTGGCGCTCCCGGAAGGCCGCGATGGCCGCGGTCACCCGTTCGTCGGCGGCCCCCTGGAACCCGATCCGCAGCACGCCGTCCACCCCGCGCGCCGCTCCGCGGGCGCTCTCGAAGGCTCCGTACAGCGCCTCGTAGGCGGGCCGGAGCTCGGTCAGGAACCGCTCGCCGAGTGGGGTCAGCCGCGCCCGGCGGCTGGTGCGCTCCAGCAGTCGGGCGCCGATCCGGCGCTCCAGGTTCCGCAGCAGCTGGCTCACCCGGCTCTGCGAGACATACAACCGCTCCGCCGCGCGGCCGAAGTGGAGCTCCTCGCTCAGCACGAGGAAGCACTCCAGCTCGCGGATCTCCAACTCGGCCATGGGCAATGGCCTCCCACCGACGCCGATTGTCGAGCCTTTGTCGAGCCTCCACCGATTGATGAGCCTCGCTCATGGAAGGCTGAAAACTTCGGCGTTGTTCCCGCAGGGGCACGGCTGTTCGCTAAAGACATGTCCAATAGCACGGAACTCAGCGCTCCGGCAGGCGCATCCGGGTCACCTCCCGAGGGGCGCTCGCCGTTCAGAGCCCGGCTCGGGGCCTGGCTCGGGTCCCGGCTCGGAGCCCGGCCCGGGTCCCGGCCCGGAGCCTGGCCCGCCGTCGTCGCCGTCGCGGTCGGCACCTTCGCGGTGGTCACCACCGAGATGCTGCCGGTCGGCCTGCTCACCTCGATCGGCTCCGCGCTCGGGGTCTCGGACGGTACGGCGGGGCTGGCCATGACCGTGCCCGGCCTGGTCGCCGCGCTCGCCGCCCCGCTGCTCACCGTCACCGTCGGCCGCTACGACCGGCGGCTGGTGCTGTGCGGTCTGATGGTGCTGCTGGCGGTCGCCAATCTGCTCTCCGCGCTGGCGCCCGGCTTCGCCGTCCTGCTGTTCGCCCGGGTGCTGGTCGGGGTGAGCATCGGCGGAGTGTGGTCGATCGCGGGCGGGCTCGCGGTGCGGCTGGTGCCCGAGCGCTCCGCGGGCCACGCCACCACGCTGATCTTCAGCGGTATCGCGGTGGCCTCGGTGCTCGGGGTGCCGATCGGGACGCTCATCGGCGATCTGGTCCACTGGCGGATCGCGTTCGCCGCCTTCGCCGCGCTGTCGCTGGCCGTGGCCGCCGCCATGGCCGTCACCCTGCCGTCGCTGCCCGCCACCGGGACCATCCGGCTGCGCGAGGTGCCGGGGCTGTTCCGCAACGTCCGTTTGCGGACCGGCCTCATCACCACCCTGCTGCTGGTCACCGGCCACTTCGCCGCGTACACCTACGTCCGTCCGGTGCTCGAGGACGTCGCCGGGGTCGGGGCGGGCCTGATCAGCACCCTGCTGCTGGCGTACGGCGTGGCGGGCATCGCCGGGAACTTCCTGGCCGGCGCCACCGCCCACCGCGATCCGCGCCGCACCCTCATGGTCATCTTCACCCTGCTGGCGGCGGCCGAGCTGCTGGTCCCGGTCGCCGGGGCCACGACGGCGGGGGCGGCCGTACTGCTGCTGGTGTGGGGCCTGGCGTACGGCGGGGTGTCGGTGACCTGCCAGACCTGGGTGCTGCACGCGGCGCCGGACGCGCGGGAGGCGGCGTCGGCGCTGTACGTCGGCGTCTTCAACGTGGCGATATCGCTGGGCGCGCTGCTCGGCGGCCGGGCGGCGGACGGGATCGCGGTCCCGAGTGTCATGTGGTTCGGGGGCGCGCTGGTGGTCCTCGCCCTGGCGAACGTGGTGCTGTTCGGCAGACGGAGGTGACGAGGGCCACGTCAGGCCATGTGGACCTGGCGATCAGGTGAGACCCTGAAACCAGGGGACTCGTCGGCGGGAGTGGGTCCGATGGCAGTGAGCATGCACGTGGTCTGGAGCAAGTGCGAGCCGGGACGCGTCATCTACGAGACGCATTCCATCGAGACGGTCACCGATGGCTCGGGCGTCCACGCGACCGTCGACAGCCATACGTATGAGATCTCCCTCCGCAGCCGGGCCCAGGCGGAGTCCATCGCGGACGAGGAGGGCTTCGAGCTGTACCGGAAGGGCGAGGCGTGGGAGAGCCTTCCCGAGGAGGAGGGGCTTTCCGAGGAGGAGGGCCTCTCCGAGGAGGAGGGCCTCTCCGAGGAGGAGGGCCTCTCCGAGGAGAACGAATGAGTAAGGAGCGGCGCCCAGGGCGCCGCTCCTTACCTGCCGCTCTTTACGCCTCTTTACGTCGTGCTCCGCCGGGCCCCGCTCAGGGCCCGGACTCACTCCTCGCCGTCGTCGCCGTGCCCCAGCAGGAAGTCCACGTCCCGCCGCTCGGTGCCCGCCGCACCGCCGACCGTGACCTGGCGGGTCGCCGGGGCGTAGCCGCTGGCCACCACCGTGTAGTGGTCGCCGGTGAGCGCCTCGAAGCCGAAGGACCCGTCCGCACCGGTGATGACCTGGCCGACCACGTCCCCGGAGGCGTCCAGCAGCGAGACCCGCGCGTCCCCGAGCGGCCGGCCGCCCCGGTCCCGTACGGTGCCCCGGACCCGGGCCGCGGGCGACAGCTCGGCGTCCACGCGCACCGGCTCACCGGCGGTGAGCTCCACCTGAGTGGCGTACGGCCGGTGCCCGGCGGCGGCCACGGTCAGGGCGTACGTCCCCGGAGCCAGCTCCGGCAGCGCGAACTCGCCCTTCTCGTCGGCGGTCGCCGACCCCGCGACCTCGCCCTCGGGCCCGGTGGCCGTGGCGGTCGCACCGGTCAGCGGCTCGCCGCCGAGGGCCCGTACGGACCCGGTCAGCCCGCCCCCGCCGGACAGCCGCAGATCGCAGACGACCGGCAGGTCCGAGACCAGCAGCGTGGCGGCCTGCGGCTGATGCCCGGCGGCCGAGCCGATGAGGACGACGCTCGCGGTGTCGGGCGCGGGCAGGTGGTACCGGCCGTCGCGGCCGGTGACCGTACGGCCGAGCTGGCGGCCGCCCGTGTCGATGAGGGTGATGGCGGCGTCGGCGAGCGGGGTGTCGCCGGGGCCGAGGACCCGGCCGTGGATGACGCCGCCGGTGAGGTCGGGGAGATCGTCGACAACCTCGCCAACCTCGGCGACCGCAGTTTTGGGAGCGGCGGGAGCGACGGCGACGGCAGCGGGAACGGGAACGGGGTCGGCCACCGGAGCCGAAGTGGCCACCGGAGCCGCAGTGGCCACGGGACCCGAGCTCGCCGTCCGCTTGGCCCGCTGCCGCCCGGGCAGGCAGAGGGCGATCAGCAGACCGCCGACCGAGGCGGCGCACGCCACCAGGAACGAGATCTTGAACCCGTCCTTGCTCGGCAGCGCCACCCCACCGAAGTCGATGGTCTGATGCGCCAGGATCACGCCCACCACCGCGCTGGAGGTGGACATGCCGATCGACCGCATGAGGGTGTTGAGCCCGTTCGCCGCGCCCGTCTCGGCGGCGGGGACGGCGCTGACGATCAGGGTGGGCATCGCCGAGTACGCGATGCCGATACCGACGCCGAGCGCGGTGGACAGCACCACGATCTGCCAGATGTGGTCGATCATGACGAGCCCCGCACCGTACGTCGCGCCGATGACGAGCAGCCCGAGGACCAGCGAGACCTTCGGCCCGCTCGCGGCGTTGATCCGCGCGGACAGCGGGGAGACCAGCATCATCGCGACGCCCATGGGGGCGAAGTAGAGCCCGGCCATGACCATCGACTGGCCCAGGCCGTACCCGGTGGCCTCCGGCAGTTGCAGCAGCTGCGGCAGGATCAGCGACATCGCGTAGAACGAGAAGCCGACCATGATCGAGGTGAGGTTGGTCAGCAGCACCTGGCGCCGCGCCGTGGTCCGCAGATCGACCAGCGGCTCGGCGGTACGGAGCTCGAAGACGCCCCAGAGCAGCAGGATCACCACGGACGCGCCGAACAGCCCGAGCGTGGTGCCGCTCGTCCACCCCCAGTCACCGCCCTTGGTGATGGGCAGCAGCAGACAGACGAGACCGGCCGTCAGCCCGAGCGCGCCGATGGCGTCGAAGCGGCTGGGGGTGCGGACGGCGGACTCCGGGACGACGGCGAGCACGAGGGCGATGGATATCGCGCCCAGCCCAGCGGCCCCGTAGAAGAGCACATGCCAGTTGGTGTGCTGCGCCACGAACGCGGCGGCGGGCAGCCCCAGCGCGCCGCCGATGCCGAGCGACGAGCTCATCAGGGCCATCGCCGAGCCGAGCTTGTGCGGCGGGAGCTCGTCCCGCATGACGCTGATGCCGAGCGGAATGGCGCCCATGGCCCCGCCCTGGATGGCCCGGCCGATCACCATCACGACCAGGTCGGAGGTGACGGCGCAGGTCAGCGAGCCGATGACCATCAGCGCCAGCGCGACCATCAGCATCCGGCGCTTGCCGAACATGTCCCCGAGCCGCCCCATGACGGGCGTGGAGACGGCACCGGCGAGCAGGGTGGCGGTGACCACCCAGGACGCGTTGGAGCTGGTGGTGTGCAGCAGCTGGGGCAACTCGGTGACCAGCGGAACGACCAGCGTCTGCATGACGGACACGGCGATGCCGCAGAACGCGAGCACCGCCACGAAGCCGCCGCCGACCTCCCGCGGGAGCGGCGTGCCGGACGGCGCGGCGCTCAGGGGTTCCGCGACGCGAGGTGGGGCTGACTGGGGCATGCGAATGCCGCCTCCAAAGAAGTTCAGTTCAGGAGATTGATGGAAGCATGAGAGATGTGCATCCTACACAGGGTGTGTATCGTGCACACTTCCATTGAGGGGCGCGGGGGAGGCGAGGAGGAATCGTGCTGGATCGTCGGCTGGAGCGACTGGAACGCGAGCTGATGCTGGTGGCCAGGTGCTCGGTCCTGACCCCCCGCGAGCGCAAGGGCCAGGCGACGGACGCCCAGGACCCCACGACGCGGCCGGACACCGGCACAACCCCTGGGGTTGAATCATGCACCCCCACCCGCCTGGACCGCTCCGGCTACCTGCTCCTCTCCCGCCTGGACGCCGAGGGCGCGATGACCATCGGCCAGCTGGCCGACGCGTTCCAACTGGACGTCTCGACCGTCAACCGCCAGACCGGCGCCCTGCTCCGGTCCGGCCTCGTCGAACGCATCCCGGACCCGGAGGGCGGCCTGGCCCGCAAGCTCCGCGTCACCCCGCGGGGCGCCGACCGCATGGCGGCGGAACGGACCTGCCGGCAGACCGACCTGTCCCGGCTCCTGAAGTCGTGGACCCCGGAGGACGTGGCCCGCTTCGAGGACGTCCTGACCCGCTTCAACCGCGAGGTGGAACGCCAGGAGGGCCGGGCCTGGCCACGGGAGCCGGACGAGGCGGCCCGCAGTCCGGAATGAGGGCGCGGCGAAGAGCGTTGTGAGGGGGAAAGGAACATGACGCCCGTCACACAAGGGAACCCACCCGGGAACCCCGGAACCCCACTCGGGACCCCCGGGAACCCCGGAACCCCGGAACCCCACCCGGGAATGCCACACCGAGGAGGCCAGGAAGAAATGTCCACCCCCGCTTCCCACCCCAAGACCACCGGCACGAGCGGCGGACACCGCGTGGACGTGGAGCGCGGCACGCAGCACGTCACGGTCACGATCGACGGCCGCGTAGTCGCCGAGTCGACCCGCCCCCTGCTCGTCCATGAGACCGGTCTCCCGGTCCGCTACTACCTCCCCCCGGAGGACGTGGACCTGACCCTCTTCGAGCCCACTGACACCCACACCATCTGCCCCTTCAAGGGCGAGGCCGCGTACTGGACCTACCGCGGCCCGGCAGGCGAGGGCGCGGAGCCGCGGCCGGACGTGGTGTGGGCGTACCCGCGGCCGATCGAGAAGGTGTCGGAGATCAAGGACCACCTGTCGTTCTACGACGAGGTGGCAAAGATCGACGTAGCAAAGTAGGAGCACACCAACAGACCGGCAGGGGCAGGGCGGCCCCCACCCGGGACATCACCCAGTCAGGGGCCTTCCGGAAACCCCCCGGGGGGAACCCCTGACGCGTGCACATCCACGCGTACTCGTGGCTGGGCGAGAAGGAACTGTTCGACCGGGAGGCCCTCCGCCGCCCGCCCGACCGCCCCCACCCGCCCGTCACGGCGGAGGACGAGGAGCACTACCGCACGCTCCTGGAAACGTTCCGCCACTCGGAGCTCCCCCCACTGGAAACGTCCCTCTGGCTCCTGAAGACCCCCACCCTCATCCGCGCCACCTTCGAAGAACCGAAGGACGCGGCGGCTTGGCTGGGCCGCGAACTGACCGAACACGCCCCCGGCTTCCTCTCCCACCAGGAAGCCGACACCGCCCGCCAGGCCCGCCTGGTCACCACGGCCACCGACCGCCTGACCCACGGCACGGACGTCTCCTTCGGCTTCTACCTGGGCCGCACATCCTTCCTCTCCCTGGCCCTGGTGACCTGCACCCCGAACCACTGGACCCCATCCCTCCCGTGCCCCCTCACCTGACCGGCGGCAGCGGACGTACCTGCCGCGCTGAGGCGCCGACCTCACCCGCGCATATCGACGGTGCGGAGTGCGCCGAGAACGCCGTCCTCGGCTGAATGGAACTCTGGGTAGATCTTTTCAGGATCGGTATGCATGCGGTAATCCCATACGATCCAGAAAATTCCGAGTGTGATGATGGTGAGAAAGAGGTAGATTCCAAAGCTGCGATGCAGGTTCTCGTTCACTTCAAGAGTCACGGGATAGTTGACCATCCCCAACTTGGCCCAGATGGTGCCCAGTTGGTCATAGAAATCCTGCTCGGTCAGCTGTATCTCCCACCAAAATCGCATCGTGCGGTAGGTGGCATAGAACCCGTAAATGCCGAGCGTGAGAAATGAGAGCGCGAGGGACGCTCCTGCCTTGATCGGCTTGTGTTCGTCCTCGAAGCGCTCCTTCATGAATCGCCACAGGTCGTTGAGGTCATCGCGGGCCGCTCCGTAGTGTTCGTGCTGCTCGGCGAACTGGCGGGTGGCGGTGATGACCGCAGCGGTGTAATGGGCCTGGCGCTCCCTGAAGAGGTCAGCGCGTTTCAAGCGACGATAAAAGATCACAATCGAGTAGATGCCAAGAGTGACCCACCTGAGCAGAAAGTAGTAGAGAGGCCAGCTGACGAACCTCTGGTCGGTGGCGCGCCGCTGGTGCACATAGCGATCGACCTGACGAACTGCGTGAATCTGTTCCATGCTGATTCCAGTCCTCTCATGCTGGAACAGACGCGGTGTTTGTCTCCCCCTCCATCATCGCTCCGGCCCCGTTCATCCGTAAGCGGTTCCAGGACCGGGGCCGACGGCCCGCCGGACAGGCGTGTCCGGCGGGGCCGCGTAGTGCGCGGGTGCATGCGTCTTTGAGAGGCGGCTCAGCTGAAGTTCACGTCACTGCACAGGAAGTACGTCTGGTCCATGTGCGAGGCCTGCCAGATCGTGTAGACGACGTGGCGGCCGGTGTAGCCGGAGGTGCTGACGTCGATCGAGTAGTTCTGGCTGGGGGCGTACTTGCCGGTCGTGGCGACCAGTTGCAGGTCACTCCACTTGAGCGGCTGGGTGGTGGGGTCGTAGCCCTGCCGGCTCACGTAGACCTTGAAGTAGTCCGCACCATGGCTGGCCTGGTCGTACAGCTTGACGGTGAACTTGCCGCCGATCTTCGTCGTCTGCCAGGCGCCCGGCTTGTCCAGCGAGTTGTAGCGGCCACTCTCGGTGTGGCCACCGCTGCACAGCTGTCCGTCCGGAATCACCGCCGGGAAGTCGCCGGCGGAGCCGTTGCGGTACAGCCCGTTCCAGTTCCACATGGCGTTCGGGTTGTCCTGCCACGCCTGCCAGCACATGGGGTCCAGCTGCGCCATCTCGGGGTTCTGGAAGTCGTCTCCCCAGCGGAGCCAGCAGCCGTAGTTGCGGGACGCGGGGTCGACGACGGATCCATGGGCGCTCGCGGTGGTGGACCACGGGATCAGACACAGCAGCGCCGCGGCCAGCAGGCCGAGGGCGCGGGATGCCCAACGTAAGGAATTTCCGCGTTCATGACAAATCATTTCGCGATCTTCCTCCATCGTCCTAGGGGGAGTGGGAGAGTGGTGGGAGCGCTCCCAAACTCGCAGATTGCCCTACAGCAAAGCCCTCGAAACCTCGAACTCACCGGGGCTACATGAGTGTTGACCCCGGGTAGTCGGCGGGCATGGGAGAGATTCTGGTCGGCACCTGTTCATGGACGGACCGCGCGCTGGTGTCCAGCGGCTGGTACCCACCGGGGCTCCGCGACGCGGAGGGAAGACTGCGCCACTACGCCGCCCAGTTCCCGGTGGTGGAGGTCGACGCCACGTACTACTCCCTCCCCAACGCCCGCAACAGCACCCTGTGGACGGAGCGCACCCCGGACGGTTTCCGCTTCGACGTCAAGGCGTTCTCCCTCCTCACCGCCCACCCGACGACTCCGAACGCCCTGCCTGCCGAGCTGCGCGCGAGCAGCTTGGCCGCCCTGCCCGGACGAAGGGGCGGCCGACCGAGGCCCGCAGACATCGATCCGGCCCTGCTCGACGAGGTATGGCAGCGCTTCAGCGGAGCGCTGGAACCCCTGAAGTCGTCAGGTCGGCTCGGCACCCTACTCTTCCAATTCCCGCCCTGGTTCACCCCCGGCGACGCACACTCAAAGGCGTTCCTCGCCCAGTGCGGGCAGCGCACGGCGGGCTGGCCCGTCGCCGTGGAGTTCCGGCACCCCGCCTGGTGGCAAGAGGACGAACGCGCCAAGACCGAGGCGACCCTCAAGGACTGGGACATGTCCGCCGTGGCCGTAGACATGACCCAGAAACTGCCCACCTCCATACCCCCGGTCACCCCGGTCACCTCACCCCGCCTGGCGGTGGCCCGCTTCCACGGCCGCAACGACGCCTGGGGCACGGGCACCAAGGAGGAGCGCTTTCGCCACATCTACGCCCCGGAGGAACTGACGGAGTGGATCCCCCGCCTCCACGAAATGGCCGAACAGGCCGACGAGGTCCATGCCCTGTTCAACAATTGCTGCGCCGACGCGGCCGCCCGCGCCGCGGAGTCAATGCGGCATCTGCTCGGGGCACCCGCGGGCACGCGGTTACCGCATGGCCGCCGTCAGGGGCTGGTCTGACATCCCGTAACAGACCAGGCAACGGCATACACCCCGTCTGCGTCGCGTCCCAAAAGTACGCCACAATAAGGCACTTCAGCGACAGAATCGGGGAGGGGTAACGGGGTGACCTCGCCCTGCTTCGCCCCCGCCGGTGAGCCCGCGTCCAAGGCCGACAGCACCGCCCTGCACTCGGCTCCGGCCGCCGACCGCCCCGATGTGCGCCGTGCCCTCGACCACTCCAGCCGGATCTACGACGCGCTGCGGGTCAGGCACGCCTCGCGGGGCGAGGGCAACGGCGTGCGTACCGTTGAGGACGCCGACGGCACCTGGCTCCACCACAACTGGTCTACCGATCCGCTCACCGCCGAGGAGGCAGCCGACGCGATCGGACGGGCACAGGCGTACCTCGAGAACGCCAACTGGACCGTACGCCACGTCGCCACGGATGTCTCTGTGCCTGCCCTGTTCGCCCTTCACGAAGAGGACCAAACGGTGGCGCAGCTCGTTCCCTCAACCGAGGGACCGCTACGCGTCGCGGTGACCACACCCGCTGCCCACGTCACCGTCACGGACATCTGACGGCGCCAAACCGCTTCGGGCTCCGGCCATCCACACGCGTTGGGCCTCAATGGCAGCGGTCTGCCGACTCGCGGGCTGGATGGTCCGGTGCCCCGCCGCCAGAGGGCGGCGACGACTGACCTCCCGGGGAAGTCGTCGCGCATGGATCGGACAAGAGGACGCCCGTTGCCGAGCGTAGGTCAACCTGCGGCTTCGTGTGTGCCGGACTGGACTGATCTCGTGAGCCAAGCGCTCAGCGCCTTTCGGCGGCGTCCGGCTGCGCACACGCGAAGACCCCGCACTCAGCGTCTGGGCTGATGGCGGGGTCTGCTGGCACCTTCTGCGAGGTGCCCCCGGCGGGGGACGCAGCGAATGGGGACGGACCGACCCATTGGTGGGCGGTGAGCTGGTGATCCAGACGGCCTTCCCGGTGCCGGTGACTCGGGCGCGCACGTAACCGACCTGCGCTCCGACCGCACGGGCGCCGCCCCTGATGCCTTCCGTCCCACCGGCCCGGCGGCTCGGCCGTGGGGCGACCCCTCACCTATGGGTGTGGTCCTGGATACAGTGGGTAGCCACAGCGTGCTCGACCACCTCGACCGGAGGCAGACATGGCCCGTGCCTGGGAGGCTGACCCGTCCGCGTTATTCGACCGTCGGCTGGGGAAGTCGGCCGAAGAGCTCGGGAACTCCGACGGCAACGACGAGTGTCCGGACATCTGGCAGCTCGACAACGGTGATGTGGCTGTGATCGGCAGGGATCTGACAGCCGTCTACGGCCCCCGCCTGCCGCAGGGCGTGAACCTCGCTCCTGATGAGCGGCTGGTCGTCATCCCGGGGAACATGCTCAGCGCGGCAAAGAAGGACATTCCCGATGCTTGACCTCCTCGCCCCCGATCTCGATCCCGAGCAGGGCGATCGGCTCATCCGCACCGCCTACAAGCAGGACTTCCGGCAGCGGGAGGATGCGGTCCGTGACGGGAGTTCCTGGAAGCTGGAGCGCCGGCAGCACTTCGAGGAGCAGGGCAGTCCGAGCCGGGACGCCCTGCGCCGGGGTGACTGGGAGGAGGCGCTTCGGCTCCTCGCCGACCGGCGCGACACCTTGGCCGCGACCGCTGAAGAGGACGAGCGCAGAGGGTATGCCTTTCACCGTGTGCGGGTGGTCGAGAGGCCACTGACGCCGTACGTGCAGTGGGAACTCCACTCCCAGCGGCAGCGCGCGGAGTACGGGCAGCGGATCAGGATCGTTCCCGCTGAACAGGTAGCCGCCTCGGAGGACACCGGCCCGCTTCCGGAAGTGGTTGTGCTGGGCGGCCACACCCTCTTCCAAGTCCTCTACACCGAAGCGGGAGTTGCGAACGGCGCGATCCGCTACACCGACCGTGACCTCGTCGAGCGCTGGGAGAACTACATCAAGGCGCTCTACGCGGTGGGTGAAGAGGTGATCTCCTACTTCGACCGCGAGGTGGCGCACCTTGATCCGCCGACGCTGAGCGACGCGGGAAGGGAGTAGGCCGATCACATCGCCAGGCGGACAGGACGAGCACTTCCGCAGCACCCACTCCGAGCTGTCGGGATCCTCACGTGACGTCGTCCAGGCGAGAAGTGTGCACGGAGGCATCCACTTCCACGCGCAGGGCACACCGGACCCGGGGAGCTCTTCCAGCCCTGTCCCACGCCAGTTACCGGCCGACGTGGGCGGATTCGTCAACCGAACCGATGAGCTTGGCCAGTTGAATGCCGTCCTCACTACCGAGGACGGCGGCCCGCTCGTCGTCTCGGTATACGTGATTGCCGGGACTGCCGGCGCCGGAAAGACATCGTTGGCACTGCGCTGGGCACACCAGGTCCGGGAGCGCTTCCCGGATGGCCAGCTGTACGCCAATCTGCGCGGCTATGACCCCGGGGAGCCGGTCGCGGCACGCGAGGCCCTGCACCGCTTGCTGACCTCGCGGTGTCCCGGCCGAAGCCGTACCGCAGGATCTCGACGCGGCCGCCGCGCTATACCGCTCGTTGCTGGCCGACCGCCGGGTACTGGTCGTTCTGGACAACGCGGCCACCGTCGGCCAGGTCAGGCCGTTGCTGCCCGGGAGCGCACACAGCCTGGTGCTGGTCACCAGCCGCAGCCGCCTGTCCGGTCTTGCCATCCGTGATGGAGCTCGCCGACTCACGCTCGGTGTGCTGCCGGAGCCGGAGGCGGTTGCCCTGCTGCGCGTCGTCACCGCGGGATACCGGCCGGTCGATGACGAACGGCAGCTCGCCGAGTTGGCCCAGCTGTGCGCACGACTTCCGCTCGCTCTGCGGATAGCCGCCGAACGCGCCGCCAGTCATCCCCACCTACGGCTGGACGACCTGATCGCCGACCTACGCGACGAATCGGCCCTCTGGGACGCCCTGAGCACGGGCGACGACGAGGAGGCCGAAGCCGTCCGCACCGTCTTCGCGTGGTCCTATCGCGCCCTGTCCGAGCAAGCCGCCCGTCTGTTCCGCCTGCTGGGCCTACACCCCGGACCCGAGTTCGGGCTGCGGGCCGCGGCGGCCCTGGCAGGGGCGACCAGCATCAGTCGGTCCCGGCAACTGCTGGACTCTCTGGTCGGCGCACACCTCCTGGAACAGACCGCCCCGGACCGCTACCAGTTCCATGACCTTCTGCGTGCCTACGCCATCGACCAGGCCCAGCACGAGGAGCCGCCAGCCGAGCGGAAGGCAGCTCTACGCCGCGTGCTGGAGTGGTACCTGCACACCGCCGACGCCGCGCAGGGCTGGATCAACCCCGCCGAGGACCGTGTGCCCCTCACACCTGCCCCGGATGACGTCAGCCCGCTGACGTTCTCCGAGTACGACGCCGCCGTGGACTGGGCCGAGAGGGAGCACAACAACCTCCTCCAGGCCATACGTACGGCCGCCGATGCCGGATATGACCGACTGACGTGGCAGATGGCCACAGTCCTGTGGAACGCGCAGTTCCCTTCCGTCTCAGGCACAAGCTGGCCGGCCGTGGGCCGCATCGGCCTGGAGGCAGCCGAACGGTTGGACGAACGCGCCGCACAAGGCGCACTCCATACCTACCTCGGAATGGCCTACACCCGCCTCAACCGCCAGACCGAGAGCCTCGAATCCCACGAGAACGCGCTGACGATCCGGCGCGACCTGGGCGACCGTCTTGGCGAAGCACGCTCACTCAAACTGATCGGGCTGAACCACCTTCGCGGCAGACGACTCGACACCGCTGCCCGCTACTTCGAGCAGGCCATCTCCGCCTTCCAGGAGCAGGACGCCGCCCACTGGGCCGCCACTGCGCTGTCCAACCTCGCGACCACCCACTACCGCGCCGGTCGCCTTCCAGAGGCGGCCACCGTCATCGACCAGGCCCTGGCAGCGCACCGAACCCTCGGTGATCAGCGCGGCGAGGGCAACATCCTGCGCGTGCTGAGCGACGTCCAGCGTGAGCAGGGCGATGTCGAAGCATCCCTGGTCTCGGCCCAGGCCGCCCTCGATATCGCCCTCAGCCTCCGTAACCTGCGTCTGGAGGGCTTCTGGCTGCTGACCCTCGGCGATGCCCAGCAGGCGAAATGCCAGTACGCCGAGGCACTGACCTCCTACCAGCGCTCCGCCACACTCCACCGACGCCTCGCCGACCGCAGCCGAGAGGCGCTGGCCTGGCAGGGAGTTGGTGAGGTGTACCGCCGGCTCGGACGTCATGCCGAGGCGGCCGACTTCTACCGCCAGGCTGCCTCGGCGCATCGCGATCTCGGCGATGAGTGGCACCAGGCCCTGGCTCTGGATGGCCTGGCCTCGGCCGTACTCGGCGAAAGCCCGGACGAGGCCCGTCGGCACTGGGCGGAGGCGCTGAGACTCATCGCAGATTTCAGTGACCCACGAGCGGTAGCGGTACGCGAGGGCATCGAACGTCGACTGGCAGAAACAAGCTGAGGCAGGGGCTGACCGTTCCGGCTGGTGTCCGACGCTGATCAGCCGAAGACCCCATTGGGGTGTCGCAGTAGCAGCCTGGGCTCGGGTGCGCTGGCCACGCTCCCGGCGGGGTACAGCTGGACAACGGCGGGCGGACGCTCTTGTAGGGCTCGACGCACACCACATGCCTGGGCCCGCCACGTGAGCCGCTGCCGGCGCATGCCCGTCCGCGATGAGGCCAGCCGTGGCTCGGGGCGGCCCACATCGCTGCGAGGGCACTACGTCCGTGAGCAGAGAAGCACGGGCCCTGGTTCCTCGACCCCTCGCCCCTGACGCATACACGCCGTCGTGGCTGATTAGCACCCTTTCCATACCTCGGCCCACAAATCACCCTGAGGGCGGGGAGACGACACGGACTGTGCCGAGGGGGCCGCCATGTCCGGACCGTTGTACGTTGCCGTTCTGCCGACCCGCCCGCATGCGGTGGAGGCATACCGTGGACTACGGCCGGACATACAGGCCACGGTCGCTCCGCTGTGGACCTTGCCACCCCGCCCCGGGATGCTGCCAGATCCGCTTGCCATAGAACTTCGAAAGGACGCACGCCGGGTCGCCGCCGCGCACCGCCATTGGCCTGCGTGGCTGGACGCGCCGTTCGCTGACGAGAGCGAGGCCGCTGTCCTAGCCGAAACCCTGCCGCCCGAGTGGTGGGCCCTGCGAAACCTGCGCCCGGTGACCGGCCCGCGTCGACCCGTGGCTCAGCAGTCCCTGGCCCTTGCGGCGGCCGAGCAGCATGGCGGCGGTCTGGGTATCCGCATGCAGGTCCCGGGTGAGTGGCACGACCGGGATGTTCCGTGGCTGGGCGAACTGCTCGACCGGGCCTGTCCCATCGGACCGGTCGACCTATTCCTCGATCTGGGCGCCGTACTGCCCTCTCGCCGGGACGCCGCCAAAGAGGCTCTGCGCGCTCTCGACGTGCTGGTCCCGCTCGCCACCTGGCGGACGGTGGCTGTCGCGGCGGGTGGCTTCCCCGAGCGGCCTGAGGGCTTCCTGGAGAGCGGCTGGCACGAGGCGCCACGATCGGACTGGGATACCTGGCACGAGATCCACCACAGCGGGCGCCCCTACCTTTCCCAACTGCACTACGGCGACTACGGCATCCTTCCCACCGGATACGCCGCTCAGACCCCGGTCTCGGGCAACGGCGGACCGGAGTGGGGCATCCTCCGTTACACCACCACCCGTTCATATTTCCTGGCCAAGGTGCTACAGCGCGGCGAGCACCGCGACGCGATCAACCGCGACGCCGCCCGGCGCCTCGCCTGCCTCTCGGACTTCCGGGGCCCGTCGGCCGGAACAGGGGAGGGCTGGCTGCGGGACTGTGCCCAGGGATCCGTCACCACCGGCAACCACTCTGTTTGGAACCGGATGGGGAACATCCAGCACATGACGTTCGTCGTCAGTTGTCTCGCAGGGCACCCCCGTTGACTTGCGTCTTCGATGGAAGGCATCCCGCACTCAGTGTGACACCAGGTACAGAGTTTGCTGTGGCAAGCCTTGTCTGCGGTGAAAGTGCTTGCTAGGCCAGGCGCCGTCATGGTGGTGGTCCCAGCCTGGTGGGTGGCCCTCCTGCTCACCTGGAGATCACGTGCATCGCGGCTAGGATCTATCTGGTGTCGATGAAGGAACGCAATATGGCGGGGTGCATAGAGCGCCCCGAGTTGTTGCCGGACTGCGACGTACCGGCCTCTCGCAGAAAACCCGACGAGGTGATCGAGACTTCCCTGGTTCGCCTTGCCGACGAGACGCAGGCCGACAATTGGCGGACCGGCGGCCTGCGGGCCTGTCAGATCCGCGGCGGGGCAGCGCTGGCAGCGGCATCGTTCATGGTTCAGACACCGGGCCCATTCCACGAGGACCTACAGCGCATCGCCCCAGAGTTGAGGGTTGACGCTTACCGCCCCTCGTATACCTATGCCGAGTACACCGTCGGACTCTGCTACGTAGCAGGCACCAAGGGGCTGCCGCCGGAACTGCGCCTCCGTGCCGCCGACACACTCGTGGCCCGAGCCAATGAGGCGGGCTACGCGGAAGCACGGAACCTGCTGCCCAGAAGCGCCTGGGGCTTGCTGACGCATGCGGTGCGCGAAGGCTGGGCTGTTTGGACTGCGCAGCTCTTTGCCGAAGACGAGACAGTCCCGCTCAGGACACGCATGAAAGTCGGCCTCGCCCTCGCTGAGCACGACCGTCCGGCCGGGTACGTACCCGAAGCCGTGGAGAAGCTTGTGGCTCACCCGGATGCCGCGAGCGCGGACCGTCTTGCTCTGGCGATAGCCGTGGCCCAGCGTGCCCCCAAGGACAGCGTGGTTCTGCTTTGCCGTCTCGCGTCAGATCCGCTGGTCCAGCCCAGCCACCGGATGCAGGCGATCGAATTGCTGGACGAGGTCGACGCGGCCAAGTCTCAGGAGATGCGTGCCTTGCAGACACGTCTTCCGACAGTGCGGGCGGCCCGTGACCAGCACAGAGAGGCGGCCGAGCGGGCGGAACACGAGGTAGCGGCCCAGCGGGCGCGAGAGACCCCCGAGGCCGTTCTGGAGCGGCTTGACTCCGAGATCCAGGGGATCCTGGATGGCCTTGGTGGTCGCGGTTCGGCGGACTGGTTGGCCACTGATCTGGACAACCACCTCGCAGAGACCGACTGGGCCGCTGTGGCAGAAGACGTGGCTGAGATCTGCGGCCTGGTACGGGACGAGGACGTTGAGTCTGCCCTCCGGTCTCTGGAGGTTCTGACCCGGATCAGGTACGGAGACGACTCGAGCCTGCCGCCGGATGGACCCGAGCCCGTCACACCGGACGACGACTTCCCTCGGCTGACTCGGCAGGAGCTTGCCGAGTACGCGCGTGACCAGGCCCAGCGTTCCTGGACGTTCTGGGGAGGACTTGTCGAGAAACACGGCTGGGACAACGATCGGATTCATGAAGTCGACGACCAGTGGCACGAGGTCAACCGGCACGTGAGCGGTGTGATCCTTCAGAAGGCGGCCGATCACCTGCGAAACCTCCAACAGTGCCTCGTTTGGGAAATCTGGCCTGCTTTGGTGGAGGCCGTGAGGGAGAGGAACTACGGCTCTGCCTGGGGTCATCTGGCGACCGCACGCCTCCTCGCAGACGAGGCCGAGCATGCTGAGGCCCTGTGGAAGGAGACCACCGCGGAGGACTACTCCTTCGACCCGCTGACCATGTCCTGGCCTCGCGACGTCTGGTTGGTGCTGGAGGAGTGGAGACGAGGGTGAATCCCCAGCGTATGGAGGCGAGTGGCGAGATGAGGCAGTGCTCAGCCGGTCCCGCACCCACATCGCGGCCGTGCCTCGCGGATTGCTCGCCCGAGCCATCCGCACCGTCAACGGCGGAACCACCCGCCCCGTACCTGAGCCCATCGCCATCGTGGCCCTCTGACCGCTCGATCCGCCCCGCTCAGGCAAGAGCAGCACACCCAAACCAAGCGAGAACGGAAGACCGCATAGCTTCACACCAACGAGCGAAGATCACCAACAGCATCAGTTCCGTGAAGGTCATGGTTGGGTGAGGATGCGGGTCCGGAGGAGTTCGAACGAGGCTCGGCTATACATAGCTCGCTTGAGTGTTTTCATCCGGTTTACGTGCCTTTGTCGACTCTGGAACTCCAGGGGAGGGTGAGTCCAGCGGTCACGGTGTCGAGGTCCCGGCGGAGGAAGCCAACGAGGTCCGACCTCGTCTTCGCCCAGCAGAGCTGGGCAGCCTTCGTGGGCTTCGCGACGCGGCCCTGACGCATGACGCGGGGGGTACCACTAGGTGGTCGTACCCCTATCGAGCGTGCGAAAAGAGCAGCTCACTTTCCGCTAGGGTTGTGGTCTGTATCCCTGAACCCAAGGGATCTGGCGGAGGAAGGACTCCAACCTTGAGCCCGAAGAACAGCTCGCCGGAGGAAGGCGTGCGTCAGCGCGTGATCGCCGACCTCAAGAACTTGGGCTGGAAGGATACCCAGCTCCGGTGGCGCCCAGAGTGGCGGGTGCCAGCAGCGCCGAACGAACTCACTAAGCGCGAGCGTGGGCAGTCCTTCAAAGCGCTCGGACAAGTTGACCTCGCCGCCTTCGCTGACGACTCTGGTGAACCACATGCACTTCAGGTGCTGTTTGAGTTTAAGGCTCCCTCTATCAGCGAAGGCAAGGAGCAGCTGAAGAGCTACCTTGCCATGGAGCCAGTTGTCCGTATGGGCTACTGGACCAACGGTAACGAGAGCCTGGCGATCTACAAGTCGCATACAAATGACTGGCTTGAGATCAGGAACGCGCCTCTTCCGAATCCAGGCGACGATCTCACCGCTCCGCCGGTTAGTCCGCCTACGTGGAACGACTTGGTAGTCCCAACCGAGGGACAGCTCTCGGCGGCCCTCCGACGGCTTGTGGCCACAACGGTCGTCGGCGACTCGCGTTCCACTCGGCGTGAGGATCAGCTTCGGGAGCTGCTTCATGTGGTGTTGGTGAAAGTGCAGTCTGATTCTTGGTCATCAAATTCCAAAAACCACGATAAGGCTGTTCCATTTCGGGTGTACGGTAACCAAACATCGATGGTGCATGAGACAGCTGATCACATCAGGCAGCAGTTCAGGGAGTACTTCGTCAAGCAGCGCAATCGGGTTTTCAATCCTGATGACCGTGAGGAAATCTTCCTCTCCGACGCGACGATTTTCGCTGTCGTCGACATACTGTCGCCCTGGAAGATTCTGGGAGATCAGGTCGATCTTCTGTCGAAGGCATTCCAGATCTTCCGCACCAAGGCGCTCAAATCAGGAGAGGGGCAATTCCTTACTCCGCAGCGCGTCATTCGGCCATGTGTTTCGATCATGGAGATCACCTCCGAGGACAAGGTGATCGACCCGGCTTGCGGAACAGGCGGATTTATCGTCGAGGCGCTTCGACAGATTCAAGAGCATGAATTTCCTGGCGATGACGAGACCTGGCGATTGGTCAAGTTTGCCAATGACAACCTGTATGGGGTTGATCGCGATCCACTGAGTGTAAAGCTGACTCGGGCGATGATGATCTCCATGCGCGATGGCTCCACTCATGTCCTCCTGGGAGACGCTGTCCGTCAGCACATGTGGCCAGGAGACTTTCCTCGCCTCAAGGAAGAACTTGGTGGCGGTCTGAATCAGCATGTTGCTGAGTCGTTCACCGTTGTCCTAACCAACCCGCCGTTTGGCGAGGAGCTGAAGGTCAAGGCGTCTGATGCGCGTGCTTCCGGATACACGATTTCGAAGGCTGCAGCAAGTGGCCGCAAGGAATACGTTGACCTCGAAATCGGCCTCATCTATTTGGAACTGGCGCATCGCCTTCTGCAGGTGGGTGGCCGGGTAGGCATCATCCTTCCTGAGACCTACTTCTTTTCTTACAAGTATCGGTGGCTTCCGTCATGGTTGGAAGGCAGGTTTGAGCTTCGAGGCATGTTCAACATTGCCATGGAAGCGTTCGAAGAATTCTGTCGAGCAAAGACCAACTTTTATGTATTCGAAAAAGTTGGCGACGGGGTAAAGGGTAGAGCTGTGCAAACAGTGATGGAAGAGGAGGAGGGATCCTGATGTCGGCGATCAATGCACCGTCTTGGTTCTCGGAGGGGACAGTTACGGTCTCCACGGCGCCGACCTGCGGGCTCACCAAAGGGGGGCGCCTACTTCCACTGCTTGACTCGACTGGTGCTCATGTTCTGGAAACAGACCCCGAAACGGGGGAGACTGTTGGGGCCATCAACGACATCCTGCTTCGGGACGCCCTCGCCCTCCGGAATGGTGAGCGCACGGACACGATGCGCGACATTCCTGCCGCGAAAGTGCACCCACGCACCCGTGTGCCGGTCTACTATGACCGTCGCTACCACGAGAACTTCATGTCAGAGATGAAGTCGCCCAGGTTTCAGGATTTTCGGAGCGCTACGCTGGCTGAGCTCGCAACCAGTGGAGTAATCACTATTCGTGGTGGGCACGGGTCGCCATCCTCGGGGCAGCGCATCGGGAACGTTCCATATATTAAAGTCTCGGACTTGAGGGCTGGATTTGTAAACATTAACCCGACGAATCGCGTGCCTCGTTCGATTGCGGAATCCTTCTGGAGGGGCGAGGAGTCCGGGCTGCAGGCATTCGACATCCTCTGCCCGGAACGCACCAGTAAGAATATTGGTGACTTCTGCGTCCTGATGCCTGGGCAGGAGCAGCTCCTTCTGACAAAAGAGATCATTATCATCCGTCCTGGCCGAGCTGCCGAGTTTGACTCGTTCTATCTGCTCTGGGCCATGACTCTCAAGATTGTCAGGGAGCAATGGAAGCGCGTAATCTTCATGCAAACGAACCGTGAGGATGTAGGTGACCGGTTCCTGGAGATCGAGATTCCGGTGCCCAATGACCCTGAAACGGCAGCCGAGGTATCTCGTCCGTTCCGTAGCTACTATCAGGCAGTGGCCAAGGCGCGCACCAGCCTCGGGCAATATCTTGCCGAGTCGGGCGAACATCACTTCTTTGTCTCGGATGCAGAGAATGATGTCGAGGTGCAAGAAGATGAGGAGCTGGCCTAGCTGAAAAAGATGCGGCCCGACAATGAATGTCGGGCCGCCTTTGGTAGCGGGGACAGGATTTGAACCTGCGACCTCTGGGTTATGAGCCCAGCGAGCTACCGAGCTGCTCCACCCCGCGTCGTTATTTCTCAGACTATACGCCATCTGCGGGCCGCTGTATGACACCGCCCGCCATCAAGGCTGCTGGACCGTTGAGGCTGCACCTCTCGGGCGCGTGTGGCCCCCGTCACTGGTCGGCGCCTCGCTCCTGACAGGGGCATTGCTTCGATGCTCCGCACGTTGGCCGCCGCGGTGGCCCCTGGCAGGTGTGGGCAGCCAGGCGCCTGTCGGAGGCACGTCGGATCGGTTGCAAAACGGATGACTCACAAGGCTGTTGTGCGGACAATGGCGAGATGATCAGCCGCGAGGAACTCGACGAGATGGGCGCCGTGCTCGGCGTCAACGCTGTCAATGTGCAACGTGACTATGTGTTCGGATGGCTCCTCGCGGGCCTGTACGGCGAGAGCCGGCTCGCGGACCGTCTGGTCCTCAAGGGTGGGAACGCCTTCCGTAAGGGGTACTTCAGCGCTACACGCTTCTCGAGCGACCTTGACTTCGCTGCCCCCGACGCCATCGACCCTGACCAGTTGCTCAGTGCCCTCAACGAGGTCTGCCGCCTCATCCAGGCGCGCACGGGCGTGGTCTTCGACCTTGAGCGCAATCGTCAGGCCGGCGGCCACGGCATCGGGAACGACAAGACGGTCTACAAGTACAAGCTCTACTTCACAGACTTCCACGGCAGTCAAAGCAAGGTGACGATCGGTCTCGACATGGACGTCACCGAGTTCGGTCGGCTCCACCGGCTTCCGCAGAAGCGTCGACTGATTCATCCTTACAGCGACCGACAGGACTGCGATGTCGACATTCGTGTCGTCAGCCTTGAGGAGGGCCTGGCGGACAAGCTCAAGTGCCTGCTGCAGCGCGAGTCTTCCTTTGATCTGTTTGACTTGGTTTATTCGATCTTCGTCAATGATGACATCGAGGTGGACAAGCGCGCCATTGTCAAAACCTTTCTGAAGAAGACGATCTTCGAACCCAGCCCCGGGGCTGCGCTGTCGCTCCTGCTGGCCGTTCCGTTCGATACAATGCGCTACTACTGGGAGCACAAGATCGTCTGCGCCAGGGAAAGTTTGCTGGACTTCTCGACAGCCGTGGATCGCTTCAGGGGAGAGCTTGGATCCCTTTTCTCCACGTTCCGAAACGGCGACCACGGAGCGCTCGCCTTCTTCCCGGCCGAGCTCCGTACGCCGATCATGAAGGCTGGCGTAAACCGCATCCTGCTACGCATAACCTACGAAGGTACTCAACGTCTGGTTGAGCCGTACGCGCTGCGCTTCAAGAGGCGTAAGGACGGCGTTGGCCAGGAGTACCTGTACGCATGGGACCAGACCGGAGGGCAGTCCGGCCCGGGACTCAAGTCTCTGTTCAACTACAAGATCGGCAGTGTCGAGGTCACGGATATCGCCTTCAAGCCTCGCTATGACATTGAGCTCAGGAAGGCAGGCGAACCTGGCGATCGAACGACCTTCTCCCAGTCCGTCTGCCGGCCGACGGGAGTTCGGCGTAGCCCAGCGACGCCGTACTACCGCGTCCAGTGCGCCTACTGTGGCATGACGTTTTCCCGCGCCACTCCTTCGACGCGACTGGACGCCCATAGGGATCGATACGGCAACGACTGCTATGGTCGCGGCGGTCATCGGGTGTGATCCGGGTCGGAGGCTTGCACGTCTGGCTGCACATACGCGAAGACCCCGCACTCAGCGTTTGGGCTGATGACGGGGTCTTTCGGCACCTTCTATAAGGTGCCCCCGGCCCGTCGCTGCACAGGGCAGTGAGGCCCGTCGCGCCGGAGGCGAGGATCGACCGGCCTTGGGACGGCGAGGGCGGTAGAGGTGAGCAGGGCGCCGATGGCGTACTTGTGGCCGTGCAGGTCGGCGTCGGCGAGGAGGCCAGTTGTGTGGGGGCGATCGACGCGGTGACCGGTTCGACGACCAGGCGAGAGAGCGTCCACCTCAAGGCCGGACGCTTGTTGCGAGGGTGGACCACTTCAACGAGGGTAACCGCCGAGGTGATCACGCCCAGGTCGTCGGCGCGGTCCAGGGCAAGCCAGCCGGTGACCGTGCCGCCTCGAGCACCACGACCTCGGCGATGCATGGCGCCACGCTCTGGGTCCGGCTTGGCCGTACGAGACGAACACCCGGAGGAAGCCCACCGGCGCTGAGCAGAGGTGCTGAGGCTCCTCGCCGGCTTCGGTGACCTCCGAGCAGGAGCGGTGCGCGAGACCATCGAATGTGGGCTGACCGAAACACGGAAGCACTGACCGAGGCGGAGGGTGACGTGGACTGGGCGGGGCCGCTGCTTCGGCGGCGCTCATCTCCTTGGTGGCTTCTCAGTCTCCGCCTGCAAGGCCCACGGCCGAAAGATCCGCAAGTTGAACCGGTGAGCTGCTCCGGAAGATCGAGTTAAAGATTGTCGAAGTCTCCTGCGGTTATGCCTGCTTTGAAGGCTCGCCACTCGTCGGAGGTGAAGCAGAGATGCGGGCCGGACGGGTTCTTCGAATCACGGACGGCCACTCCTCCACCGGGAAGGGGCGCCAGCTCGAAGCACTGGCCATTGTTCGCGGTGAAGCTGCTCTTCTGCCAGGTGAGGGACGCAGGGTCGATCGAGTAGAGGTCTATCTTCTCCATCAGTCAGCTTTCCCTGTTTCTCGTGTGAGCGATGACGTCGCGGCTCTCTTCTGGGGAGAGGGCTGCATCTGTAAGACTGCGGAACAGTCGGTGCAGGCGTCGCAGGTCCCGGGGGTCGTCCATCGTCAAGCTACCAGCCACTGACTCGCCGAAGGCCACGTCGGGAACGTCTTCGTCCAGGAAATGAAGGATCATGAACGCTGAGATCTGAGCGGCCTGTTCACCCTTCTCGTAGGGGATGACGCGGAGGTCGACGCCCGGATGCGCCGAGATATCCAGTAGGTGCTCCAACTGTTCCTGGTGCGTGCGCGCCCCGCCGACCTGGAAGTCCAGGGCCGCCTGCGCGAGGACGTAGTGGCACTCCAGCGGGGGTTTCGTTTCGTGGAGGCAGTGCCGCTGACGCAGGCTGCGTACCTCGACAAGTGCCTCGATCTGGTCCGGTCCCAGCGAGGCGAAGCCCACGCCGGTCACCGCCGTTGCGTAAGCCTCGGTCTGCAAGAGTCCCGGCACGATGCCGACTTGATACTCGTGGACCTTTGAGGCTGCCGCCTCGAACCCGAGGAAGCGTTCGTACTGCGCGCTGATCACTTCGCCGTACGGCGCCCACCATGGCTGGCGCCGCTCCCGAGCGGCTGCGTGCAGCTCGGCAAGTTCGTCACGCTGGTCGGCGGGGACCTCATAGAGGTCCATGAGCTGGGCGAAGTGCTGCTGGGAGCAGACCCGCTTTCCATTCTCGATGCGGCTGATCAAGGAAACATCGCAACCGAGGGCTGCCGCGACCTCCGCGATGGTGAAGCGATTGGTCTCATGCCGCAGCCGCCGCAGAGCCCGGCCGAACGTGACGCGTGACATCAGCAAGGTGCTGTTGCTGTTGGTCATTGCTTCTCCTTGTGCCCGCGAGCTGACCTGAAAGATCGGTCAGGTGAGGGACGTTCTCGATCTCTGTGCGACCAAGAACGATCAATTAGCAACGGCTTGTCAATTGACAAGGCGCGTGACTTGACGATGCCCCGTTGCCAGGTGCAGCTTAGCGTTCATGACGTTGTGCGTTCAAATGAACGCTAAGCGTGGCCAAGGTTCGTGCGCTTGCTCAGATGCACGGATGACTGACGACCGAGCACGTTCCCGCTCTCACCTTGGAGTTCGAACTGCTCGCTGGATCGGTGGGAGCTCTCATGGGCGAACCGTACGAAGTCAAGTTCCGACTGCCCCGTCGACGGAACAGCGTTCCGAGGTCGCGAGCATTGCTGCACTCCGTGCTCGGTGCCTGGGACATCGGGCAAGACGTCAGGGAGGTAGCGGAGCTGATCTTGTCCGAACTCGTGACCAACGCCCTGCGGGTGCGTGTGCCCAATGATCGACTGGTGGGGGTGCGGATCGTGCGGCTATTGGAAGAAGGCGTGCTCCGGCTGGAAGTCAGCGACGCCGGCGACGGCAAGCCCGAGGTGCGAAAGCCGGAAGAAGACGAGACATGCGGGCGAGGGCTGCTGCTTGTGGAAGCTCTGGCTCATCGCTGGGGCTACGAGAGGCGCAGTTGCGGAATCGGGAAGACCATCTGGGCTGAGCTGAAGGCCCCAGACCTGGTGTCGGCGCGCGACGGCGCCGAGGTCGCCGCATGCATGGTCCAAGCGGGCCAGTCCGTATGGAGGCGGGGCGGGTGGCACCTTGTCCGCAGCGTGGACACTCAGCAGCAGGCGTCGGGTGGGCTCACCGTCGTACTCCGCTTCGACGACGGCTCTGCGGTGCGCATCGATGCTGCCGAGCCGCTGACCGTCCGAGCCGCCAACGCGGCCCCGTGAGTCCCGGATGCCAACCGAGCACCCCGCCGGACGCGACGCGTCGGCGGGGGCGGGGCACGGCTCAGCCGAAGGTGACTTCGCTGTACGGGAAGTACGTCTGGCCCGTGTACGAGGCCTGTCAGATCATGTAGACGACGTGGCGGCCGGTGCAGCCGGAGTTGCGGAGGAAAGTCGTGGTGGGAGGACGGTCCCGGTCTTGGCGGGGTCGACGGTGTGGTGGTCGCGTTCTGGTCGCGACTACCCTTGGAGGCCGTTGTGGCGGCGTCTGTTCTGGCCACATCCGCTCTGCTCGGTTCCTGTCTCATGGTCGGCGGGCCGCATGCGCTGCCCGGGGTTTGGGCTGTCGTAGGGCTCGGTACGGGGCGACATCGCCGTGTCTGGCGTGGGCGTCACGCGGCTCGGAGTGGGCAGCGATGAATTCGTCGGGCATGTCGGACGGCGCACCGGTTGTGCTGTGGCGTTGGCGTGGTGGCGAGCGGGGGGGCCGGCTCGTGCCCGGGCCGTCTTGGGGTATGCCCTGAGCGGTCTGGGGTATGACGGCGAGTCGGTGAGTGATGCCGTGCTTGCCGTATCGGAGTTGGTGGCGAACGCCCTTGAGCACGCGGTGGGGCCGTATGAGCTGCGGCTGCACCGCACGGCATTGGACGTCATCTGCGAAGTGGTTGATCACGATCCGAGGATTCCCGAGATCCCGTCTTTTGCGGTAGGTGCTCTGTTTGCTCCGGTGGAGGCAGATCGGGGTGGCGGTCTGGAGGCGCTGTGCGCGCTGTTGTCAGAGCGCGGTCGGGGCTTGCACATCGTGCATGAACTGACCGGAGGAGCTTGGGGGTTCCGCCGGTTGCTGGGCGCGAAGGCAGCTTGGATCGCCTTGCCCCTGCCCGCCAGTGGGGAGGATTGGTCCGGGGAATGACTTGCTCGGCTGGGGCGTCGGCGAGTGGGCTGACCGGACGTGGCCCGCTGGCGTTTCCCCTGTCGTTTCCCCCGTCGTTTCCATCGGCGTGTCCGGGGCCGTCCTTGGATGCGACGCCCCCGTGCAGGGAATCACCGCAGGCCAGGCCGTAGACGAGCTGGCTGCTGGCGAGGGCGACTTTATATCGGTACAGCGAAGCATCCCGATCTACCTGGTCAGCGCGGCCCAGCGTGCGCGGATCGCGTGTTGCTGGTTGCTCGGCTGTTGAGCTGTGGTGGATGCCTTCTCCCTGCGGGACTCAGGTGCAGCGTGGGTTCTGTACGGGTCCCGTGGCGGGCTGGTGAGGTGCGGGTCGGGAGCACCTCGTTTCCTGGCTCCTTCAGGGCGGCTCCTGGGGTGCGAGCCGGGTGCTGTGCGCCCGCGCCGGTGCGTGTGTCGCGGGGCCGGGTGCGGGTGTCCTGGCGGCCTGGCGGCCGATGCCGTGGGGTTTGGGCGGCGGGAGCGGTCGGGGAACGGAGGGGGAGCGGTGCTCTCGGGGTGACCCCGTGGCTCGCGGTGGTCGCGGTTGTGCACCCGGTGTGGGGGAGCGCGCCCCGAGTATCTTGGAGCACCTGCTCCCGTGTCCGTCCGTGCCGCCGAAGTGGACCGGTACTGGCTCGGTGATGGCTCGGGTGTGGGGTGGGCTCGCGCCCTAGGTGCGTGTGGCTGAGGTGCAGTGGGGAGCGGACCCGCTCCCCGGCGGTGGCAAAGACCCACTCCTGGAATCTCTATTGATCATGACAGCGCCAGTTGGCCGCCACTGTCGAACTCGGCACCACGCCTGGGGGTTCCAGATGAAGAACGTCCGCGATACCCGCCGCCGAGACATCCCCTGCCCGGCACCGGGTCGGCAACCGTCGCCACAGCCCGGTGCCGCACCTGTGCCAGTGGAGGGCTGGGGAGCGCAGGCTCGGCAGTGGCTCGGGGCGGGTTGTTCCGGCGGAGATGGGGTTCTGGGTGTGCGGGTGGCCGTTCACGTGCGGCAACGGGCGGCTGGAGAGCGGTCGTGAACCGGCCCTCACAGCCATCTTCCGACACGCAAGATCGCGGCCTTGACGACACCACCGAGATCGAGCGTCCATGGACGTCGACCGGTCGCGGCAACACTGAAACGCGCACTTCGGAGGGGTTGCGGACGGTCGTGGAGTACGTCGTCGTCGATGGTGGCGAGGCTCAGGCGCTGGCCCAGCGCCAGGGGGTCGTGATTCGTGAGGTGCTGGAGTGGCTGTACGCCGGTCACAGTGCCGCGAAGAGTGGCCGCGTCTGAGCCTCCCGCCCCGAACCCTGGGAGAGAGAGAACGTATGCACGGCAACCCGCCCAGCACTCGGCCCTGGGCGCAACCCGTAGCTGGCCGTCCCTGGTCCACGGCCGGTATCCCAGACGCCTCGGCGTTTCCGGTGACCGTTCCGGTGGCATGGCTCGGCCGGACCTCTACGGAGGACGCCCAGGACCCCACCCTGTCGCTGCCCCGGCAGTTGCGTAACGCGAGAGCCGCGCTCCCGCCCGGCTGGGTGATTGTCGCCCATTTCTACGATGTGGAATCCGGCCGTAAGGAGTTGCGTGAGCGGGGCAATTCCCTTGCGCACCAGCAGTTCCAGATTCCCATTCCCCGCGATGGCAGTGTGGCCAATCTGCTTGATGAGGCGCAGCGGCCCGACCGCCGTTTCGCCGCCGTCATCTGCGAGTCCATTGAACGCGTCGCGCGCCGGACCTACTTCGGCACGAAGATCGAGTACGAGCTGGAGCAGGCCGGGGTGGCCCTGTGTGCCGCCGATGAGCCGATCGTCACCGGTCCGCGAGCCAAACGCGCCACGCCCACGCTCACGCGGCGCGTTAAGCAGGCGGTCTCCGAGTGGTACGTGTTGCAGATGCTGGAGCTGTCGTGGGATGGCTTCATCGAGCATGTATCTCAGGGCTGGAATGTGGGCAAGCCGCCTTACGGCTATCGCGCGGAAAAGGTCCCGCATCCCGTCCCGGCCCGCCGGGCCGAGGGCCGCACCAAGCACCGGCTCGTCCCGGACGCGTCCCGGGCGTCGGCCGTCACCTACATCTTCCAGCTCCGCGGACTGGACAAGCTCGGATACGACGCCATCGCCGACCGCCTGAACCTGGATCCCGTCGCGTACCCGCCGCCAGAGCCCACTCGTCCCGACATGGCCCTCCATCGCTGGAGCGGGTCGGCCGTGAGAGAGATCCTGCGCAACCCCAAGTACACCGGCTATCAGGTCTGGAATCGCCGCGCGACGACGAAAGGCGGTTGCTACAACGACCCCAAGGACTGGGTGTGGTCCCCGCAGCCCACCCACGAGCCTCTTGTCTCCAAGGAACTGTTCGATGTGGCTTCCACCGTGGCGCGGAAGCGCCGAGGGTCGCGGACGACCTCCGGTCCCAACTCTCACCCGGCGACCCGGCGTTCCTATGTCCTGCGGTCGTACGTCGTCTGCGAGATCTGCGACCGCCGTATGTTCGGCAAGAACCGCCACCAGATCTCGTACTACGCCTGCCAGGTCGACCCGAACGAACACCGAGACAAGTCCTGGTTCGGCGGGCATCCCAAGAGTTTGTGGGTCCGGGAAGAGGCCTTGATCACATCCGTCTCCCGCTTCTTCGCCACCCGCGTCTTCGGCCCCGACCGGCGCACCCATCTCGGAGCCGCGCTCGAAGCCGCCCGGCTCGCGGACGGGCCCGGCGACCGCACCGCGAAAGAACGCATCGCGCTGGAGCAGGCCATCAAGGCCATCGGCGAGCGCCAGGCCCGGCTCATCCGCACTCTCGCCGATGGGTTTGGTGATGACGAGCGGGCCAGCGGGACCGACCCGGAACAGGCGAAGGAGTTCCGCGACGCTATCCGTCGGGAGCACGCCACCCTGGGTACGCAGCGCATGACGCTCGCCGAGCAGCTGGCCCGGCTGGAAGCCCCGAAGCCGGAGGTGCGTTCCGTCGACAGCGAGGCTCTGCTAGACGCGCTTCCGCACCTCGACATCGACCTTGCCCTGGTCCCGGAGGAGATCCAGCGGCGGCTCTACGACGCTTTCGGGCTGGAGGTCCGTTACAGCCGACCCCGTGAAGAGGTGACCCTACGGGTGACGGTCCCGGGGCATCTGCTTGATGGACTGGTGGTCGTCACCCGTGAGCTGGATCCGTGGAACAAAAAATCGGGCGCCCGCAGCGAAGCGCTGGCACCCGATCATGACACCCGGGGTGGACAAACGCGGCATAACCGTCGCGTTCATTCCCATCCTCTGAGTGCCCCCGGCAGGATTCGAACCTGCGCACACGGCTCCGGAGGCCGTTGCTCTATCCCCTGAGCTACGGGGGCTTGCGTCTGTCGCTGCTGTCTCGCGGCGACAGGTAGAACACTATCAGCTCGCAGAGGGTGGTCATGAACGTTTATCGGGCGGCGGCGGTCGGGGGGTGGATGTGGGAGCGGAGGGGCGTATACCGCATGTGGAGGGTGGGGCGCAGGGGTCTTGGGGAAAGGTCCCTCGCACGGGGCGGAAGTGGGGAAAACCCGGACGCAGCCGCGGCTGCGCGCCTACTCTTCAGGATGTGCCTGGCTTGTCCGGCCGGGTCCTTGTCGTCGACGACAACAAGGTCATCCGGCAGCTGATCAGGGTCAACCTCGAGCTGGAGGGCTTCGAGGTCGTGACCGCGGCCGATGGTGCCGAGTGCCTGGAGATCGTTCACCAGGTGCGGCCCGATGTGATCACTCTCGATGTCGTGATGCCCAGACTCGATGGGCTGCATACGGCATCGAGGCTGCGCGCTGATGCTCGAACGTGTCATGTGCCCGTCGCGATCATCAGTGCGTGTACGCAGTACGAGATGGACAGCGGGAAGGCGCTGGGCGTCGATGCCTTCCTCGCGAAACCCTTCGAGCCCGTCGATCTTGTCGAGCTCGTGCGGCGGCTGATGCGGCAGGGGGCGGCCGGTGCGACCGGTGCGGCCGCGCCTGGTGATGCCGAGCCGGTTGTGGGGCCCACCGGGTAGTGGTGGGCCCCAGGCCCGGGCCTCTTCCCTCCGGTTCGGCCCGGGGGGATTGGACTTCGGTGGTGTCCGGGGGTCGGGCTTCGGTTGTGGCCGGGGCTTGGGCTTTGGGTGTGTTCGGGGCTTGGGCTTCTTTGGGGGGTTCGGGGCCCGGGGCTTCCTTCCGGTCCCGGCCTCGGCTCCCCCGTCGTGTGCTCGTCCGAAGGGCGAAACCGGTTCGCTTTCGTACCCCCCTCCTCCCATACGCTGGTCCCGTGACTCCCGCCCAGCTCTCCCGCACTGTGCTGCACACCGTGCGTCGTGCCGTTGAGGACGACGAGCTGTGCGTTGCCGTGCCGGAGCGGGTGAAGGTGCGGACCCCGCCTCGGCCCGGGTGTGGGGATTACGCCACTAATGTTGCTCTGCTGCTGGCCAGAGGCGGTGGGGATGCGCTGGGTATCGCCCAGGTTTTGCGGCGGCGGCTTCTCCGTACGCCCGGGATCGCCCGCGTTGATGTCGCCGACCCCGGGTTTCTCAACATCACCCTTGATGCCACCTCCCATGCTCAGCTCGTGCGGGACGTTCTCTCCCAGGGGTCTCGCTACGGGCACGGGGAGGCGCTTGCCGGGGTTTCGGTCCCCCTTGGGGCTGCGAACGAGGTGCGGGCCGCCTTGGTCGCTCATGTTGTGCGGGGGCTCGTCCACGCCGTCGGGGGAGTCGTTGTTCCTGGTCAGGGGCCTATTGTTCGGCCTGTTCCCGTCTCCGGGGCCGAGCTGCTCCGCTCTCTCGGCCCCGACGCCGCCCGCTGGGCACTGCTTCGGCCCGCCGGGCACGATCTGCCCGATCTCGACCCCTCCCCGCTTCTCTCGCAGCGCGAGGACAACCCCCTCTTCCGGGTTCGGTATGCCCATGCCCGTACCCGCGCCCTGATGCGGAACGCCGGCCGGCTCGGCCTCGCACCTGAGCCCCAGCCCGACTCCGGGGCGTATGACCACCCCGCCGAGATCGGCCTACTCCGCCTCCTCGCCGATCATCCCCGCACCATCGAGGCCGCCGCCCGGCATCGTGCGCCCGACCAGCTCGCGCGGCATCTCGTCGCTGTCGCGGACGCCTTCTTCCGGTTCCATGACCGGTTTCATGACGACTGCCCGCCGATCCCTTCCGGCCAGCTCAAACCCTCGGCCGTCCACCGTTCCCGGCTGGCCCTTGCCGATGCCACCGGGGCGGTGCTCGCCGGCGGCCTGCATCTGCTCGGCATCAGCGCACCCGAACATCTGTAGACCTTGTGTAAGACCTTGAGAGAGACAGCAGAGACAGCATGAGCCGTTCCGCCCATCCCGCCGGGCCCCGCCACGCCGATGTCCTCCCCGAGGGGCACTACGCCGCGCCGCCCGCCGATCTCAATCAGCTCGATCCGCGCGTCTGGTCCCGTACGGTCGGCCGGAACGCCGCCGATGGCGTCGTGACCGTCGGCGGGATCGACGTCAAGACGCTCGCGGAGGAGTTCGGGACGCCCGCGTACTTCCTCGACGAGGCCGACTTCCGGGCCCGCTGTCGGGCCTGGCGGGAGGCGTTCAAGGGGGAGGGGGAGGACGCTGACGTGTTCTACGCCGGGAAGGCGTTCCTCTCCCGCGCCGTCGTGCGCTGGCTGAACGAGGAGGGGCTCAACCTCGACGTGTGTTCCGCCGGGGAGCTGGCCACCGCGCTCGCCGCCGGGATGCCCGCCGAGCGGATCGCGCTGCACGGGAACAACAAGTCCACCGCCGAGATCGAGCGGGCGGTCGAGGAGGGCGTCGGGCGGATCGTGCTCGACTCGTTCCAGGAGATCGTGCGGGTCGCGCATATCGCCCAGCGGCTCGGCAGGCGCCAGCGGGTGCAGATCCGGATCACCGTGGGTGTGGAGGCGCATACCCACGAGTTCATCGCGACCGCTCACGAGGACCAGAAGTTCGGCATTCCGCTCGCGGGCGGGCAGGCCGCCGAGGCCGTGCGGCGGGCGCTCAAGCTCGATGGGCTCGAGCTCATCGGCATTCACTCGCACATCGGGTCGCAGATCTTCGACACATCCGGGTTCGAGGTCGCGGCGCACCGGGTCGTGGGGCTGCTGAAGGAGATCCGGGACGAGCACGGCGTCGAGCTGCCCGAGATCGACCTCGGCGGCGGTCTCGGCATCGCGTACACCTCGGAGGACGACCCCCGCGAGCCGCATGAGATCGCCAAGGCGCTGCGCGACATCGTGCACCGGGAGTGCGACGCGGCCGGGCTCGCGGTGCCGCGGCTGTCGGTCGAGCCGGGGCGGGCGATCGTCGGGCCGACCGCGTTCACGCTCTACGAGGTGGGCACGGTCAAGGAGCTGCCGGGGCTGCGGACATACGTCAGCGTCGATGGCGGGATGTCCGACAACATCCGTACCGCGCTCTACGACGCCGAGTACTCGGTGGCGCTGGTCTCCCGCGCCTCCACCGCCGAGCCGATGCTCTCCCGCGTCGTCGGTAAGCACTGTGAATCCGGCGACATCGTCGTACGGGACGCCTTCCTGCCCGCCGACCTGGCGCCCGGCGATCTGATCGCCGTCCCCGCCACCGGCGCGTACTGCCGCTCGATGGCGAGCAACTACAACCACGCGCTCCGGCCGCCCGTCGTCGCCGTACGGGACGGGCAGGCGCGCGAGATCGTCCGGCGGGAGACGGAGGAAGATCTGCTGCGGCTCGATGTCGGCTAGCGAGATCCGCTACTCGCCGGCCGCTGTCGTCGGCCGCTGCCGCCAGCGGAATCAGCGAGCGGCTTCAGGCAGCGGATTCAGCAGGCGGCTTCAGCGAGCGGCTTCAGCCTGCGAGAAATGGATCTCGGATACTGGACCCGGGACAGAAAATCCCGTCCAGTGCATGAGACTGGTGCACTAACGCGCTGATGCATTAACGCGATGGATGAGAAACGAGGTCGGATGATGCGTACGCGTCCGCTGAAAGTGGCGCTGCTGGGCTGTGGAGTGGTCGGCTCAGAGGTGGCGCGCATCATGACGACGCAGGCGGACGACCTCGCGGCGCGGATCGGGGCCCCGGTCGAGCTGGCCGGGATCGCCGTGCGCCGCCCCGGCCGGGTCCGGGAGGGGGTGCCCGCGGAGCTGGTCACCACCGATGCCACGGCCCTGGTCAAACGCGGGGACATCGATGTGGTGGTCGAGGTCATCGGCGGGATCGAGCCCGCCCGCACCCTCATCACCACCGCCTTCGACCACGGCGCGAGCGTGGTGTCCGCGAACAAGGCGCTGGTCGCCCAGGACGGCGCGGCGCTGCACGGCGCGGCCGAGCAGCGCGGTGCGGACCTCTACTACGAGGCCGCGGTCGCGGGGGCGATCCCGCTGGTGCGGCCGCTGCGCGAGTCGCTCGCGGGCGACAAGGTCAACCGCGTCCTCGGCATCGTCAACGGCACCACCAACTTCATCCTCGACCGGATGGACGGAAGCGGCGCCGGCTACAGCGAGGCGCTGGACGAGGCCACGGCCCTGGGGTACGCCGAGGCCGACCCGACCGCCGATGTCGAGGGCTTCGACGCCGCCGCGAAGGCCGCGATCCTCGCCGGGATCGCCTTCCACACCCGGGTCACCCTCGACGATGTGCACCGCGAGGGCATCACCGAGGTGACCGCCGCCGACATCGCCTCCGCCAAGCGCATGGGCTGCACGGTCAAGCTGCTCGCGATCTGTGAGCGGGCCGCCGACGGCCGGTCGGTCACCGCGCGGGTGCACCCGGCGATGATTCCGCTGAGCCACCCCCTCGCTTCCGTCCGCGAGGCGTACAACGCGGTCTTCGTCGAGGCCGACGCCGCGGGGAAGCTGATGTTCTACGGCCCGGGCGCGGGCGGTTCGCCGACCGCCTCGGCCGTCCTCGGCGACCTCGTCGCCGCCTGCCGCAACAAGCTGGCGGGTGCCACCGGACCCGGGGAGTCCGCCTACAGCCGGCTCCCGGTGAGCCCGATGGGCGATGTGGTCACTCGCTACCACATCAGCCTGGACGTCGCCGACAAACCCGGAGTTCTGGCGCAGGTCGCCACGGTCTTCGCCGAGCACGGCGTGTCCATCGATACGGTCCGCCAGCAGGGGAAGGACGGCGAGGCGTCCCTCGTCGCCGTGACCCACCGCGCGAGCGACGCCGCGCTGTCGGCGACCGTGGAGGCGCTCCGCCGGCTCGACACCGTCCGCGATGTCGCGAGCATCATGCGGGTCGAGGGCGAGTAGAGGGCCGGTCGAGGGCGAGCAGAGGACGGGTGGAGGACGAGCCATGGGCGAACAGTGGGCGAGCAGACGCCGGGCAGCGGCCGCGCTGAGGCCGAACAGAGGGTGAGCGGAGAGTAAGGGAAATCATGAACGCAATCGCCGACGCCGGGCCTCGAATGTCCGGCACCCGCCAGTGGCACGGCTGGCGGGGGATCATCGAGGAGTACCGCGACCGCCTCCCGGTCGGCGGGACCACCCCCGTCGTCACCCTGCGCGAGGGCGGCACGCCGCTGGTCCCCGCGCAGGTGCTCTCCGAGCGCACCGGCTGTGAGGTGCACCTCAAGGTCGAGGGCGCCAACCCCACCGGGTCGTTCAAGGACCGCGGGATGACGATGGCCATCAGCGTGGCCAAGGAGGCCGGCGCCAAGGCCGTCATCTGCGCCTCGACCGGCAACACCTCGGCCTCGGCGGCGGCGTACGCCGTACGGGCCGGGATGGTCTGCGCGGTGCTGGTCCCGCAGGGGAAGATCGCGCTGGGCAAGATGGGCCAGGCCCTCGTCCACGGCGCGAAGATCCTCCAGGTCGACGGCAACTTCGACGACTGTCTGACGCTGGCGCGCGGGCTGTCGGAGAAGTACCCGGTGGCGCTGGTCAATTCGGTCAACCCGGCCCGGATCGAGGGCCAGAAGACCGCCGCCTTCGAGATCGTGGACATGCTCGGGGACGCGCCCGACATCCATGTGCTGCCGGTCGGCAACGCGGGCAACATCACGGCCTACTGGAAGGGCTACACGGAGTACGCGGCGCCGTTCGCCGACGGCGAACCGCACGCCTCCCGTACGCCCCGGATGTGGGGCTTCCAGGCGTCCGGCGCGGCGCCGATCGTGCGTGGTGAGCCGGTCAAGGAGCCGAGCACCATCGCCACCGCCATCCGCATCGGCAACCCGGCCTCGTGGACCTTCGCCGAGCAGGCGCGCGACGAGTCCGGCGGCCTCATCGACGAGGTGACCGACCGTCAGATCCTCGCCGCGTACCGGCTGCTCGCCGCCCAGGAGGGCGTTTTCGTCGAGCCCGCCTCCGCGGCGAGCGTGGCGGGTCTGCTGAAGGCGGCCGAGCAGGGGCTGGTCGACCCGGGCCAGCGCATCGTCTGCACGGTGACCGGGAACGGGCTCAAGGACCCGGACTGGGCGGTGGCGGGTGCGCCGCAGCCGGTCGTGGTCCCGGTGGACGCGGACGCCGCGGCCGTACGGCTCGGACTGGCCTGACGCGCCGCGCGAACCGGCCCTGAGCAGGCCGGGTCGCCGCGAACCGGCCCTGAGCAGGGCCGGGGACCTGGCGCGACGAGGGTTACGGCGGGCCCCCGGCCCGGCCCGCCGACCCCCGCGCGTCCGCGTCGGCCCTCGGGCTCGCCGGGCCCTCCGCGTGCACGTCGGCCCCCGCCCGCCGGGCCCTCCCTGGGTACGCCACCCAGCCCCTCCAGCCCCTCCCACGGCGCTTTTCTAAAGATCCACTCAAGTGGTGGCAGAGAAGCGCGAGGGCGCGCGGAGGGCTCCAGTAGAGTGGTCGCGGACGATGGCAGGGAGCGCGACACGCATCGTGCGCCTCCCGTGCGCCCTATGTCGCCACAGAACCTTCCTTCGATAGGCTGTACTGAATCCGCCCCGACGCAGAGCGATCGCCTCTGCGCGGCGTCGCCGTACTTGTCACGGCCCTCGCGGTGTTCCGTACCTCTTCGAGCAATCGCACGTAACCACAAGGAGAGTCATCGAGCGATGGCCGGTCCAGCGTTCCGCGCCGCCGCCGTCCGAGTGCGCGTCCCCGCCACGAGCGCCAATCTCGGTCCTGGCTTCGACGCCCTCGGCCTGGCCCTGGGCCTCTACGACGACGTGGTGGTCCGGGTGGCCGACTCCGGTCTTCACGTCGACATCGCCGGTGAAGGCGCGGAGTCGCTCCCGCGTGATGAGAACCATCTGCTCGTACGCTCCCTGCGCACCGCCTTCGACCTGCTGGGCGGGCAGCCCCGCGGCCTGGAGCTGGTCTGCGCCAACCGCATTCCGCACGGCCGGGGCCTGGGCTCCTCCTCCGCCGCCATCTGCGCCGGGATCGTCGCCGCTCGCGCGGTGACCATAGGCGGCGCCGAGCGGCTCGACGACGCGGCGATGCTGGAGCTGGCCACCGAGATCGAGGGCCACCCCGACAATGTCGCAGCCTGTCTGCTCGGCGGCTTCACCCTGGCCTGGACGGACGCGGGGTCCGCCAGGGCGATCAGGATGGACCCCGCGGATTCCATCGTTCCGGTGGTCTTCGTCCCCGGTCGGCCGGTGCTCACCGAGACCGCCCGCGGCCTGCTGCCGCGCACCGTCCCGCATGTGGACGCCGCGGTCAACGCGGGCCGGGCCGCACTGCTTGTCGAGGCCCTGACCAGGCGTCCCGAGCTGTTGCTCGCCGCGACGGAGGACCGACTGCACCAGGAATACCGCGCTCCGGCGATGCCCGAGAGCGTGAGCCTGGTGAACCGACTGCGGGCGGACGGCGTCCCCGCGGTCATCTCCGGTGCGGGCCCCACGGTGCTCGCGCTGGTCGAGGACGGTGCGGCCGACAAGGTCGCACGGCTGGCGGGCGAGGGGTGGGCGGCCAACCGGCTGGCTCTCGACGCCGGGGGGGCGAGTGTTCTGCCGCTCACCTGACACCGCGATCCGGGGTGTCCCGGAGCCGGGAAAACTCGATAGCCGGTCTTGGAGAGGGGGAATGTTTGTTGGATCCGGTAGTGTTAACCTCAAGTCTGCACTGGATGCCTCTTGGATGTACTCGGAGGCGAGGTGCGCAGTGTCCCCATCAGGGACCACCCTTCTTCCGGGAGCCTCCCCCACTGCCTGAGCAGCCTGCCTGAGCAGTATCGAGCACGCTCCGGAATCGGCGTGGCGGATTCTCGTGAATCCTCCGCCGCGTCGGAACCATGAACTGATCTCTCCGCCGTACCCGGCGGACCACCGCCCCGGCCCGGTCCGTAACCGAAGGACCACAGCCGGACAGCACAACCGGTCGCCGAGCCAGACAGGCCGACGCCCGCTCCAGGGAAGGACCCTTCGTGAGCGACACCACCGATCTGATGGGCGTGAACGCCTCCGGCACCTCCGACAGCGGTGTCGGCAACAACGCGCCCGCCACGGACGCTTCCGCGCCCGCCAACGGTGCTGCCACTGGCGCTGCCCCGCGGCGACGCCGCTCGGGCACCGGCCTCGACGCCATGGTCCTGGCCGAGCTTCAGCAGCTCGCCTCGAGCCTTGGCATCAAGGGCACCGCGCGGATGCGCAAAGGCCAGCTGATCGAGGTCATCAAGGAGAAGCAGGCCGCGGGCTCCGGCTCCGCCCAGGGCTCCGAGAGCACTCCGTCCGACGCGGAGGGGGTGACCAAGCCGAAGCGCCGCACCACCTCCCGCGCCCGCACGGGCGACGACGCCGAGGAGAAGACCGGCGCCAAGTCCTCGAAGTCCGCCGGGAAGGCGGAGAAGGCCGACAAGGCCGATGCCGAGGAGAAGGCCGCGGCGCAGGCGCAGATCGAGATCCCCGGCCAGCCCGGTGAGCCCGCCGGCGATGAGCAGCCGGCCGGTGAGCGCCGCCGCCGCCGGGCCACCGCGCCCGCCACCACCCCCGACGCCGGGGGCACGGCCACCGCCGTCGAGACCAAGACGGAGGCGCGCAGCGACGTCTCCGCCAAGACCGAGGCCAGGACCGAGCCCAAGGGCGACGGGAAGGCCGAGGCCGCCGCCGACACCGCCGAGGGCAAGGGCGCCAGGGGCGGTGACCGCCAGGAGCGCGGCCAGAAGGGCGACCGCCGGGACCGCCAGCGCGGCGACCGCGGTGACCGCGGCGACCGCCGCGGCAAGGGCGAGGACGGCCAGCAGGGCGGCGGCCGTCAGCAGCGCGACGGGCGCGGCCAGGGCCAGCAGCGCGCCGACGAGAGCGACGACGACTTCGAGGGCGGGCGGCGCGGGCGCCGCGGCCGCTACCGCGACCGGCGTGGCCGCCGCGGCCGTGACGACTTCGGCAATGAGCCGCAGGTGTCCGAGGACGATGTGCTGATCCCCGTCGCGGGCATCCTCGACATCCTCGACAACTACGCGTTCATCCGGACCTCCGGCTACCTCCCGGGCCCGAACGACGTGTACGTCTCGCTCGCCCAGGTCCGCAAGAACGGCCTGCGCAAGGGCGACCACGTCACCGGTGCGGTCCGTCAGCCGCGCGAGGGCGAGCGCCGCGAGAAGTTCAACGCGCTGGTGCGGCTGGACTCGGTGAACGGCATGGCGCCCGAAACCGGGCGCGGGCGGCCGGAGTTCGGGAAGCTGACGCCGCTTTACCCGCAGGACCGGCTGCGTCTGGAGACCGAGGCCGGCGGGCTGACGACCCGGATCATCGACCTGGTCGCGCCGATCGGCAAGGGCCAGCGCGGTCTGATCGTGGCCCCGCCGAAGACCGGTAAGACCATGATCATGCAGGCGATCGCCAACGCGATCACCCGCAACAGCCCCGAGTGCCATCTGATGGTCGTCCTCGTCGACGAGCGGCCGGAAGAGGTCACCGACATGCAGCGGTCGGTCAAGGGCGAGGTCATCTCCTCGACCTTCGACCGCCCGGCCGAGGACCACACCACCGTCGCGGAGCTGGCGATCGAGCGGGCCAAGCGCCTGGTCGAGCTGGGTCATGACGTGGTCGTCCTGCTGGACTCGATCACCCGCCTGGGCCGTGCGTACAACCTGGCGGCGCCCGCCTCCGGCCGCATCCTGTCCGGTGGTGTCGACTCGACCGCGCTCTACCCGCCGAAGAAGTTCTTCGGTGCCGCGCGCAACATCGAGGACGGCGGCTCGCTGACCATCCTGGCCACCGCGCTGGTCGAGACCGGCTCGCGCATGGACGAGGTGATCTTCGAGGAGTTCAAGGGCACCGGCAACATGGAGCTCAAGCTCGACCGGAAGCTCGCCGACAAGCGCATCTTCCCGGCGGTGGACGTCGACCCGTCCAGCACCCGCAAGGAGGAGATCCTGCTGGCGCCGGAAGAGCTCAACATCGTCTGGAAGCTGCGCCGGGTGCTGCACGCGCTCGACTCCCAGCAGGCGATCGAGCTGCTGCTGGACAAGATGAAGCAGACGAAGTCGAACGCCGAGTTCCTGATGCAGATCGCCAAGACCACGCCCACCCCGGGCAACAACGGCGACTGACCGGACACCCGCCGGAACGCTCCGTAGCCGAGGCCCCCCGCACCGCGGGGGGCCTCGCTGCGTTCCATGAGAGGTGAGCCACATCTTCCGGCTAGGCCACGGACCGGTTCTGATCATGTTATCGCCCGCGAAAGTGCAGGTCAGAGCGGTAAGGCGGACGAAGGGGACGAACGGTGCGCTCGGCGGCCCACGCGAAAACCGGCCATCGCGGATATGCAACCCTGGCGGCCGGCCTGCCATCTGTCAGGTCGGAATACGGGGCCCGAACACAGGCTGACTCCACCGCGCAACGCAATGTGACGCCACGCCTGACCGCGACGGCTGGGGGTACTCGGGGCAACAAAGAGGACTGAGGAGCACATGGCCGAGGACAGCAGGAACGCACCGGTGAGCCCGGGCCGCCACCGCGCCCGCGGCTCGGCGGCGGGACGCCGTCGCAAGCGGACCAGCACGCGCCGCAGGGCCGTGCTCTACACGGTGTGGACGCTGGCCGCCGTGCTGGTGCTCGGCGGTGCCGGACTCGGCTACCTCTACTACAAGCTGAACGGGAACCTCACCGGCGTCGACGTCAACGCCGCCCTCGGTACCAACCGTCCCAAGGACGTCGACAACGGCTCGATGGACATCCTCGTCCTCGGCTCCGACTCCCGGGCCGGCAAGAACGCCAAGTACGGCACGGACGAGGGCACCTCGCGCTCCGACACGGCGATGATCGTCCACGTCTACAAGGGCCACAAGAAGGCCAGCGTCATCAGCATCCCGCGCGACACCCTCATAGAGCGGCCGTCCTGCACCAGCAAGGGCGGGCAGCAGACGCCCGCCGTGCAGGCGGCCATGTTCAACAGCGCCTATGAGGCCGGCGGTCCGGCCTGCACCATCAAGACCGTCGAGTCCATGACGGGCATACGCATGGACCACTTCCTCGAGGTCGACTTCTCCGGCTTCAAGCAGCTGATAGACGACCTCGGCGGCGTCAACATCACCACCACCGCCCCGATCCACGACCCCAAGAGCCACCTCGACCTGGAGCCCGGCCCGCACACCCTGGACGGGGAGCAGTCGCTCGGCCTGGTGCGCACCCGGCACGGCGTGGGCGACGGCAGCGACCTCGGCCGGATCAAGCTCCAGCAGGCGTTCGTCAAGGCGCTGCTGGACCAGGTCAAGCACGTGGACCTGTTCGGCAACCCGAAGAAGCTCTACGACCTCGCGGACACCTCCACCAAGGCCCTCACCACCGACTCGGAGCTGGCCTCGGTGAGCAAGCTGAAGGGCTTCGCCGAATCCCTGAAGGGCATCGGCTCGGGCAATATGAAGATGACCACGCTGCCGGTCGAGTACGACCCGCAGAACCCGGCCCGGGTGCTGCCCATGGAGCGCAAGGCCAAGCTGATATGGACCGCGCTCCGCCATGACCAGCCGGTTCCCGCCTCCGCCACCAAGGGCTCCGCGGGCGACGCCACCAGCGCGGGCAAGGTCGTCAAATAGGGTCGTCCGGGTCATTCGAGGGCGTCGGACAGCCTCCGGGGCGGGCCGGGAATATCCGGGTCCGCCCCCCGGTTTTGGGGGATGCGGCCAGTACTGGCAAACTGGATCGTCGGTCCCGGTTCACGACAGGCAATCCGCCCGTCGACCCGGTGCCCTCCCGAACCTAGGAGATTCCCTTGAAGCGCGACATCCACCCGGAGTACGTCGAGACGCAGGTCAGCTGCACCTGTGGCGCCTCCTTCACCACCCGTAGCACCGTGGGCGGCGGCACCATCCGTGCCGACATCTGCTCCGAGTGCCACCCGTTCTACACGGGCAAGCAGAAGATCCTCGACACCGGTGGCCGCGTGGCGCGGTTCGAGGCCCGCTTCGGCAAGAACGCCGGGTCCGCCAAGAAGTAGCGACCCGCACGGCGCCGGTCTTCGGTCGCCCCTTCCCTGGGGCGACCGGACCGGCGTTTTGTCGTCACCGGCCCTCCGGAACTTTCCGCAACACCACGCAGACCACTCAGGGAGCCCCCCGATGTTCGAGGCGGTCGAGGAACTCATCGGCGAACACGCCGACCTCGAGAAGCGGCTCGCCGACCCCGCGGTCCACGCCGACCAGCGGGAGGCACGGCGGCTCAACAAGCGCTACGCCGAGCTGACCCCGGTGATCTCCGCCTACCGCGCCTGGAAGCAGGCCGGGGACGACATCGAGACCGCCCGCGAGCTGGCCCAGGACGACCCCGACTTCGTGGACGAGGCCAAGGAGCTGGAGCAGAGCCGCGAGCAGCTCACCGACCGGCTGCGGCTGCTGCTCGTCCCGCGCGACCCGAGCGACGACAAGGACGTCATCCTGGAGGTCAAGGCCGGGGAGGGCGGCGAGGAGTCCGCGCTGTTCGCCGGCGACCTGCTGCGGATGTATCTGCGGTACGCCGAGCGGATCGGCTGGAAGACCGAGATCATCGACTCCAACGAGTCCGACCTCGGCGGCTACAAGGACGTCCAGGTCGCGGTCAAGGCCAGGGGCGCCATCGAGCCCGGCCAGGGCGTCTGGGCCCGGCTGAAGTACGAGGGCGGGGTGCACCGGGTGCAGCGGGTGCCCGCCACCGAGTCCCAGGGCCGTATCCACACCTCCGCGGCCGGTGTGCTGGTCACGCCGGAGGCCGAGGAGGTGGAGGTCGAGATCGGCCCCAACGATCTGCGGATCGACGTCTACCGCTCCTCCGGACCCGGCGGCCAGTCGGTCAACACCACCGACTCCGCGGTACGCATCACCCACCTGCCCACCGGCATCGTCGTCTCCTGCCAGAACGAGAAGAGCCAGCTCCAGAACAAGGAGCAGGCGCTGCGCATCCTGCGCTCGCGGCTGCTGGCCGCGGCCCAGGAGGAGGCCGAGCGGGAGGCGTCGGACGCGCGGCGCAGCCAGGTCCGCACCGTCGACCGGTCCGAGCGCATCCGTACGTACAACTTCCCGGAAAACCGGATCTCGGACCATCGTGTCGGTTTCAAGGCGTACAACTTGGACCAGGTGCTCGACGGTGAACTCGACCCGGTCATCCAGGCGTGCGTCGATGCCGACGCGGCCGCCAAGCTGGCGGCCGCGGGCTAGCGCCACCCACTGATCAACGCTTCGTGCCCTTGTCCGGACCGGCTGGAGGAATTCAGTGAACGTGCTGCTCGCCGAGGTGGCGCAGGCCACTCAGCGGCTGGCCGACGCGGGCGTGCCCTCACCGCGCTTCGACGCGGAGGAGCTCGCCGCCTTTGTGCACAGCGTCAAGCGGGGAGAGCTGCACGGCGTGCCCGACGCCGACTTCGACGCCCGCTACTGGGAGGCGGTGGCCCGCCGCGAGGCCCGCGAACCCCTTCAGCACATCACCGGCCGCGCCTTCTTCCGCTATCTGGAGCTCCAGGTCGGGCCGGGGGTCTTCGTGCCCCGGCCGGAGACCGAGTCGGTGGTCGGCTGGGCGATAGACGCGGTGCGCGCCATGGACGTCGTCGAACCGCTCATCGTCGACCTGTGCTCCGGTTCCGGGGCCATCGCGCTCGCGCTCGCCCAGGAGGTGCCGCGCTCCCGGGTGCACGCCGTGGAGCTGGACGAGGGCGCCCTGCGCTGGGCGCGCAAGAACGTCGAGGGGTCCCGCGTCGTTCTCCATCACGCGGACGCGTTGACGGCCCTGCCCGAGCTCGACGGGCAGGTGGACCTCGTCATCAGCAACCCGCCGTACATCCCGCTGACCGAGTGGGAGTACGTGGCGCCGGAGGCCCGCGATCACGACCCCCAGCTCGCGCTCTTCTCCGGTGAGGACGGCCTCGATGTCATCCGTGGCCTGGAGCGCACCGCCCACCGGCTGCTGCGCCCCGGCGGCGTGGTGGTCATCGAGCACGCAGACACCCAGGGCGGCCAGGTGCCGTGGATCTTCACCGAGGAGCGTGGCTGGGCGGACGCCGCCGACCACCCCGACCTGAACAACCGGCCCCGGTTCGCCACCGCGCGGAAGGCCATGCCGTGACGGCGGCACCGCACCACACATTGGCCACGTACGAGGAGGTCCGTTAAATGGCACGGCGATACGACTGCGGGGACGCGACCGACCGCAAGACCGGCCTGCGCGAGGCCGCCTCCGCCGTCCGCCGCGGCGAACTGGTCGTGCTGCCCACCGACACCGTCTACGGGATCGGCGCGGACGCCTTCAACGCCGAGGCGGTCGGCGATCTGCTCGAGGCCAAGGGGCGCGGCCGCAACATGCCCACTCCGGTGCTGGTCGGCTCGCCGAACACGCTGCACGGACTGGTCACCGACTTCTCCGAGATGGCCTGGGAGCTGGTGGACGCCTTCTGGCCCGGCGCGCTCACCCTCGTCGCCCGGCACCAGCCGTCGCTCACCTGGGACCTGGGGGAGACCCGGGGCACCGTGGCGGTCCGGATGCCGCTGCACCCGGTGGCGATCGAGCTGCTGACGGACTTCGGCCCGATGGCGGTCTCCAGCGCCAATCTGACCGGACACCCCTCCCCGCAGGACTGCGACGCCGCCCAGGACATGCTGGGGGACTCCGTCTCGGTGTACCTGGACGGCGGTCCGACCCCGGCCGCCGTGCCCTCCTCGATCGTCGATGTGACCGGCAAGGTGCCGGTGCTGCTCCGGGCGGGCGCGCTCACCGCCGAGCAGCTCCGGGAGGTCGTACCCGACCTCGAGGTGGCCAATTGACAGCCCCTGAGGGGCGTGGCATAGCGGAACACCGTGAGAAGAACGCCGAGGCCACCTTCCGCATCCTCCACGTCAGCACCGGCAATGTGTGCCGCTCGCCGATCACCGAGCGGCTGACCCGGCATGCCCTCGCCCACCGCCTCGGAAGTGTCCGCACCCGCGGTCTGATCGTGGAGTCCGCCGGCACCTGGGGCCATGAGGGCGCGCCCATGGAGGCGCACGCCGCGACGGTCCTGACCGACTTCGGGGCCGACCCGGCGGGCTTCCTCGGCCGTGAGCTGCTGGACGAGCACGTCATCCGCGCCGATCTGGTGCTGACCGCCACCCGCGACCACCGGGCGCAGGTGATCTCGATGGGCCACTCGGCTGGCTTGCGCACCTTCACGCTCAAGGAGTTCACCCGGCTGGTGCGGGCCATAGACCCCGCGACGCTGCCCGACCCGGAGGAGGCGGGCGGTGTGGTGGAGCGCGCCCGCGCCCTGGTACAGGCGGCGGCCGCGCTGCGCGGCTGGCTGCTGGCGCCCAACGAGGAGGCGGACGAGGTGCACGATCCGTACGGGGCGCCGATCACCTTCTTCCGCTCCATCGGGGACGAGATCAACCAGGCCCTGGACCCGGTCGTCACGGCACTGACGGGCGTTCCCGCCCCCGCGTAGCCCCCGGGGGGCCGACGGATCTTGAGTCCTGCGGCGGGCTACTGTCCCCTACCCGCCCCTTCCCGACACCTGACGATATGCGGCTCCGCCGCGTGGGGGGCTCCGCCCCAGACCCCGCTCCTCAATCTCCCCCAGCTACCGCTGGGAGGTGCCCCCTGGAGGGGCTGGAAGGCGGGGCTTCGCCCCTGGATCCCGGGGTCCAGGGGCGAAGCCCTTGGTAACGGGAAGGGGCGGGGAGGGGAAAGACCCACCGGACACCGCGTAGGGGCCCTTCCCGGGCCGTACGGCGCGCCGTGCGGCGTCGCGGGGCCTACATTGGGGGTGACCACCCAAGCGTCGACCCGCCGTCCCCTCCGAAGGCTGTGAGCACGCCATGGCCGTCATCCCCTGGGGCCCCGATTTCGGGGGCCTCGCCCGCCAGGACCCGGAGCTGGCGGGAATCATCCTGAGCGAGATCGACCGCGTCTCCGGCGGACTCCAGCTGATCGCGGCCGAGAACTACGCCTCGCCGGCCGTGCTGGCGGCGCTCGCCTCCCCGCTGGCCAACAAGTACGCCGAGGGGTATCCCGGCGCCCGCCACCACGGGGGCTGCGAGATCGTGGACATCGCCGAGCGGGTGGCCCAGGACCGGGCGAAGGCGCTGTTCGGCGCCGAGCACGCCAATGTGCAGCCGCATTCGGGGTCGTCCGCGGTGCTGGCCGCCTACGCCGCGCTGCTGCGGCCCGGGGACACGGTGCTGGCGATGGCGCTGCCGCACGGCGGCCATCTCACCCATGGCTCGCCCGCCAATTTCTCCGGCCGCTGGTTCGACTTCATCGGCTACGGGGTCGATCCGGCGACCGGCCTGATCGACTACGAGCAGCTGCGGGGGCTCGCTCACGCCCACCGCCCGAAGGCGATCGTCTGCGGTTCGATCTCCTATCCCCGCCATCTGGACTACGCCGCGTTCCGTGCCGTCGCGGACGAGGTGGGCGCCTATCTCATCGCCGACGCCGCCCATCCGATCGGCCTGGTGGCGGGGAAGGCGGCGCCGTCCCCGGTGCCGTACGCGGACGTGGTGTGCGCAACGACACACAAGGTGCTGCGCGGGCCGCGCGGCGGGATGCTGCTGTGCGGTGCGGAGCTCGCCGAGCGAGTGGACCGGGCGGTGTTCCCGTTCACCCAGGGCGGGGCCCAGATGCACACCGTCGCGGCCAAGGCGGTGGCGTTCGGCGAGGCCGCGGCGCCTGCCTTCACCGCCTATGCGCGACGGGTGGTGGCCAATGCCCGGGTACTGGCGGACGCCCTGGTCGGGGAGGGTCTGGCGGTCACCACGGGCGGCACCGACACCCATATGATCACCGCCGATCCGGCCCCGCTGGGCCTGGACGGGCGCACCGCGAAGGGCCGCTGCGCGGCCGCCGGGATCGTCCTGGACACCTGCGCGCTGGCGTCCGCCACCGAGCCCCGGGGATGCGTCAAGGGGCTGCGTCTTGGCACCGCCGCGGTGACCACCCAGGGAATGCGAGCGCCTGAAATGGAGCGCATAGCCCATCTCATGGGAACCGTCCTGCGGGACGAGGGCGTGGTACGGGAAAAGGTGGCGGAACTGGCCGGGAGATTTCCGCCCTATCCGGACGAGGGTCGAATCATGCAACCATCCGAAGGTGTAGGACGTCTGTAAGTACGTTCACCGCGAGGCGTCGGACACGCATAGGGTGTGGGGCTGTGATGGCCAGCGATACCTCTGGGGCAGCCTGTGCGTGAATACCTGCTGACTCTGTGCGTCACGGCCGCGGTCACCTATCTGCTGACCGGGCCGGTGCGGAAATTCGCCATCGCGGCCGGTGCGATGCCCGAGATCCGCGCCCGTGATGTGCACCGTGAGCCCACGCCACGGCTCGGCGGCATCGCCATGTTCGGCGGGCTCTGCGCGGGGCTGCTGGTCGCCGCCCACCTGACCAACCTCAAGGACGTCTTCGAGGTCTCCAACGAGCCACGGGCGCTGCTGTCCGGCGCCGGGCTGATCTGGCTGCTCGGGGTGCTGGACGACAAGTGGGGCGTGGACGCGCTGATCAAGCTGGGCGGTCAGATGATCGCCGCCGGTGTGATGGTGCTCCAGGGTCTGACCATCCTGTGGCTTCCGGTGCCCGGTGTGGGACCGGTCTCGCTGACGCCCTGGCAGGGCACGCTGCTCACCGTGGCGCTGGTCGTCATCACCATCAACGCGGTCAACTTCGTTGACGGGCTTGATGGTTTGGCGTCCGGGATGGTGTGCATCGCCGCCGCGGCGTTCTTCATGTACGCGTACCGCATCTGGTACGGCTACGGCCTGGAGGCGGCCGCGCCCGCCACCCTGTTCGCCGCCGTCCTCATGGGCATGTGCCTGGGCTTCCTGCCGCACAACGCCCACCCCGCGCGGATCTTCATGGGCGACTCGGGCTCGATGCTGATCGGCCTGGTGCTGGCGGCGGGCGCCATCTCCATCACCGGCCAGGTGGACCCGGACGCGATGAAGCTGTTCGAGGGGTCCGAGCAGGCCGCGGTGCACGCCACCGTCCCGGTCTACATCCCGCTGCTGCTGCCGCTGACCGTCATCGCGGTGCCCTTCGCCGATCTGGTGCTGGCGATCGTCCGGCGCACCTGGCGCGGTCAGTCGCCGTTCGCCGCCGACCGCGGCCATCTGCACCACCGGCTGCTGGAGATCGGCCACTCGCACAGCCGGGCCGTCCTGATCATGTACTTCTGGTCGGCGCTGATCGCCTTCGGCGCCGTGGCGTACTCGGTGAACTCGGCCGGTGTGTGGTTCGTGCTGGCGATCGTGGCGCTGAGCGGGGTCGGTCTGGTGCTGTTGCTGCTGCCGCGGTTCACCCCGCGCGTTCCGCGCTGGGCGGAGGCGTTCGTTCCGCCGCGCTACCGCCGCGCCAACCGGATCGCCAGGGCCGAGCGGGGCGCCGAGGCGGCTGCCGAGCCCGTGGCGGCCACGGCCGGTGCCGGGCCCGCCGCCGCGAAGCCGGAGTTGGTCAAGCCCGGGCCGGTGGGCTCCGGGGTGAACGGCGGCGCGGGCAACGGCGCGAGCAGTGGGGCGAACGGTGTGAACGGCGCCACCGCGATCGGCGACCGGTCCCGCTTCACTCACCGCCGGCGCATCGGAACACCCCAGTAATCTCCCCAGTCATCGCCGTGATGTCCCCAGTCATCGCCCCCGGCGAAGGGGCCGGCGAGAGCGCTGAAGATCACAGGGCGGCGTCAACAAGGTACCCACCCCATAACTCTCCCGTGTGACGTGCAGCACATCCGGTGGGTAAAGACCTCATCAAATAGTTTGTGATACCGTTCACTAAACCCGGTGCTGAGAACCGAGGGGCCGTAGGGCGACGGCTCTTCCTCGTGAGGTCTCCTCTGTCCCCGGGGATACGCTCGTCCACGACGAATCGTTGCTTCCGACACTTGCCGGAGAAACCCTTCATGCAGTCCAACGACGCCAGAACGCTCCTGAGTTGCGCCGTGCCCACAGCCATCGCCGGTGTGGTCGCCGTCGCCGTCGGTTCTGTGCTCGCAGGCGGCAAGGGAGCGATCGGCGCGGGCTTTGGCACATTCGTCGCCGCGGTGGTGATGGCTTCCGGGCTGATCGTGCTGGAGCGCACGGCGAAGCACCTGCCCCATCTCTTCCAGGCCATGGGCATGGTCCTCTTCATGGCCGAGTTCCTGCTGGTGGCGGTCGTGCTCGCGGTGTTCCAGGACACCACGCTGTTCAACGTCAAGGCTTTCGCCCTCGCACTCCTCGCCGCGACCCTGGTGTGGGTCGGCGCGCAGACCCGTGCCCATATGAAGGCCAAGATCCTCTATGTGGAGCCGGAAGCCGAGGACGAACGCAAGCCCGGGGGGGCGAAGAAGTCCGCTCCCGCCGGGTCCACGCCGTGAGAAGTAGGGCCGGGATAAGAGCATGTGCGCTCACCTGCTATCGTCCGGTGCCATCTGAGGCACAGCGGGCGCAGGTAGCTGAACCCCCGGAATTCACGGGACGGAATCGGCGGCCCATGCAGCTGATGCCCTCCATACCACTCGGCCACGCGCCGATCAGCCGCCCCCACATTCGTAAGACCAGTCCAGTGCCGTTCCGTGGCCGCGTGCCGCGCCGACACAACGAGGTTGCCGTACCCATGCGCCACGCTGAAGGAGCTCGCGGTGAGTTCTGACCAGACGCTCGCCTTCGAGACGAACTGCCACATCTTCGACGGGTGCGGCTTCCCGGCACCCGGACTCCATTCGTTCAAGTTCGAGCCGCTCTTCTCGGTGGGCGGATTCGACTTCAACAAACCGATGCTGCTCGCGCTGCTGGGCACCGTCGCCATTGTCTGGTTCTTCTGGGCCGCTTTCGGCCGGGCCAAGGTGGTCCCCGGCAAGCTCCAGATGGTCGGCGAGGCCGGTTACGACTTCGTGCGCCGCGGGCTGGTCTACGAGGCCCTCGGGAAGAAGGAGGGCGAGAAGTACGTCCCTCTCATGGTCTCGCTGTTCTTCTTCGTGTGGATCATGAACCTGTGGTCGATCATCCCGGTCGCCCAGTTCCCGGTGACGTCGATCATCGCCTTCCCGGCCGGTCTCGCCGCCATCGTCTACGTCCTCTGGATGTATCTGACCTTCAAGAAGCACGGCTTCGTCGGCGGCTGGAAGAACATCACCGGCTACGACAAGGAGCTCGGCGCGATCCTGCCGATGATCGTCGTGATCGAGTTTTTCTCGAACGTGATCATCCGGCCCTTCACCCACGCGGTCCGGCTCTTCGCCAACATGTTCGCCGGCCACCTGCTGCTGCTGATGTTCACCATCGGCTCCTGGTACCTGCTGAACGGCATCGGGATCGCCTACGCGGGCGCGTCCTTCGTGATGACGATTCTGCTGACCGCCTTCGAGCTCTTCATCCAGGCTGTCCAGGCGTACGTCTTCGTGCTCTTGGCCTGCAACTACGTTCAGGGCGCGCTCGCCGAGCACCACTGAGCACACCTGCCTCCCAGACCATCAGACGTCCGGTGGCCAACCCCCACCGGCCCATGAAACGCAAAGGAAGAACCGGCATGTCCGCTCTCCAGACCCTCGCCGCCGACGGCATCACCGGCAACCTCGGCTCGATCGGTTACGGTCTCGCCGCCATCGGCCCCGGCGTCGGCGTCGGCATCATCTTCGGTAACGGCACCCAGGCCCTCGCCCGTCAGCCCGAGGCGGCCGGCCTGATCCGCGCCAACCAGATCATGGGCTTCGCCTTCTGTGAGGCGCTCGCGCTGATCGGTATCGTCATGGGCTTCCTTTTCAAGTCCTGAACGGACCGCTTTAACCACGACAGACGGAAGGCACTGATGTGAACGCCCTGGTACAGGTGGCGGCTGAGGAGAGTGAGAACCCCCTCATCCCGCCGATCCCGGAGCTGGTCATCGGCCTGATCGCCTTTGCCATCGTCTTCATCTTCCTCGCCAAGAAGCTCCTCCCGAACATCAACCGGGTTCTGGAGGAGCGCCGCGAGGCGATCGAGGGCGGCATGGAGAAGGCCGAGGCCACTCAGGCCGAAGCCCAGCAGGTCCTCGAGGACTACCGAGCCCAGCTCGCCGACGCCCGTCACGAGGCCGCGCGACTGCGCCAGGAGGCGCAGGAGCAGGGCGCCGCGCTCATCGCCGAGATGCGCGCGGAGGGCCAGCGGCAGCGTGAGGAGATCATCGCTGCCGGTCACTCGCAGATCGAGGCCGATCGGAAGCAGGCCGCCCAGACCCTGCGCCAGGACGTGGGCAGGCTCGCCACCGACCTGGCCGGCCGGATCGTCGGTGAGTCGCTCGAGGACGTGGCCCGGCAGAGCCGCACCATCGACCGGTTCCTCGACGAGCTCGAGGCGAAGGCGACCGATGGCTCGAAGGCCGAGGCCGGCCGATGAACGGAGCGAGCCGGGAGGCACTGGCAGCCGCGCGCGAGCGCTTCGACGCCCTGACGGACAACACCGCCGTCGACGCGACGAAGCTCGCCGATGAGCTGGCCGCCGTCACCGCGCTGCTCGACCGCGAGGTCTCGCTGCGCCGGGTCCTCACCGACCCGGCGCAGCCCGGCGAGGCCAAGGCCGAGCTTGCCGCGCGGGTGCTGGGCGGACAGGTCGGCGGCGAGACCATCGACCTGATCTCCGGCCTGGTCCGTTCCCGCTGGTCGCGCTCGCGCGACCTGGTGGACTCGCTCGAGGAGCTGGCCAGCGCCGCCGACCTGGTCGCGGCCGAGCGGGCCGGCACCCTCGACGATGTGGAGGACGAGCTGTTCCGGTTCGGCCGGATCGTCTCCTCCTCGTCCGAGCTGCGCGGTGCGCTCACCGACCGGCGCGCGAGCGTCTCCGCCAAGTCCGGCCTGGTCGGCGAGCTGCTCGGCGGCCGCGCCGACCAGCGGACCGAGCGGCTGGTGATCCGTCTGGTGACCCATCCGCGGGGTCGTAGCCTGGAGGCGGGTCTCGACGAGCTGTCCAAGCTGGCGGCGGCGCGCCGGGACCGTACGGTCGCGGTCGTCACCTCCGCGGTGCCGCTCAGCGACCGGCAGAAGCAGCGGCTCGGTGACGCACTGGGGAAGCTGTACGGACGGAAGATGCATCTGAACCTGGACGTGGACCCCGAGGTCCTCGGCGGGATCTCGGTGCGCATCGGCGACGAGGTCATCAACGGGACCATCGCGGACCGCCTCGAAGAGGCGACCCGGCGGATGGCCGGCTGACTTAAGCCACCAACTCAACAAGCATGTAAGCGGCCCGAGTTGGGCCGTAGTCAAACACTTCGGGCCCAACAAGGAGAGCAGGGAACCCAGATGGCGGAGCTCACGATCCGGCCGGAGGAGATCCGGGACGCACTGGAGAACTTTGTCCAGGCGTACAAGCCGGACGCGGCCTCGCGCGAGGAGGTCGGGACGGTCAGCGTTGCCGGCGACGGCATCGCGAAGGTCGAGGGGCTTCCCTCGACCATGGCGAACGAACTGCTGAAGTTCGAGGACGGCACCCTCGGCCTCGCCCTCAACCTCGAGGAGCGCGAGATCGGTGCGGTCGTCCTCGGTGAGTTCAGCGGCATCGAGGAGGGCCAGCAGGTGCACCGCACCGGCGAGGTCCTCTCGGTCGCCGTCGGCGAGGGCTACCTCGGCCGCGTGGTCGACCCGCTGGGTGCCCCGATCGACGGCCTCGGCGAGATCGAGACCGAGGGCCGCCGCGCCCTCGAACTTCAGGCCCCCACGGTCATGCAGCGCAAGTCGGTGCACGAGCCGATGGAGACCGGCTACAAGGCCGTCGACGCGATGACCCCGATCGGCCGTGGCCAGCGTCAGCTGATCATCGGCGACCGGCAGACCGGCAAGACCGCGCTGTGCGTCGACACGATCATCAACCAGCGCGACAACTGGCGCTCCGGCGACCCGAAGAAGCAGGTCCGCTGCATCTACGTCGCCATCGGCCAGAAGGGCTCCACCATCGCGTCCGTGCGCGGCGCGCTGGAGGAGGCCGGCGCCCTGGAGTACACGACGATCGTCGCCGCCCCGGCGTCCGACCCGGCGGGCTTCAAGTACCTGGCCCCCTACACCGGCTCGGCCATCGGCCAGCACTGGATGTACCAGGGCAAGCACGTCCTGATCGTCTTCGACGACCTGTCCAAGCAGGCCGACGCCTACCGCGCGGTGTCCCTGCTGCTGCGCCGCCCGCCGGGCCGTGAGGCCTACCCGGGTGACGTCTTCTACCTGCACTCCCGGCTGCTGGAGCGCTGCGCCAAGCTCTCCGAGGACATGGGCTCCGGTTCGATGACCGGTCTGCCGATCGTCGAGACCAAGGCGAACGACGTGTCGGCGTTCATTCCGACCAACGTCATCTCCATCACCGACGGCCAGTGCTTCCTGGAGTCCGACCTGTTCAACGCCGGTCAGCGCCCGGCCCTGAACGTCGGTATCTCGGTCTCCCGGGTCGGTGGCTCCGCCCAGCACCGGGCCATGCGCCAGGTCTCCGGCCGCCTCCGGGTGGACCTCGCCCAGTACCGCGAGCTCGAGGCGTTCGCCGCCTTCGGCTCGGACCTGGACGCGGCCTCCAAGGCGTCGCTGGAGCGCGGTGCGCGCATGGTCGAGCTGCTGAAGCAGGGGCAGTACGCCCCGTTCTCCACCGAGGACGAGATCGTCTCCATCTGGGCCGGCACCACCGGCAAGATGGACGACGTGCCGGTCGAGGACATCCGCCGCTTCGAGCGGGAGCTGCTCGACTACCTCCACCGTGAGCACAAGTCGCTGCTGACCAGCATCGTCGAGGGCGGCAAGATGTCCGACGACACGATTCAGGCGCTGGGCGAGGCCGTGGACTCCTTCAAGCGGCAGTTCGAGACCTCGGGCGGCAAGCTGCTGGGCGAGGACTGAGTATGGGTGCCCAGCTGAGGGTCTACAAGAGGCGGATCAAGTCCGTCTCCGCGACCAAGAAGATCACCAGGGCGATGGAGATGATCGCCGCCTCGCGCGTCGTCAAGGCGCAGCGCCAGGTGGCCGCGTCGACTCCGTACGCCACCGAGCTCACCCGGGCGGTGGGCGCGGTCGCCAAGGGCTCCACCACCCAGCACGCGCTGACCACGGAGAGCGAGAACCCGACCCGGGCCGCGGTCCTGCTCATCACGAGCGACCGGGGTCTCGCGGGCGGCTACTCGTCCAACGTGATCAAGGCGGCCGAGGAGCTCACCGAGCGGCTCACCCGCGAGGGCAAGGAGGTCGACGCCTACATCGTCGGCCGCAAGGGCGTGGCGTACTACGCCTTCCGTGAGCGCAAGGTCACGGAGTCGTGGGGTGGCTTCACCGACAACCCCACCTACGCGGACGCCAAGAAGATCGCGGGCCCGCTGATCGAGGCCGTCCTCAAGGAGACGGCCGAGGGCGGCGTGGACGAGCTGCACATCGTCTTCACCGAGTTCGTCTCGATGCTGACGCAGACCCCGGTCCAGGACCGGCTGCTGCCGCTCAGCCTCGCGGAGAAGGCGGAGGAGCAGGAGAAGAAGGGCGAGATCCTCCCGCTCTTCGACTTCGAGCCGTCGTCCGAGGACGTCCTGGACGCCCTGCTGCCCCGGTATGTCGAGGCCCGTATCTACAACGCCCTGCTCCAGGCCGCCGCCTCCAAGCACGCGGCCACCCGGCGGGCGATGAAGTCGGCGACCGACAACGCCGAAGAGCTCATCAAGTCGCTCACGCGGCTTGCCAACGCGGCCCGCCAGGCCGACATCACCCAGGAAATCAGCGAGATCGTCGGTGGCGCGAGTGCACTGGCCGACGCCTCCGCGGGGAGTGACTGACACTATGACCACCACTGTTGAGCCAACCGCTGTGGCCGCCGGCCGCGTCGCGCGGGTCATCGGCCCGGTCGTCGACGTGGAGTTCCCCGTCGACGCGATGCCGGAGATCTACAACGCGCTGACCGTCGAGGTCGCCGACCCGGCGCTGGAGGGTGCGAAGAAGACCCTCACCCTCGAGGTCGCCCAGCACCTGGGCGAGGGCCTGGTCCGCGCCATCTCCATGGAGCCCACCGACGGTCTGGTCCGCCAGGCCGCGGTGACCGACACCGGCGACGGCATCACGGTGCCGGTCGGCGATGTCACCAAGGGCCGGGTGTTCAACACCCTGGGCAAGATCCTCAACGAGCCCGAGGCCGAGTCCGAGGTCACCGAGCGCTGGTCCATCCACCGCAAGGCCCCGGCGTTCGACCAGCTCGAGTCCAAGACCGAGATGTTCGAGACCGGTCTGAAGGTCGTCGACCTGCTGACCCCGTACGTCAAGGGCGGCAAGATCGGTCTGTTCGGCGGCGCGGGCGTCGGCAAGACCGTGCTCATCCAGGAAATGATCATGCGTGTGGCCAAGCTGCACGAGGGCGTTTCCGTGTTCGCCGGTGTCGGCGAGCGCACCCGTGAGGGCAACGACCTGATCGAGGAGATGGCCGAGTCCGGCGTGCTCCCGCAGACCGCGCTGGTCTTCGGCCAGATGGACGAGCCCCCGGGCACCCGTCTGCGCGTCGCCCTGGCCGGTCTGACCATGGCGGAGTACTTCCGCGATGTGCAGAAGCAGGACGTGCTGTTCTTCATCGACAACATCTTCCGCTTCACCCAGGCCGGTTCCGAGGTCTCGACCCTGCTCGGCCGGATGCCCTCCGCGGTGGGCTACCAGCCGAACCTGGCCGACGAGATGGGCATCCTCCAGGAGCGCATCACCTCGACCCGCGGTCACTCGATCACCTCGATGCAGGCGATCTACGTCCCCGCGGACGACCTGACCGACCCGGCCCCGGCGACCACCTTCGCGCACCTCGACGCGACCACGGTGCTCTCCCGGCCGATCTCGGAGAAGGGCATCTACCCGGCGGTGGACCCGCTGGACTCGACGTCCCGGATCCTGGACCCGCGCTACATCTCGCAGGACCACTACGACTGCGCCGCGCGGGTCATCGCGATCCTCCAGAAGTACAAGGACCTCCAGGACATCATCAACATCCTGGGCATCGACGAGCTCGGCGAGGAGGACAAGCTCACCGTCTTCCGCGCCCGCCGTATCGAGCGCTTCCTGTCGCAGAACACCCACGCGGCGAAGCAGTTCACCGGTCTCGACGGATCGGACGTGCCGCTGGACGAGTCCATCGCCGCGTTCAACGCGATCGCCGACGGTGAGTTCGACCACTTCCCCGAGCAGGCGTTCTTCATGTGCGGTGGCCTGGACGACCTCAAGGCCAAGGCCAAGGAGCTGGGCGTCTCCTGAGCCCGGTAGCTCCGCGAGAGGGGTGGGCCCGGTCCCACCCCTCTCCGTACGCCCGTTATTCTTTGACGAAAGCCCCGCCCGACCCGGCGGGGAGAGACCCGAGGAGCCACGTTGGCTGCTGAGCTGCACGTCGAGATGGTCGCGGCGGACCGTAGTGTCTGGTCCGGTGCGGCCACCTTGGTCATCGCGCGCACCACATCGGGTGACATCGGCGTCATGCCCGGCCACCAGCCGCTGCTCGGTGTGCTGGAGTCCGGCCCGGTGACCATCCGTTCGGTCGACGGCGGAACGGTCGTGGCCGCGGTGCACGGTGGGTTCATCTCGTTTTCGGACGACAAGCTCTCACTGCTGGCCGAAGTCGCGGAGCTGTCCGACGAGATCGATGTGAAGCGCGCGGAGCGGGCGCTGGAGCGTGCCAAGTCGGAGGCGGACGCCGCCGCCGAGCGGCGCGCCGACGTCCGGCTGCGCGCGGTGGCGGGAGCGCACTGAGCCTGTCACGTACGGTCGGAAAACCTCAGCCGCGGACCTCGCTGGAGCTCCCCTTCAGCGGTCCGCGGCTGAGGCGATGCAGGTGCGGTTTTTCCGGATGACGCGAGGAGGTCGGTGAAGATGGTCCTCGCTCTGCTTGTGGGCGGCGTGGTCGTCGCGCTGGTGGTGGTGGGACTCTTCGTCTTCGGTCTCCGGCGGCGGCTGATCCAGCGGTCCGGCGGAACCTTCGACTGTTCACTGCGCTGGGATCCACCGTCCGGCGAATCCGAGCCCAGCGGCAAGGGCTGGGTGTACGGCGTCGCCCGCTACAACGGTGACCGCGTCGAGTGGTTCCGGGTCTTCTCCTACGCGCCGAGGCCCCGGCGAATCCTGGAGCGCGCCTCGATCGAGGTGCTGGAGCGGCGCACCCCCAAGGGCGAGGAGGAGCTGGCGCTGCTCTCCGACGCGGTGGTGCTCGCCTGCCGGCATGGCGGCACCCGGCTGGAGCTGGCCATGAGCGATGACGCCCTGACCGGCTTTCTGGCCTGGCTGGAGGCCGCGCCCCCTGGCCAGCGGGTCAACGTGGCCTGAGGGGTCCGCTGGAGGTGTCGTCGTCGGCCGACTGCGGCGCCGTCGTGGCTGGTCGCGCAGTTCCCCGCGCCCCTTGGCGCGCTTAGCGCACGCCCAGTTCCTGGGCCAGTACCGCGGCCTGGACCCTGCTGCGCAGCTCCAGCTTGTTCAGCAGTCGGCTGACATGCGTCTTCACCGTCGCCTCCGCCATCGTGAGTCGCTCCGCGATCTGCGCGTTCGACAGCCCCTGCCCCAGACAGGCCAGCACCTCCCGCTCCCGCGGGGTGAGCGTGGCGAGCACCTCGGGGCTGGGCGCGGTGGGGGAGGGGGCGGCCTGAGGCCGGGCGAACTCCGCGATCAGACGGCGGGTGACCGCGGTGGCGATCATGCCCTCGCCGCGCCCCACCGTACGGACCGCCTCGATCAGATCGGCCGCCTCGCTGTCCTTGAGCAGGAACCCGGCGGCGCCCGCGCGCAGCGCCCCGAAGACGTACTCGTCCAGGTCGAAGGTGGTCAGCACCAGCACATCGGCCAGCTGCTCGGCGACCACCTGGCGGGTGGCGGACACCCCGTCGAGCCGGGGCATCTGGACGTCCATGAGCACCACGTCGGGGCGCAGCGCCCGGGCCATCTCCACCGCCTGGAGGCCGTCCACCGCCTCGCCGACCACCTCCACATCGGGGGCGGACCGCAGGATCAGCACCAGCCCGGAGCGGACCGAGCCCTGGTCCTCGGCGACCAGCACCCGGATCGGCTTGGACGCGGGACGGGCGGGCGGGGCGGGCGGGGTCACGGCGGCTCCTGGTCGTCTCGAAGGGTCATGGCACACTCTGCGCGCTCAGGCTCTGCGCACTCTCGTCGTCCAGCGGCAGCGCGGCCCGCACCCGCCACACCATGCCCTCGGGCCCGGAGACCGGACCGGCGTCGAGCGTGCCGCCGAGCAGGGACACCCGCTCGCGCATCCCGATCAGCCCGGTGCCGGAGCCGGGCGCCCGGGGGCCTTCGCGGTCGCCGTACGGGCTGATGACGCTGACCTCGAGCGGGCCGTCCGCGCGGTGCGCCAGCGTCACGTCCACCCGGCCGGGCGCGGCGTGCTTGAGGGCGTTGGTGAGCGACTCCTGGACGATGCGGTACGCGGCGAGCTCGACCGGGGCGGGCAGCGGGGCGGCGCCGGCCGGCCGCTCGTCGCTCAGGACGATGTCCTGGCCGCCGGGGCGGGCGTTGGTGCGGGCCTGCTCCAGCAGGGTGTCGAGCGCGTCGAGCGTGGAGGTGGCGGCCGGTTCCGAGCTCTCCCCGGGGTCCCGCAACAGCCCGATCAGCCGGCGCATCTCGGCCAGGCCGCGCACGCTGTTCTCCCGGATGACGCCGAGCGCCTCGTCGGTCGCGGCGGGGTCCTTCAGGGAGAGCGCGGCGCTGGAGTGGATGGCGATGGCCGAGAGGTGGTTGGCCACCATGTCGTGGAGTTCGCGCGCCATCCGGGAGCGCTCCGAGGCCACCGCCTCCCGCCGGTCCAACTCGGCCAGCAGCGCGACCCGTTCGGCCTCCACCCGGGCGGCCGCGGCCTCCTCGCGGTGGTTGCGGACCACCGACCCGGTCCACGCCGGGGTGAGGGTGAGCAGCGCGACGAACGTGCCGACCAGCAGCGCCAGGGGGTCGTTGTAGATGGCCAGCGGCACCACGGTGGCCAGGCCCGTGAGGAGCCAGCAGATCCGGGGGATCCGCCGGGCGGCGGTCGGGCCGGAGTACATGACGGCCGAGTACACCAGGTCCGTGTACATCAGGAACGTCACGGCCAGCCCGCCGCTGAGGATGTCCAGGGAGAGCGCCGCGGTCCCCACGCCCAGGCCGATGAGGGGCCTCGAGCGCCGCAGCAGCTCGCACGCGGCGATCACGACCAGCGCGATCATCCCCAGCCAGCGGGGCGCGTGGAAGAACGACTGGTTGTTGTGCACCCCCACCGCCCACATCAGGGCCCCGCCGAGCAGTCCGCTCAGGCCTATGAGGACGTCATGCCGGTGTGGGCGTGGGAGGTGGGGAGGGGACGGCATGGCACCCATCACACCATGTGGCGCGCCGGTCGGACCTCCCCCTTGGGGCCGGGCCCGCCGCCCGGCCGCGTACATCGAAGGATGCAGTCGGGATTCATCGCCGCCGACGACGCGCGCGGCCCCATCGACGGGGAGGCTTGGGACCAAGGGCAGAGCGAGAGAGGAAACATCGTGGTTGTCGCGCTGATCATCGCCTGTGAGGTCGGCTTCTGGGTGCTGCTGGGCATCGGCATTCTGCTGCGCTACGTGGCGAAGATGCCGAAGGCGAGCACCGTGGTGCTCCTGTGCGAACCGGTGCTGGAGGTGGTGCTGTTTGTGACGACCGTGATCGACCTGCGGAACGGCGCGGAACCGGACTGGAAGCACGGTCTCGCCGCCGTCTACATCGGCTACTCGGCCGCGCTCGGCCATTCGACGGTCAAATGGGTCGACGCCCGGGTGGCGCACCGCTTCTTCGGCGGGCCGCCGCCGGTCAAGCCCGCGAAGTACGGTGCGGCGCGCACGCTGCACGAGTGGAAGACCGCCGGGCGCTGGGTGCTGGCCGCGGTCATCGCCCTCGCCCTGCTCCAGGGCGGGATCTGGTACGTCGGCGACGACGGTGAGATCGGCTCGCTGCGCGACTGGCAGCGGAACATGCTGTTCCTGATGGGCATCAACGTGGCCATCGCCCTCAGCTACACGCTCTTTCCCAAGCGGGAGCGCTCCGCGTCGTCTGCCCGCTAACCCCCGTAACGGGCAGACGACGACGAGCCCCGCCCCGCCCCGTCGGCCCCGGCGCCGCGCTGCCACGCGCGACCGGGCCGGCGGGGCCCGTGGTTTTTCAGCGGTTCTCGCCCGGGACCCACAGGACGTCGCCGACCTCCTTGTTGGCCGAGCGGGCCAGGATGAACAGCAGATCCGAGAGCCGGTTGAGATAGGTGGCGGTGAGCGCGTTCATCGAGTCCCCGTGCTCGGTGAGCGCCGCCCAGGTGGAGCGCTCGGCGCGGCGCACCACCGTGCACGCCTGGTGCAGCAGCGCCGCGCCCGGGGCGCCGCCCGGGAGGATGAAGCTGCGCAGCTTCTCCAGCCCCTCAAGGAAGCGGTCGCAGTCCGCCTCCAGCTTGTCGATGTAGCCCTGTTCCACCCGCAGCGGTGGATGGGCGGGGTCCGCCACCACCGGGGTGCACAGGTCCGCGCCCACGTCGAACAGGTCGTTCTGGACGCGGACCAGCACCTTGACGATCTCGGCGGGCAGTTGGCCCAGTGCGATGGCCACCCCGATCGCGGCGTTCGCCTCGTTGGCGTCGGCGTACGCGCCGATCCGCGAATCGGTCTTGGCGGTGCGGCTCATATCGCCGAGGGCGGTGGAGCCCGTGTCGCCGGTACGCGTATAGATACGGGTGAGATTGACCATGGCTCCGAGCCTACGCGGCGGTCCTACGCCCCGGCCTGCTGGAAGAGCCGCGCCCCGAGGGTGACGGCCACCGCCGCGAGCGCGGTGGCGACCAGCGCGGCCAGCGCGATCTTCCCGTCCCCGTACTCCCCGGCGAAGGCGGCCCGCACCCCGTCCACGAGATAGCGGAACGGCACGAAGTGCGAGGCGATGTCGAGCCAGCGGGGCCCGAGCGACATCGGCAGCAGGATCCCGGACAGCAGCATCGCGGGCATGGTGACGGAGTTGATGACCGGCGCGAACCCCTGCGGCGAGGCCACCCGCATCGCCAGCGCGTAGGAGAGCGAGGCGAGCGAGATGGTCAGCACGCCGACGAAGACGAAGCCGATCGCCACGCCCGGCACCGGGGCGCGCAGCCCGAGCGCCACGGCGACGCACACCAGCACCAGGGACTGCGTCAGCAGCAGTACGACGTCCTTGAGCACCCGGCCCATCAGCAGCGCCAGTCGGCTGACCGGGGTGACCCGCATCCGTTCGACGACCCCCGTACGGCGCTCGAGGATCAGCCCGATGCCGGTGAACGAGGCGCTGAACAGGCCGAGTTGGACGAGGATGCCGGGGACGACGGTCTGCCAGGAGCCGGCCGGGCCGCCGAGCGGCAGATCGGTGAGCAGCGGGCCGAAGAAGACGAGGAAGAGCAGCGGCTGGACCATCCCGAAGATCAGGGCGGGTTTGGAGCGCAGCGTCTGGCGGGCGTAGCGGCCGAATATCAGGGCCGTGTCGGAGACGAGATGAGGCATCGGGCCTTCTTCCGGGGCTCGGGGGCGGGTGTCCTGGTCAGACGGCGAGCGGGGTGGGGTTCCGGGGCGCGGTGCCGCGCCCGGTGATGGCGATGAAGGCGTCCTGGAGGGTGGCGTCCGGTGCGCCGCCGTGCTCGGCCTTGAGCCGCTCCGCCGTCCCCTCGGCGGCCACCAGCCCCTGGTCGACGATGACCAGCCGGTCGGACAGCGCCTCCGCCTCGTCCAGGTAGTGGGTGGTCAGGAAGACCGTCATGCCGTGCTCGGCTCGCAGCCCGCGGATCAGCTGCCAGAGGTCGGCGCGGCTGCCGGGGTCGAGCCCGGTGGTCGGCTCGTCCAGGAAGAGGATCTCGGGCCGGTGGACCAGGCCGAGGGCGATGTCCAGCCGCCGCCGCTGGCCGCCGGAGAGCGCGGCGCAGGGGCGGTCCAGCAGCTCGGCCAGGCCCAGCTCCCGGGCCAGCTCCCCGGCGCGGGCGGCCGCCTCGGCCTTGCCCATCCGGTAGAGCCGCCCCTGGGTGACCAACTCCTCCCGTACCGAGACGGTCGGATCGACCCCGCCGGACTGGGCCACATAGCCGATCCGCCGGCGCACCCCGGCCGGATCGCGGGCGAGGTCGTGCCCGGCGACGGTGGCGCTGCCGCCGGTGGGCGGGAGCAGCGTGGTGAGCATGCGCAGCGTGGTGGTCTTGCCCGCTCCGTTGGGTCCGAGGAAGCCGAGGATCTCACCGCGCTCGACGGTCAGGTCGATACCGCGCACGGCCGCCACGGGGCCGCGCCTGGTCCGGAAGGTGTGGGTGAGGCCGTTCGTCGTGATGACTGCCATGGGACCCAGAAAAACAGAGACCCACCAATTTTGCAATCACCCCAAAAATCAATGAGCCCCAGCGAAGCTAGGATGAGGCCATGGCGGAAGGGCTCAGGGAACGGAAGAAGCGGCAGACCAGACAGCACATCTCGGACGTCGCGACCGGGCTGTTCATGGCGCGCGGCTTCGAGGCGGTCACGATCGCGGAGATCGCCGAGGCGGCCGAGGTCTCCGTCAACACGGTCTACAACTACTTCCCGACCAAGGAGGACCTCTTCGTCGACCGCGAGGACGAGGTCGTCGACCGCCCCTCCCGGCTCGTACGGGACCGCGCGCCCGGACAGTCCGCGGCGCGGGCGCTGATGGACCAGCTGCGCCAGGACATCCGCGAACGGCACGCCTATGTCGGGCTGAGCGAGGGCTACGACCGGTTCCGGCAGGTCATCGTGGAGTCCCCGACGCTGATGGCCAGGCTCTTCGCGATCCAGGGCAAGGCGGTCCACCAACTCGGGGTCACCCTGCGCGAGGAGGCCGCCGCCGACCCCGGGGACCCCAGGCCCGAGTTCATCGCCCACCAGCTCGTCGGGTTGCAGAACGCGGTGCTGCGCTCGATCATCCGCGGGCTCGCGGAGGGCGGCGGTGTGGACGCGGTCGCCGAGGACGCCCTCCGTAATGTCGACGTCATGGAGTCGCTCCTGAGCGACACGGTCCTCAACTATGCGGCGAAGAACACACCGTGACGCGCGTTACGAGGGGCTGCCCGCGGGGGTGAACGGGCGTTAAGGTCCGGCACATCGGATTGTGACCAAGTCGGACGGAATCAGAAGGAGTGTGTCGTGGCCAAGAAGCTCGCGGTCATCGGAGCCGGACTCATGGGGTCCGGTATCGCGCAGGTCTCGGCCCAGGCCGGCTGGGACGTGGTGCTGCGCGATGTGACCGACGAGGCGCTGCGGCGCGGCACGGACACCATCCGGGCCTCGTACGACAAGTTCGTCGCCAAGGGCAAGCTGGCGGCGGAGGAGGCCGAGCGGGCGCTGGGCCGGATCACCACCACGACCGACCTCGACGCCGCCGCCGACGCGGATGTCGTGGTGGAGGCGGTCTTCGAGAAGGTCGAGGTCAAGCGGGAGATCTTCCGGACCCTCGATGAACTGGTCAAGGACGACACGATCCTGGCCTCGAACACCTCGGCCATCCCGATCACCAAGATCGCCGCGGCCACCCGCCGCCCGGAGCGGGTCGTCGGCACCCACTTCTTCTCGCCGGTGCCGATGATGCAGCTGTGCGAGCTGGTGCGCGGGCACAAGACGAGCGATGAAACCCTGGCCGCCGCACGGGAGTTCGCGGAGGGCGTCGGCAAGACCTGTATCGTCGTCAACCGCGATGTCGCGGGATTCGTCACCACCCGGCTGATCTCCGCCCTCGTGGTGGAGGCGGCGAAGCTGTACGAGTCGGGGGTCGCCACGGCCGAGGACATCGACACCGCCTGCAAGCTGGGCTTCGGCCATGCGATGGGACCCCTCGCGACGGCCGACCTCACCGGCGTGGACATTCTGCTGCACGCCACCGACAACATCTACACCGAGTCGCAGGACGAGAAGTTCGCACCGCCGGAGATCATGCGCCGGATGGTCGATGCGGGGGACATCGGCCGGAAGAGCGGCGAGGGCTTCTACCGCTACTGAGGGCCTTGGTGCGGCGCCAGGCCCGGAACTCACCCTCCTGGGTGAATTCGGTATCGGTTCGCTTACAGACGGCAACTTCCTCGTGTGAGAGGCAGTCAGTTCTGTAGACAGAAATGGCGCATTGACGACACGACGCACCGTATTGGGGAGCGCATATGCACATCAGGGGCGACCACGCCGAGCTGGTCGTCGGGGGCCGACTGGACGTCCGGAGCGCGGCGGACGCCCGTACGGCCCTGCACACCGCCGTCGACGCGGGCGGCGGAGATCTCGTCCTCGACCTGACCGAACTGGACTCCTGGGACGCCACCGGGCTCGGGGTGATCATGGGTGCGCACCGCAGGGCCGGCCGGGTGGGCAGACGGCTGGTGCTGCGCGGGGTGCCGCCCCAGATGCAGCGGTTGCTGGTGGCCACCCGGCTGCACCGCATCCTCGCGATCGAAGGCGGACTGGAGGCGGAGTCCCTGCCGCGCGTCTGAGCGGCGGGGACCGCCTGCCCCGGGGCCGGTGGGTTACCCGGGGTGGCGTGGGCCACCTCCGGCGCGGTGGATACTGTGAGCAGGTCCAGGCCGTCTGATACGGCCCGGGGTCCGGTGAGCGCCGGACACATTCCCTACGGCGGCACCGGACCAGAAGCGAAGGCAGGCCGGGGAGCCTTACAGCACGCCACGCATCTGGGGGGCAAGGACAGTGGACCCGAAGAACCGCGGATCGCAGGAGCACGGCCACGACGAGACCGCGCCGGGTGCCGCTTCCGGTGCGTCGCGTGCGGCGGACGGCCCGGGCGAGGGCCCGGGTGACGGCTCGGGCGACGGCTCGTTGCGGCGTCCGGCGGGGCCGACGGGACCGATAGGGCCGACGGGACCGACAGGGCCGATAGGGGACGTGCCGACGCCCGCGCTGGGCGCCCCGCTGCCCGGCGCGTCCGCCTCCCTGCCCTCCTCCGTCTCTTCCGCCTCTTCCGCTTCCTCTCCCTCCTCCGCGCCCGCTTCCGCGTCCCCGGCCCGCACCGCGCGCATCGTCGCCGGTGACCATCTGCTCACGGTCAACCCCGTCGACGGCAGCGAGATAGAACCCTGCCCGCCCGGTGAGCGGCCCGCCCGGCCCGAGCGTCACGGCCTCGATGAGCGGGCCGAGCTGCGCCGCGCCGCCGCCGCGCCCCGCCCGTCCGGGACCGTCGTGCCCGAACTGCCGGTGCTGGAGCGCGACGAGGAGCGGGAGCGGCTCGCCCGGCTGCTCGCCCGCGGCCGCTCGGTGCGGGTCACCGGGCCCTCCGGCGCCGGGCGCAGCACCCTGCTGGAGGCCGTGGCCTCCGACTGCGAGCGGCTCGCGCCCGACGGTGTCGTACGCCTCTCCGGCTACCACCGCACCCCCACCGACCTCCTCCACGACCTCTACGCCGCCGTCCTCAGCGCCCCGCTCTACCGGCCGGACCGCGCGGAGCTGCTGGCGGCGGTCCAGGAGATCGGCGCGGTCGTCGTCCTGGACGACATCGAGTTCGGCGGCGCCGCGCTGGACGAGTTCCTCGACGCGACCCCCGAATGCGCGTTCCTGATCTCCGCCACCCCCGATGTCCCGGCGCCGTCCCCCGACTCCCACCTGGAGGAGGTCTTCCTCTCCGGGCTCAGCCGTACGGCCGGACTCGAGCTGCTCGAGCGGGCCGCACGACGGCCCCTGGACGAGGACGAGGCGAGCTGGGCCGCGGACCTGTGGTTCGAGTCCGAGGGGCTGCCGCTGCGCTTCGTCCAGGCGGGCGCGCTGCTGCGGCAGCGGGATGCCCAGCGCGGCGCCCAGCCCGACGCTCAGCGCGACGACGCCTCCTCCGCGCCGGAGGCCGGGGCCCCGCTGCCGTCGATCGCCGAGGCGGCGTCCCCCGCCGCGCTGCTCGCCGCCCGGCTGAGCGGGGCGGCCCGCGACGCGCTGCGGTTCGCGGTCGCGCTCGGCGGTGAATGCCCGGACCAGGTGCATCTGCGCGCGCTGTCCGCGGACACCCACGCGGACGCGGCCCTCGGCGAGCTGCTCGGCTGCGGTCTCGTCACCCCGGCCGGAGCGCACTACCGGCTGGCGGCGCGCGTCACCGCCCAGCTCGCGGAGGCGGGCTACGCCGACGAGGACGCCGGGCGCGCGCACACCGTCGCCCAGCACTACGCCTGGTGGGCCGGTCACCCCTCGGTGGCCCCCGAGCGCGTCGCGGCCGAGGCCGACGCGATCCTCGCGGCGATGACCGCGCTCATCGGCAGCCGCGAGGCGGGCCACGCCGACGCCGCCGTGCTCCTGGCCCGCGCCGCCGCGCCCGCGCTCGCCGCGGCGCTGCACTGGGGCGCCTGGGAGCGCGCGGTGCGGCACGGCCAGGAGGCCGCGCGGCTCGCGGGTCAGGTCGCGGACGAGGCGTACTTCCACCACGAGTTGGGCGTCCTCGCGCTGTGCACGGGCCATCTGGACCGGGCCCGCGCCGAGCTCGAGGCGTCCATCGGCCTGCGGGGCGTGCTCGCGGACAAGCGGGGCACGGTCGCGGGGCGGCGCGCGCTGGCGCTGGTCGCCGACCGCTCGCCCGGCTCGGCGATGGCCGGGGCGTTCGGGACGAGCGGTGGGAACCGTAAGGACGACGCGGCGCCCCCGGCGGCGGGCGGAGCGCCGGACGACACCGAGACCACGATCGTCACGCCGAAGGTGGCGACGACGACGCCGATGGCCGCCATGGGCGGCACGGCGGCGACCGCGGCGACCGCTGCGGCGACGACGGCGGCGACGACGGCGGTGACCGCGGTGGTCCCGTCCGCCTCCCGGACCTCGGTGGCGGCCCCCGCCACCCCCACGGCCCTTACCGCCGCCTCCGCGCCCGCCGGGCCCTCGGGCGGCAAGCCGGGCGGTCTGCGGCGGCTGATGACGCACGGTGGCCGGCGCAATGTGGTCGCGGCGGCCGCGGGTGTGCTGCTGGTGGCCGTGCTCGGCACCGTGGTGACCCTGGGCACCCTGGGCAACGACTCCGACCACCCGGCCGACAAGGTAAAGCCGGACCGTTCGGCCAGTCAGCGGGACGACGACAAGGGGCTGACCGCCGACGAGCCCACGAGCGGCACCAGCCAGGCCCCCCAGCCGGGCCTCAGCGGGGTGCCGAAGGCGTCCACGTCCCCGACCGCGCCGAGCGGCAGCGGCTCGCCCAGCGGTTCCACGGCGACCAGCGGCCCGTCGTCCACGAGCGGCTCGCCCTCGGACACCGAGGAGCCGCCCTCCTCGCCGTCCTCGCACCCCACGACCTCCGACCCGGGGCCGACGACCAAGCCGCCGACGGGCAGGCCGACGACGCCGACCGGCGAGCCCACCAAGCCGACGCCCACGACGTCGCCCCCGACCACGACCCCCACCGGCGACACCTCCACCACCGCGAGCGCCCCCACGACCCACCCGGCGCCGGACACGGCCACCCCGGTCGCGTAGCCGCCCGGGAAAGCGGTGCGGAGGGCGCCGGATCGCGCCAGGGGGCGCCCCGCGCGCGTGGCGCGATCTGGTCGGCTCAGGGGTGTCCGGACGCCTGCGGCGGCCTGTCCCCCTCCCCGCCCCTCCCCCCAACTGGGGCCCCGCCCCAGCCCCCGCCCAGACGAGCCAAAAGCGCGCAGGCGACCCCCAGTCACCCACCACACCGCCCCGCCGCTCCCCGGGGCCGAGGGGCGAAGCCCCTGGCACCGGGAAGCGACAGGCAGGGAAGAGCGTCGGCATGCGCCTCGGTCGCGCAGCGGGGCTCCCCCAGCGACCCGAACCCCTGCGCCGCCGGACCCCCGGACTCCCGGGCGGGCTTCCGGCCGCCGAGCCCCGGGCTCCCCGAGCCCCGGGCCCCCCGAGCCCCGGGCCCCCGGGGGTCCAGGGGCGGAGCCCTTGGTATCGGGAAGGGGGGAGGGGAAAGCATCGCTGTGCAGATCCGCCGCGTGGTGGGGCTCCGCCCCGGGCCTCCGGGCCCCTGGGTCCCCGGACTCCCGGGGCGACTCCCGGGCCCTTGGACTACCGGGCCCCCGGACCCCGGGGCGGGCCCCTCGGCCGCCGGGCCCCGGGCCCCGGGGTCCAGGGGCGGGCCCTTGGTATCGGGAAGGGGCGGGGAGGGGAGAAAGCCCCGGTGGGCGGGTCCGCCGCAGGGGAGAAAGCTCCGTTGGGCGGATCCGGCGCGTGGTCCGGGGGCACCCCGTGGGGGCCGCTCCGGTGGGGCGGGCGGGAGACCGTGCGGCCTAGGGGAGGCCGGGGCGGGCGGGTCCGGCCTTGCTTGTCGGAGTGGGCCCGCGTCAGAAGAGCCGGAGCTTGTCGTCCTCGATGCCCCGGAGCGCGTCGTAGTCCAGCACCGCGCAGCCAATGCCCCGGTCCGTGGCGAGAACGCGAGCCTGGGGCTTGATCTCCTGGGCGGCGAAGACGCCCTTCACCGGGGCGAGGTGCGGATCCCGGTTGAGGAGTTCGAGATAGCGGGTGAGCTGCTCGACACCGTCGATCTCACCACGGCGTTTGATCTCCACGGCGACCGTCGCCCCGTCCGCGTCGCGGCAGAGAATGTCCACAGGACCGATGGCGGTGGGGTATTCACGCCGAATCAGCGTCCAGCCATCGCCAAGTGTCTCGATACGATCGGCGAGCAGCTCCTGGAGATGGGCCTCGACACCGTCCTTGATCAGGCCGGGGTCGACGCCGAGTTCGTGCGAGGAGTCATGGAGGACCTCCTCCATGGTGATGATGAGCTTCTCGCCCGCCTTGTTCACCACCGTCCACACATCGTCGTCGCCTTCCTTCAGCGTGCACGGCGGAGACATCCAGTTGAGGGGTTTGTAGGCCCTGTCGTCCGCGTGGATGGACACACTGCCGTCGGCCTTGACCAGGATCAGACGGGGTGCGGAGGGGAGGTGGGCGGTGAGGCGGCCGGCGTAGTCCACCGAGCACCGGGCGATGACGAGACGCATGGTCGGCAACGCTACTCGACCACCACCGCCGCACGCGATTCGTCCGTCGATGGACCCCTTCGGCGATGGCTGGTTGTGTGCCCATTCTCCTGGTGCGGGCGCAGTGGCCGAATTACCGTTGAAGCGGGCGGTCGTCGGACGGGTACGCTGCGTCGCCGTCCGCCCTTCCCATCCCTGAGACCCCGCTCACGGGGTCGCGAGAGGAGAACCCATGTCGCTCGACGTCTCACCGGCCCTGCTCGAACAGGCCGAGCGAGGCGAGGTCGACGAAGCGGCCTTCGTCGACTGCGTCCGGAACTCCCTACCGTACGCATGGGAGATGATCAGCTCGCTGGTGGCCCAGCTGAAGGTGGACGGCGGGGAGTTCGCCGACAACCAGACGCCGCCGCCCGATGAGCAGGCACGCGGCCAACTGCTCCGCGCACTCGCCAGTGACGCGATACGCGGCGCCCTTCAGCGCCACTTCGGGGTGCGGCTGGCCTTCCAGAACTGTCACCGGGTGGCGGTCTTCCCGATGGACGCATCGGCCGACGAGCGCCTCGCCCGCTTCACCTCGGTCCGGGGGCAGCTCCTCAACCAGTCACCCGAACTCCGCGACTGCTGACGGGACGTACGCTGCCGCTCCACCAGGGGGAGGTGTATCAGCGCAGGAGCGGCAGCACCTCACCACCGAGCCGTCGTACGTTCTCCTCCGTGGCCGCCAGATCGCCCGACCCCTCGACCAGCAGCGCGAACCGGTGGATCCCGGTGCGCTCGGCGGTCGCCGCCAGCCGGTCGGCGCACAGCCGCGGCGAGCCCACCGGATGCAGCTCGCACAGCAGCTCCGCATAGGCCACCGGGTCGCGCATCCGGCGCTCCCGGCCGTCGACCGTGACATGCGCCTCAAGCCCCTGCCGCAGCCAGCCGGGCATCGCCTTGGTCAGGATCTCGGCCGCCGCGGGGCGGGTGTCCGCGATCTGCACCACCCCGGCCGAGACATGGCGCGCCGCCACCGCCTCGACATGCTCCGGTGAACGGCCCGCCGCCAGCGCGGACTTCCGCCACAGGCCGACCACCTCGGCCTTCTCCTCGTCCCCGCAGTGCATGCCCAGCAGCATGGGCAGCCCGCGCTCGGCGGCCAGCCGCACACTGGCGGGCGAGGTGCAGGCGACCACCACCGGCGGGGCGTCCACCACCGGCCCGGCGAGGGCGTCGTCGGGGCGCGGCACCACCGCCACCTCGCGGAAGGCGAACCGCTCGCCGTCGGCCCCCACCCGGGGCTCGCGCAGCCAGCGCAGCAGCAGATCGAGCGATTCGGGGAAGCCCCGCTCGTACGCCCGCAGGCCCGAGCCGAAGACCTCCAGGTCCACCCAGGGCCCGCCACGGCCGACACCCAGGGTGAACCGGCCACCGGAGAGGAGATGGAGCAGTGCCGCCTGCTCACCCAGCGCGACGGGGTGAGCGGTCGGGAGTACGCTCACCGCCGTACCGACGCCGATGCGGCGGGTACGTCCCAGCAGCAGGGCGGCGAGGGTCACCGCGGACGGGCAGACGCCATACGGAACGAAGTGGTGCTCGGCGACCCAGACCGCGTCCAGCCCGGTCTCCTCGGAGAGCTCGGCCGACCGGACCGCCCGGTGCAGCGCCTCCTCCTGTCCCTGGCCTGGGAATTGAGCGGCCAGGATGAAAGCCCCCACATCCATGGTGAAACTGCCTCCTTGTCGCGGCTGACGGTGCCGGCGCGGGCATCCCCCCTCGTAGGCATTAACGCCTGACACGTGCCAAGGGCACGGCCGCGCATGAAGTTTTCATGATGATCAGAGCGTGGGTGTGGATGACGGCTTTCCCGGAGGGTGACCGTAGCGCGTACGCTGGTCACAGCCCGTTAGCTCCCAGCTCTGTCGAGGTGCCCCGTGTCTCCACGCCGAAACCGCCCGCGAGGCGGCGAAAAGCCCGTCGGCCACGAGAGTACGGACCGTTATGGCCTCGACCGCATGGAGACCTGGCAGGGCGAGGAGTGGGTGGTCCGGCAGGTCGGCGGCGGGGCGGCCGCCAAGCACTACCGCTGCCCGGGCTGCGACCAGGAGATTCCGCCGGGGGTGGCACATGTGGTCGCCTGGCAGCAGCACATGGGCGCGGACGACCGGCGCCACTGGCACAAGGCGTGCTGGAACGCACGGGACCGCCGGGGCGCGAAGCTCCAGCGGTCCCGTAACGCACCGCGATATTGACTCAGGCGCGGCCCGGGTACGGCCCGGGGGCGTCCGACTCCGGCCCCGCTCGGGACCCGTGAGCCCTACACGTCGCGCTTCTCCATCAGCACATAGGCGGCGATCATCGCCCCCGCCGTGACCACGGCCAGCGCCCACAGCTGGGGCCAGCCGCTGTTCAGACTCTCGTCGATCCGGAAGAGGGAGGCCAGCGCCTGCGGCGAGGAGTACTCCTGCATCTTCTCGCCGAGGTCGCGGAGGCTGTCCGACATCATCAGGAACGCGGGGAGGATGGCCGGGAGCAGCACCACACCGAGCATCGTGGTGATCGCGCCCGCCGAGTGCCGCAGCATGCAGCCGACGGCCAGCGAGAGCAGCCCCAGCAGCGACATATAGAGCCCGGCGCCGACCGTCGAGCCCAGGAGCTGCTCACTCGTGGGCTCCTGGACACCCGGCCCGCTGTGCATCCCGGTGCTGGCGAAGGCCACCAGCGCGAGCGCGAGGGTCGTGGTGGCGAACGAGAGGGTGAAGAACACCAGCGCCTTGGCGGTGAGCACCCGGGAGCGCTGCGGCGAGGCGGTGAGGGTGGTCCGGATCATCCCGGTGCCGTACTCGGAGGTGATCACGAGCACCCCGAGGGTGACGATGCACAGCTGGCCGAGCAGGGTGCCGAAGAACCCGGGGAGGGTGGTGGGCACGGTCTGGTAGTCGCTGTCGCTGGTGCTCGCCGCCACGAGGAGTCCGATGCCGGCCACCAGCGCGACCATCACACTCAGCGTCCAGATCGTGGAGCGCACCGACTTGATCTTGGTCCACTCGGAGGCGAGGGCATTGCCGAGGTGGGTCTGGCGGACCGGGATCGGCGAGGTGTACGGGCCGACACCGGCGTACGGCTGCGACGGAGGCCCGGAGGGCGGTGGCTGATGCGGGGCCGCCTGTGGGGCCGCCTGCGGGGCTGCCTGTGGCGGCATCTGCGGAGGACCACCCTGCGGAGGGCCTTGCGGAGGACCCTGTGGGGGGACGGGCGCCTGGTACTGCTGCTGGTGCGGGGTCGTCATCGGGCGTCCTCGGTGTCGCTCTTGGTCAGATCGGCGGGGGCGGACGGCGCCGCGGGCGGCTGAGCCGGGGGAGCGGTGGGCGGCATCGCGGGGGCGGCGGGCGCGCCGGACGGGGCCGCCGGGGCGGCGGGCATCGGGGCGCCCGGGGTGTGCGGGGCGCCCGGGGCGTGCTGCTGTGGCGGGGCCGGGGGCTCTGCGTAGCCCGGCAGTACGGTCCCCGGCGGGAAGCCCACCTGCTGTGCCGGAGCGCCCGGCGCATAGCCGTACGGACCGCCCTGTGGCACCGCGCCCGGCATCTGCTGCTGCAACGCGGCGCGCTCGTCGATGGTCGAGCGGTAGTCCACCGCGCCCTGCGTCATCCGCATGTACGCCTCTTCCAGCGACGCCTGGTGCGGGGAGAGCTCCCACAGCCGTACGTCCGCCCCATGCGCGAGGTCGCTGATGCGCGGCAGCGGCAGCCCGGTCACCCGCAGCGCGCCGTCCTGCTCCGGCAGCACCTGGCCGCCCGCCTCGCTCAGCGCGGCGGTCAGCTTCTCGCGCTGTCCCGGGTCGCCCTCGGGGGTGCGGACGCGGGCGAAGTCCGCGGAGTTGTAGGAGATGAAGTCCTTGACGCTCATGTCGGCGAGCAGCTGTCCGCGCCCGATCACGATCAGATGGTCGGCGGTGAGCGCCATCTCGCTCATCAGATGGCTGGAGACGAAGACGGTGCGGCCCTCGGAGGCCAGCTGCTTCATGAAGTTGCGGACCCAGAGGATGCCCTCGGGGTCCAGGCCGTTGACCGGCTCGTCGAAGAGCAGCACCTGCGGGTCGCCGAGGAGGGCGGCCGCGATGCCCAGCCGCTGGCCCATGCCGAGCGAGAAGCCCTTGGAGCGCTTGCGTGCCACGTTCTGGAGGCCCACCACGCCCAGCACCTCGTCCACCCGGCGGGCCGGGATGCCGGACAGCTGGGCCAGGCAGAGCAGGTGCTGGCGGGCGCTGCGGCCGCCGTGCACCGCCTTGGCGTCGAGCAGTGCGCCCACCTGGCGGGGGGCGTTGGGGAGTTTGCGGAACGGATAGCCGCCGACCGTGACATGGCCGGCGGTGGGCTCGTCGAGGCCCAGGATCATTCGCATGGTGGTGGACTTGCCCGACCCGTTGGGCCCGAGAAAGCCGGTGACGGCGCCGGGCCTCACCTGGAAGGACAGGTTGTACACGGCCGTCTTGGCGCCGTAGCGCTTCGTGAGGCCGACTGCCTCGATCATTCTCCGCCCCTCATGAGCATGGGTCGGGCGTGCTCGCCCCGTGAGGGTTAGGAGGATAACGGCGCGTTGACGGTTCCCGTTACTCGGGAAATGAGAGCGCATCGTAACTCTTGGCGCCGCCGGGGCCGCCGGGGCCTCCCGAGCCGCCGGGCTCGCCGGGCCCGCCGGGACCTCCGGAGCCGCCGGGATCGCCGGGCTGCCCGTCCTCCGGGCAGCGGAGGAGGTCGGGCTGCGGCAGCGCCCAGCCCTCCTCCTGGAAGATCCGGGTGCCGGTGCTGCGTACCGCGGGGTCGCCGCCCGCGCGGGTGACCCAGGCGCGGGGGTCCGGGCCGAGGAGTGCGCGCAGTCGTGGTGAGCCCGCGAGGAGGCGGGTGAGCAGGGCGCTCTGGTCGCCGCCGCCGGGGAGGGGGCGTTCGGTGCCGTCCGGGGACATCAGCACTCCGCGCTCGCCGACGTAGAGATACGCGCCGCGGAGCCGCTCGCCGGACGGCATGACCATCGGGTACTGGCTGCCGGGCAGCAGCACGCGGCGGTAGTTGGGGTACTCGGTGGCGTCCACGGCCGCGAGCTGCTCGGCGTCCAGCCAGCTGATGACGAGCGGGGTGCGGGCGCCGGGTGCCGTGTACGGGGCGGAGGCCACGTAGCCGTACCGGCCGATGTGGGCCGAGCAGCCGACCGCGATGCCGTGCACGTCGACCGGGACCATGGGGACGGTGGCCGGGTGGCCGGGGCGGGACAGCTTGTGGTGGAGCTGGGCGGGGGAGGCGTTGGAGCCGACGGCGATGACGGGGTGGCGGTTGGGGGTTGGGGGGTGGCCGAGCTGGGTGAGGACGGTGTCCAACGGTTCTGCGGGGGCTTCGTTGTCGTCGGGGCGTGGGTTGACCGTCCAGGTGCCGAGGCGGCCTGGGGCCGGGGTGAGGTCCCAGAGTTCGCCGGTGGTGAGGAGGGTGGGGTGGGTGATGGGGCGGCCGGGGTAGGTGAGGGGTTGTTGGGCGGGGACGTCGGCGAAGCCGAGGGTTTTGAGGGTGCGGTCGGTCACGGGGGGTTGCCTGCCCCACCCCGCCCCTCCCCGAAACCGGGCCCCGCCCGGCCCCGCCGGGGGCTCCGCCCCCGAACCCCCGCTCCTCAATCGCCGGAGGGGCTGGGTGTGTCGGCCCCCGCCCGGCCCGCACGGGGGCTCCGCCCCCCGAACCCCCGCTCCTCAATCGCCGGAGAGGCTGGGTGTGTCGGCCCCCGCCCGGCCCCGCCGAGGGCTCCGCCCCCGAACCCCCGCTCCTCAAACGCCGGAGGGGCTGGTTTGGCCGGCAAACGCCGGAGGGGCTGGTTTGGGCGGTGTCCGCCCGGACCCGCGCGGGGGCTCCGCTCCTCAAACGCCGGATGGGGGCTGGATTCGCGGGGCGCGGCTTTATGCGGTTATGCGGTGGGGGCCGCGATCCGCGCGCGTTGACGCGCGGCCGCCATGCCGTGGCCGGCCAGGCCGGGAAGGCGTTCGGGGCCCATAACATGCGCGTGCCCCGCGCCGCTTGGGCGGCGCGGGGCATCGGGCGCTCCGGTGTGACCGTGGGTCACCGGGACTGCTGGGCCGGGACGCCGCGGGTGGCCGCCTCGTCCTCGCCCGGGGCACCGGCCGCGGCCACCGCCGCGCCGGTCAGCGTGGCCAGCATCTCGCGGACGTTGGTCAGCTGGGCGTTGATGCTGTCGCGGCGGTTGGTGAGGGCCGCGAGCTCGCGCTCGGATTCGCTGCGGATGCGGTCCGCCTTGGCGTTGGCGTCGGCCACGATGTCCTCGGCCTGGCGCTGCGCGGTCTCCACCGTCTGGCGGGCGCGGCGCTCGGCGTCGGTGCGCAGCTTCTCGGCCTCCAGGCGCAGCTGCTCCGCGCGGTGCTCGATCTCCGCGAGCCGCTTCTCGGCCTTGGCCTGACGCGAGGCCAGGTCGCGCTCGGACTGCTCGCGGCGCTTGGCGAGGTTGGTCTCGAAGTCGGCGGCGGCCTGCGCGGCCTTGGCGCGGGTCTCCTCGAAGAGGGAGTCCGCCTCCTCGCGCTTGGACTGGGCGTCCTTCTGCGCCTCCTGGCGCAGCGTGGCCGCCTCGCCCTTCGCCTTCTCGACGATCCGCGCGCCCTCGTCCTCGGCCTTGGCCTTGCGGTCGGCGGCGAACGACTCGGCGTCGTTGCGGACCTGCTGGGCGGCCGACTCGGCCAGCTCACGGTGCTGTTCGGCGGCGCGCCGAGCCTCCTCGCGCAGATCCTTCGCCTCTTCCTCGGCGAGACGGAGGATCTTCTCGACCCGGGCGCCGAGCCCCGCGTAGGACGGCTCCGAATCGTTGATCTGGGCCTGAGCGTTCTGCGTCTCGAGGTGCAGCTCCTCGATGCGCTTTTCCAGAGAGGTGATACGGGCCAGTGCACTGTCACGATCGGCGACGAGCTTGGAAATGCGGTCGTCCACCTGACCGCGGTCGTACCCACGCCGCACGAGCTCGAAGCCGAAGGGGGAGGAAGTGTCGCTCATGGGGTTCCTGTCGAAAGAGACCGGTGAGGTGATAGAGGGAATCCTAGGGGGCCGAACGGCGTGTCATCGAGTCAACGTGTGTTTGATCTGCGAAACCTCCAGCCTTTTGAGTGGCAGTAAGACGGAGACCTCGTCACTCGTCGGGATGATACGGACATGCCGTGATGGACGCAGCCTGACGCGAGACTTACGCGAAACCGACGCGAGACTTAAGCGATACCTCGATAGGCACGGCTGAGACTCGTCCCCCCGGATACGGTTACCCCTCCGACCGCTTTCCACTCCTCGTCGCACCCGCACCCGCCGCTGTCTTGACTTGGCCGTTCTCCTTGCCGCCCGCGCCACCCGACGCGGGGGTCTCGAAGGATTCCAACGCCTCGAGGACGTCCTGGACACGGGAGATCTCCGCGTTGATGTCCTCGCGGCGGCGCTTGAGCAATTCCAGCTCGCGCTTGCCCTCGTCCACGATCTGCTGTGCCTCGTCCGTGGCCTGGGTCCGGAGCCGGTCCGCCTCCCGCTCGGCCTCGGTCTTCTTCTGCTCGGCCTCCTTCAGCAGACCCTCGGCCTTCTTCACGGCCGCGATCCGCACCCGGCTCGCCTCGCTCTCCGCCTCCGCGACCAGCGACTTGGCCTTCTCCTCGGCCTTCATCAGCTGCGCGGTGGCCGCCGCGACCAGCTTGTCCACCCGCTCGCCGGTGGCCTTCATCTGCTCCGCGGACTCCCGGCGGGCCCGCTCGTGCAACTCCTCGACCTCGGCCTCGGTACGGGCGCGCAGCTCCTCGGCGCGCTCCCGGATGGCGGTGGCGTCGCCCCGGGCCTCGCCCAGCATGGTGTCGGAGTCCGTACGGGCCTTCTCCACCATGGCGTTGGACTCGGCCGTGGCCTCGGAGACCAGCCGCTCCGCCTCCTGGCGGGCCACGCCCACCATGGTGTCCGCCTGCTCCTCGGCCGCGGTCGCCGCGCGCAGCGCGGCCTCCTGCGCCTCGGAGGTGAGCCGCTCGGCCTCCGCCGAGGACTCGGAGATCAGCCGGTCGGCCTGCTCGGCGGCGTCCGAACGCCGCTTGTTGGCGTCCTCGCGCGCCCGGTCGATCAGCCGGTCCGCCTCGGCCTGCGCCTCGTTGCGGATCCGCTCCGCCTCTGCCGCCGCCTCGGCCTCCACCCGCTCGGCCTCGGCGCGGGTGCGCGCCGCGTGCTGCTGTGCCGAACCGACGGTCTCCGCGGCCTCGCTGCGCAGCCGCTCCGCCTCGCCGCTCGCCTCCGCGCGCAGCCGGTCGGCCTCGTTGCGGGCCTCGGTGACCAGGCGGTCCGCCTGCTCGGCCGCCTCCGAGCGGATGTTGTTGGCGTCGCCGCGGGCCTGGGCCCGGGTGCGGGCCGCGTCCTGCTCCGCGGTCGCCCGTGCGTCGGACGCCTCCGTACGCAGCGCCTGCGCCCGTGTGGTGGCCTCCGAGACCAGCCGCTGGGCCTCCTCGGTGGCGCCGCTGATGAGCGTATCGGCCTGCTCGGCGGCCTCGGCACGGGACTTGTTGGCCGAGCGCCGCGCCTCGTCGAGCGTCTCATTGGCCTCGGCACGCAGCCGCTCGGCCTCGTGGGTGGCCTCGGTGACCAGCCGGTCCGCCTGCTCGGCGGCGTCCGCGCGGCGCCTGTTCGCCTCCTCGCGGGCCTGCTCGGTCAGCCGCTCCGACTCGGCGATCGCCTCCGCGACCGTGCGCTCCGCGAGCGACTTGGCGGCCTCGGACTCCTCCGTGGCCTCCCGCCGCACCCGGGTGGCGTCCTGCGAGGCGCGCTCCCGCTCCGCGTAGGCGTCCGCGCGGACCCGGTCGGCCTCGGCCTGCGCCTCTTCGCGCACCCGCTCGGCGGCGTGCTCGGCGGCGCTGCGCAGCGCGGTGATCTCCTGTTCGGCCTGCTCGTGCAGCCCGGCGACCGAGTCCCGCACCTGCTGGGCGGTCTGCTCGGCGGCGGCCACCAGGTCGGCCGAGCGCCGCTCGGCCTCCTCGACCAGCCGCTGCGCCTCGACCTGCGCCTCGGAGACCCGGGTCCGGGCGGCGGCCAGCAGCTCCTCGCTCTGCTCCCGCGCCGCCGTACGCTCCGCCTGCGCCTCCTCGCGGGCGTCGGCGAGCAGCTCCTCGGCCTCGCGGCGGCGGCGGGCCGCCTCCTCCTGGGCGGCGGCCAGGGCCTCGGCGGCCTCGGCGCCGATCCGCTCGGCGGCGCTCGCCGCCTCCGCGCGCACCCGGTCGGCCGTCTCCTGGGCCTCCGAACGCAGCCGCTCGGCCTCCGCCGCGGCCTCGCCGCGCAGCCGTACGGCCACCGACTCGCCCTCGGCGCGCGCGTTCGACGCGTCCGCCGCGGCCTCGTCGCGCAGCCGGGCGGCCTCGTCCTCGGCCTGCTGGCGCAGCGCGTTCAGCCGTTCGGCGGACTCGGCGCGCTGCCGCTCGATCTCCTCGCCGGTCTCCCTACGCAGCCGCTCCGCCTCTTCGCGGGCGTCCCGCAGCGCCTGGTCGGCGGAGGAGAGCCGCTGCTCGGCCTCCTGGTGCAGCCGGTTGAGCTCGCCCTCGGCCTCGGCGCGGCGGTCCTCGGCGGCCCGCTCGGCCTCCTCGCGCAGCTCCTCGGCCGCGGTGGCCGCCTCCGACTTGACCCGCTCGGCCTGCTCCTCGGCCGAGGTCACCAGCTCATCGGCCTCGCCACGGGCCCGCTTCAGCAGCTCATCGGCCTGCCGGCGCAGCGCGTTGGCCCGCTCGATGGCCTCGGTGCGCACCCGCTCGCTCTCGGCGGTGGCACCGGAGCGGGTCTCCTCGGCGTCGGCCTTGGCCTTGGTCAGCAGGTCCTCGGCGGTGCTGGCCGCCTCCTCGATCTGCTGGACCGCCTCGCGGCGCGCCTCGGCGCGCACCCGCTCGCCCTCGGCGGCCGCCTCCGACTTCAGCTGCTCGGCCTCGCCGCGCAGCCGGCGGGCCTCCTCCTGAAGCTCGACGGTCTTGGCGCGGTACTCCTTGGTGTCGTCCTTGGCCGTGCCCTTGAGCTGCTCGGCGGTGTCGTGCGCCTCGGCCCGCAGGCGGTCGGCCTCCTCCTCGGCCTCGCGCCGGATCCGCTCCGCCTCGTCGGTGGCCGCCTTGGTGGTGGCCTGCGCCTTCTCCGAGGCGCGGGTCAGCACCTCCTCGGCGCTCCGGGCCGCCTTGGCCAGCTGGGCCGCGGAGTCCTCGGCGGCTCGGGCCCGGGCGTCGTCGCTCGCCTCGGCGATCATCCGCTCGGCCTCGGCGCGGGCGTCGTCCCGCAGCTGCTCGGCCTCGGCCCGCAGCCGCTCGGCCTCCTTGGTGGCCTCGCCGACCAGCCGGGCGACCTCCGCCTTGGCGGTACGGGTGCGCGTCTCGTTGTCCGACTCGGCCGCCGCGAGCCGCTTGGCCGCCGCGTCCCTGGCCTCGGCGACCACCTTCTCGGCCTCGCTGCGCGCCTCCCGCAGCGCCTGCTCGGCCTCCTGCATCCGCTGCTCGGCGGCGCGGGTCTGCTCGGCCGCGGCACGGCGGGCCTGGTCCGCCTCGCTGGCGGTGGAGGCGCGCAGCTGCTCGGCGTGGTCGGTGGCCTCCTGGGCCTGGGTACCCGCGTTGGTCAGCAGCCGCTCGGCGTCGCTACGGGCCCGGCGCAGGATCGCCTCGGCCTCGTGGCGGGCGGCCTCCGCCTCCGACCCCAGCCGCTGGCGCGCCTGTTCGGTCATCCGCTGCGCCTCGGCGCGGGCCTCGGCCAGGGCCTGCTCGGCCTCCGCCCGGGACTCGTCCAACAGCCGGCGGGCCTGCGCCTCGGTACGGGCCCGGAGCTGCTCGGCCCAGGCCACGTTCTCGTTGACGTGCGACTCGACGGTGGCGCGGCGCTCGGCCAGCTCCTGGTCCAGCCGCTGGCGCCGGGCCACGGCCTCGGCGTGCAGCTCGGCCTCGAGCCGGGACTGCCGCTCGGCCTGCTCCTGGAGCAGCCGCTGGGTCTGGGCGCGGGTCTCGCGCAGCTCCCGCTCGGCGTTGGCGCGCAGCTGGTCCGCCTGGAGCTGCGCGTCCCGCAGCAACTGCTCAGCCTGGTAGCCGGCGTTGGCGCTGTCGTAGGCGGGGCGGGCCGCCAGATTACGGCGCGCCTCATGCAGCTTGGCGCGCAGCACCTCGACTTGGTAGCCGAGGTCGTCGGCGTGCTGGACGGCCTTCTCCCGCTCGGTCTTCAGCCGCTCCATCTCGGCCTCGAACTTCGAGAGCTGATCGTCAGGCTCGTAGCGGTCGTAGCCCCGCACTGCGCGGTCCCATCCGTCCCCTGGTCGCATTGGCGGCCGGCTCCGTAACCCTTCAGGCTCCCGTGGTCCCTTGCGGTGCCCCGAGGTCCCTTCGACGGTTTCCCTTGCGGTACCGACCAGGCGAAGTGCGTGCCGGGTCGGACCGGAGCTGGCCCTTCCGAGAAATGGTGTCAGATCATCGGCGAAGCCCGGGCCGGACCCCGAACCCTCTCCGTTTCCGTACCCCGGCCGATGCAGCACTCTACCGGCCGGGGAAGGGGTAGGTCAGTGGTCCGCTTCAGTGATCCTCTTCGTCCTTGTGCGCGGCCTTGTGCGCGGCGGGGTTCGCGGCGGTGACGAGCTCGGTCAGCACACCGTGACAGTCCTTGGGGTGGAGGAAGGTGATCCGGGAGTCCATCGAGCCGCGGCGGGGCTGTTCGTAGAGGACCCGGACGCCCTTGTCGCGGATGGCCTCGGAGTCGGTGTCGACGTCGGCGGTGCCGAAGGCGATGTGGTGGACGCCCTCACCGTTCTTGGCCATCCACTTGCCGACCGCGGAATCCTCCCGGATCGGCTCGAGAAGCTGGAGGTAGGAGGCCCCGCCGTCGGAGGTCTCATTGATCTTGAGCATGGCCTCACGGACGCCCTGCTCCTCGTTGATCTCGGAGTGGAACACCTCGAAGCCGTACGTGGCACGGTAGAACTCGACAGTCTTGTCGAGGTCGAAGCAGGCGATCCCGATGTGGTCGATTCTCGTCAGCATGGGAACAGTGCACCGCCGTACGGTCGGTTACGCAACGTGCGCGCGATCACACCGATGGGCCGGTGACCGCGCGGGTACTCGTCAGTACATTGACGATAACCCTCGTTAACTTCCTTCTCCTCGTGAAGGGACGCACCAATGTCTCGTACGACCTCTGTGATGGTGGCGGGCGCGCGCACGCCCATGGGACGACTGCTCGGCAGTCTGCGCTCATTCTCCGGCGCCGACCTGGGCGGGATCGCGATCAAGGCCGCGCTGGAGCGGGCCGGGGTCGGTGCCGAGCAGGTGCAGTACGTGATCATGGGGCAGGTGCTCCAGGCGGGCACCGGGCAGATCCCCGCCCGTCAGGCGGCGGTCAAGGCCGGTATCCCGATGAGCGTACCGGCCCTCACGATCAACAAGGTCTGCCTCTCCGGGCTGGACGCGATCGCCCTGGCCGACCAGCTGATCCGCGCCGGTGAGTTCGACATCGTGGTCGCGGGCGGCCAGGAGTCCATGACCAACGCCCCCCATCTGCTGCCCAAGTCCCGTGAGGGGTACAAGTACGGCGCGGTCGAGATGCTCGACGCGATGGCGTACGACGGGCTCACGGACGCCTTCGAGCAGATCGCCATGGGCGAGTCCACCGAGAAGCACAACACCCGGCTGGGCATCCAGCGCCCCGAGCAGGACGAGTTCGCGGCCCAGTCCCACCAGCGGGCCGCCGCCGCGCAGAAGAACGGCCTCTTCGACGCCGAGATCACCCCGGTGGAGATCCCGCAGCGCAAGGGTGAGCCGGTGGTCTTCGACAAGGACGAGGGCATCCGCGGCGAGACCACCGCGGAGCTGCTGGCCCGGCTCAGGCCCGCGTTCACCAAGGACGGGACGATCACCGCGGGCACGTCGTCGCAGATCTCGGACGGTGCCGCCGCGGTCGTCGTGATGAGCAGGGCCAAGGCCGAGGAGCTCGGTCTGGAGTGGATCGCCGAGATCGGCGCCCACGGAAATGTGGCGGGACCCGACAACTCCCTCCAGTCGCAGCCGTCCAACGCGATCGCGCACGCCCTGGGCAAGGACGGGCTGACGGTGGACGACCTCGATCTCATCGAGATCAACGAGGCGTTCGCCGCGGTCGCCGTGCAGTCAATGAAGGACCTGGGCGTCTCCCCCGAAAAGGTGAATGTGAATGGGGGCGCGATCGCCCTCGGCCACCCCATCGGGATGTCCGGCGCGCGCATCGCGCTGCATCTGGCGCTGGAGCTGCGGCGGCGCGGCGGCGGCACGGGTGCGGCGGCGCTGTGCGGTGGCGGCGGGCAGGGCGACGCGCTGATCCTGCGGGTGCCGGCGGGGAAGTAGTCCCCTGCGGGGATTCGGGTCCCGCTGTGATCGAGGTGATCGAGGTGATCGAGCGATTGCGCTCAATGCGCTCAATGTGCTCAGGCGATAAGGAGTACGGCACCCATGGCTGATGTGCCCACGCTGGTGGAGCAGGCACGGCAGGGGCGGCCGCGTGCGGTCGCCCGGCTGATCTCGCTGGTCGAGGGCGCCTCGCCGCAGCTGCGCGAGGTGATGGCCGCGCTCGCTCCGCTGGCCGGGGGCGCGTATGTGGTCGGGGTGACCGGCTCGCCGGGGGTCGGCAAGTCCACGTCGACCTCCGCGCTCGTCTCCGCCTACCGGCGGGCGGGCAAACGGGTGGGCGTGCTCGCCGTGGACCCCTCCTCGCCGTTCTCCGGCGGGGCGCTCCTCGGCGACCGGGTGCGGATGTCGGAGCACGCCTCCGACCCCGGCGTCTACATCCGCTCCATGGCCACCCGCGGCCATCTCGGCGGGCTCGCCTGGGCCGCCCCGCAGGCCATCCGGGTGCTGGACGCGGCCGGCTGCGAGGTGATCCTGGTGGAGACGGTGGGCGTCGGCCAGTCCGAGGTCGAGATCGCCGCCCAGGCCGACACCAGCGTGCTGCTGCTCGCGCCGGGGATGGGCGACGGGATCCAGGCGGCCAAGGCCGGGATCCTGGAGATCGGCGATGTGTACGTGGTCAACAAGGCCGACCGGGAGGGCGCCGACGCCACGGCCCGCGAGCTCAACCACATGCTGGGCCTGGGCGAGGCGCGGTCGCCGGGCGACTGGCGGCCGCCGATCGTGAAGACCGTGGCGGCGCGCGCTGAGGGGATCGACGAGGTCGTCGAGGCACTGGAGAAGCACCGTGCGTGGATGGAGGAGCACGGTGTGCTCGCGGAGCGCCGGATGCGGCGGGCGGCGGGCGAGGTCGAGACGATCGCGGTGACCGCGCTGCGGGAGCGGATCGGCGATCTGCACGGCGACCGCCGCCTGGGCGCCCTCGCCGAGCGGGTCGTCGCGGGCGAGCTGGACCCGTACACGGCGGCGGACGAGCTGGTGGCGGCGGTGACCGAACAGGGGTGACGGGAGCGGGGCCCGCCCCCGCTCCCCCTCCCGTCAGTCGTCGTCGCTGTCGTCGTCGCCGTGGTCGTCGTCGGCCGGGGCCTGGGTGACCTTGCCCGAGTGGGCGTCTACGGTCAGGTCACGCTCCTTGTGGTTCTTGACGGTTTCGACCTCCCACACCGGGGTGCGGTCGCCGTCGAACTCCACGGAGGTCACGGTGGACTGGGGCGCGGCCTTCCGGGCCGCCTCGATGGCCGAGACGTCGGCGTTCCGCAGGGCCTTGGCCTCGGCGGCGTCCTCGGGGTCGTTGTCGTCCGGGTCCACCCGCTGGTCGATCACCTTGCCGTTGGCGTCCAGCGTGACCTCGTGCCACTTGCCGTCCTTGCCCAGGACGTCCGCCTCCCAGCGGCCGTGGTCGCGGTCGATGGAGTCCAGCGTGCCCGGGACGGCCTTCAGCGCGGCGTCGGCCGCCTGGGTCAGCGAGGCGCCGGTGGACGCGGCCGCCGGGGACGCGGACCGGGCCGCCGGGGACGAGGACTGGGTGCCCGCCACGGCGACGGCCGTACCGCCGGTGACCAGGGCGGCCGCGGCGACGGACGCGATGACGATGTTGCGCTTCATGTGGGTTCCTCCCCATTCGTGTTCGGACGCCAACCACCCTGGCCGATCGATGCTGAAGCCCACCTGAAGCCGCCTGAAGAGATCTTCAGGTTGGCTCTGCGACGCTGGTCGCATGCGTGTGCTGATCGTGGAGGACGAGCGGCGGCTGGCCCTGTCGCTGGCCAAGGGGCTGCGGGCGGAGGGGTTCGCCGTCGATGTGGCGCACGACGGCCGGGAGGGGCTGCACCGTGCCCAGGAGGGGGTGTACGACCTCGTCGTCCTCGACATCATGCTGCCGGGGCTGAACGGCTACCGCGTGTGCGGGGCGCTCCGGGCCGCCGGGCACGAGGTGCCGATCCTGATGCTCACCGCCAAGGACGGCGAGTACGACGAGGCGGAGGGGCTCGACACCGGGGCCGATGACTATCTGACCAAGCCGTTCTCGTATGTGGTGCTGGTGGCGCGGATACGGGCGCTGCTGCGGCGGCGCGGCCCCGGGGCCTCCCCGGTGATGCGGGTGGGGCCGCTCACCGTGGACCGGGGCGCGCGCCGGGTGGAGCGGGACGGCCGGGAGGTGCCGCTGACCGCCAAGGAGTTCTCCGTGCTGGAGCAGTTGGCGACGCGGGCGGGCGACGTCGTCTCCAAGCCCGACATCCTGGAGCATGTGTGGGACTTCGCCTACGACGGCGACCCCAACATCGTCGAGGTGTATGTGAGCGCCCTGCGCCGCAAGTTGGGCGCGGGGCTCATCGAGACCGTACGGGGAGCGGGGTACCGGCTCCGTGCGTAAGGCGTTCGGTTCGGTACGGGCGCGGGCCGCGCTGGGGGCGACCCTGGTGGTGGCGGTGGCCCTGGTGGCGGCGGGGATCGCGGTGCTCCAGGTGCTGCGCTCCGATCTGGGGGACCAGGCGCGGCTGAAGGCCCAGGTGGACGCGCGGGAGGTGGCGTCGAAGATAGCCGCGGGGGCGGGCTACGGGTCGCTGAAGCTGGACGAGAGCGTCCCGGTGCAGGTCGTGGACGAGGACGGCCGGGTGCGGGCGGTCAGCGAGGATCTGGAGGCCGTGACGGGCACCGGGAGCGCGTCCGTGAAGCCCGTCGCGGCGGGCGTCGGGGACGACGACACCGACGATGACGACAGCGGCGCCGGAAAGGTCTCCTCCGGGGAGGAGTACGGCGACGGCTCCGCCCGTGTCGACGGGGAGACCGCCGACTACGTCTGGGCGGCCGTGGAGGCCACCGACCCGTCCGGCGAGGACGTCACCGTCTACGCGGGCGCCCCGCTGGCCACCGAGCGCGGCGCGGTCACCACGGTGCGGGACGCGATGCTGCTCGGGCTGCCGCTGCTGCTGGTGGTCGTGGCCGCCGTGACCTGGCTGGTGACCCGGCGGGCGCTGCGGCCCGTGGAGGGCATCCGGCGCGAGATGGCCGCCATCACGGCGAGCACGGACCTGTCCCGGCGGGTGCCAGAGCCGGGGTCGTACGACGAGGTGGCGCGGCTGGCCCGGACCACCAACGAGACGCTCACGGCGCTGGAGGCGTCCGTGGAGCGGCAGCGGGCCTTCGTGGCCGACGCCTCCCATGAGCTGCGCTCCCCGGTGGCCTCGCTCCGCACCCAGCTGGAGGTGGGCGCGGCCCATCCGGAGCTGCTGGACCTGGACGGCGCGGTGGAGGACGTGGTGCGGCTCCAGCGGCTCGCGGCCGACCTGCTGCTGCTGGCCCGGCTGGACGCGGGGGAGCGGCCCACCGGAGGGACGCCGGTGGCGCTGGACGCCCTGGTGCGCGAGGAGCTGGCCCAGCGGGTGGCGGACCGGGTGCCGGTACGGGAGGAGACGGCGCCGGTCGCGGTGCCGGGCTCGCGCGGGCAGCTGGCCCAGGTGCTGGGCAATCTGATCGACAACGCCCAGCGGCACGCCCGGAGCGGGGTGCGGGTGGCGGTGCGCGACGAGGGCCGGTGGGCCGTGCTGGAGGTCGCGGACGACGGTGCGGGGGTGCCCGAGGCCGAGCGGGAGCGGATCTTCGAGCGGTTCGTACGGCTCGACGACGCCCGCAGCCGCGACGATGGCGGGGCCGGGCTCGGCCTCGCCATCGCGCGGGACGTGGCGGTGCGCCACGGCGGCACGCTGGCCGTCCGGGCGGCACCCGAGGGCGGCGCCCTGTTCGAGCTGCGGCTGCCGAGGTAGGCGGTGAGGTACGGGCTGTCCGGCGGACCACCCGGCGGAGCCGCGGCCCGCCGCGGGCGTCACGCCCCGTCGGACACTGCTTAGACCCGGCCCCGCTGGGTGCGCAGATGCTCCGCGACGGGCACCAGCGATCCGTACAGCGCCTTGAGGTCATCCGGCGCGAGCAGATCGATGAAGTGCCTGCGCACGGACGCCACATGGTGGGGGGCGACCTTGCGCATGGTGTCCCAGCCCTGCTCGGTCAGTACGGCGTACAGCCCCCGCCGGTCCGATTCGCAGTTCTCGCGGCGGACCAGGCCGGCGTTCTCCATCCGGGTGATCTGGTGGGACAGCCGGCTCTTGGACTGTAGGGTCGCGGACGCGAGATCGCTCATCCGCATCCGGTGGTCCTCCGACTCCGAGAGGTTGACCAGGATCTCGTAGTCGTTCATGGTCAGGCCGAACGGCTGGAGGTCTTTTTCGAGCTGGTAGGTCAGCAGCCGGCTGACATCCAGGTGGGTGCGCCAGGCGCGCTGTTCCTCGTCGCTGAGCCAGCGCGTGCCGTTCTCGGTCTCCATGGGATGTATTCTACCTATAGAAGTTGAATTCCGAACCAATGGATGTATCGGGCTAGAGGTCACCTGTTCGACGTTACACTCCGCACCTTCGCGCTCACGAACCGGTACCCCCTGTCTCGCCGACCGATATCTCGGCGACGACCTCCTCCGTGGACTGGAGCAGTACGGTCCCCGCGCCCACGAACTCGAATTGGTGCTCCTCGCCCGAGGCGCCCCCGATGCCGGTGCGCGACCGGACGGCCCCGAGGAAGCCGCGCAGATACTCGTGGTCGTAGTGGTGGCACGGCGTCGGGCAGTCCGCCCAGCCGACCAGCGCCTGCGGATCCACCCGGATCGGCGGCTCCATGAAGACCACGGGCCCGTTGGAGGCGGCCACGAACTTCCCCGTGCCGATGAGGGTGAGGAAGCCCGGGACGATGGACTGCTTCAGGGACAGCGAGGGCTGGAAGGCGAGCAGATTGCCGGACCGGATGGAGAGGTTGCCGTCGTCCAGGTCGTAGGAGTTGACGTCGAAGGCGCGGTCCGCGAGCACCATCTTGCCCTGCCCCTCGGCCACCACCCACTCCGCCGCGTGCAGCGGGGAGTGGAAGCTGTGCGCGATGAGGTGGTCGAGGTGGCCGAGTCCGACGCCCTGGAAGTCGATCTGCCCGTAGTAGGCGACCATCTTCCCCTTCTGGAGGAACCACTGGCCGTTCAGATCCACGCTGAAGGCGTACGGATTGATGTTGTCGTCGACGGGCAGCGTCCAGGCGTCATGGATGACGGGGCCGTTCACAGCTTCTCCTCCGATGCCTGGACGTAGACCGTGCCGGTGCCGGACAGCTCCAGTTGGAACGCCTCGCCCGAGCCGCGGCCCACCATTTCGCGCCAGCCGATCGCCGTCGAGAGCTTATTGCGAACATCACCCCGGTGGGCGACATAGGCTTGCGGATCGACATGGACCGGACGTCCCGGGACGATCGGCAGCTCCAGCACCCCGCCGTGCGCCATGACCGCCGCCGAGCCCCGCCCCTCCAGGGTCGTGGTGAACAGCCCCTGGCCGGTGACCTGGCCGCGCACCATGCCCATCACCCCGCCCTGGGCGCCCAGGAACATCGTGCCCTGGCGCAGCGAGCCGTCGAAGGCCAGCAGCCGGTCCGACTCCACATAGAGGGTGTCGCCGACCAGGTCGATCACATGGACGTGGTGGCCGCCGTGCCCGAACATCACCGTGCCCTGGCCCTCGACGGTCATCAGCGGGGTGGCCTCATTGGCGACCCGCCGCCCGATCATCCCCCGCAGCCCGCCCTGGCCGCCGGTGATGCTGGGGGTGAAGCGGACGTCCCCGCGATAGGCGAGCATCGCGCCACGCTGGCTGAACAGGGTCTGTCCGGGCAGCACCTGGGCCTCCACCATCCGCGAGGTGAGCAGATTGAACGGCATCACACCTCACCCCCGATCGTGTTGCGCTCACTGGGCTGGACGTAGACCAGCCCATCGCCCTCGAAGCGGATCTGGAAGGACTCCCCGCCGCTCTCGCCTATCAGCGCGCGGAAGTTCACCCCCGCCTGGAAGTGCTGCTTGAGGCCGCCGGTGTGGGCGATGTACGCGCCCGGGTCGACCTGGAGCGGGGTCTGCGGGGTGACGCGCAGCACGACCGCCGTGCCGGCGGAGACGAGCGCGGCCTGGCCGGTGCCCTCGACGGTCGTGGTGAACAGGCCGTTGCCCTGCGCGGAGCCGCGCAGCCCGGTGAAGGAGGTGCCGGTGCGCAGCGCGGAGTCCGTGCACAGCAGATTGCTGGACTCCACATAGAGCTTCTCGCCCCGCAGCGACACCAGGTTGATCTCGCTCGCCCGGTCGGCGAAGTAGCACGTGCCGTGCCCCTTCACCTCCATGACCGCCATCTGCTCACCGGTGAGCCGCCGGGTCACCATCCCGCGCAGCCCCTCCCCGCCGCCCGTCCTCTTCTTGAAGGTCATCTCCCCCTCGTAGGCGACCATCGCGCCGTTCTTGGCCTTCACGGAGTCGCCGGTCAGGTCGACCGCGAGCACCCTGCTTCCCTGGAGCCGAAACTGAGCCACGGAGCCGACGGTAGCGGTCCGGCGACGTCGGGGGACAGGGAGCGCCGGGGGCATGAGGTGCCCCCCGGACGGAGATCGCCCGCGCGGCTGCGACAATGGGCGAAAGCTTGTGCATTCCTTCACAAGCTGGTCCGTGTCTCTCTCTTCACACGAAGGTGCTCTCGTGGACTTCAAGACCGCCACCGCGCTGCGCCGGCTCCGCCTGGTCTCCGCGCCCGAGGCCGTGTCGTTCCTGCTGCTGCTCATCTGCTCGGTGCTCAAGCGCACCACGGACTTCAACGCGGTGCCGGTGATGGGCATGGTGCACGGCGTGCTCTTCATCCTCTACGTGGTCTTCTGGGCGGACGCCTGGAACCGCGCCAAGTGGGGGTGGCAGACCGCGGCCCTGTACTTCGTCCTCTCCGTCCTGCCCACCGGCGGCTTCTTCGCCGAGCGCAAGCTCAAGCGGGAGGCCGAGGCCGGGGTGATCGCGGCCCGCGCCCGTAAGGAGGGCGTGGTCAACGCATGATCGTGGCCTTTTCGGTGACGCCGCTGGGCGTCGGCGAGGACGTGGGGGAGTACGTGGCCGACGCGGTGCGGGTGGTCCGCGAGTCGGGGCTGCCGAACCGTACGGACGCGATGTTCACCTCGATCGAGGGCGAGTGGGACGAGGTCATGGACGTCGTCAGGCGCGCCGTCGCGGTGGTGGAGGCGCGGGCGCCCCGGGTCTCGGTGGTCCTCAAGGCCGATATCCGCCCGGGCGTCACGGACGGTCTGACCTCCAAGGTCGAGACCGTCGAGCGGTACCTCTCCGACTGAGCACCCGGTGTGGGCGGCGGCCCTCAGCCCCCGCCCACCAGGGCCATGCCCAGCGGGGTGCGCTCGTACAGCACCTGATGGCCCTGGCGCCGGGAGCTGAGCAACCCGGCGCCGCGCAGCACCGCCAGATGCGCCGAGACCGACGAGGGCGCCAGGCGGTGCCGGGCGGCCAGGGCCGTGGTGGACGCGGGCTCCTCCAGACCGGCGAGGATCGCGGCGCGGCTGGCCCCCAGGAGCCGTACGAGCGCGTCCGCCGTGACCGCGTCCGGCTCCCGCCACAGCCCGCCGACCCCGCGCGCCGGATAGATCACCGTGGGCTGCCACGGCGGGACGAAACCGCTGATCACATCCGGCCAGACGAAGACGCTGGGCATCAGCAGCACTCCCCGGCCGTCGAGGTCCTGCGTCTGGGCGGGCACCACGGAGTTGCGGATGGTGAGCGTGCCGTCCGTCCAGCGCAGCGCCGGGCGCAGATCCGCGAACAGCCGCTCCAGGCCGCCCTCGGCCAGCTGCCGCGAGCGATAGGCGATATCGGCCTCCAGTAACGCCCGCAGCCGGGGCCAGTCCGGCTCCACCAGGGCCCGCCAGGCGGCCTCGGTCACCTCCGCCAGCCGCTGGACGGCCCGCGCCGGATCCTCCAGCATCGCCCGGCCCCGCGCGGAGCCGGCCGCCCCCGGGGTGCACTCCAGGGACAGGGCCAGTTCACGGCGGGCGGCGGCGGGGTCCGTGGCCCGCATCCGCGCCAGCTCGTCCTCGAACGGCGCGTACGGCACCTCAGGCGGCGGGCCCAGGAAGTCCGGGGTGTAGCCGCGCACCGGCATCAGCAGCCACAGCTCCGACAGGTCGAGCCCGGCCAGCGCCTCCCGCACCCGCCGCAGCCACGGCAGGTGATAGCCGTGCCGCTCGGTCCGGCGCAGGGTGCGCACCGCCTCGTGCGTTTGGCACAGGGGCGAGATGGCGAACCGGCAGCGCAGCAGATCATCCGTACCGAACTGCATGTGCAGTGGCATCTGCGCCCCCGGGATCCCGAAGATTCGGCTCAGTCCGAAACATTAGAGCCCGCCCCGCCCGTACGGGCACGCTTCCGGCATGTCAACGCCCTCCGGGCCCGGCACCACGGGCCCCCTCGAGTCGCGCCCCGACGCGCCCGCCTCCCGACCCGAGCTCGCGCCCGGCGCCGACGAGGGGCCGCCGCGGGGCCCGGGGAGCGTTGGCTACCGCGCGGTGTTCGCGGTCGGTGAGTTCCGGGCCGTCTTCGCCGCGCACCTGGTCTCCATGCTCGGCGAGGTGGTCGGGCAGCTCGCGCTGTCCGTCCTGGTCTTCCGGCTCACCGGATCGCCGCTGCTGAGCGCCCTGACGTTCGCCACCTCGATGCTGCCGTACGTGATCGGCGGCACCCTGCTGTCCTCCGTCGCCGACCGCTTCCCGGCCCGCCGGGTGCTGGTGGTCTGCGATCTGGTGCACGCCGCGTGCGTGGCCGCCATGGTGGTGCCGGGGATGCCGGTGGCGGCGCTGCTCGCGCTGCGCTGTGTGCCCGCCGCGATCTCCCCGGTGTTCAGCGGCACCCGGTCGGCGACGCTCGGCGACGTCCTCGGCGAGGGCGACGCCTTCGTACTGGGCCGCTCGGTCCTCCGGATCACCGCCCAGACCGCGCAGCTGGCCGGGTTCGGCGTCGGCGGGCTGCTGCTGGCCGCCGTCTCGCCGCGGGCCGCGCTGGCGCTCACCGCGGCGGCGCTCGTCGGCTCGGCGCTGGTGCTCCGCTTCGGCACCCGCCGCCGCCCGGCGCGCGGGCTGACCGGGGGCGGGGCTCCCCCGGCTACCGCTGGGAGGTGCCCCCTGCTCGGGGACTCGCTGAGCGGGATCCGGCGGCTGTTCGCGGACCGCAGGATCCGGGCGCTGATGCTGCTGTCGTGGGTGCCGCCGATGTTCGTGGTGATGCCCGAGGTCCTGCTGACGCCGTACTCCGATGGGCTGGGCCTCGGCTCGGTGGGCCTCGGGCTGCTGATGTGCGGGATGCCGGTGGGCGCGATCGCCAGTGAGGCGCTGGTGGGCTCGCTGCTCGGGCCGCGTGCCAGGGCCCGGCTGACGCTGCCGGTCGGCGTCGCGGCGATGCTGCCCGCCCTGGGGTACGCCGGCCATCCGTCGTTCGGCTGGGTGCTGGCCCTCCAGGTGCTGACCGGCTGCGGTATCGCCTACAGCCTCGGCCTCGACCAGTGGTTCCTCGCCGCCGTCCCCGATGAGCTGCGCGGCCGGGCGATGACGGCGATGTCGGCCGGGCTGATGACCGCGCAGGGCCTCGGCATGGCGGTCTCCGGCGCGGTCGCCGAGTTCGTACCGGTCCATGTGGTGGCCGCGACGGCGGGCGGCTGCGGGGCGCTGTGCTCGCTGCTGGTGGCGCTGGAGGTGCGGCGTACGGTCTCCGGACCCGCCCGGCCCGAAGTGTGAGATAGGGCTGACCACGATATGACCGGCCGGTAGGGTCGGTGGTGTGCCGAAGCCGCTCAGCCTGTCGTTCGACCCCATCGCCCGCGCCGATGAGCTCTGGAAGCAGCGGTGGGGATCCGTGCCGTCGATGGCCGCGATCACCTCGATCATGCGGGCCCACCAGATCCTGCTCAGCCAGGTCGACGCGGTCGTCAGACCCTACGGACTGACCTTCGCCCGCTATGAGGCGCTGGTGCTGCTCACCTTCTCCAAGTCCGGTGAGCTGCCGATGTCCAAGATCGGCGAGCGGCTGATGGTCCACCCGACCTCGGTCACCAATACGGTGGACCGCCTGGTCAAATCGGGTCTGGTCGACAAGCGGCCGAACCCCAACGACGGCCGCGGCACCCTGGCCTCGATCACCGACCGGGGCCGTGAGGTGGTCGAGTCGGCCACCCGCGATCTGATGGCGATGGAGTTCGGGCTCGGGGTCTACGACGCCGAGGACTGCGGCCGGATCTTCGAGATGCTGCGCCCGCTGAGGGTCTCGGCGGAGGACTTCGACGACGACTGAGCGGGGCCTCGGGGGCGGCCGCCGAAGACCGGGGGCGGCGAAGATCGCCCCGGAACGGGCGGTTACGCTCAGGGCATGAAACGCAGTGTGCTGACCCGCTACCGGGTCATGGCCTACATCACCGCAGTGATGCTGCTCGTGCTCTGCACCTGCATGGTGTTCAAGTACGGCTTCGACACGGGCGAGGACCTCACGCTCGTGGTCTCCCAGATCCACGGCGTGCTCTACATCGTCTACCTGGTCTTCGCCTTCGACCTCGGCTCCAAGGCCAAGTGGCCGTTCGGCAAGCTGCTGTGGGTCCTGGTGGCGGGCACCATCCCGACGGCCGCGTTCTTCGTCGAGCGCAAGGTCACCCACGAGGTGGAACCGCTGGTCAGCGGCGCCGAGCCCGCGCCCGCGCAGGTCTGACCGGCGGTTTCGAGGTAACTCCGCGCGTCCGTCCGAGCCCGGACGAGGCGCGCGGACGCATGTGCCGGGGTCACCCGATCGGCCGGATGCGGTGAGTCTTGCGTCGACAATTAGTAGGACGTCCTAGTACTTTTGCAGCATGGACGCCGAAGGCATTGACGCGGGCCGCCGACGGTGGCAGGCCCGATACGACGCGGCACACAAGCGCGACGCGGCCGGGGGTTTGGGGGCGAAGCCCCCAAGGGATTGGACGCGCTCGACGCTGTCGGGGGACCCCGTCGAGCCGGTCTACGGACCCGCCCCGGGCGACTCCGTGGCGGGGTTCGAGCGGATCGGCTGGCCCGGGGAGTTCCCGTTCACCCGCGGCCTCTACGCCACCGGGTACCGGGGCCGGTCCTGGACCATCCGCCAGTTCGCCGGGTTCGGCAATGCCGAGCAGACCAATGAGCGCTACAAGATGATTCTCGAGGCGGGCGGTGGCGGGCTCTCGGTCGCCTTCGACATGCCCACGCTGATGGGCCGCGACTCCGACGACCCGCGCTCGCTCGGCGAGGTCGGCCACTGCGGTGTCGCCATCGACTCCGCCGCCGATATGGAGATCCTCTTCAAGGACATCCCGCTCGGCGATGTCACCACCTCGATGACCATCAGCGGCCCGGCCGTCCCGGTCTTCTGTATGTACCTGGTCGCCGCCGAGCGCCAGGGCGTGGACGTCTCACGGCTGAACGGCACGCTCCAGACGGACATCTTCAAGGAGTACATCGCCCAGAAGGAGTGGCTCTTCCCGCCCGAGCCGCATCTGAAGCTGATCGGCGACCTCATGGAGTACTGCTCCGAGGGCATCCCCGCGTACAAGCCGCTGTCCGTCTCCGGCTACCACATCCGCGAGGCCGGGGCGACGGCCGCGCAGGAGCTCGCGTACACCCTCGCCGACGGCTTCGGCTATGTGGAGCTCGGCCTCTCCCGGGGTCTGGACGTCGACACCTTCGCCCCCGGGCTGTCCTTCTTCTTCGACGCGCATGTCGACTTCTTCGAGGAGATCGCCAAGTTCCGCGCCGCCCGCCGGATCTGGGCCCGCTGGATGCGCGATGTCTACGGGGCCACCAGCGAGAAGGCGCAGTGGCTGCGGTTCCACACCCAGACCGCCGGGGTCTCGCTCACCGCCCAGCAGCCGTACAACAACGTGGTGCGGACCGCCGTGGAGGCCCTCGCCGCGGTCCTCGGCGGCACCAACTCGCTGCACACCAACGCCCTGGACGAGACCCTCGCGCTGCCCAGTGAGCGGGCCGCCGAAATCGCCCTGCGCACCCAGCAGGTGCTGATGGAGGAGACCGGGGTGGTCAATGTGGCCGACCCGCTGGGCGGTTCCTGGTACGTCGAGGCGCTGACCGACCGGATCGAGGCCGACGCCGAGAAGATCTTCGAGCAGATCAAGGAGCGCGGCCGCCGTACGGTGCCGGACGGGCAGGAGCCGCGGTGGCCGATCACCGCGGGCATCCTCCAGGGCATCGAGGACGGCTGGTTCACCGGCGAGATCGCCGAATCCGCCTTCCGCTACCAGCGATCCCTGGAGAAGGGCGACAAGAAGGTCGTCGGCGTCAACTGCCACGAGGGCTCGGTCACCGGCGATCTGGAGATCCTGCGGGTCAGCCACGAGGTCGAGCGCGAGCAGGTGCGGGCGCTGGGCGGCCGTAGGGCCGGGCGCGACGAGGCCGAGATCACCAAGGGGCTCCAGGCGATGATCGCCGCCGCCCGCGAGGGCTCCAACATGATCGAGCCGATGCTGGCCGCGGTGCGCGCCGAGGCCACGCTCGGCGAGATCTGCGGCGCCCTGCGCGACGAGTGGGGCGTCTACACGGAACCGGCCGGCTTCTGAGCCCCGTCCGGAGCGGATCCGGCGGCCGCGGCGCCCTCGGAGTCCGCCCCGGTCATCCCGTACAGCAGCAGATCCGTGAAGTCCCGCGCCCAGCGCGGGTCCACCGGCTCCGCGCTGACCATCAGCCGGTGGAGCACCGTCCCGGCGACCGCGTCGAAGATCAGGTCCGCGTTGCGGGCCGACGCCTCCGGGGCCTCCTCGCGCGGCAGCTCACCGCGGAGCCGGGCGCGCTCCCGGCCGATCGTCACCAGCCGCTTCTGCCGGTCCACGATCGCCGAGCGCACCCGGCACCGCAGCGACTCGTCGTGCATGGCCTCGGCGAGGACGGCCATCAGCGCGGTGCCCGTCTCGGGGCGCTCCAGCAGCGCCCCCAGCCGGATCACCGCGGCCTCCACATCGGCGTGCAGACTGCCGTGGTCGCCGGCTTCCAGGTGTTCGTCGAAGACCGCCGCGACCGCGTCCACCACCAGCTCGCACTTGCTCGCCCAGCGGCGGTAGAGCGTCGTCTTGGCGACTCCGGCGCGGGCCGCCACATCGCCCAGGGTCAGCTTCGCCCAGCCCAGTTCCACCAGGGCGGCACGCGTCGCGCCCAGGATGGCGCGGTCGGCCTCGGCGCTGCGCGGGCGCCCGGTGCGGCGTGCGGACGGGCTCATGCGCGGCACCCTACCCGCCAGTACCGCGCATCGTCCCGGGTGAGTTACGCTACGACTCGTAGCGTAAGGGTGTGCCACGGCCGGTCCACGGGCCGATGCGCTTTTCCCTTCACCGCGCGAAGAGGGGAGGATGGGACCATGCAGCCACGGAACATGTCCATGAGTGGAGTGGTCGACCTCGCCGCGGTGAAGGCGGCCGGAGAAGCGAAGCAGAAGGCGGAGCGGGCGCGGGCCGACGCGGCCCGCACCGGAGGCGCGCCCGCGCCCGGCCGTCTGATCTTCAATGTCGACGAGGCGGGTTTTCAGCAGGACGTCCTGCAACGCTCCACCGAAGTGCCGGTCGTCATCGACTTCTGGGCCGAGTGGTGCGAGCCGTGCAAGCAGCTCGGTCCCGTCCTGGAGCGGCTGGCCACCGAGTACGCGGGGCAGTTCGTCCTCGCGAAGATCGACGTCGACGCCAACCAGATGCTCTTCCAGCAGTTCGGCGTCCAGGGGATCCCCGCGGTCTTCGCGGTGATCGCGGGCCAGCCGGTGCCGCTCTTCCAGGGCGCCGCGCCCGAGGCACAGATCCGCCAGGTGCTGGACCAGCTGATCCAGGCGGCGGAGCAGCAGTTCGGCATCGTGGGTACACCGGTCGAACCCGGCGCCCAGGACGAGGGCGCCGAGGAGGCCGCCGCCCCGGCGGCCCCCGAGTCGCCGCAGGACCGCGCGCTCGCCGCGGCCCATCAGGCGCTGGACGCCGGTGACCTGGGCGGTGCGGTGCGGGCGTACCAGAACGTGCTCGCCGACGACCCCGCCAACGGCGAGGCCAAGCTCGGCCTGGCCCAGGCCCAGTTGCTGGAGCGCGTCCAGGGAGTGGACGCCACGCAGGTGCGCAAGGCGGCCGCGGAGAGCCCGGCGGATGTCAAGGCCCAGATCGCGGCGGCCGACCTCGACCTGGTGGGCGGTCATGTGGAGGACGCCTTCGGCCGGTTGGTGGACGCGGTGCGCCGTACGGCGGGGGAGGACCGGGACGCGGCCCGCGTTCATCTCCTGAGCCTCTTCGAGGTGATCGGCGGTGAGGACCCCCGAGTGGTGGCGGCGCGCGGCGCGTTGGCGCGGGTGCTGTTCTGACCTCCGGCTCCTCAAACAACACAGCGACCGCTCTTTACCAAAACTTGGTAAACGCGGTCGCTGTTACTGCCAGTAAGGATGAGCCCCGGCTTTGTCCGGTCTTGGAGTAAATCTCCCTCTCTTTCCGGTCACTGTCCGGCAACCCTGCGTGGCCGATCTCGACCGTCCTGCCGCAGTTCGGTTATCCGTCCGTTACTCGCTAGTAACGAACCCCTTGTGCCCAGGCCGGGAATGGACCACGATCGGCCAAGCTCGGTCCATCCCCCCCGTAGCTCGGCATCCGGTCGGCGCGTCGGTGTGGTTGGGTCCCCACCGGGCAGGTCGGCGGCAGTGGCGCCGACCGTGGACAGGGGGGTCTCTGCCCACAAGGCAGGGCCTGTCCAGGAGGTTGCGCGAGATTGCGTGGCCAGTGGTTGTCGCTCGGGGGTGATCGCCGGTGTTTCGGGTGCGGTGTGCGCCTGTGAGACGTGGGCGCTCTCCTTCCCGAGGACGTAGCACTTCTCCCATCCCAGGTCCGGGGCCCCGCCCCGGCCGGAGATGTACGTCCGAGAAGGAGGAAAGTCATGGAGTCCGTGGCTCGTGGCGGCACCAGATGGAAGCGGTTCGCCGTTGTCATGGTGCCGAGCGTTGCTGCCACGGCCGCGATCGGCGTCGCCCTGTCCCAGGGTGCGCTCGCGGCCTCGTTCAACGTATCCGGTCAGCAGTTCAAGGTCTCGGTCGACCGGCTCGACGGCACCGGGTTCGCGCAGTACGGCGCGCTTGACACCCAGCACGGGGGCAAGAAGGTCCCCGTCGCGGTGTCGGCGTTCAAGAGCGCGAAGCTCAAGGGCCTGTGCCAGTCCGTCGTGATCCCGGTTCCGGTCTTCGGCGATGTGTCGCTGAAGCTGACGGCCGGCAACGGCAGCAAGCAGGTTGAGGCCAAGAACCTCTTCATCGATCTCGATCAGCTCAACGCGGACGCCACGTTCCGTGGGATCGACATCGGTGTCGCGGCGGGTGACGCCCACAAGGGTCCCGGCATCAACAAGGGTGACGCGGCCGATCCTGGTTCGTTCGGCCAGCAGTCCGATTCCGCCACGCTGACCGGTGTGAAGCAGACCGCCTGGGCGACCAGCGCGGGCACGTTCAAGCTCTCCGGCCTTTCGATGAAGGTCAGCAAGGGCAAGAACGAGTGCTTCTGATCAGCTGAGCCAAGGGTGGGGGGCCGCCGTGCTGCCCCTCACCCGGGCATCGACCCGCAGCGTGTATGCGCCAGGCTAGTACCGCTGTAGAACAACCGCGATCACACCGATCGCCAGCCCCAGGGAGCTGTTTTCAATGAGTGCCGAGTCGCCGGGGGCGAGTGACCGTTTCAGCCGTTGGCGGGGGTCCTTCAGGGCATGGCGCTGGCAGCGCCCGTTCTGGGCCGGGCTGTTGAGCCTGCTGGCGGGCGTACCGATCATGTACTTCCCGTACAACGACCTCAACGCCGGTGGATTCACCATCAACATGTCCACCACCGCCGGATCGGCCTCGCTGATCATCGGGGTGTTGCTGGTGGTCCTGGGCCTGACCATGTGGTTCCAGCCCATGGTGCGGGTGTTCGCCGGAGTCGCCACGATCCTGCTCGGTCTGGTGTCGATCCCCGTCTCGAACTTCGGCGGCTTCGTGATGGGTTTCCTGCTCGCGCTGTTCGGCGGCGGCATGAGCATCGCCTGGGCCCCCGGGGAGGCTCCCTCCGCGCAGCCGGCCGAGGGGCCGGGAAACGCTTCAGAGGACGACGGGAACGGTGGGAACGTGCCGGAGCCGGCCGGGGCCGGGTCCGCGCCGGACCAGGAAGCCAGGAATGGGAGGCACCGTGCGGGGTGAAGACCGACCCGAGCAGCCGGAGGGAGTGAGCCCACGCCGGGTCAGAACCGGCCCGCGGCACGCGGCACCGAAGAAGTCGGTACTCACCCGCCTTCAGGTGCCCGCCGGCAAGGCCATAGCGCTGGCGGCCATGCCGACGGCCGTGCTGATGGGCATGGGGCTCACTCCGCAGCTCGCCTCGGCCAACCCCCGGCCCGAGGACCGCTACAAGCCCGGCCCGTGTGTGTCGCAGCCGGACGAGGCGGACAAGGACGCCAAGGGCGGCAAGGACGCCTCGGACGCCCAGGGCGAGGACAAGGACGCCAAGGATTCGTCCGATAAGGGCTCCCAGGACGGCTCCAAGGGCTCCGAGGAGTCCTCGGGTGGCCAGACCGGGTCCCGGGACGACAAGGCCACTCCCACGCCGTCTCCGTCCCGTTCCTCCTCCGCTCCGTCGTCCGGCTCCGAGGACGAGCAGGAGTCGAAGGAGCCGTCGGCCTCGCCGAGCCCGTCCGAGTCCAAGAACCCGCTGGACCCGCTGGGACTCGGGGACACGCTCCACGACGTCCTCACGCCCGACGACAAGAGTGGGGACGAGTCGGCCGAGCCGAGCGCCTCGCCGAGCCCGTCCTCCAGCGACAAGCCCAGCTCGTCGCCGTCGCCGTCCCCGTCCAAGTCCTCCGACAAGCTCACCGATCCGGTCAAGGACACGGTGGACAAGGTGGACAAGGGCGTCAAGGACACCGTGGACGGGGTGGGCAAGACCGTCGACGACGCCAAGGACAAGGCGGACAAGGCGCTTCCCAAGCCCTCCGCGTCCGCCTCGAAGGACGCGGACGGCAAGGAGGCGTTCCCCTGCCCGAAGTTCGACGCCGACGCGTACGAGAACGCCGAGACGGACCCGACCTCGAGCCTGCTTCCCGAGGACCCCTGGACCCTCAAGAGCACGATGCTGAGCCTGCACGGCCTGGACTACAAGGGCATCGTGGAGGTCAAGACGCAGGGGGGCCAGATCAAGAAGGTCCTGAAGTTCACCGCCTCGGGCGTGGACATCAAGGATCTCCACCAGCTGGTGGTGGGCCCGGCCGGGACCACCACGCATGTGCAGGCGCGCGAGGGGTCCACCTCGACCATTCGCAACGGCACGGTGACCATGTACACCGAGGAGCTGAAGGGGAACCTCTTGGGGCTCATCCCGATCACCTTCAGCCCCAAGAGCCCGCCGCCGGTGAACATCCCCGAGGTGTTCTTCACCGACGTCACGGTCACCCAGGCCGGTCAGTTCGGTGGCGATCTGACCGTTCCGGGTATGCACCTGTTCAAGACCGGGGAGTGATCCCGCGCCCCCACCGACCCGTTCGGGAGCCGCACACCCCTCCATGAGGAGGGAAACGACCGTGGGCACCGCCTTCACTCGAAAGGCGGTGCCCACGGTCGCGTTACGGGGCGTTCGGCGCTACTCGCTCGCGCCGCCCAGGTGGTGCACCCGGACCATGTTGGTGGTGCCGGGGACGCCGGGGGGCGAACCGGCGGTCATGATCATGGTATCGCCCTCGGAGTAGCGGCCCAGCTTCAGCAGCTCGGCGTCCACCAGGTCGACCATCGCGTCGGTGTGCTCGACATACGGCACCACGAAGGACTCCACGCCCCAGCTCAGCGTGAGCTGGTTGCGGGTGGACGCGTCGGTGGTGAAGGCCACGATCGGCTGCTGGGCGCGGTAGCGGGAGAGCCGGCGGGCGGTGTCGCCGGACTGGGTGAAGGCCACCAGCGACTTGGCGCCCAGGAAGTCGGCGATCTCGCACGCCGCGCGGGCCACCGAACCGCCCTGGGTGCGCGGCTTCTTGCCGGGCACCAGCGGCTGGAGACCGCGCGAGAGCAGCTCCTGCTCGGCGGCCTGGACGATCCGGGACATCACCTTGACCGTCTCGATCGGGTAGGAGCCGACCGAGGACTCGGCGGAGAGCATCACCGCGTCGGCGCCGTCCAGGATCGCGTTGGCGACGTCGGACGCCTCGGCGCGGGTCGGCCGGGAGTTGGTGATCATCGACTCCATCATCTGGGTCGCGACGATCACCGGCTTGGCGTTGCGGCGGCAGAGCTCGATCAGCCGCTTCTGCACCATCGGGACCTTCTCCAGCGGATACTCCACCGCGAGGTCACCACGGGCCACCATCACCCCGTCGAAGGCCGCGACGACATCGGTCATGTTGGCGACCGCCTGCGGCTTCTCCACCTTGGCGATCACCGGCACCCGGCGGCCCACCTCGTCCATGATCCGGTGGACGTCCCGGACGTCGGCCGCGTCCCGGACGAAGGACAGGGCGACCATGTCGCACCCCATCCGCAGGGCGAACTTCAGGTCCTCGATGTCCTTCTCGGACAGCGCGGGCACATTGACCGCCGCACCCGGCAGGTTGATCCCCTTGTGGTCGGAGATCACCCCGCCCTCGATGACGATGGTCCGCACCCGCGGGCCCTCGACGGAGGTGACCCGCAGCTCGACATTGCCGTCGTTGATCAGGACCTGGTCGCCCTTGGAGACGTCGCCCGGCAGCCCCTTGTAGGTGGTGCCGCAGATGGTCCGGTCACCGTCCACGTCCTCGGTGGTGATGATGAACTCATCCCCGCGGACCAGTTCCACCGGTCCGTCCTTGAAGGTCTCCAGACGGATCTTGGGGCCCTGGAGGTCGGCGAGGACGCCGACCGCGTGCCCGGTCTCCTCGGAGGCCTTGCGGACGCGGTGGTACCGCTCCTCGTGCTCCGGGTGGCTTCCGTGGCTCATATTGAACCGGGCCACGTTCATCCCGGCCTCGATCAGGGACTTCAGCTGGTCGTAGGAGTCGACGGCGGGGCCCAGAGTGCAGACGATTTTGGAACGGCGCATGAGGCAGATCCTATCGGGTTTGTTTCGGAGCGGAATATTTAAGTCAAGGGCAGGGCGGAGCGGAACTGGAGCCTAGGCGCTGACCAGGTGATACGTCTGGCTGGCGATCTCCATCTCCTCATCGGTGGGCACCACGGCCACCGCGACCCGGCTGGTCTCCGTGGAGATCAGCCGCGCCGTGGCGGAGCGCAGCGCGTTGCGGACGCCGTCCACCTCGACGCCGAAAGCGGTGAGGCCGCGCATCGCCGCCTCCCGTACCGCCGCGGAGTTCTCCCCCACACCGGCGGTGAACGCGATGGCGTCCACCCGTCCGAGCACCGCGGTGTACGCGCCCACATACTTCCGCAGCCGGTGGATGTAGATGTCGAAGGCGAGCTGGGCGGCCTGGTCGCCCTCGCCCATCCGGCGGCCGATCTCGCGCATGTCGTTGTCCCCGCACAGCCCGGCAAGACCGCTGCGCTTGTTGAGCAGCGTGTCGATCTCATCGGTCGACATACCGCCCACCCGGGACAGATGGAAGATCGCCGCCGGGTCGATGTCCCCGGAACGGGTACCCATCACCAGGCCCTCCAACGGCGTCAGCCCCATCGAGGTCTCCACGCACACACCGCCGCGCACCGCCGAGGCGCTGGCCCCGTTGCCCAGGTGCAGCACGATCGTGTTGACCTCCGCCGGCTCCTTGCCCAGCAGCGCGGCGGTGGCCCGGGAGACATACGCGTGCGAGGTGCCGTGGAAGCCGTAGCGCCGCACCCCCCAGCGGTCGGCGGTCGCCACGTCGATCGCGTAGCGCGCCGCCGCCTCCGGGATGGTGGAGTGGAACGCCGTGTCGAAGACCGCGACCTGCGGCAGGTCCGGGCGCAGCGCGCGGGCCACCTTGATCCCGGTGACATTGGCCGGGTTGTGCAGCGGGGCCAGCGGGATCAGCTTCTCGATCTCCTGGACCACCTCGTCGGTGATCAGGGTCGGCTCGGTGAACCGGGTGCCGCCGTGCACCACCCGGTGGCCGACCGCCGCCAGCTCGGGCGAGTCGAGGCCCAGGCCCTTGGCGGCCAGCTCGTCGGCCACCTGCTTGAGGGCCGCCGAGTGGTCGGCGACGGGGCCCTCACCGATCCGCTCCACCATGCCGGAGGCAGGACGGGAGCCGTCGGCCATGTCCAGCAGCTGGTACTTCACGGACGAGGAGCCGGAGTTGAGGACGAGGACTCGGGAGCCGTTCACGCGGACTGCGCCTTCTGTGTCGGGGAGGTCGGGGAGGTGGGGGAGGCCGGGGAGGTGGCGGTCGCCGGGGACTGGGCCTGGATGGCGGTGATCGAGACGGTGTTGACGATGTCCTGTACGAGTGCCCCGCGGGACAGGTCGTTCACCGGCTTGCGCAGGCCCTGGAGGACCGGGCCGACCGCGACGGCGCCCGCCGAGCGCTGCACGGCCTTGTAGGTGTTGTTGCCGGTGTTCAGGTCCGGGAAGATCAGCACGGTGGCCTTGCCCGCCACCTCGGACTCGGGCAGCTTGGTCGCCGCCACCGCGGCGTCCACCGCCGCGTCGTACTGGATCGGGCCCTCGACCAGCAGATCCGGGCGGCGCTCGCGGACCAGCTCGGTCGCCTTGCGCACCTTGTCCACGTCCGCGCCGGAGCCCGAGGTGCCGGTGGAGTACGACAGCATCGCGATCCTCGGCTCCACCCCGAACTTCGCGGCCGTCGTCGCCGACTGGATGGCGATGTCGGCGAGCTGCTCGGCGCCCGGGTCGGGGTTGACCGCGCAGTCGCCGTACACCAGCACCCGGTCGGCCAGGCACATGAAGAACACCGAGGAGACGATCTGGGCGCCCGGCGCGGTCTTGATGATCTCGAAGGCGGGCCGGATGGTGGCGGCGGTGGAGTGCACCGCGCCCGAGACCATGCCGTCGGCCAGCCCCTCCTGGACCATCAGCGTGCCGAAGTACGACACATCGGCCACCACGTCGTACGCCAGCTCGTAGGAGACGCCCTTGTGAGCGCGCAGCTTCGCGTAGCTCTCCGCGAAGCGCTCCCGCAGCGGGGAGGTCTGCGGATCGATGATCTGCGCCTCGGCGAGCTGGATGCCGAGCTCGGCGGCGCGCTTGCGGATCGGCTCCTCCTCGCCCAGCAGTGTGAGATCGCACACATCGCGGCGGAGCAGTACGTCGGCGGCGCGCAGCACCCGCTCCTCCGCGCCCTCGGGCAGCACCACCCGGCGGCGGCGGGACCGGGACCGCTCGATCAGCTCGCGCTCGAACATCATCGGGGTGACCCGGCTGGAGCGGCCCACCGAGATGCGCTCGGTCAGCGCCGCGGTGTCCACATGCCGCTCGAAGAGGCCCAGCGCGGTCTCCGCCTTGCGCGGCGCGCTCGCCGTGAGCTTGCCCTCGATGGCGAACAGCTCGGCCGCCGTCGGGAAGGACCCGCCCGCCACCGACACCACCGGGGTCCCCGGCGCCAGCCGCGAGGCCAGCGCCAGGATGTCCGGACCCGGCCGCTCGTCCAGGGTGAGCAGCACCCCGGCGATCGGCGGGGCGCCCGCGCTGTGCGCGGCGAGCGCGCCGACGATCAGATCCGCGCGGTCCCCGGGCGTCACCACCAGGCAGCCCTCGGTCAGCGCGGGCAGGAAGCTCGGCAGCATCGCGCCGCCGAAGACGAAGTCCCGCACGTCCCGGGAGAGCCCGGTGTGATCGCCGAGCAGCACCTCGGCGCCCAGGGAGCGGACGATCTGGGAGACGGTGGGCGCCGACAGCGACCCGTCCTCGGGCAGCACATAGCTGGGGACCGGCAGCTTGGCGGCCAGCCGCCCGGCGATGGCCTCGCGGTCCCCGGGCGCCACCCGGTTGACGACCACCGCGACCACCTCGCAGCCCCGGCCCTCATAGGCGCGGTAGGCGTTGTGGGCCTCGGCACCGGCCGACTCGGCGGTCTGCTTCTGCCCGCCGACCACCGTGATCACCGAGGCGCCGAACTCATTGGCCAGCCGGGCGTTCAGCCCCAGCTCGTCGGGGAGGCTGGTGGCCGCGTAGTCGCTGCCCAGCACCAGGACGTAGTCATACGCGTCGGCGACCTCGTGGAAGCGACCCACCAGCTGTGAGACCAGCTCATCGGTGCCCCGCTCGGCCTGGAGGGTGGCCGCGTCCTCGTAGGTCATGCCGAAGACGGACTCCGGTGACTGGCTGAGCCGGTAGCGCGCCCGCAGCAGGTCGAAGAGGCGGTCGGGGTCGTCGTGCACCAGGGGGCGGAAGACGCCGACCCGGTCGACATGGCGGGTCAGGAGCTCCATGACTCCCAGCTCCACGACCTGGCGTCCGTCGCCACGCTCGACTCCGGTCACGTACACGCTGCGTGTCACGCGTGCTCTCCGTTCCTCTGGCGTTCGTCGGTGTTTTCGTTATGTGCGCCCATCGGACACAAATCGGCCACATTGACCGGCCCAGTCCTCTTGACAATACCCGCGACCGTGATTAAGGCGCTTGTCGCTCGGGGGATACAGCACCACCCCGCCCATGAAACAATCGGACTGGCTCACATCTACCCGTAGGGAGCAGGAGACACAGCACGATGCGCATCGGAGTTCTCACCGCAGGCGGCGACTGCCCCGGTCTCAACGCTGTGATCCGGTCGGTGGTGCACCGCGCGGTCGCCGGCCACGGAGACGAGGTGATCGGATTCGAGGACGGTTTCAAGGGGCTCCTCGACGGCCGTCACCGCAAGCTCGACCTCGACGCCGTCAGCGGCATCCTCGCCCGTGGCGGCACCATCCTCGGTTCCTCCCGCCTGGAGCGCGCCCGGCTGCGCGAGGCGTGCGAGACCTCGAAGGACCACGCCCGTGACTACGGGATAGATGTACTGATCCCGATCGGCGGCGAGGGCACCCTCACCGCGGCGCGGATGCTCTCCGACGCCGGGCTCCCGATCGTCGGCGTCCCCAAGACGATCGACAACGACATCTCCTCCACCGACCGCACCTTCGGCTTCGACACCGCCGTCGGCGTCGCCACCGAGGCCATGGACCGGCTGAAGACCACCGCCGAATCCCATCAGCGGGTGATGGTCGTCGAGGTCATGGGGCGCCACGCGGGCTGGATCGCGCTGGAGTCCGGAATGGCCGGCGGCGCCCACGGCATCTGCCTGCCGGAGCGGCCCTTCGAGGTCGACGGGCTGGTGAAGATGGTCGAGGAGCGGTTCGCCCGGGGCAAGAAGTTCGCGGTCATCTGTGTCGCCGAGGGCGCGCACCCGGCCGAGGGCTCCATGGAGTACCAGAAGGGCGAGATCGACCAGTACGGCCATGAGCGGTTCGCCGGGATCGGCAACCGCCTCGCGGCCGAGCTGGAGCGGCGCCTGGGCAAGGAGGCCCGCCCGGTCATCCTGGGGCATGTGCAGCGCGGTGGCACGCCCACCGCGTACGACCGCGTGCTGGCCACTCGCTTCGGCTGGCACGCCGTCGAGGCGGCGCACCGGGGCGACTTCGGCATGATGACCGCGCTGCGCGGCACGGACATCACGATGGTGCCGATCGCCAACGCGGTCACCGAGCTCAAGACCGTGCCGGTGGACCGGATGGACGAGGCCGAGTCGGTCTTCTGATTCACTACGGCTGCTGGCTCTCCGGTAGCCCGCGCCGCCGCCGTGGTCCCGCCCCTCTGGTACTGTCCCCGCCTGATCAAGGGGGAACTGGTCAGGGGATATAAGGAGTTACGGGCGGGATGCGTGGTTTATGGGGCCGTGTGTGGCAGCGCCGCACGCCCCTTGTCGTACTGATGGCGGTCGTGGGGATCGCGGGGGCCGTCCTCGCGACCCGGGACAGCGGCGGCGGCCATCTCGCCGCCAACCGGGCCCAGTTGAGGAAGGCCTGCGACGGCACCCTGCCGTACGGGGACCTCGAACGGCTGGTGCGTGACGAGCGGCCGGGCGAGCTCAGACAGCACGGCACGATGCTCGCCCCCGGCCAGGAGAGCCGCTCGCTGCTGGACTGCTCGCTGTCGTGGGGCGACGGCCACGGGGTCACGGTCCACGCCGAGGCGCTGGTCTCCGATGTGCCCGAGGCCGTCGAGACCCGGGACCTGCTCGAACCGGCCGGAGGCCATGGCACCTTCGTGGCGCCGGGCACCACCGGCCAGTACGGGAAGCGGGGCGCCTGGCTGGTGGCCGACTGCCTGGGCGGGCTCGGCGGCCGGGTCCGGCCCACGACCGATCTGTATGTGACGGCCCGGGTGACGGACGGGACCGAGGGGACTGACGGGACCGACTCGGCAGATGACGCCACGGAGGGGAGCGGCAAGCCGGACCGCGCCACCGCGCTCCTCGGCTTCCGTACCGCCGTACACGTGGCCAACGCCCTCACCAAGGCCCAGCACTGCGGCTCCGGCCCGCTCACGACGCCCACCGCCGTGGTGGACACGGACGAGACCCATGGCGCGCCCGGCCAGGGCCTGCGCAAATGCGAGTGGATCGACGGCTCCTCGCTCCCCGGTGTCGCCTCCGGCTCCTGGACCACCCTCGGCGATCTCCAGGAGTCCACCGGCCTGAGCGCCTGCGCCGGGGAGTGGGACGCGGAGAAGAACGCGGGTGAGCGCCCACGCCCGAAGCAGTGGCAGGTCACCGAGGTCGAGGCGGCCAGCTGGTCGGGGATCCTCGGCCGGTCGGCGTACGACTCCTACGAACGCGAGGGTCATGTGCCCGGGTGGGGAGCGGAGGACGACGAGCGCCCCTCCGAGGCCGGTTCCGAGACGGACGCTGATCGTGGTGTGCGGCAGGAGGACCGCGTCTCGTCCTACGCCGGGCGGCCCCAACTCGCCCTGTGGGCCCGGTCGGTGTGCGGCGGCCGCACCACCTACCACCGGGTGGCCGTCCTCCCCGAGATCCGGCTCGAGGACGGCGAGACGGCCGTCATCGGCGGCAAGGACCGCGCCAGACTCTCCACCGCCGCACGTACGGTCCTGGACCGCTATCTCGACGCCGACGACGGCTGGCCCGCGTCCGCGAAGTGCCGCGACACCAAGGTGCTCGGGGAGGTCGAGCAGTGGCACTGACCCGACCCGCACTCACCCGGCGCCGGCTCCGCGCCCTGGTGGCCATGGCGGTGGCGCTCGCCGCCCTCGCCGGAGCGTTCGTCTGGTTCGCGGGCAGCGAGGACCGGGCGCTGGAGGGGGCCTGCGACGGGGTGCTTCCGGTGGGCGAGGTACGCGAGGTGCTCGGCGACGACACCGAACTGGACGTCACGAACCGCACCGAGGGCTCCTTCGGCAAGACGGCCTCCGGGAGCGACGAGACCGGCGGGAGCGCCAAGAGCGACGGAAGCGCCAAGAGCGACGGAAGCGGCGAGAGCGGCGAGAGCGCCAAGAACAGCGCCAGGCGGGCCAACTCCCTCTCCGTCCACTGCCGGATCACCGCCGAGGACACCGGCCACATCGCCGTCTCCATCGCGGGTTCGCCCCGCCCCCGCGCCGAGTACGGATACGACGACCTCTACACCGCCGTACCCACCCGCCGCACGCTCCCCGTCCCCCTCGGCCACGGCTGGTCCGGCCTGTTCGCCACCGACACCGCACGGCTGGACGACGCCGAGGACGGCACGGCCACCACCGCCGTACTGCTCGACTGCGCCCGGCGCGGCGACAGTCTGCTGATCACCGTCGAGACCGCGCTGCGCGGCGCGGCCACCCTCGACGACCCCGCCGTCCGCCCCGACTTCGTCCGCACCGCCACCGCGACCGCCGAGGCGGCCAACGACCACTGGGGCTGCGGCGCGCGCCTGGGCAAGCCGGTGCGCACCGTCGGCCTGCCGGTGAACGAGGACGAGTACGAGCCGCTGCTCGGCGCCAAGGGCACGTGCGCGGCCGTCCCCACCGCGTCCCGCTCCGCCGTCTCCACCGCCCGCGAGACCGCCCGTGACCGCGCACCGCGCGAGGCTTGCGTCCTCGGCACCCGGGACGGCTCACCGCTCTACCGGCTGGAGGCGTACTACGGCCCCTACGCGGAGGACGCCCGCTCCCAGTACACCCGGGACTACGACTACGAGAACGTGACCCCCGCCGAGAAGCCCGCCGGGCGGCTCGGCCGGAGCGCCTACTGGGCCGGCGCCACCTGCCCGCGCGGCGCCGAGTCCGCCCTCTACCTCATCCGCGCCGACGCCGCCGACGGCGAGACCCGCCGCCGCCCCGACCTCGCCTACGAACGCGCCGCCCTGGCGGCCTTCGCCGCCGCCTCGGCCAAACACCACGGCTGCGCCGCGCCGACCCTGCCGGGCGGCTGAGTCCGGTCAGGCAGGGGCGAGGGGCGGCGGGACGTTGTGGAGGTTCTGGAGCTCGTGCTGAGCCTTCTCCCGGTCCTTCGCATCGCAGAGTTCGTCGGCGACGATCGACTCCAGAAACCTCCGGGCCGCCTCGTGATGGGCCCGGCCGATCCCGCCGATCCGGGCGGCCGCCTGGACGCGGTACGGCGCCGGGCACGAGTCATCGGTGGCGATGGCCACCAGGGCGTCCACCACGGCCTCCAGTGCCCTGGGGTCGATCGTCGCGAGGTCGTCCGCCGCCGCCAGACGTACCTCGGTAGTGGCGGCTTCGGTGACCCGGGCCTGAAAGAGGCGGATGAGTTCGGCGCGCTCCTGGGCACCGCCCAACTCGGTCAGCCCCCTCGCGGCCCAGCGGTTTCCGTCCGAACGCGTGGCGAGCCCGGTCAGCCGGGACCGCAGGATGCGGGCCGCGGCTTCGCGCTGACCCGGGTCGATTTCGACCGCGGAGGTGGCCATCCACCACACGTAGAACGCGTCCGGCTCCGCGGCTGCCTGGCTCAGCAGCGTTTCGACGACGCGGGGCTGTGTGTGCGGTGCGACGCGGACGAGGGAACGCGCGGCTTCCTCGCGCTCGCTCGCGCCGAGGAAAGGGGACTCCAATGCCCGGGTGAGGGCCGCCTCCGCCTCCTCGGTGTGCTCCGGAGCGAGCAGCGCCAACGTCTCGGCGAGCTCCCAGGATTCCTTGCGTCCCGACTCCGCTGACGACATGCGTTCGAGCAGGATGCCGACGACACGCGTTCGGTGGGCGTCACTGAGCCTTCCGAGGTAGTCGGCGGCCTTCGCCCGTTCGCGGGGTCTCACCCCCGGCGCACTCAGGGCGTCCTCCAGAACGGGGACCACCCGTTCCAGGTTCTGCGGATCCATCTCGCTCAGGTTCGAGACCGCGCGAAGCCGCTCGTCCCAGTCGTGCGCGGAATCGGCCGCGATCGAGGCGAGCAGCGCCAGACAGCGGTCCCGTGTCCGGGGTGCCAGCGAAGCGGACTTCACCGCCGGGTCGATCCTGCTGTTCGTGGGGCAGTGTGGGGACTGCGCCAGCCGGAACAACTCCTCGGCCACCTCGACCCGATGGGTGGCATCCAGATCCGCGAGCCGTTCCGCCGCGTCCATGCGGTCGTATATGTCGAGGCGGGTATTCCGCACCAGGTTCCACAGCACGTCCACGGCCAGATCGCTCTGGCCCGGTGCGATCGCGGCCAGCGTCTGGGCCGCCTTCGCCCGGGAACCGGCGGTGACCTTGCCCGACGTCATCAGGTCCTCGAGCACATCGAGGGATCGTGGTCCGCGGCCAGGGTCCAGCAGGGGAATGACGCGCAGCAGGTCGATCCGGTTGGAGACGGTGGTCGCCGGGTCCTCGGCGAGTGTTTCCAAGGCCGACAGGGCATCGGCGGACGCGACGGGGGACAGCTTGGCGAGGGTCTCCGCGAGTGGCACGAGATGCTGGGCGGAAGCACCAGGATTCTGCATCAGGTCGATCAGGCAGCCTTGTGCCTGTGCGAGGCGGTCGCCGCCGAGGTTCGCCAGGGCCTCCGCCGCCGTTCGGCGTTGGGAGAAGTCGATCCGGTCGTCACGGGCCGTCGCCAGCAGCGCCTCGGCCGCCCGGTCACGCGAAGGGTGCTGGGACCGGGCGACCGCCGACGCCGCGCGCACCCGGTCCATGTCCGGGATGTGCGGGTTGTCGATCACGGTCCACAGGTGGTCCACGGCGGTCCGCGCCGTGGCCTCGCTGCGCTCGCTGAGCAACTGGGCCGCTACGACGCGGCCGGTGGTGGCGACCGCGTCGTCCTCCATGACCTGGACGAGTGTGGCCGAGACCTCGGGATCGCCGAGGAGCGCCGCCGTGGTGAGCACGTCGTCGCGTTCGTCCGCCGACAGGATGAGCACGCGCCGGAGCATCGTGCAGAACGTCTTGAGTACCGGCCCGGCGGCCTGTGCGCCACGCAGCAGCAGCTCGCCCACCAGCGCCTGATGGCGATCCGTACGCTGCTGGAGCCAGGGGAGGAGGGCGCTGTCCGGGTGGTTGTGGGTGTGCCGGACCAGGACGAGCCGGGCGACCTCCTCCTGGCCGGTGCCGTCGAAGATCCGGTCCAGCCACCCGGCCCAGACCTCCGCCTCCGGATCGAACACCCCCGGCAGCTCCGCCTCGTGGACCTCCGCCGCCAGATGCTCGGCGAACGACAGGTGCCAGAAGCGGACGTTGTCCCCGTCCCGGGTGACCAGACCGGTGTATTCGGCGAGCGCGAACAGGGTCTTGCGCCATCGGGGAGTGCGTGGAATGGCCACGTCCAGTTCCTTGGCGAGCTGCCGCGTCCAGGTCTCGGCCTGGCCCAGCAGGTCCGTCTCGCCCCGGGACGCCGCCACGGCGAGCCGCCTGCCCAGCTCGGATCGCCGCTGCCGGATCTCGCCCACCAGCCGTTCGCTGTTCGGCAGATCCTCCAGCTGGGTCAGCAGACCCTCCTTCACCCGCCTGCCGCGCCCCTCCGCCAGATGCGTCAGGAACTCCTCGTACAGGTCGAAGCGCTGCTTGGGCAGCGGCTTGTCCGGGGAGTTCTCGAAGACGATCGCCGCGATGGTGGCCAGCAGCGGCACCTTGGCCACGTCCAGCAGATGGCCCTCGCGGAGCTGGGCCAGGAACCGCTCCGCCTGCCCCGGGACCGGGGCGTCGTGGAACCAGCCCGCCGCGAAGCGTTCCAGGCCGTCCGCGGTGAACGGCTCCAGGGTGTAGTGCGCCATGCCCGCGCGGATCAGCTTGTCGCGGTCGGCCGGGGTCGGCGGGCGGCTGGTGAGGATCAGCCGGAACGGCAGGTCGCGCGGCGGGCCCAGGATGCCGTCCACCCAGTCCACGAGCCGGTCCCGGGCCCCGATGTCGGAGACCTCGTCGAGCGCGTCGATGAGGATCACCCACCGCCCGTCCGGAGTGGGCCGGTCCGGAAGCCGGTCAAGGCCGGCGGGGAGCATGCCCTTCTCGACCGAGGCGGCGATCGCCTCCTGCCAGGGCCGGTGGCTGAGCGCGTGCGGGGCGAGGCGCCTGGCCGTGACGCGGATCGGCACCGCGTCCTTGGGCAGGTCCCGGGGCAGCTGGCTGATCAGCGACGACTTGCCCATGCCGGGGCCGCCGGTGATCAGCAGATGCTCCGGCGACTCCAGGACGGACCTCAGAGACTGGGACACCCGGCGGTCCTGCTTGCCCTCCAGGGCCGGGGCACCGGCCTCGGCCCGCCGCTCCTCGCGCTCCCGCGACCGGGACCATTCACCGGGCCGGGACGGCTCCGGCATGCCGTCGCCGTGGTGCTCGGCGTCCAGGCCCTGGGCGGTCATCTGCTGGCGTACGTAGACCTCGGTGAAGCGGGGGCGGCGAGGCCCGTCCAGCAGGTCCTTGTACGGGAAGCTGGCCGCCTCCTTCTTCTGGGCCTCGATCAGCCGGTCCAGGTCGTACCGGCTCAGCCGCCCGACGGGCGCGGCGCCCTCGACGGCGGCGGGGGAGGCCGGGGGCAGCTCCGGGGCCCAGCGGCGGTTGCGCACCAGCGTGACCCGGTCGGCCTGGTCGGTGGCCAGCTTGTGCGGTTTGGCCAGGCCCTTGTGGGCGGCGGCCCGCCGGACTCCCTGGTAGAGGTCGTCGACGGTGAGCAGCTCCGGCCCGCCCGCCACGCCCCCCTCGATCAGTGCCAGCAGCTCACCGGTGAAGTCGGTCAGCTCCGCGCCCGGCCGGGCGTACGACGGGGCGTTGGCCCCGGAGGAGGTGAGGACGTACGCGCCCTCGATCTCGGCCTCGTCATGGAGGTCCGACGGGCCCATGGCGACGGCGGCCTGGCCGCTGAAGCAGCAGTCGAGCACGACCACCTTGCGGCGGGCCCGCCGCGGCTGCTGGACCTTCTCCCGTACGTCCTTGTAGCGCAGCGCCCAGTACAGCTGGGCGTCGTGGTCGGCGTCCGGGAGCGCCAGACAGAGCCGGTCCGAGGCGTTCGTGACCTGCTTGTCGAGCAGTCCGTGACCGGCGTAGTAGACGAAGAGGGTGTCCTTCGCCTCGTCGGCCGCCTGCGCGAGCGCTCCGATCACCTCTTGGCCGAATCGCGGTTGGAGGATCTTCCGGCAGTGCTCCTTGGGGAGCCCCCACAGCTCGGGATCGGTCAGCGCGTCGTACAGCCGGTTGATGTTGTTCTCGACGGCGGGCAGGTCCTTGAGGTGTTCGAACGCGTGGACGCCGATCAGCACCGCCCGTGAGGTGGCCGGGTCCGGCAGCCGCACGGCCTCAGCCCTCCGCACCGGAGTCGGGGGAGTGCAGCGCCTCCAGCAGCCGGCGCACCGCCTCCGGGTCGTCCGTGTGCACGGTGACCGTCGTCCCGTTCGCGTGGGCGTTCAGCGGGGGCGCGGACGGGTGGTTCTGACGCCATGCGGCCAGTGCCAGCGCGAGGTTGGCCAGCGCGGTGGCGTGGGTGAGCACGACGTTCACCACGTCCCAGGCGCCGCCCATGGCGCCTTCCTCCGGTGCGGCCTCCCGCAGCTCCACCTCGGTCGTACGCTCCAGCGCCTCGTCCCCGTAGAGCCACCGGTACAGCGACGGCAGCGCCTCGCCGCCGTCGTCCTGGTCCTCGGTGTCGATGCGGAACTCCACCTGCGCCCCCTCGCCCGTCCAACTCCCCTGCCACCACAGGCCGTAGCAGTGGATTTTCTCACGGATCCGTCAGCCCTTGACGGCGCCGCCCAGGGCGAAGCCGCCGCCCAGACGGCGGGAGATCAGGACGTAGAGCAGGAGCACGGGCGTGGAGTAGAGGATCGAGAAGGCGGCCAGCTGGCCGTAGACCACCTGGCCGTAGTTGCCGAAGAAGGTGAAGATCGAGACGGACGCCGGGAGCTGCTCGGGGGAGAGCAGCAGCATGAAGGGGACGAAGAAGTTTCCCCACATCATGATGAAGCTGTAGATCATCACGACCGTGATGCCCGGGCCCATCAGCGGGAGGATCACCCGGGTCAGGCTCTGTAGCCAGGACGCGCCGTCGGTCCACGCCGCCTCCTCGAGGATCACCGGCACGCCGTCCATGAAGTTCTTCATCAGCCAGATGGCGAACGGGAGTTGGGAGGCGGCGAGGAAGAGGGCCGTGCCGGACATGGTGTCGATGAGGTCCACCTGGACGAAGAGTCCATAGACCGGAACCATGATCGCGGTGATCGGCAGACAGGTGGTGAAGAGCACCGTCAGCAGATACGGGCGCACCACGCGGGAGCGGAAGCGGGAGAGGGGATAGGCGGCGAGGGCCGCGCAGGCGACGGTCAGGACGGTGGCGCCGCCGCACAGGAGCAGGCTGTTGAGCATCGGCGTGAAGGTGATCTCGTCCGTCCACACCGCCGAGAAGTTGTCCATCGTGGGCGAGCCGGGCGCCGAGACCCGCAGGGTGGCATCGTTGTCGATCGAGGCCAGGACCAGCCAGGCGAGCGGGAGCAGGAACGCGGCGGCGACGACCAGCAGCGCGGCGTCGGCGGCCAGTCGGCGGCGCAACCGGGGGGACCAGCGGGGGCCGCCGGTACGGCTCTTGGCGGAGCGGGGCCAGGGGCGGGCGGGGCGGGCGGAGAGCGCGGACAACCTCGGACCTCCTCGCGCGCTTGCGAGCTTGCGAGCGCAGTCGATCAGCGTCCGTCCATGAAACCGGGTGCCACTCGCGTTGGGGAAGACGCTTGCGCGGTCCTTACGGCGTCGGTGGGGCGATCGTCACCGGCTGGTCGTTCCGCAGCTGGTCGAACAGGCGCCGCGCCTGCGTGACGTTCCACTGCACCGCGCTGCCCTTGGAGGTCCGGAGGTTGGTGTTGGACACCGGGACGTTGAGCTGCTTGCCGTTGCCCGAGGTGACGCCCTTCACCGCCTCGAACAGGGACATCAGGGTCGGCAGGCCCATGTCCTTGTCCACGATGAGCGTGTCCAGACCCGCGCGTACGGTCGGGAAGGCGGCGAACGGGTTGGCCAGGACGCCCGGTGTGGCGGCCTTTTTGGCGAGCGCGGCCAGGAACTTCTGCTGGTTCTGGGTGCGGCCCAGGTCGCCCTTGGCCTCCTGCTTGCGCTGGCGGACGAACGCGAGCGCCTTCGCGCCGTCGAGGTTCTGGCAGCCCTTCTTCAGGTCGAGCCCGGACTTGGGGTCCTTGATGTCCCGGTCCACACACATCCGCACGCCGCCGACCGCGTCCACGACGTCCACGAACCCCGAGAAGCCGATCTCCGCGTAGTGGTCGATGCGCAGTCCCGTGTTGCGCTCGATGGTCGAGACGAGCAGATCGGGGCCGCCCATCGAGTAGGCCGCGTTCAGCTTGTTCTGGGACGGGTTGTAGCGCCTGCCGGTCTCGGGGCGGACGTAACCGGGGATGTTCACCCAGGAGTCGCGCGGCAGGCTCATCATCGTGGTGCCGTTGGAGCCGGTGTGCAGCACCATCATCGAGTCGGTGCGGCGGCCCTCGGCCGAGCCGGTGCGCAGGCTCTTCCTGGCCTCCGCCGAGAGGCCCTCCCGGCTGTCGGAGCCCACGATGAGGTAGTTGGTGCCCTTGCCGGGCGGTGGGCGGTCCGGTGCCCGGCCGAGGTCGACGTCGCGGTTGAGCTGGGTGTCGGCCCAGACGTAGGCGCTGCCGGAGGCGAGGAGCAGCGCGGAGACCGCCACGACGGCCAGCCGGACGATCCGGCGGCGCCGGCTGAGCGGCTCCTTGGGGGCGCGGCGCCGGACGGTGGGGGTGGGCGCGGGTGGGGGTACGGGCTCGGGCTCGGGGGTGCGGTTCTCGTCGCCCGTCCGGTAGGGGGCCGGTTTGGTGGGGACGCCGTGGGGCGCGTGGACGCCATGGGGCGCGGGGACACCCGGTGGCACGGACGGCCCCTGCGCGGGGACACCCTGCGGCCCTGCCGGCGGCATGCCCTGGGCCCCCTGCACGGGGATGCTCTGCGTGTCCGCCGTCGACATCTCCCAGGCCCGCGCCGACAGCGGGTCCCCGGCGGCCCACCCGTCCAACCGATCGCTCATGTGCGGCAGTCTGCCGAGCGGCCGGAGGCGCCCGCCGTCCGTTCATAGAGGTATGACAACTTCGGCGCCGCGTTGAACGCGGACCCGGTCGCCGTACGTCACCCCCTCGTACGCCACCCCGTCGTACGACGACCGTCGTACGTCACCCTTCCGTACGTCACCTCGATGTCAGGCTCCGGTGCGCGGGTGCCGCGCCGAGCGCCTGCGCGGCCGTCCCGGAGCGCTGGATGCGGTGCCACCGCAGCCGCGTCCCGAGCAGGAGGGCGACCACGGACTGGATGACCACCAGATACATCAGCTGCCGGTAGACGAAGAGCTGGAACGGCAGCGACCACAGCGCCCGCATCCGCTCCCCGTCCAGCCGCAGCGCGTACCCGGCGCAGATCACCTGGATGGTGAGATAGCCGAACCACACCCCGGCCGCCTCCGCCGGGTCGAGGAAGAGCGCGCCGTACAGGGCGAACAGGTCGATCACGGGCGCCAGCAGCGGCAGCAGCACCTGGAAGAGGGTGAGATAGCTGAGCCCCCGGCGGCCGAACCGCCCCACCGAGCCCAGGGAGATCACCGCGCGGCGGTGTTTCCACATGGCCTGGAGCGTGCCGTACCCCCAGCGGTACCGCTGCCGCCACAGCTGGCGCAGCGAGGTGGGCACCTCGGTCCAGGCGACGGCGGTCTCCTCGTACACCACCCGCCAGCCCGCCCGCCACAGCGCCATGGTGAGGTCGGTGTCCTCGGCGAGGGTGTCCTCGCTGACCCCGCCGACGCCCATCACCGCGTCCCGCCGGAAGGCCCCGATGGCGCCGGGCACGGTCGGCATGCACTCCAGCACCTCGAACATCCGCCGGTCGAGGTTGAACCCGAAGACGTACTCCAGGTGCTGCCACCTGCCCAGCAGACTGCGCCGGTTGCCCACCTTGGTGTTGCCGCTGACCGCGCCGATGGCCGGGTGGGCGAGCGGCTGGATGAGCTGGTGGATGGCGTCCGGTTCGAAGACGGTGTCAGCGTCGACCATCACCACGATGTCGTGCTTGGTGTGCACCAGACCGGTGTTGAGGGCGGCGGCCTTGCCCGCGTTGGGCTGCCGGACCACCAGCACCCGGCGGTCGTTGACGCTCGCGGCGATGTCGGCCGTACGGTCCGTCGAGCCGTCGTCGATCACGACGATTTGCAGCCGCTGATGGGTGGAGGCGAGCAGCGAGCGGATGGTGGCCTCGATGCCCGCCTCCTCGTTGTACGCGGGGATGAGCACCGTCACCGGCTCGTTGACCTGCTTCCCGGGTGGGAAGCGGGTGAGCCGCCGGACATGGGTACGCGCGAACAGCACGAGCATCAGCAGCCGCAGCACCCCCAGCGCCCCCGCGATCCCCAGCACCCACGTCATGGTGGACACAAAGCTCCGGCCGATGGCCGCGACCCAGATCAGCGCCTTGCCCTCCCAGCGCTCCAGGCCGGAGACCGGAACGTCGACCGGGGGCACACCGAGCCCGCCGGTCACGGTGGTGAACTTCTTGGCCCGCGGGTCCTTGAGCAGCTTCTCCGTCTCCTGGTACGCGGTGTCCGTCTGGCTGAACTGCCGGACCATCCCCTGCGAGGGCTTCGTGCCCGACCGGTCGGCGGCCACCAGCGCATAGCCCTCGGCGGCCACGCGCCGCGCCGCCTGCCACTCGTCGCCGCACAGAGTGTCCACATCGGTGGTCAGCGGCAGCCGCAGCAGCCTCGGCTGGACCCCCACGGACCCCGCCAGCGCCGACTCGGTCAGCGACAGCTCCATCCGGGAGCGGCTGGCGGACGCCGTGCCCATGTCGGCGCCGGTGTAGGTGTTCGACCCGATCTCATGGCCCTCGGCGCGGATCCGGCGTACGAGGTCGGGGTACTGGGCCGCCTTGGCGCCGGAGACGAAGAACGTGGCCCGCGCGTCGTACCGGCGCAACAGGTCCAGCAGCCGCGGCGTCTGGACGGGGTCAGGACCGCCGTCGTAGGTCAGCGCCACCGTCCCGGCGGGCATCCCCACGGTCCGCACCCGGCCGCCGTTGATCTGCACCACCGGCCCGCCGTCGGCCAGCGCCCGCGGCACCGGGCTGGTGCACGGCCGCCGCGCCTTCGCCGCGTCGACCTCGTGGTTGGTCCAGCCCTGGAACATCAGCAGGCCGAACATGGCCGGAAGGACGAGGAGAAGGAGCAGCCAGTGCGCGCGCGGATCACGGGCCGCCTTGTGCCGACCTCCCCGGGACAGGTGGTGTGGTTCCTGGCGTTTTTTCGACCGGTTGCCCTCAAACATGGTTGGTCGCACCGTAGTTGTCGGGTGCGCGGCGGAGCCGGTGAAGCAGCGTGAATGGATAAGAATTCCCGGGACGCTCCCCACCGCGTGGCCGGATCGCGTAGTGGGCACGCGGAAGGCCCGCCTCCGCGGGTCGGCTCTGGGCCCTCCGTGGGATCGGTTCTGGGCCCTCCGCGGGGTCGGCTCTGCTTGACTGACGTGGTGACCTCTCCCGTTCCCTCCGTCTTCGAGACCACCAGGCCCGCGTCCGCCGACTACCTCACCCGGTTCGCCGCGAGCGACGCCGGGCGCGACTACAAGGCGCGGATGCTCGACGCCCTCGACCTCCGGGCCGGGCTGTCCGTCCTGGACGCGGGCTGCGGCCCGGGCGCCGATCTCCCGGCCCTCGCCGAGGCGGTGGCCCCCGGCGGTACGGTCATCGGAGTCGACCGCGACCAGGAGATGCTGGACGCGGCGGCGGAGGCGCACGTCGCCGCGCGTCCGGGCGTCGAGCTGCGGCGGGCCGATGTCCACGCCCTCCCCCTGGACGACGCCTCGGTGGACCGCGCCCGCACCGACCGGGTGTTGCAGTGGGTGGAGGACCCGGTCCGCGCCCTCGCCGAGTTCCACCGGGTCCTGCGCCCTGGCGGGCGGCTGGTGATGGCCGAGCTCGACTGGGACACCCTCGTCGTCGACCACCCCGACCCGGCGCTCTCCCGCGCCTACACCCGCCACGTCACCGAGCGGGTGATCCGCAACGCCGCCATCGGCCGCCAACTCGCCCGGCTCGCCGTCGACGCCGGGTTCCGGGTGCCGGAGGTCATCCCGGCCACCCAGGTCTTCCGCGATGTCCGCGCGGCGGACCGGGTCTTCGGTTTCGAGCGCACCACCCGCCGTGCCGTCGCGGCCGGAGACTTCACCGAGGCCCAGGCGGCCGAGTGGCTGGACCACCTGGCCCACGGCCCGTTCTTCGCCTCGGCGACGCTGTACGTGGTGGTGGCGGAGGCGTAGCCGGGCGGCCTCAGGCGGCCCGGAACCACATCCCCAGCGCCTCGTGGAGACCGTCGTCCGTGGTGCCCTGCCAGGCGATGTAGCAGTCGGGACGGAGCAGCAGGGCGGTGTCGAGGCCGGGGACGGTCGCGGTGTCGACGTGGGGTGACCAGGGGCCCGGGTCGAGGGTGCCGGTGGGGTCCAGGAGGAGGGGGCGGGCGGTGCGGGTCAGGTCGCGGAGGCCCGGGAGGTCGGGCGCCCAGTGGCCGACGAGGGGGCCGGTCGCCGGGCCCATGGCGTAGGTGATGTCCGCGCCGGAGAGCAGCCCCGCGAGGTGCCGCCGGGTCGCGGGCTGGTCCAGCAGTTCGCCGAACAGCTCGCGCAGCGCCGTCACATCGCCGCCCGGCCGGGTCAGCAGCGACTGCGCCTGGGTGTGCATGGCGACCCGCCGCGCCGCCGGGTGCCGCTCCGACTCGTACGTGTCGAGCAGCCCCTCCGCCGCGTGGCCGCGCACCTCGGCGGCCAGCTTCCAGCCGAGGTTCACCGCGTCCTGGAGGCCCAGGTTGAGCCCCGGGCCGCCGATCGCCGAGTGCACATGCGCCGCGTCGCCGAGCAGCAGGACGCGGCCCGCGCGGTATCGCTCGGCGATGCGGGTGTTGCCGCCGAACAGCCGCCGCATCAGATGCGGTCCCGGCCCGGTCGGCGGGGAGAGGGCGATGTCCGCGCCGAGCACCCGGCGGGCGCTGGCCCGCAGCTCGTCGAGCGATGCCTCGCCCTCGGCCGGCTGCCCCCATTCCACGGTGGTCAGCTTGTGGGCACCGTCCGGGGACGGCGCCCAGGCGATCAGCCCCTGCTCGGTCCGCAGATGCTGGTACGGCGGTATGACGCCGAAACCGGGCACGGTCAGGCCGCCGTCGGCACCGACCGCGTCCGGGGACACGCCCACATGTCCGGTGCGCGACACCGAGTCGTCCGTCGTCACGCCGGGGAAGTCGATCCCGGCGAGCTTACGGACCGCGCTGCGCCCGCCATCGGCGCCGACCACGAACTCCGCCTCGATCGGGGCCTGTTCGCGCAGCTCGACCGTCACCGACTTCTCGCCCTGTGTCAGGCCGATGACCTCATGGCCGCGCCGGATGTCGACGCCCAGCTCCGCCGCGCGCTCGGCGAGCATGCGCTCGATCCGTAGCTGCGGCACCAGGAGCGTGTAGAGCGGGTTGTCCGGCAGGTCGCCCAGGTGGAGCGGGAACGCGCCGAAGGTGAAGCGGGGCGCGGGTTCGGGGGTGGTGCCGGGAGCGGTCAGCCGCTCGTACAGTCCGCGTCGGTCGAGCATGCGGATGACCTGGCCCACGAGGCCGTTCGCGCGCTGTGTGTCGGTTGGTTCGGTGAGGCGCTCCAGGACGACCGGGCGCACACCGGCCAGGGCGAGTTCGCAGGCGAGCATCAGGCCGTTGGGCCCGGCGCCTGCGATGACGACCTCGATCATGAATTCCCCTTCGGGGCGGGTTGGTTGAGTGGACTTACGGGGTGGAAAGCCCCGCCGCGATCCGGGCGAGGGCGTCCGTGAGCAGGCGGCTCACCGGCACGGCCGCGTCGGTGCGGAGATGGTGGGCGATGGCGGTGTTGACCGCGCCCATGACCGCCGAGGCGACCAGGTGCGGATACAGGTCCCGCTCCAGGTCGCCGCCGGTACGTTCCGCGACGGCCGCCGCGATCTCGGCCTCGGCGGTGGCCCCGGCCCGCAACATCTCGCCCCGGAGCGCCGGTTCCGCGATCATCACCCGCACCCCCTCCGTCCACTGCGCCGCGTCGGCGACGGGCGGATGGGCGATCGCCTCCGCGTCCGGCGCGAACTGCCGCAGCACGGAGCCGGTGATCGCGTCCCACAGCGGCTCGCCCGGCCGTTCGCGCACCTCGTCCGCGACGCGCAGACAGCGGTCGAGGTGGCGGAACGCGATCGCCTCGGCCTTGCTCGAGAAGTAGTTGTTGAACGTACGCGGCGAGACCCCGGCGGCCTCGGCGATGTCCTCCACCTTGACCTTGTCGAACCCGCGCTCCACGGTCAGCCGCACGGCGGCCCAGCTGAGCGCGGCATGCGTCTGGGCCTTCTTCCGCTCTCGCAGTCCCATGCGGTGAGCGTAGCAAAAATTGCGTGCCCCGCAAATATGCGGGGTCCGCAAGTTTTAGGGTGCTGCCAGGTCCAGCTCGGCCCAGATTTCCTTGCCGACGGTGCGTTCGCGGACGCCCCAGCGGTGGGCGAGGGCGCGGACGATGAGCAGGCCCCGGCCGTGCTTGTCGCGGGGCGACGGGTGGCGGGGGCGGGGAAGTCGCTCGCCCCGGGGGTCGGATACGGCGATCCGCAGACGGGTTTTGGTGAGCGTGAGCTCGACGCGGAAGAGCCGCCCGGGTACGTGCCCGTGCCGTAAGGCGTTGGTGGCCAGCTCCGACACGATGAGTGCCGTGTCGTCGGCGAGCGCGGGGTGGCCCCAGTCGGCGATGAGTCGTGTGGCGTGCCGGCGGGCCCTGGTCACGCTTATCGGTGTCGGGACGTAGTCGACGCGGCCCTCCTGGATGACGGGGTCGCTGGGGTCCGGGATCCGGGGGTCTTGGGGCGCGAATGCCATCGCGTACCTCCAGTGGGCAGGGCAGGGCGGAGTGCGTCCGCCAACTGACGTCCCTGTGCGAGCGGTTCATTACGGACCGTAGCCCCGCGATGGTGATCGGTTCAACTCTGCTGAGGAAAATTCAACCGATCTCGCTTGCGAGGCGCCCCGCTACGCTCCAGACTGGCGTCACATCACGGAGGAGAGGTACGCGGTGACAGAGGGTCAGTCCACCCAAGGGAACAGCACATCCAGCGTCTTGGGGAGGAGACTGGGCGCCGAGCTGATGAGCCTCCGGACCAAGGCGGGCCTGACGCAGACGCACGCGGCGAAGGCGCTCAGCGCTTCGACGGGCAAGGTCGCGAAGATGGAGGGCGGGTGGGTTCCCATCCGGGACCCGGACATCCGCGCCCTGTGTGCGCTGTACGGCGCCAACGATCCGTCGACTGTCGGCGCCCTCTTGGAGTTGGCGCGCATCGACCGCGAACGCCGCAAGGCGAAGGGCTGGTGGAATGACGTCCCGCTCACCAAGACCATGCGGGAATACGTGCCGCTTGAGAGCGCGGCCACGGCTGTCAAGGCGTGGCAGGTGTCGTTCATTCCTGGACTGCTCCAGACCGCTGACTACATGCGGTCGTTGCGGCGCGCAGCGGACCCGGGTGAACAGCCCGATCAGGTTGAGGCGTTGGTCACCTCCAGGGTCGCCCGGCAGCAGAGACTTTGCGGGGACAAGCCGCTCTCCCTCTGGGCCGTCATCGCGGAGGCGGCACTGCGCATCCCAGCGTCCGAGCCCCAGATGTTGCGGGAGCAGTTGTCGAGCCTCCTCGACTGGAGCGAGCGCCCCAACGTCACGGTTCAGGTGCTTCCCTTTGGCGCCGGGATGATTCGAGCGCTCGCGGGCTCGTTCAACGTTCTTTCGTTCGCCGAGGCGGGCGCCATGGACGTGGTGTACCAGGAATTGGCGTTCTCAACGGCGTGGGTCGAGGGTGGCGAAGGTGCGGCGCAGCACGTAAGACTGTTCGAGGAAACTGCGCGGGGCGCGCTGCCTGAGGCCGAGTCCCGAACCTTCATCGGGGCGCTCATCAAGGGACTGTGAGCTGTGACAACCTTCGTCTTCCGTAAGTCGAGCTACAGCAATGCACACGAAGAGTGCGTCGAGGTGGCCAAGAACGTGCCCGGCGCCGTGGCGGTACGCGACTCCAAGGACCCGGAGGGTCGAATACTCCGGTTCACCCCCGCCGCCTGGGCGGCCTTCCAGCGTGTCCTCAGAGCATCGAACGGGTGAGGCCGCCGTCCACGGCGATCGTGGTGCCCGTGACGTACGAGGCCAACGGCGTGGCGAGGAAGCAGACGACGGCCGCGAGTTCGTCCGGTGTGCCGAACCGCCCCATGGGGATGTCGTCCGTGGCGTCGGCAGGCACGCCGTCCGGGTAGAGCTCGTGCACCCGGGACGTCAGAATCCGGCCGGGCGCCACGCAGTTGACCGCGATGCCGTCCGGCGCCAGTTCGTTGGCCAGCGTCTTGAGGTATCCGGTCAGCCCGGGGCGGATCAGGTTGGACAGCGCGACCAGGGACGTCGGCTCCTTCACCGTGGTCGTCGTCACCGCGACGATCCGGCCGTACGGGCTGCGCCGTAGGTGGGGTACGGCGGCGCCGAACATACGGACCAGGGGCAGCAGCAGGGTGCGGAACGCGTCGTGCGCCGCGTGCTCGTCGATCTCCAGCGCGCTGCCCGGACGCGGCCCTCCCGTGTTCCACACCAGGATGTCGACGCCGCCGAAGCGGCTGACGGTGTGCTCGACGACCCGTTCCGCCGCACCCTCCTCGGAGAGGTCGGCGACCAGGGGAACGGCGCCGATACGCAGCGCCTCCGACTCCAGGCTCGCCCGGCGCCGGGCGACAGCGACGACGTTGGCGCCCTCGCCGGAGAGGCGTTCCGCTATGGCCAGCCCCAGCCCGGACGAGGCGCCGCAGACGATCGCGGTCCGGCCTTTGAGCATCAGATCCATGGTTGTCCTTCCATGAAGGTCGGGGGGCGAGGGTCAGGACGCCGGTGATCGTCGGACGCGGAGTACCTCGCGCAGGGTGGCGCTGGTCTCCTCGGGGCTCTCCAGGGGCCAGAAGTGCCCCCCGGTGACGTACCGGACCTCGACGCCGGCCGCATGGGGAATGTGCTCGGCGGCCTCGGCGTAGAACTCGCGGGGCTGGCTGCGTGAGTCCCGGCCCTGCATCAGGGTCACCGGAGCGCGCCAGCGCGGGATCAGGTCGCTGCGCCGCTCGATCCACTCTTTGCGGAAGGTGGAGGCCATGTTGTAGCGCGGGACGGCGCGCGTGATCCCGGGATATGAGTACTCCTGGATGACGCGGCGCATGTCCTCGTCGGCCACCGGCAGATTCCCGACGGCGGCGTACGCCCAGACGACGAACCGTTTCGGGTCCTCCATCAGCCCGCTCCACGGTGCCTCGGCGAGGAGGTCGTCCTGCGGGGCGAGGTCGGGGTGGAAGTGGTGGAGGTGCTGCTCGCCGCGCACATAGTGGCGGACTCGTCCGGGATGGGCGGCGGCGATGTGGTCGCCCTGCACGGTGCCCCGGTCGTGGGTGACCAGGGTGAACCGATCCACCCCGATCGCGTCGAGCAGCGCGACGAGTTGCCCGGCCGCGCCGGAGTGCCGGTAGTCGCCCCGTCCCTTCTCCGACTGCCCATAGCCTTTGAGGTCGATCGCGACGCAGCGGTACGAGTCCGACAGCGCGGCCATCTGGTGGTGCCACAGGAACCATGAGTCGGGCATCCCGTGCAGGAACACCACGGGCTCCCCGGCTCCCGGTCCGGTCTCGACGTAGTGCCACCGGACCGTTTCGTGGTCGCCGGGGACATCCGCGAAGTGGTGGGTGAACACGGCCCCGTCGAGCTCCTCGGTGTCCCCGTCGTGATCCGCGGGGCGCGGCCGCACATCGGGGTAGCGCTCAAGGCGCCGGGCCACGAGGGCGTCGAGGGCGTCGGGCGGCACGAAGCCCTCGATGGCCTGCCGTGCCCGCACGGGCAGCTCGGTGTAGCGCCACTCATGGTCCATCGACGTCTCCTCCGGAGGGCTTGGCTCGGGCCGGTCTTCTCACCCTCACTCCGGTGCGCCCAGCACGTCCAACGATGTCTGCTGCTGGGCCCCAGCACGATTGGTGATAATGGGCGGCGTGGAACTGCGCCATCTCGAGTACTTCCTCGCGGTCGCCGACACCGGGAGCTTCACCCGCGCGGCGAGGACGCTGCACGTCGTCCAGTCAGGCGTGTCGGCGACGGTGAGGGCACTGGAACGGGAGCTGGGATCGGCCCTGTTCACCCGGAGCCCCCAGGAAGTCACCCTGACGGCGGCCGGGCGCGCCTTCCTGCCCCGGGCGCGAGAGACCCTCGACGCCGCGCGCGCCGCCAAGGACGCCGTTCACCGGACACAGGGCGCCTTGCACGGCACGGTCACGGTCGGCACCCAGACCTCGATCGACCTCGTCGATCTGCCCGAGCTCCTGGCCGCGCTGCGCGCCCGGCACCCCGGTGTCACGGTGCGGCTGCGAGCGGCCATGGCGGGATCGGCGGGCCTGGCGGAGCAGCTGCGCGACGGTCGGCTCGACGTCGCCTTCCTCTCCCTGCCCGGGCCGTCACCGGCCGATCTCACCACCCGGCTGCTGGCCACCGTACCCATGGTCGTGTACGTGGCCGACTCACATCCGCTGGCCGGGGCGGGCCGGGTGCCACTGGCGCGACTGGCCGAGTTCCCGTTCATCGACTCCCCGCCGGGCTTCGGCAATCGCACCGTGGTCGACCGGGCATTCGCCGCCGCGGGGGTGGAGAGGGAAGTATCCGTAGAGGTCGCGGACGTCGGCACCGCCGTCGACTTCATCCGGGCGGGGCTGGGCATCGGCTTTCTCGGCCATTTCCTGGTCCCCGACCGGACCGGCCTCGACACGGTGGGCGTCGCGGACCACGAACTGCGCTGGCAGCTCACCGTCGCCACCGCCTCGACCCGGCGCCCCAGCGCGGCCACCGAGGCGTTCCTGGACCTGCTCGCCGAACGACACCCCGCACCACTCCGGGGCGCCCTCACCCAGGTTCGCGACCCGGTGTGACCGGCCCCGAAGCGGGCGATCGATTCCAGGATCGCGTCCCGCATCGTGGCGTGCCCGGCGCCGTGGCCATACGCGACTCCAAGGACCCGGGGGGTCGAATACTCCGGTTCACCCCCGCCGCCTGGGCGGTCTTCCGAGTCGGCCTCGCCGACGGGTGGATCGGGTCGGCCCCTGGGGCGTGAGCGGGCCCGTGGTGTCCGCTTCCGCGGGCACCACGGGTCATGGAGACGTCGCCCAGGCCACCACCAGATGGCGCAGACGCCTCCGGATAGTCGCTGGCCTTGCCGCAGGCTGCGAGGGGGCGGGCCGGAAGGGCCCGATGGGGCTTTACGCGGGGTGCGGTGCGGCGGTGGAGTAAGCCTTGAGGGTCTGGAACTCGGTGATGGCCGACGGGCCGCACAGCATGCCGTATCCGCTCTGCTTGACGCCCCCCTGCTCGAAGTGCTCGGACATCACGCCCCAGGTGTTGAGCCAGATGCTGCCGAAGCGCAGGTCTCGCGCGACGCGGCGGGCCCGGATGTCATCGGCGGTGAACACCGCCGCGGCCAGACCGAACTCGGTGGCGTTGGCCCGCCGAACGGCGTCGGCCTCGTCCTCGAAGATCTCGAAGGTCTGGACCGGGCCGAAGACTTCCTGCTGCACGAGGGGCACATCGAGCCGCTCCATCTCCAGCAGCGCCGGGCGGAAGTACGCGCCGCCGGCCAGCTCGGAGTCGGTGACGGGCCCGCCCCTGACGATGACCTTGGCGTAGTCCACCGCGTCCTCGACGATCTTGTCGACCCGTGCGACGCTGGCCTTGTCGATGAGCGGTCCCAACTGGCTGGAGGGGTCCTCGGCCGGCCCGACCTTGACCGTCTCCAGCGCGGCGGCCAGCCGGGCCCGCAGCTCGTCGGCGATGCCGCGCTGGGCCAGCACGCGCGAGCCGGTGCAGCAGAACTGCCCGTTCATCGCGATGGAGCTGGTCACCAGCTGGGGGACCACGACATCCAGGTCGGCGTCGTCGAAGACGACCAACGGGGCCTTGCCCCCCAGTTCGAGGTTGGCGCGCTTGAGTGTGCTCGCGGCCGCGGCGGCGATGGCGCGTCCGACGTGGGTGCTGCCGGTGTAGCTGAGCACGTCGACGTCCGCGGACTCCACCAGGAGCGGCGCCACCTCGTTGCCCGCCTCCGTCACGAGATTCACCACACCCGGGGGCAGGGACTCGGTGGCGGCTACGGCCTCGGCGAAGAGCGTGTTGGTCAGAGCGGTCTGCCCGGGCATCTTCAGCACCGCCGTGCAGCCGGCGCCGATCGCCGGACCGAGCGCGCGGACCAGCAGGATCACCGGGGAGTTCCACGGTGTGATGATTCCGGCGACCCCCATCGGCTCGGGCGACGAGTGGAAGTACAGGCCCGGCGTGGGTTCGGCGGCCCGGCCGGCGATCTGCATGAGCGCGGCGGCGGCGCTGTAGCGCAGCCACTCCACGGACAAGGTCACTTCCCAGGTCGTCTGGGCGAGGAGCTTGCCGTTCTCCCGGGCCAGCGTCCGGGCCATGTCCGGAAGGCGCTCGGCCACCCGGTCGGCCAGTTCGTTGAGCGCCCGGGACCGCAGCGACGCGTCCCGCGACCAGCCCGTGGTGTCGAAGGCGGTCCGCGCCGCCGTGATCGCGGCTTCCGCCTCGGCGCGACCGGCCGAGACGAAGGTGCCGACGACCTCTCCGGTGGAGGGATTGATCGACTCGTGCACTGAGCCGCTGTCACTCCACTCTCCATTGATGAGATTGCGTGCGGGCAGCGTGGTGGACATCGAAGGGCCTCTCTTGCGGGAAAGCGGCGGAGCGCATCGCCCGGATCTGTCCGGGCGAGCGGCCTTGTTTGATGCGTCCACCGTCCATCGCCAGGGAAGTCCCGGCCAGTGCCCTCCGCTACGGGAGGAATCGCAGTACCACCATCGTTTTCGGCCGGACGGTGATACTGAGGCGGTGACGAAAGAATCCAACTCGCTCGGCACGGCGCTGCGCCGCTGGCGTGACCGGCTCGATCCGGCCGCCGTGGGCCTGCCTGTAGCGGGTAGGCGCCGGGCTCCGGGCCTGCGACGCGAAGAGCTCGCCGTGCTGGCCGGTCTCTCGGTGGACTACCTCGTCCGTCTGGAACAGGGACGGTCCGCACGGCCTTCCGAGCAGGTCGCCGAGACTCTGGCGCGCGTGCTCCAGCTGGAGGAGTCCGAACGGGACCATCTGTACCGTCTCGCGCACCTTCCGGTGCCGGGGCCGGGACGCATCTCGACCCACATCCCGCCGAGCGTGCAGCGCCTGGTCTCCGCCTTCACCGACAAGGCGCTGGCCGTCTTCGCCGCGGACTGGACACTGATCACGTGGACACCGCTGTGGTCCTCGCTCGTCGGCGACCCCACGCACGCCCCGGCGGATCAGCGCAACCTCGTACGCGACACGTTTCTGCCCGGACGCACCCTCGGGAGCTGGCCCATCCTGCCCGAAGGCGGCCAGGACGCGATGGAGTCCTCGCTCGTCGCCGACCTCCGTGCCACACAAGGCGCCTACCCTGACGACCCGCGCCTGCGCGGCCTGGTGCGGGAATGCGCCACCGGCAGTACCCGATTCGCGCACCTTTGGTCACAGAGCACCGCCGCCGGCGCGCTCGGTCACGAACGCAAGACGATCGTCCACCCCATGGTCGGCGACCTCACCCTCGACTGCGACATCCTCACCGTCCCCCGGTCGGACCTGCGCATCGTCACCTACACCGCGGCCCCCGGCACGCCGCCCGCGGAGCAACTCGACTTCCTCAGAATCAGCGCGGTACACACCTCTTTCCCCGCGGAAACTCCGTAGGCGCACACCTCTCGTGCGGTCGGATGCCCGGGCGGGGCGACCTGGACAGCTGTGGCAGCCGTACGGGGAGGGCGCAGGGGAGCGCGTCATCCGGCCGTCCGGTCCCTGGCGCGCCATCCGCCGCTGCCATCGACGCTGCCTCACCACCTCACCACCTCGCGAGTGCAACCACTCGTCTCCGAAAGGCGTTTGCATGAAGACCATTCTCATCACGGGAGCGTCGGACGGCCTTGGCCGCGCGCTGGCCGAGGAACTCGCCGGCACCGGTGTCACCGTGAACTCACTTCACCCTGCGACGTTCATGGCCACGGCCATGACCCATGCCTCGGGTGTGGACGTCAAGGAGCCTGTCGAGAAGGGGGTGGCTGCCACGTCGCGCCTGGTGAGCGATCCCGAACTCGCCACGGTGACCGGACGCTTCTACAACGGCGAAACGGAAACGCCGCCTCCCCACTCCGAGGCCCTCGCACCCCCGTATCGTCGTCGACTCGCCGACCTGACGGACGAACTGCTCAAGCTCGCCTCTGTCTGATCCCCCGGTCGCGGTGGACCGTGTCCCGCGTCCCGCCGAAACGGGCGATCGCCTCCAGGACCGCGCCCCGCATCGTCGGACTGCCCGTGTGTCCCGAGTCGTCGATCACCTTCAGCTCCGCGTCCGGCCAGGCCTTGGCCAGCTCCCACGCGCTCTTGAGCGGGCTGCCCAGGTCGAGTCGCCCGTGGATCAGCACCGCCGGGATGCCGGACAACCGGTGTGCGTCGCGGAGGAGTTGTCCGTCCTCGAGCCATGCGTCATGGGCGAAGTAGTGCGCGCAGATCCGGACGAAGGCCATCAGCGCGTCGTCGGTCTTGTCGCTGTAGTAGCCAGGACTGCCCAGTGCCTCGTGGGCGATGACGGCGTCCTCCCAAGCGCACCAGGCCCGCGCCGCCTTGACCCTGACCGCCTCGTCCGGGCTGTTCACCAGCCGGTTGTACGCCGCGACGAGATCGCCGCCCCGCACCGCCTCCGCCTCCGCCTCCGGCACCGCGTCGCGGAACGCCTCCCAGGCGCCGGGCAGCAGGCGTCCGACCCCGCCGTAGAGCCAGTCGGTCTCCTCCGGCCGGGTCATGGTGACGCCCGCGATGACGATCTCGGAGACCCGCTCGGGGTGGCGCTCGGCGTAGGCGAGGATCAGCGTCGAGCCCCAGGAGCCGCCGTAGAGGAGCCAGCGCTCGATGCCCAAGTGCGCGCGCAGCCGCTCCATGTCGGCGATGAGGTGGTCGGTGGTGTTGTGATCGAGGCTGACGGACGGGTCGGAGGCGTGCGGCAGGCTCTCACCGCAGCCACGCTGATCGAACAGGACGATCCGGAAGACCTCGGGATCGAACATCCCGCGAGCGCTGCGCCGCCCTCCGCTGCCGGGGCCGCCGTGCACGCACAGGGCCGCCTTCCCCCGGGGATTCCCGCTGGTCTCCCAGTAGATCCGGTTTCCGTCGCCGACGTCGAGGAGGCCGTGCGCATACGGTTCGACGGGCGGGAACGGCTCGGCGGCCATGGCGGTCTCCTCCTGAAGGCGCGAACGGAAAGCGCGAAAGAGCAACCTCGCGAGGTTAGTCGACGGCCGGGAGGGCGTCTCCTGATTTGTCCTCAGCTCGTGTGGCCCCCTCGGCGGCTACGTGTTCAGCAGGACTTTGAAGCGGGGACCGCCTGCCCGGGACCGATCGGACCCGGGTCCTGAGCACGCGGTCAGGTGAGACCGGCGTCGCGGGCCAGGAGGGCCGCCTGGACGCGGTTGGTGACGCCCAGCGCGGTGAGGACGCGGCTCACGTGGGCTTTGACGGTGCTTTCGCGCATGCCGAGGCCAGTGGCGATGTCGGCGTTGGTATCGCCCCTGGCCAGGAGCGTCAGCACATCGCGTTCGCGGGGTGTGAGCGCTTCGAGGCGGGCGCGGGCGGCACTCGCCTGGGGGCGGTTGGCGTGGTGGTAGCGGTCGATGAGGCGGCGGGCCGCGGCGGGGTGGAGCATGGCCGAGCCGGTGGCGACGAGGTGGACGGCGCGCAGGATCTCGGCGGGGTCGGTGTCTTTGAGGAGGAAGCCGTCGGCCCCGGCGGCGAGCGCGTTGTAGACGTATTCGTCGAGGTCGAAGGTGGTCAGGGTGATGACTTTCGGAGGGTGGGGCAGGGCCCGCAGACCGGTGGTGGCGGTGATGCCGTCCATACGTGGCATGCGGACGTCGACCAGTGCCACGTCCACGCGGTGGGTGGTGGCCCGTTCAATGGCCTCGACGCCGTCGCTCGCCTGGGCGACGACCTCGATGCCGTCGTCCGTGTCGAGGAGGTCGGCCAGGCCCAGACGGACCAGGGCGTCATCGTCGACGATCATGGCGCGGATCATGTGCGGGGGCCGTTCTGCTCGATGGGTGCGGGGTGGGGGATGCGGGCGGCCAGCCGCCAGCTTCCGGCGCCGTGGGGGCCGGTGTTCAGATGTCCGCCGAGGGCGCTGACCCGCTCCCTCAGGCCGACCAGCCCGAAGCCGGAGGGGGCCGTGTCCGGGGCGGGGGTGCCCGGGCTGTTGGTGACCTCGACGAGCGTGGCGGGCGGATCGTAGGTGAGGCGGACGCGCACAGGGGCGCCCGAGGCGTGCTTGCGGGCGTTCGTCAGACCTTCCTGGACCAGACGGTAAACGGCCAGGCGGTGCGCCGCGGGAGCCTGCTCCGGCTGCCCCTCGACGGTCAGGTCGACCTGCTGGCCGGCCGTGCGTGCCTGCTCGACCAGTTCCCGTACGTCGCGCAGGACGGGAGCGGGCGCGGAGTCGGCCGTGGTGTGCGGGTCGTGCAGGGCGCCGAGGACATCGCGCAGGTCGGTCAGCGCCTGGGTGGAGGTGGTGCGCAGCAGGGTGAGGCGTTCGGCGACCGGGCCGGGCAGGGTGTCGGCCTTGGTGGCCAGGACCCCGGTGTGCAGGGCGATGAGGCTCAGGCGGTGGGCCAGGACGTCGTGCATCTCGGCGGCGATGCGGGTGCGCTCGGCGGCCCGGGCACTCTCCTCGCGCAGTTCCCGCTCGATGCGCAGGTGCTCGACCTGGGCGTTGAGCCCCTGCACCAGGCGGCGGCGGCTGCCTATCCACAGTCCGCCCACCACCGCCAGTAGCAGGAACAGGTTCGCGCCGTACTGCTGTGGCGTCCACAGGGAGACCGCGGTCGGCGCCACCGCGTTGGCGGCCAGGGCGGCGGCGCCGCAGCCCACGGCCACCGCGGCGCGGCGCCGCGCGGCCAGGTCGAACAGCGCGACCAACAGCAGCGGCAGCAGCGGCCATCCCCCCAGCCCCGTCGCGGCCGTGGCCAGGAGCGGAGCGAGGAACCACGGAAGCCGGCGCACGAGCAGGGCCAGCCCGCACACCACCGCCCCCGCGGTACGCGCCGTCAGGTACTGGCCGCCGACGGTCGCGGCGCCGTTCTGGACGGCGGCCCCTGTCAGCAGCAGCACCAGGCCGTATCGCCCGTACCTGGCCCACAGGAGGCTCTTCTTCCGGCTCACGCCGAAATCGTAGGCGCGCGGCCGGTCGCCCTTCCTCCGACGATCTTCCATGCCGTTCCCCTACTTTCGTGGGGGGAAGAGCGTCGTACAACGGCGGATTCACCTGCGCGGGCCGGTTCTTAGCGTCGAGGCCATGGACAACTGGACCACCTCGCACGACCGTGTCCTCGCGCAGCGCCATGCCGAGGGCTGGATGTTCCTCATCGAGGCCGCCCGCGACATGCGCACCACCGGAGCCATCGCCCCCAGCGGAACGGCGCTGGCCCGGGCGCTGACCGAGCCGGTCCGCGCACGGGCCGGGCGGCCACTGAACATTCTGGAGGCGGGGGCCGGGACGGGGGCCGTCACTCGCGTCCTGATCCCGCGGCTGCCGCGCGGCAGCCACCTGGACGTCGTGGAGGCCAACCCGCGCTTCGCCGACCGGCTGCGCCACCTCGCCGTCGCACCCGCCGATGCCGCCGTCGCGGAGCGGGTCCGGGTCCATACCGCCCGCGTCGAGGAGCTGGACACGGACTGTCGCTACGACGTGATCGTCTCCGGCCTGCCCTTCGCCAACTTCGCCCCCGGGGACATCGAGGCGATCATGGACCGGTATCTGGAACTGCTGCATCCGGGCGGTGTCCTGACGTACTTCGCCTATCTGGGCACCCGCCAGGCCCGCACCCTGCTGGCGTCCCGTGCGCGGGTCCGTCGGCACCGGGCGGCGGAGGAGACCCTGGCCCGCTACCGGCGCCGGTACGCGGGCGGCTGCCGGACCGTGTGGGCCAACCTGCCCCCCGCCAGGGTGTGGCGGCTCCAGCGGCCTGCCGCCACGCCCATGCCCACGCCCCCGCGCCCGCAGCCCGCCGCCATCGGAGCGGCAGACCGGTGAACATCCTGGCCAACACCCTCGGCCAGGTGCCCGCCGCGAGTGCCTACGCGATCGTCGCCGTGGCCGTCCTCGCCGAATCCGTCCTGCTGGTCGGGGCCTTCATCCCCACCCTCACCCTGTTGCTGACCGCCGGCGCACTGGCCCGCACCGGGCGGCTCGACCTTCCGTCGCTGGTGACGACCGCCGCGTGCGCCGTGGTGGCGGGGGACTTTCTCGCGCACCGCACCGGGAAGGTCCTCGGCGACCGCCTGCGCACCGGACGCCTCGGCCGCCGCCTCCCCGCCGCCGCATGGCGGCGTGCCGAGGCACTGATGGCCCGCCGCGGGGGCCACGCGGTCTTCCTGGCCCGGTTCCTGCCGATCCTGCGCACCCTCACCCCCCATCTCGTCGGCGCCGCACGCCTGCCCTACCGGCGCATCGCCCCCTACAGCGCCCTGGCCGCGTCGCTGTGGGCCACCGCCGAGGCAGGCACCGGATATACGGCCGCCGCCTCCCTTCAGCGCGCCATCACCCTCGGCGGTCCCGTCCTCGCCGCGACGGCGGCGGCGACGGCCGGGGCCGTACTGGCATGGACGAGGATCCACGGCCGCACGCGGACACAGCCTTTGTCGGACGGGCCCCGGTCCAAGGGGCGGCGTGATACGCAGGGCCCGTGGTGGCTGCGGAAGCAGACACCACGGGCCAGGGAGAGGGATCCGGGTCACCACCAGATGGTGCAGGCGACATCCGGATAGTTGCCGGCCTTGCCACAGGCCCGCATGAGATTGCCCTTGTTGTTGAACGCGTCGGTGTGGTTGCTACCACCGGTGTTGATCTTGGTGACGCTGAGCTGGCTCCAGGTTCGGCCGCCGTCGTAGCTGCGGTCCACCCACACCAGGTCACCCGGGGAGCCGAAGATCCTGCCCCATGCGCATGTCCCGTTGTACCGCAGCTCGATGCCGCGGGAGTGGGTCGAGGCGGACGCGACCGTCCTGGCGTTGTTGGTGTTGCAGCCTTCGGCGGCCTGAGCCGGAGCCGCAGTCACCGCGGTGAGCATGGCTCCGGTGAGCCCTGCTGCGGCGATGGTCCCGAGGAGGGCGTTGCGCGTACCCATGTCTGGTGTCCTTCCGGTTGTGTGAATCGCTCGTTCGGCGACGTTCGGGGTATATCGCGAGCCGGTTGGGACCGGTCCCAACCGGTACGGCCAGATATGGCCTGAAGTAGCAGTTGACGTCTCTCCTTGCGTTCGTCTACGACCGCCGGACGGGGCGCACGGGGAGGTTCGTCGAATCCAAGCCCTCCGGCTCTGGGAACGCGGCCGTCCCCGCGGACAGCTGAGGGTGTGACCACAGACAGGGACATGAGCCGGGAGTCGGGCACCGGAGCGTGCGGAGGGAAGGGCCCGCCACCACCGCCGTGGGAGCCGCCCCCGGAGACCCGGCCGGGTCCCTCACTCCAGCGGCCCGGCCATCCGTTGCACGCCTGCCGCCTGGGCGGTCTTCCGGGCCGCCGTTACCGAGGAGGGGTGGATCGACTGGCCAACCAGGCCGCGACGGCCTCGGCGATGGGCTGGCCGGTCTCCAGCTCGATGAAGCCGAACTGCCCGCCCTGGTTGCACTCGAGGAACCACCAGGTGCCGTCACCGTCCTCGGCGAAATCGAAAGCGCCGTAGGCGAGTTGGGCGAGAGACACGTAGGCACGGACGGCCCCCGCGATGCGGTCAGGTATGCGGGCCGGGGACCAGAGGGCGCCGTTGTCGGTGAAGCGCCCGTCCACCTCCTTGGGGTCGGACAACTTCCGGGCGGCGAACAACTCGTCTCCGACACAGGTCAGCCGGATGTCCGCACGCTTGGGTACGCGCTGTTGAAGAAGGGTGGGGCCGGCTGTCACCCCTGCGAAGTCGGCATCCGGCTCGACACGACTGGTGGGAAGTGCCATCGGTGGGTCACTGGGGTGTGCTCCCGAAATCGACTTCACGACGAGATCCCGGTACCGGGCGGCGAAGTCGCGTGCGATCTGCGGGAAGCTGGTGATCAGCGTGGGGGGCACCGCGAAGCCGCTGTGGTGGGCGACACGCAGCTGCCAGGGTTTGCGGCGGGCCTGCTGGGCCGCGACCGGGTGATTCATCCAGCGCGTGCCCGTTGCGTGCAGAGTTCCGTACAGGGCGTGTTCGGACTCGGCCGTGAGCCATTCGGCCTGATGGGTGGCTTGCGCGGCCGGGCGACCGGGTCTGCGTACCCATATAGAGCGCGGTCCGGTCATGCTCACCACCCGGTCACCGGTCGACAGGTGACCGTGGAAGTCGCCCTGGACGTACTCCGCTGACAGGCTGACCCGGCCGGGGAGGTCGGCAGGGTCCAGGCGTACGACCGGGACGCCCCGGTCGTCCAGGGCCGACACCACCATGTCCGCGGTCACGTCCTCGGCACAGGTCAGTATGAGGACCGTCATGGGACCCGTCAGTCGTCGAAGTGGGTTTTGGAACCTGCCGTGGAGCAGGTGGTGCTCGCGGCCAGCAGCAAGGCGCGGTCGCTGGTGGCCGGGCGGCCGTCGGGCAGGACGTTCCACTGCCGTCTGGGGTCATAGGCGTAAGGGATCACGATGGGCGGGGGCGCGGCAGGGCGGGCGTAGTCCAACGCGAAGGGTTTCAACATGTCTCCTCCTGTTTGACGGAAGGCACGGCGGGTTCCGAGCTGGCTGAGCGGCAGACGGCCGCACTGGCTTCCGAGCCCGCCAAGCCGGCAGCGACCCCGCCCCGTCAAACGCGCACACCGAGGAGGCAGGGCTCAGCACCGGCCGCGTGCTCGTACGTGGATGAGTGACCCCGGTATACGGCTGAGGTCACACCAGTCGGCGGCCTTCTTCACTCACTGCGTGGAGAAACCGGAAACGCGAGGGGTGCGCCGACAGGGGAGGCGCGGCCGAGGAGGCGCTGGGCGGCGCTTTGAGGGCATGGGGAGCGGTGTTGTCCGACGACAGACATCAGGGTGGCTCCGTACTCCGGAACGCCTGCGAGGTGAGCTGTCGGGTTCGGGTTGGAGATTCACCCGGCCGTGTGCTTCCACGGCTTCACCCCTAGCCGTCCGGTACGTGTTGTCCGCACGGCGCAAGTGGGTCCCCCACTCCTGCCCGACGGTGTGATGACGTGCTGCCGCGGCGCCGGTGGGCAGGATTCGGCGGCCCGGCAACGTGGTGTTCGCTTCTCGAACGCCGAGCACGCTAGAGGGACCTCGGTTCGAACACAAGGTCTTCACAAGTGGGCATGAGCGAACTCGCTCCTGGCGCGGTCACGTTCGGGATGGATAAGTGTGACATGCCTGACAACAGGGGCGCGGATGTGTGTGTTGTGTGTCGGCAATCACGTTCCGCCCGGCGTGTGCCCCGCCGAGCGGGGAGCTCAGACCTCCTCGCGCATCAGCCGCAGGTACACCACCGAGAACAACGCACCCACCAGCAGCAACAGCAGGGCCACCGCCGTGCCGTAGCCGATGAGGGACTTGTTGAACGCCTGGTCGTACATGAAGACCGGGAGGGTCTGGCTGCGGTTTCCCGGGCCGCCTCGGGTCATGGCCCAGATGAGGCCGAACACCGACAGCGTCTGGAGGGTGTTCAGCATCAGATTGGTGCCGATGGAGCGGCGGATCATCGGCAGGGTGATGTGCCAGAAGCGGCCGAGGCCGCCGGCGCCGTCGACCTCCGCGGCCTCGGTGATCTCCTTGGGGATCTCCGACAGCGCGGCGGAGTAGACGAGCATCGAGAAGGCCGTGCCGCGCCAGACGTTGGCGAAGGAGACGGCGAGGATGGGCAGGGTGTAGAGCCAGTTCTGGGACGGCAGGCCCAGCCAGTCCAGCAGCGCGTTGAGCGTGCCCTCGCGGCGGAAGAACGCGTACAGCAGGAAGCCCGCCACGATCTCGGGGACGACCCAGGCCGCGATGACGATCGAGCCGGTGAGCGTGCGCACCGGCCGGGAGGCGCGCTGCATCAGGGCGGCCAGGGCTAGGCCGAGGGTGTTCTGGCCGACGAGGGAGGAGAGCAGGGTGAAGACGAGGGTGAGGACGACCGCGTTACGGAAGTCGTCGTCCCCGAAGGCGCGCTGGAAGTTGTCCAGGCCCACGAAGTCCGTGGAGGACGCGCCCGTGAGCTGCATGTTCGTGAAGGCGATATAGACGCAGTAGGCGATCGGGCCACCGAGGAAGAGCAGCAGCATGACGGTGGCGGGGGCGAGCGGGAGCCAGCGCAGGGGGCGGCCGCGACGGGGGCCCGGCCGGGCCGGGGTCTCCGTCGGGGCCGCCGCCACCTTGGTCGCGGTTGCCATCGGGGGGCGGCCCTCAGCCCTGGCCGCCCGCCGCCACCGTGGCGCCGTCGGCGATGGACTTCAGCTGGTCGTCGTAGGACTTCGCGGCCTTCTCCGGTGAGGAGTCACCCGTGGTCGCCGCCTCCATCGCCTCGCCGATCGCCGTGGAGACCTGCGGATAGACGGGGGTGGTGGGCCGGTAGTGGGTGTTCTTCACCAGGCCCGTGAAGAAGGTGATCCCGGGCATGGACGAGGTGTACTTCGGGTCCTGCGCGACGTCCTTGCGGACCGCGATCTGCGCGTCGACGATGTCCCAGGTGACCGCGTTGTCCTTGGTCTGGAGCTGCTGGATGAACTTCCAGGCCAGATCGGGGTTCTTGGACTTCGCGGTGATCGCCCACGTCCAGCCGCCGGACATGCTGACCTTGCCGGGCGCCTGGCCGTGCTGCGTGGGCATCGGGGCCTGGCCGAGGGTCTTGGACCACTCGGGCCACGGCTTGCCGCCGGTCTTCAGCCAGTTCTGGCCGAGCCAGGAGCCGTCGAGGGCGATGGCCAGCTCGCCCTTGGGCAGCCATTCGCTGTAGACGGTGGTGCCGACGTTGGGGTCGAGGGCGTCGGAGATGTCCGGGCCCAGCTTCTCGGAGTAGACGGTCTTGAGGAAGCCGAGGGCGTCGGTGAACCCCTTGCCGCCGGTGACCCACTTCTTGGCGCCGGGGTCGTAGAGTGGGTTCCCGCCCGCCTCGCCCGTGCCGTACAGCAGCATCTCGAAGCCCTGCATCACGGAGGTCTCGCCCGGGGCCTTGCCGGTGTAGACGTTGAGCGGGATGACGCCGGGGACCTTCTTCTTGATCGTGCGCGCCGCCTCGAGGATCTCGTTCCAGTTCTTCGGGGACCAGTCGGCGGGCAGCCCGGCCTTGGCGAAGATCTCCTTGTTGAACCACAGGCCCCGGGTGTCGGTGCCGTCCGGGACGCCGTACGTCTTGCCGTCCTCGGCCTTGGCGGCGGCCTTCGCGGTGTCGACGAACTGGTCCCAGGTCTTCCACTTGGCCAGATACTCGTCGAGGGGGCGCAGATAGCCCGCCTTGATGTCGGAGTTGATCCGGAAGGTGTCCTCGTAGACCAGGTCCGGGGCGGTCTTGGGGGACCGCATCATCTGCTGGACCTTGGTGGCGTAGTCGTTGTCCTGCGCCTGGATCGGGATCAGCTTGACCTTCTTGCCGGGGTTGGCCTTCTCGAACTGCTTCTTGACCTCGGCGAGATGGTTGTCCTTGAAGCGGATCTTGTTGTCGGTGGAGCGGTTGTAGGCGACCTTGATGGTGTCCGGGTCGCTGCCCGAACCGCCACCGCAGGATGTGAGTCCGGCGGTGGCGGCGAGGGTGGCGGCGAGGATCAGTGGGGCGGTGGGGCGCACGGGCACGACCTCCTTGCTGGCCTCTGTGGGCTGCGGGCTGACCGTAAGGTCGGCTTCAACGGAAGGTCAATCCCCGTGACCTGGATGGTCACTTGATCGAGCCCCGCCACCTCGCGCGGCGCGGGCGGGGCTCGGTCCGGTGTCAGCCGGTGTAGCCCGCGAGCGCCTTGGTGAAGTCGTAGGTGCCCTGGTCGATACCGCTGCACGCATCCCCGTCCGTGCCGGAGCCGCACTTGCGGTCGCGGTTGAGCGACCAGAAGCTGACGCGGGCCAGGTGGTGGCTCTTGGCGTAGGAGACCATGTCCTTGAAGTTGTTCAGGGATATCGTCTCGCCCGCGACATCGGTCTTGCCGTTCATCGAGGAGAAGCCGACCTTGCGGTAGGCGGCGTCGGAGGAGAGGCCGTACGCGCTCGCCACCGTGTTCTTCAGACCGTCCACCGCGGACTTGGTGGCCGCCGCCATGTCGATCGAGCCCTGGCCGAAGTCGAACGGCATGACCGTCCAGCCGTCCACGTCGAGCCCGGCGGTGGCGCCGCGCTTGACCAGGTCCTTGCCATTGGAGTCGGGGCCGGACGTGGTGGTGCCGAAGGTGACGTACACCTTGATGCCGCTGTTCTTCTGCTTGACCGTCTTGAGCGCGTCGATCACGCGCTGGCGGACCGTCGCGTTCTCGAACTCGGTCGATTCGATGTCGATGTCGATCGACTTGAGCTTGTAGGCGTCGATGACCTTCTGGTACGCGCCGGCGAGCGCGGAGGCGGAGGAGCACTTCTCGCCCAGCTTGTTACCGCTCCAGCCGCCGAAGGAGACGGTGACATCGCCGCCCGCCGAGCGGATGGAGTTGATCGTCGACTGGTCGTTGCCGCCGGTGAGCGCGCGGGAGCCGTCCCACTTGGGGTTGCAGCCGCCGTCGGACAGCATGAAGGCCATCGTGAACTGCTGGGTGCCGGTGGCCGACATGACGTCCGTGGCCTTGGGCGGGGAGCCCCAACCCAGGTAGAGGTAGGGCCCGTTGAGCCCGCTGGGCGCGGCGGCGGTGTGCGCCGCCCCCGGCGCCGCCTGGGCGGTGGCCGCCGTGGCGACACCCGCGCCGAGCAGGCCGATGGCGGCGGCGAGGGCGAGTCTGCGGTGCGTCGGCTTGGAAAGAGGCATGGCTGATGGAGCCTCCTGGGTGGGGGGTGGGAGGAAGTCGAGCGAGGCTGAACCTAGCGAGGCGGCATGGCCGCGACAAGATGTCGGATAGGAAACTTTCCTATCGGGCTCGTGGGCGACTGGGAGGATGCGCCTCCCAGCAGGGAGGATGCCGGTCCTGGTCCCGGTTCTGGTCGCAGTCGGATACTGACCGCAGGAGGGGCGCGCCCGATCCGTCCTGGAACGCTCGCCGACCGGCGCTCAACGGGTCGCCCGTGTCCGCACCCCGCGTACGGCCCGGAGGCACCCGATGAACCACAAGCGCCCTGGAACGGGCCCGCTCACCGTGACGGTGTTCGTCTTCCCGGGGGTGCGGCTGCTCGACGTGACCGGCCCCATCGAGGTGTTCGCCTCGGCGAACGAGTTCGGCGGGCGCTATCGGGTGCGGACCGCGTCCGAGGACGGGGCGGAGGTGATCACCTCCGCCGGGACCCGCCTCGGCGCCGACCTGCGCGTCGATGATGTGTGTGAGCCCTGCGATGTGCTGGTGATCCCGGGCGGTCCGGACTGGGAAACGCTGATCAAGGACGACGCGCTCCTGGGCGTCGTCCGGCGACTGCATGAGAAGGCCCGCCGCACGGCATCGGTGTGCACGGGGGCGTTTCTGCTGGCGGCGGCCGGACTGCTGGACGGGCGTCGCGCCGCGACGCACTGGCGGCAGTCACACCAGCTGGCCTCACGTTTTCCCTCCGTGCGGGTCAAACCGGACGCCATCTTCGTGCGGGACGGGCGCATGATGACCTCGGCAGGGGTCAGCGCAGGCATCGACCTCTCCCTGGCGCTCGTCGAAGATCACTACGGTGCGGAGGTCGCTCGAGCGGTTGCCAAGGACATGGTCGTCTTCATGCAACGACCTGGGAGCCAGTCCCAGTTCAGCGTCCGCTCCCAGGTCCCGCACTCCCGTCGGGACACCCTCCGCCGGGTGCTGGACGAAGTCGCCGAGAACCCCGGGGCCAACCACACACTGTCGGCCATGGCACGCAAGGCGGGCGTCAGTGTCCGTCATATGACCCGGCTCTTCGACGAAGAGGTGGGAACCACTCCCGCCCGGTATGTGGAGCAGGTCCGGTTGGAGGCCGCCCAGGTACTGCTGGAGACGGGCGATGACGCCATGGCGGTGGTGGCGCGGCGTACCGGGTTCGGTTCGCCCGAGTCGATGCGCAGAGCGTTCGTGCGGCACCTGGGTGTGACGCCCGGCGCGTACCGGACCAGTTTCCGCACGACCGGCGTGGGCACGGAGGACCCAGCGCCCGAAGCCGTCTCGCCGTAGTCGAGGCGCGACGGGCCCTCCCGTGGCGTCGCAGGCGGCCTGGTCAGCGGAAAGCGGATGCCACGAGATCCTTCTGCTCGGCGGCGTGCCGCCGGGCGGAGCCCACGGCCGGGGCCGGCGCAGGCGGTCGGCTGACGCATCCGACGGGACGGTTCGCCGACCGCCGCACCCGCGGCCCCACGAAGGACCAGGCGCCTTGGTTCTCCGGCTCCTCCTGCACCCACCGCACCTCGGCGTCGGCGGGGAAACGGGCGAGTTCCGCGCCGAGCTCGGGCTCCGGGAACGGGTAGAGACGCTCCACGCGGACGATCGCGGTGTCCGACAGGTTCGAGCTTCGCCGGTGGGCGTCCAGGTCGTAGAAGACCTTGCCCGAGCACACCAGCACGCGCCCGGTCCGGGCGGCATCGGCCGTCTCGTCCGGCAGGACCGCACGGAACGCGCCCGTGGTGAGCTCCGTCAGCGTGGAGGTGGCCGCCTTCAACCGGAGCATCGACTTCGGAGTGAATACGACCAGTGGCCTTCTGTGTTCGCGCTCACCGAGCGCTTGCTGCCTGAGCAGGTGGAAGTAGTTGCCGGGCAGGGAGGGCATGGCGACGCTCATGTTCCCGCGCGCACACAGCTGGAGGAACCGTTCGACCCTGGCGGAGGAGTGGTCCGGTCCCTGCCCCTCCAGGCCGTGCGGCAGCAGCAGCGTCACCCCGGAGCGCTGCCCCCATTTCTGCTCGGATGACGCGATGTACTCGTCGACGACGATCTGGGCGCCGTTGGCGAAGTCGCCGAACTGCGCCTCCCACAGCACCAGAGCGTCGGGACGTGCCAGGGAGTAGCCGTATTCGAAGGCCAGTGCCGCCAGTTCGGACAGCATCGAGTCGTAGGGCGCGAAGTCCGCGGCCGGCGCTCCGAGGGAGCTCAGCGGTGTGTACTCCACGCCGGTGCGCCGGTCGGTGAGCACGACGTGCCGTTGCCCGAACGTGCCGCGGCGGGAGTCCTGCCCGGCCAGCCGTACCGGAACCCCGTCCAGCAACAGGGAGCCGACGGCGAGGGTTTCCGCGGTGGCCCAGTCGATCGTTCCCGCGTCCAGCATCGCGGCACGTCGGCGCAGTTGCGGCAGTACGCGCGGGTGCACGGTGAAGTCCTGCGGCGGACTGGTCTGGGCCGCGATCACGTGCCGGGCGGTCGCCTCGGTGATCGCGGTGGGCGCTTGAGCGACGGCCGCGTCTCCGGCGTCTCCGACGCCCCCGGCGTCCCCGGGAACGACGCGTGCCGGGGAGCGGCCGGGAACCGGAAGCGCCTGGGTCTCGACGAAGGCACGCTCGAGGCGTTCCCGGTAGTCCCGCAGGGCGCCTTCCACCTGCCGTTCGCTGATGTCTCCCCGGCGGATCAGCGCCTCGGCGTACAGCTTGCGCACCGAAGGTCTGGCGACGATGCGGTCATACATCGCCGGCTGCGTGATGGATGGATCATCGACCTCGCTGTGGCCGTGGCGCCGGTAGCAGATCAGATCGATGACCACGTCCTTGTGGAACGCCTGACGGTAGTCGAAGGCCAGCCGTGCGATACGGACGACGGCCTCGGGGTCGTCTCCGTTGACGTGGAAGATCGGGGCTTCGATGGTCCGTGCCGCATCGGTGGCGTAGCCGCTCGTACGGCCGTAGGCGGGTGAGGTCGTGAAGCCGAGCTGGTTGTTGATGACGATGTGGACCGTCCCCCCGGTGCGGTAGCCGGGCAGCTGGGACATGTTCAGCGTCTCGCCGACCACACCCTGACCGGCGAACGCGGCATCCCCGTGGACGACGATGGGCAGGACGGGGAAGGTGTCGGCACCGTCCGCGGCCACCTCCTGCTTGGCGCGGACCACTCCCTGGGCCACCGGCCCCACGATCTCCAGATGCGAGGGGTTCGCCACGACGGAGACGGCGATGGTGCCGCCGTTCAGGGCGCGATAGGTCCCCTCAGCACCGAGGTGGTACTTCACATCCCCGGATCCCTGGACCGACCGGATGTCCACCGCGTCGTCGAACTCGTGGAATATCTCCGCGTAGGACTTGCCGACGATGTTGGCGAGCACATTGAGCCGGCCGCGGTGTGCCATACCGATGACGGCTTCCCTCACCCCGGTCTTGACGGAGCGGTGCAGCAGGGCGTCCAGCAGCACGATCGCGGACTCGCCGCCTTCGAGCGAATACCGTTTCTGGCCCACGTATTTGGTGTGCAGGAACGTCTCGAGGGCCTCTGCCGCGCCCAGCCGGTAGAGGATCTGCAATTGTTCGGCGCGGTCCGCCCCGGGGTGGGGTGATTCGATCCGCCGCTGGACCCAGCGACGTTCTTCGGCGCTCTGGATGTGCATGTACTGGGTGCCGACGCTCCGGCAGTAGGACTCCCGCAGGACCCGCAGAACGTCGCGAAGGGACATGGTGACCTGCCCGGCGAAGCCGTCGACGACGAACGTCCGCTCCAGGTCCTCGTCACCGAGCCCGAATGCCATGATGTCGAGCTCCGGGTGCGAGCCCCTCCGCTCCGCCGTGAGTGGATCGGTGTCGGCCATCAGATGTCCACGCACGCGATACGCGTGGATGAGCGCCGCGACGCGGACCGCCTTGACCGCATGGTCACTCACCGTGCTGGGATCGTGACGCTCTCGGCCCGTCACGGGGGCGGAGGAGGTGAAGAGGTCGCGCCACGCCTGGTCGACCGAGCCCGGGTCGTGCAGATACCGCTCGTGCTGCTCCTCGACAAGCCATTCGTTGAGGCCGAATTCCAGCTCATACGACTGTGTCATGCCATCCACGCTAAAACAGCTGGAAAGATGAGAAGGCAGGCGAATATGTCATAAGGGCAGCACATCAGGACATGCCGCGTGCCGGGCCGAGCAGGAGGTGCCGGGCGGCATGGCGCAGGGAGTGGCCGCTCACCACCACCCAGGCGATGACGAGCAGCCCATAGAACGCCACGGCGATCCAGGCGAACATCTCCGAACCGGTCCGTGCCGCGAGGGCGCTGGTGGCGGTCACGCAGGCGCCGACCGGGAAGATGAAAGACCACCACGTCGGCGCGAACGGCAGCCCGGCCCGGATCGTCCGTACGGTCAGTCCTGTGGCCAGCGCCACCCACAGCATGGCGAAGCCCCACACCACGATCCCGCCCAGCAGCGCGAACACCTCGGCGCCCCGCGCGTAGAGTGCGGGCAGCGCGCTCGGTGCCACCGCGGCCAGCGCACCGAGCGCCGTCACCGACTGGCCCAACGCCCCCACCCCGATCCACACCGTGGGCACCACCGTTCCGGTGGGGGCCTCATGGTGCACCAGACGGCCGTAGATCATGGCCAGCACCAGCAGCGCCGCCACCAGGCCGAGTCCGAGCATCGCGTAGCAGCCCAGCACCAGGGCGAGCCGCGGCTGCCCCGCCGGTGCGTGAGGCACGAGTAGCGCGCCCGTCGCGGCCGAGACCATCGGCGGCACCACCGGCATCAGCCAGCCCCCGAACGCCGCGTCCGGCGTGAAGCGGTGCCGGGTGACCATCAGATAGGGCACCGTGCAGGCCGTGACGAGGCCGAGCACGGTGCCGAGCGACCACAGCACCCAGGCCACGTCCAGCGCCGTCCCGGTCCCGATCAGCGGGCGGCCGAGCAGCAGCGCCCCGGAGCCCACCGTGAGCAGCGCCATCGGCGGCGCGCCGAAGAACTGGGCCGTCACCGGATCACCGGCGTGCGACCGCAGCGCCCGCTGCCGAAGGTAACCGACGGCCAGCAGGACCAGCAGGAGCGCGGCGCCCAGCCAGACCACCGTGGCGGCGGTCCGCAACATGTGGGAGCTCCGCGGCAGGGTGACCGCCGCGTTGGCGACGATGCCGGTGCCCATCACGGCCGCGAACCAACTGGGGCCGAGGAGCGGACGCCTCTTGCTGTCTGCCGTAGGCGCCAAGGGGACGACGCACGGGGAACAATTCATTCCGCAAACCTAGGTGCGGATCGGGCCGGCACTGTCGTGCATGTCCTGATGTAAGCGCGGCATGGCACACATCGAGCGACCGCCGTAGCGTCTCCTAGTGCTCGCTGAGCCAGCGGTACAGCAGTTCGGGCCGGCCGATCTGGCCGTAGTGCGGGGCGCGGGCGGCGCGCCCGGCCTCCACCAGGTGCTCCAGGTAGCGGCGGGCGGTGATCCGGGAGATTCCCACGGTCTCGGCGGTCGCCGCGGCCGAGATGCCCTCCTCCTCCGCGCCGCGCAGCGCCTCGGTGACCGCGTGCAGGGTGGCCTGGGTCAGCCCCTTCGGCATCGCGGCGGGCTGCGGCGCCCGCAGCGCGGCGAGCGCCCGGTCCACCTCGTCCTGCCCGCTGGCCTCGCCCGCGGTCGCGCGGAACTCGGCGTACCGGAGGAGGCGGTCCCGGAGGGTGGAGAAGGTGAACGGTTTCAGCACGTACTGCACGACCCCGAGGGAGACCCCGTCGCGGACCACCGCGAGGTCCCGGGCCGAGGTGACCGCGATCACATCCGCGCCGTTCCCGGCCGCGCGCAGCGCCCGTACGAGCTGGAGGCCGTGCCCGTCGGGGAGGTAGAGGTCCAGCAGCAGCAGATCGGCGGGCGTCCGCTCCAGCAACCGCTGCGCGTCCCCGCCACTCCGCGCCGCCCCGACGACGGCGAAGCCGGGCACGCGCTCGACGTACATCCGGTGCGCGTCCGCCGCGACGGGGTCGTCTTCGACGACGAGAACCCGGATCGGCGCCGGATCCCCCGGTCTCGCCTGCGGCGGGCTCATGGACGGATTCCTCTCGAAACGCGGTCGAAACGCGGTGGACATGGAAGCTCGGGGCTCCAATTTACGGAGGGTAACCGCAAGTGGCCAGATCCCTACGGTGACGATTCCCCTACGGCCTGTGCCCCAGGGACTCAGGCCCCGGGACCCCCGCTCCCGGACGGCTGGATTTGACCGGTACGGCGGCCGGGACTCACGTCGTGGCGGCCTGCCGGGTCGGACCCACCTGGCCCCGGTGGGCGCCCGATGCCGAGCGGGGCATCCGTCCGGCCGGCCGGGCCCGCTCGTGCGCGGCCCACGTGCCCGCCCGGCGGCCGGGCCGCTATGAAGGCGCCGCCCCGCCTGGGGCGACCGCGCCGGGGCTCGTCCGCTCACCTCACCCCCGCGCGGGGTGGGCGGCGGCGGCCCGCCCCGTCACCGGCTGCCGTCGAGTGGCCGGTCGGGGCCCCGGCCCGAGGCGGGGCTCACCTCGTGGCGGCCGGGGCCGTCGTCAAAGGGAGGCGGGCGGTGAATTGGGCGCCGCCGTCGGGGGAGGTGGTCACTTCCACCGTGCCCGCGTTGCGGCGGGCGGCCTGCTGGACCAGGGCCAGGCCGAGGCCGCGGCCCGCGGACTTCGTGCTCCAGCCGCGGCGGAAGACCTCCTCGGCCGCCGCCGGGTCGAGCCCGGCGCCGGTGTCCGACACGCGCAGGGTCAGCTCGCCGGCGTCCGCGCGGGCGGTGACCGTGACGCGGGCGCTGCGCGGGGCCGACTCGTTGCCGACGCCCTCGGCGGCCGCGTCCGTGGCGTTGTCGATGAGGTTGCCGAGGATGGTCACCAGGTCGCGGGCGGGCAGGCCGGGCGGGAGGACGCCGTCGTCGATGCGGCTGTCGGGAGCCAGGACGAGCTCGACGCCGCGCTCACTGGCCTGGGCCGCCTTGCCCAGCAGCAGGGCGGCCAGGACGGGCTCGGCGACGGCCGCCACCACCTGGTCGGTCAGCGCCTGGGCCAGCTCCAGCTCGGCGGTGGCGAAGTCGACCGCCTCGTCCTCCCGGCCCAGTTCGATCAGCGAGACGACGGCATGCAGCCGATTCGCGGCCTCATGGGCCTGGGAGCGCAGCGCCTCCGCGAAGCCGCGCAGCGAGTCCAGCTCGCCGGAGAGCGCCTGGAGCTCGGTGTGGTCGCGCAGGGTGACGACCGTGCCGCGCTGCTCACCGCTGCTCACCGGCGAGGTGTTGACGACCACGACCCGCTCCGCGGTCAGATGCAGTTCGTCCACGCGCGGCTCGGCGGCCAGCAGGGCGCCGGTCAGCGCGGGCGGCAGGCCCAGCTCGGAGGCGTAGCGGCCGACGGAGTCCTCGGGCAGGCCGAGCAGCTCCCGCCCCCCGTCGTTGATCAGCGCGATCCGCCGCTGGCCGTCCAGCATCAGCAGCCCCTCGCGCACGGCGTGCAGCGCGGCCTGGTGGTAGTCGTGCATCCGGCTCAGCTCGGCCGCGTTCATCCCGTGCGTATGGCGGCGCAGCCGGGCGTTGATCACATACGCGCACAGGCCGCCGAGCGCGAGCGCGGCGGCCGCCACGCCGAGCAGCGCGAGCAGCTGCCGGCGCACCTGGGCGCTGATGGTGTCCACGGTTATCCCCGCGCTGACCAGCGCGGTGATCCGGCCGTCGGCGCGGGCGTCGCGCACCGGGGCGACCACGCGCACGGAGGAGCCGAGCGTGCCGGTGTAAGTCTCGTCGAAGATCCGCCCGCGCAGCGCGGGCTTGATGTGGCCGAGATAGGTCGCGCCGATCTGGTCCGGATCGGGGTGCGCCCAGCGCACCCCGTGGGTATCCATGATCGTGACGAAGGTGACGCCGGTGTCCCGGCGCACCTTCTCCGCGTACGGCTGGAGCCGGGCCGTGGGGTCCTTCGACCGCGCGGCCTCGGCGACCGACGGCGAGTCGGCGACGGCCACCGCGGCGGCGGTCGCCCGCTGCCGCGCGGCCACCACCGCCTGCTCGCGGTCGGTGACGTAGGCGAAGACGGCGCATCCGGCCACCAGGGCGGCGACCAGCACGACCTGCATCGCGAAGAGCTGGCCCGCCAGGCTCCGGGGGTGGGGAATGCGCATGGCCATCAGTCTGCACACGCATCTTTGTGTGAACGAAATGAACGGAAGGGTGACCCCCGTCACAGGCTGGGGCATAGTCGCCGGGACCGTTCAAGGCGGTGTGCGAGCCGCACACAGTACAGCGCCGGGACAGTTGGACGGCAGAACAGAAGGAGGCAGCACCGTGGCTGCGGACACCACGCCGCCCGCATCCGGGCGTACGGAACCGGATGGGACGAAGCCGAAGAAAGAAAGGATTCACTACCTCTACCTCGCCGTCATCGGCGCGGTGGCGCTCGGCATCCTCGTGGGCTTCGTGGCCCCCGATACGGCGGTGGAGCTCAAGCCCATCGGCGAAGGCTTCGTCAACCTCATCAAGATGCTGATCTCGCCGATCATCTTCTGCACGATCGTGCTCGGCGTCGGCTCGGTGCGCAAGGCGGCGAAGGTCGGCGCGGTCGGCGGTCTGGCGCTCGGCTACTTCATGGTGATGTCGACCGTGGCCCTCGCGATCGGCCTGGTCGTCGGCAACTTCCTCGAGCCCGGCAGCGGCCTGCACATGAGCCATGAGGCGGCCCAGGCCGGGCAGAGCCAGGCCGAGGGCGCCTCCGAGTCGACGGCGGACTTCCTGCTCGGGATCATCCCGAAGACGCTGGTCTCCGCCTTCACCGAGGGCGAGGTGCTCCAGACCCTGTTCGTGGCCCTCCTCGCGGGCTTCGCCCTCCAGGCGATGGGCAAGGCGGGCGAGCCGGTGCTGCGCGGCGTAGGCCACATCCAGCAGCTCGTCTTCAAGCTGCTGTCGATGGTCATGTGGGCCGCCCCGATCGGTGCCTTCGGCGCGATCGCCGCCGTGGTCGGCGAGACCGGTCTGGACGCGCTCAAGGCGCTCGCGGTCATCATGGTCGGCTTCTATGTGACCTGTGCGCTCTTCGTCTTCCTCGTCCTCGGGACGATCCTGCGGCTGGTCGCGGGCATCAACATCTTCCTGCTGCTGAAGTACCTGGCGCGGGAGTTCCTGCTGATCCTGTCGACGTCCTCCTCCGAGTCGGCGCTGCCGCTGCTGATCGCGAAGATGGAGCACGCGGGCGTCAGCCGGCCGGTCGCCGGTATCACCGTCCCCACGGGCTACTCCTTCAACCTGGACGGCACCGCCATCTACCTGACGATGGCCTCGCTGTTCATCGCCGAGGCCATGGGCGACCCGCTCTCCATAGGCCAGCAGATATCCCTGCTCGTCTTCATGGTCGTGGCGTCCAAGGGCGCCGCCGGTGTGACCGGCGCGGGCATGGCGACGCTGGCGGGCGGTCTCCAGTCGCACCGGCCCGAACTGGTCGACGGCGTCGGCCTGATCGTCGGCATCGACCGCTTCATGAGCGAGGCCCGCGCCCTCACCAACTTCGCGGGCAACGCGGTCGCGACCGTCCTGGTCGGCACCTGGACCAAGGAGATCGACAAGGAGCGGATGAACGAAGTCCTCGCCGGACGGCTGCCGTTCGACGCGGAGGGCTTCGCCCGCAGTGGTGGCGGCCACGGTCCGGCCGCGGACTCCGAGGCGGCCGAGGGCAAGTCCCTCCCCGAGCGGCGTGACGGTGACACGGCGAAGGAGCACGTGCCCGCCTGACACCCCACGCGCAACGCGGCCCTGCCCTCCTGAATCGGGGCAGGGCCGCTGCGCGTCTCACGGGGCTGGACCGTGGCCGTACGACCGTCGCACGACGAATGGCGCCCCGCGTCTTCCCCCCGTTGGAAGACGCGAGACGCCGGCATGGGCCCGGCCGTCAACGGCCCTTGGCGGTGCTGGGCTGGTCCTCAGCGCCGCATAGCGATGCTTTCCCCTCCCCGCCCCTTCCCGCTACCAGGGGCTCCGCCCCTGGACCCCCCCATTCCAGCCCCTCCGGCGTTTGAGGAGCGGGGGCTGGGGCGGAGCCCCACCACGCGGCGGAGCCGCATATCGATGCTTCGGAAAGGGGCGGGGAGGGGAGCAGCCTGCCGCAGGCGTACGCGTACCGCCGGACACCTCCTACCGCTCGCCGTCCGGCGCCCGCCGCAGTTGCTCCGGGAGGGCCGTCCACTCGGGGCCCTGGCGCAGGGGTTTGACCCAGGCGATGTTCCCGCCGGTGTCCACATAGGCGACCCGCCCCATGGCCTCGCGCTCGAGGTCGTAGACGAGCTCGCCGATCCGTGGTGTGCTCCGTGTTCCTCCTGCGGTGGTCATGAGCCGCCTCCCCGGCACCTCACTGCCATACCGTCCCCCGTTCATCGTCGGAAGAGGGGCCCGGAGACCGGAGAGTTCCGGTCCGGCCGCCGCCGTCAGCGGTGACCGGGGAGTGCTTCTGGTGCCCGTGGGACCCTCGAACACTCGTAGGGTGCTACGAGCCGCTGATATCCGGCTGATGCCTCGCTGACCCGAACCCGTGGGTAGGCTTCCAAGTGGTCACAGTGAAATCTCTGGTACCAACGGGGGCAGTGTGTGGATGGGACCGAGTTTCGCCTGTTGGGACCGGTCGGAATATGGCAGGGCGAGCGTCTGTTGGGGCCGACCGCCGCACAGCAGCGGTCCGTTCTGGCGATGCTGCTGATGGCCTCCGGCCGCGTGGTGTCCGTCGACAGGCTGGTGTTGGCAGTATGGGGCGAGGATCCGCCGGGGTCCGCGCGAAACGCCGTACAGGTACAGATTTCCAAGCTGCGGCGGATCCTGTCCGCCCTGCCCGGGGCCGAGTTGACGACGTCGGCGAAGGGCTATTCCCTGACCGTCGCGCGTGAGCAGGTCGATCTGCACCGCTTCCGCGATCTGGTGCGGGCCGCGCGGGAGGCTCCCAAGGACGCCGGGGCCACCGGGGAGCCCGAGGCCGCCGTTGCCGCCGAGGCCCGGGCCGGAGAGCTGTTGCGCGCCGCGCTCCACCTGTGGCGCGGGCCCGCGCTGTCCGATGTCGCGGGCGGCTGGCTGCCCGAGACCCTGGGCGCCGGTCTGGAGGAGGAACGGCGTGCGGCGGTCGAGGAGTGCGCCGCGATCGACCTGCGCTCCGGACGCCACCACGAGGCCGCCGCGGAGCTGTCCGTCCTGGTGGCCGAACACCCCCTGCGGGAACGCTCGGTGGCGCTGCTGATGGAGGCGCTGCGGCGCTGTGGCAGGCGGGCCGACGCCCTCGCGCTGTTCCGCTCCACCCGCCGGAGGTACGTGGAGGAGCTGGGCATCGAGCCCGGCGACGAGCTCCAGCGGCTCCACCGGCAGGCGCTCGAGGACAGCCGGGACGGCCGGGGCAGTCAGGACGGCAGGGACGGCAGGGACGGCAAGGACGGCCGGTCCGGGGACGCCTCCGGGCCGTCCGGCGGGCACGGGAGCGCTCCCCCGACCCCACCCGACGCGGCCCCCGCCCCCGCCCCGGAGGGCACCCCCGCCACCGACGAGCCCCCCGAACCCGCCCCCGAACCCGCCGCCGAACCCTCGGGCACGCCCGCCACCACCCCCGAGCCGCTCACCGCCGTCACCGCCGTACCCCAGCAACTCCCCTCCGACGTCGCCCACTTCACCGGCCGTGAGCGCGAACTGGCCGGGCTGGACGCCCTGCTGCCCGCCGGCACGGGCGAGGCCGGGGCCGGGGACGGGGGGCGGCCGCCCACGGCCGCGAGGATCACCGTGATCGCGGGCAGCGGCGGCCTCGGCAAGACCACCCTCGCGGTGCACTGGGCCCACCGCGTCCGCGACCGGTTCCCCGACGGCCAGCTCTATGTGAATCTGCGCGGCTTCGGCCCCACCGACTCGGCCATGACCGTCGCCGAGGCCGTACGGGGCTTCCTGGACGCCTTCCAGGTGCCCGCCCACCGGATCCCCGCCACGCTGGAGGCGCAGACCGCGCTGTACCGGAGCCTGCTGGCCGACCGCCGGATGCTGATCCTCCTCGACAACGCCCGGGACGCCGAGCAGGTGCGGCCCCTGCTGCCCGGTTCCCCCGGCTGTCTGGTGGTGCTGACCAGCCGTAACGAGCTCACCAGCCTGGTCGTCGCCGAGCAGGCCCAGCCGCTGCCGCTGGATCTGCTCGACCGCGACGAGGCGCGCGAACTGCTGATCAGCCGGGTGGGCGCCGAGCGGGTGGCCGCCGAACCCGAGGCCGTGGAGGAGGTCATCACGGTGTGCGCCGGGCTGCCGCTCGCGCTCGCCATCGTGGCCGCCCGCGCCGCCACCCACCCCCGCTTCGGCCTGGAGGCGCTCGCCGGGGAGCTGCGCGACGCCCGCGGCAGCCTCGACGCGTTCGAGGGCGGGGACGCCACCACCGACGTCCGGGCCGTCTTCTCCTGGTCGTACCACACCCTGGGCGCCGACGCCGCCCGGCTGTTCCGGCTGCTGGGCGTCCACCCGGGCCCCGATATCGCGGCCCCCGCGGCCGCCAGCCTGGTGGGGATCCCGGTGCCGCAGGCCCGCCGGCTGCTGATCCAGCTGACCCGGGCACATCTGATCACCGAGCGCGCCCCCGGTCAGTACGGCTTCCACGATCTGCTGCGCGCCTACGCCATGGAGCTCACCCAGGCGTACGACGCGCCGGAGGAGCGCCGCACCGCGCTGCACCGGATGCTCGACCACTATCTGCACACCGCCGTGGCCGCCGGGAGGGCCTTCACCCCGCACCGGGAGCCGATCACGGTCGAACCGGTCCGGCCCGGCGTCAGCGTCGGCGAGTTCGCGGGGCACGGCCAGGCGCTGCTCTGGTTCATCGTCACTTATCCGGCGCTGATGGCCGCCCTACAGGAGGCCGCCGAGGCCGGATTCGAGACCCATGCCTGGCAACTGGCCTGGTCGCTGACCGAGTTCCTGGACCAGCGCGGCCACTGGCACGACCAGCGCACCGTGCACCGGATCGCCCTGGGGTCGGCCCACCGCATCCGCGACCTCACCGGCCAGGCCCACTCCTGCTACGCGCTGGGCCTCGCCGATCTGCGGATGGGGCGCTACGACCGGGCCCGCGGCCATCTGGTGCGCGCCCTGAACCTGCACCGCGAGACCGGCAACGCCGTCGGCCAGGCCCTGGCCCATGGCGCGCTCAACCTCGCCAGCGAGCGGGAGGGGCGCCATGACGAGGGGCTGCACCACGCGCTGCGCGCCCTGAAGCTGTACCGGGCGGCGGGCCACCGCAGCGGCGAGGCGTACGCCCTGAACAACGTCGGCTGGGCGTACGCCATGCTGGGCGACTTCCAGCAGACCCTCGTCCACTGCGAGAAGGCGCTGACCATGCTGCGGCAGGCGGGGGACAGGCGCGGGGAGTCCGCCGCCTGGGACAGCCTCGGCTACGCCTACAGCCACGTCGGCGACCACCAGCAGGCCATCAGCTGCTACCGGCACGCGGTGGATCTGCGGCGCGGCCGGGGCGAGCGGGTCCGGGAGGCCGAGTCCCTGCACCGGCTGGGCAGCGCCCAGCTCGCCGCCGGGGACCGGGCCGGGGCCCGCCGCAGCTGGCAGCGGGCCCTGACCCGGTTCGACTCCCTCGGCCACCCCGACGCCCACCGGGTCCGGGACGGCCTCACCGGGCTGGGCCCGATGGCTGACAATGGCTGACGGGACGTAAGGCCGAGGCCGTGCGGCAGGGCGGCGGGGCGTCCGTACGGCTCAGGCGGGCCGCAGCCAGATCGTGCCCAGCGGCGGCAGCACCGGCAGGATGGAGGCCGGACGGCCGTGCCACCCCGTGGGCCCGGCCTTCAGCGGCTCGGCGTTGACCACGCCACCGCCGCCGTAAGCCCGGTCGTCGGTGTTCAGCACCTCGCGCCACACCGGCACCCCCTCCGGCGTCCCGACGCGGTACTCATGCCGGACCACCGGGGAGAAGTTGCTGATGGCCAGCAGCGGAGACCCCTCGGCGTCGTAGCGGAGGAAGGCGAAGACATTGTCCTCGCGGGCATCGCCCTCGATCCAGGAGAAGCCCTCGGGGTCGGTGTCCCGCTGCCACAGCGCGGGCGTGGCCGCGTACGTCCGGTTGAGGTCGCGGACCAGGTCGCGGACGCCCCGGTGGTCGGGCTCGGCGGAGTACGACGGGTCCAGCAGCCACCAGTCGGGGCCGTGCGCCTCCGACCACTCGGCGCCCTGCGCGAACTCCTGGCCCATGAAGAGCAGTTGCTTGCCCGGGTGGGCCCACATGAAGCCGAGGTAGGCGCGGTGGGTGGCGCGCCGCTGCCACCAGTCGCCGGGCATCTTCGACACCAGGGCCCGCTTGCCGTGCACCACCTCGTCGTGCGAGATCGGCAGCACGTAGTTCTCGCTGTACGCGTACACCATCGAGAACGTCATCTCGTGGTGGTGATAGGCGCGGTGCACCGGCTCGTGCGCGAGATAGCCCAGCGAGTCGTGCATCCACCCCATGTTCCACTTCAGCCCGAAGCCGAGGCCGCCGAACCCGCTGGGGCCCACGTGGTGGGTGGCGCGGGTGACCCCGTCCCACGCGGTCGACTCCTCGGCGATGGTGACCACGCCCGGGCAGCGGCGGTAGACGGTCGCGTTCATCTCCTGGAGGAAGGCGACCGCGTCCAGGTTCTCCCGGCCGCCGTGCGCGTTGGGCGTCCACTGGCCGGGCTCGCGGGAGTAGTCGAGGTAGAGCATGGAGGCGACGGCGTCCACGCGCAGGCCGTCGATGTGGAACTCCTCGCACCAGTAGACCGCGTTCGCCACCAGGAAGTTGCGCACCTCCGGGCGCCCGTAGTCGAACTCCAGCGTGCCCCAGTCCGGGTGCGCGGCCCGCAGCGGATCGGCCGGCTCGTACAGCGGACGGCCGTCGAACTCCGCCAGCGCCCAGGCGTCCTTCGGGAAGTGCGCGGGCACCCAGTCCACGATGACCCCGATGTCCGCCCGGTGCAGCGCGTCCACCAGGTACTTGAAGTCGTCCGGGGTGCCGAGGCGGGCCGTGGGCGCGTAGAAGCCGGTCACCTGGTAGCCCCAGGAGCCGCCGAAGGGGTGCTCGGCCACCGGCATCAGCTCGACGTGGGTGAAGCCCAGGTCCTTGACGTACGCCGGGAGCTGCTCGGCGAGCTGCCGGTAGGTCAGCCCCGGCCGCCACGACGGCAGGTGCACCTCGTAGACGGAGAACGGCAGCTCATGGACGCGCCCGCCCTTCCGCCGCGCCATCCACGCGTCATCGCCCCACTCGTGGTGCGAGGCGTGGACGACGGAGGCGGTGGCGGGCGGGCACTCGGTGCGCCGCGCCATCGGGTCGGCGCGCAGGGAGTGGCCGCCGTCGGGCCCGGCGATCTCGAACTTGTAGAGCGCGCCCTCGCCCACGCCCGGCAGGAACAGCTCCCATACGCCGCTGCCGCCGAGCGAGCGCATCGGCAGCGCGGTGCCGTCCCAGTAGGTGAAGTCGCCGGTGAGCCGCACCCCGAGGGCATTGGGCGCCCATACGGTGAAGCGGGTGCCGGAGACGCCCTGGTGGGTCATCGGCCGCGCGCCGAGCGCCCGCCACAGCTCCTCGTGGCGGCCCTCGCCGATCAGGTGCAGATCGAGTTCGCCGATGGCGGGCAGGAAGCGGTACGGGTCGTGCAGCTCCAGCTCGGCGTCCTCGTACGCCACCAGCAGCCGGTAGTCCGGGATCTCCCGCAGCGGCAGCACCCCGGAGAACAGCCCGTCCCCCTCGGCCCGCAGCCGCGCGCGCAGCCCGGCGGCGGCGACGGTCACCGACCGGGCGTACGGGCGCAGGGTCCGGAACAGCACCCCGCCGGGCACGGGGTGGGCGCCGAGCACCGCGTGCGGGTCGTGATGCGTCCCGGCCAGCAGCCGCCGCCGGTCCTCGCCCGCCGGCGCGGGCGCGGCCCGCACCCCGCGCTCGTCCTCCACCACGTTGTCCGGGCCCGCGCCGCCCCCGGCCACGGGCCGCCCGGCCACCCGCGACGGCCCGCCCGCGCCGCCGCCCTCCTCGTGCGGCTCCTCGCCCGTGCGGGGCGCCCGGGGCACGGGCGGTGAGCCGTAGGACACCTGGGCCTCGCGGCTCGGCCGGGGCCCGTCGGCGGGTGCGGGGGACGTGGTCGGCGCCGAGCGGTCCGCGCTCCCGCCCGGCCGGGCGGATGCGTCCCGGTGGGCGGTGGCGGGTTCGGTCCGTGTGGGGGTGCGGGCGGAGAGGAACGTCGCCGGGACCGCCGGGCCGGCTGTGGCGCCGGTGGCGGCGGGCGCGTGGCCCGGTCCCTCGTCGGACGGGTACTGGCCGGACGGCGGTCGTGCGGTCACGGGGTGGTCCTCCCGGGGGTGTCGGGGGTCGGACGGAACGGTCGGAAGCGGGAATCGGAGAGGCGGGGGAAGGAGGGGGGCGGTGGGGCCGCGGTCCGGGGGAACCGGGGGCCCCGGGCCCCGGCTCCCGGTCGGGGTCCGGCCGGGGGGGCGGCCCCGGGGTCAGGCTCGGGTGGTGGCGGCCAGGCGGTGGATCGCGGTCATCGGGACGGACAGCCAGTCGGGGCGGTGCCGCGCCTCGTAGAGCACCTCGTAGACGGCCTTGTCGGTCTCATGGGCGCGCAGCAGCTCCGGCTCGTCGCGCGGATCGGTGCCGGACGCCTCCGCGTAGCCCGCGCAGTACGCGGCGCGGGTGCGGCCCGCCCACTCCTGCGGGTGCTCATGGCGTCCCACGGCCGCCGCGTAGTCGAAGGACCGCAGCATGCCCGCGATGTCGCGCACCGGCGGCTGCGGGCGGCGCCGCTCGGCCAGCGGACGGGACGGCTCGCCCTCGAAGTCGATGAGCGACCACCGCCCGCCTCCTCCGCCGTCCACGCCGTCCCCGCCGTTTCCCGTGAGCAGCGCCTGCCCCAGGTGCAGATCGCCGTGGATGCGCTGGGCCGCCCAGGTGCGGCCCGCCCGTCCCAGCGCGGCCAGGTCCTCGTACGCGCCGTGCAGCGCGGTGCGGTACGGCTGGAGGGCGGGCACCGCGGCGGCGGCCGAGTCGAGCCGTTCGCTCATGGCGGCCGCGAGGTGCTCGATCTGCGGGCGGCGCAGCACGGAGGTGGGCAGTGCGCGGGCCATCGCCAGATGGACCTCGGCGGTCGCGTGCCCCAGCGCGCGGGCGGCGTCGGCGAAGTCGCCGTCGGCGGCCAGGGCGTCCAGCGCGAGCTGCCAGCCGTCCCGGGAACCGGTCAAGAAGGGCTGGAGCACCCCCAGGGTGAACGGCTCCGGCCGTGGCCCGGCGCCCTCGGCCGGGGGCTCGGCCTCGAACCAGGCGGCGGGCGCGGGCACCCGGGAGCAGCCGGTGCGGGCGAGCGCGAGGGGGAGTTCCAGGTCCGGGTTGGTGCCGGGGCTGACCCGCCGGAAGAGCTTGAGAATAAACGTATCGCCGTAAACCACCGAGGAGTTGGACTGCTCGGCGGTCATCACCCGGGGCGCGAGCGCGGAGGGGATCGCGCTGGACGGCTCCCGTACGAAGCGCAGCGGGCCGAGCCGCCCGGGCATCCGCAGCCGCTCCAGCAGCAGCGTGGTGAGCCGGGGGTCGGCCAGCGCCTCGTACACCGTCTGCCCGTCCAGCGGACCGCCGCCGGGCCGGCCGATGAGCGCGGGGGCGAGCGACGGCGGCAGGGCGGGGCGTGCCCCGAGCAGCAGCTGGTAGCAGTCGCTGGCCGCCGCCCCGCGCCGGTGGCCGCAGCCGAAGCCGTGCCGGTGGCCGGGCGGCTCCGGCTGCTCGGCGCGGATCAGCAGATGGAGCAGCCCGGGCGTGCCGCCGCTCGCCCGCCACGGCAGCAGCTCGGTCGCGGAGACCAGCGCGAAGCCGGTGACGGGACGGCCCTTGCCCGCGAACCAGCGCTGCCGGGGCAGCCACTCGGCGAGCAGCGGCGCGAGCGAGGTGAGCAGCCCGGGCGGGCCCGCGGCCGCGGCGGTGCGGACCGCGGCCGGTGGGGGCTGGTCCCGCGGTACGGCGGTCGGCGGGTGATGTGCCCCCCGGGAGAGCGGAGCTTCCGGCATGGCGTCGCGTCCTTTCCCCGGGCACACGACAGATCAGGGCAAAGTGTCCCGGATTGCGGCATTGACTGTGCGACGGTGCGGGACGTGTCGGGCGAGGATCGTCCGTACGGCGAGCCCGGTGAACGCCATCGGGCCCGCCGGTGACGGTGTGAGTACAGAGTGCCCATGACGGGGGGTCGAAAACGCCCGTACGCGCCCGAGATGGACGCGTACGGATGACCCCACGGCGGAGCTGGCGCCTGCGGCGGGCTGTTCCCCACCCCGCCCCTTCCCGAAACTGGGGCATCCGCCCCAGACCCCGTGCCGGGGCTCCGCCCCTGGACCCCGGACGCCCTTCGGGCGTGTCCTCAAACGCCGGACGGGCTGAAATCAGCCCCTCCAGGGGGCACCTCCCAGCGGTAGCTGGGGGAGTTTGAGGAGCGGGGCCTGGGGCGGAGCCCCAGTTGAGGGAAGGGGCGGGTAGGGGAAAGCATCGCTCAGCCGACGCGGTCCGCCCAGCGCCCCACCGGCTCGCCGCGCCGCAGCCGGAACCAGTAGAAGCCGTGCCCGGCCAGCGTGAGCAGATACGGCAGCTCGCCGATGGCCGGAAAGCGGACCCCGCCGATCAACTCGACCGGATGGCGGCCGGCGAAGGACTGGAGGTCCAGCTCGGTGGGCTGGGCGAAGCGCGAGAAGTTGTTCACGCACAGCACCAGGTCGTCCTCGCCGTCCCGGGTCGTCGGAGCCTCGCGCAGGAACGCGAGGACAGCCGGGTTGGAGGACGGCAGCTCGGTGAAGGAGCCGAGCCCGAAGGCGGGGTTCTGCTTACGGATCTCGATCATCCGCCGGGTCCAGTGCAGCAGCGAGGACGGGCTGCTCATGGCCGCCTCGACATTGGTGACCTGATAGCCGTAGACCGGGTCCATGATGGTCGGCAGGAACAGGCGCCCCGGATCGCAGGAGGAGAAGCCCGCGTTCCGGTCGGGGGTCCACTGCATGGGGGTGCGCACGGCGTCGCGGTCGCCGAGCCAGATGTTGTCGCCCATGCCGATCTCGTCCCCGTAGTAGAGGATCGGCGAGCCGGGCAGGGACAGCAGCAGCGCGGTGAACAGCTCGATCTGGTTGCGGTCGTTGTCCAGCAGGGGCGCCAGTCGTCTGCGGATGCCGATGTTGGCCCGCATCCTCGGATCCTTGGCGTACTCCGCGTACATGTAGTCGCGCTCTTCGTCGGTGACCATCTCCAGCGTCAGCTCGTCGTGGTTGCGCAGGAAGATGCCCCACTGACAGCCGGAGGGGATGGCGGGGGTCTTGGCGAGGATCTCCGAGACCGGGTAGCGGGACTCGCGCCGCACCGCCATGAAGATGCGCGGCATCACCGGGAAGTGGAAGGCCATATGGCATTCGTCGCCGCCCGCCGAGAAGTCGCCGAAGTAGTCGACGACGTCCTCCGGCCACTGATTGGCCTCGGCCAGCAGCACGGTGTCCGGATAGTGGGCGTCGATCTCGGCCCGGACGCGCCGGAGCATCTCATGCGTCCGGGGCAGGTTCTCGCAGTCGGTGCCCTCCTCGGCGTACAGATACGGGACGGCGTCGAGCCGGAATCCGTCGATGCCCAGGTCCAGCCAGAAGCGCAGGGCGGCCAGTACCTCCTCCTGGACGGCGGGGTTCTCGAAGTTGAGGTCCGGCTGGTGCGAGAAGAAGCGGTGCCAGTAGTACTGCTTACGTACCGGATCAAAGGTCCAGTTGGACGTCTCGGTGTCGACGAAGATGATCCGCGCGTCCTGGTACTGCTTGTCGTCGTCGGCCCAGACGTAGTAGTCGCCGTACGGTCCGTCCGGGTCGCTGCGGGACTCCTGGAACCACGGATGCTGATCACTCGTGTGGTTCATGACAAAGTCAATGATCACGCGCATCCCGCGCTGATGAGCGGCGTCGACGAACTCCACGAAGTCGGCGAGGTCACCGAACTCCGGCAGCACGGCGGTGTAGTCCGAGACGTCGTAGCCGCCGTCGCGCAGCGGTGAGGCGAAGAACGGCGGCAGCCACAGGCAGTCCACGCCCAGCCATTGCAGATAGTCCAGCTTGGCCGTCAGGCCCTTGAGGTCGCCGACGCCGTCGCCGTTGCTGTCCTGGAAGGAGCGGACCAGGACCTCGTAGAAGACCGCGCGCTTGAACCAGTCGGGATCGCGGTCGCCCGCGGGCGTGTCCTCGAATGTGTCCGGTACGGGCTCGTTGACGATCATGTTGTGGGTGACCCTCCGATCGGTGAGGACGGTCGCAGGGACAGCACATGCGCCGGAGCCATATCCCGCCCCGGCTCCAGGCGCACATAGTTGTCCCTGCCCCAGTGATAGGTCTCGCCGGTGAGCTCGTCGCGCACCGGGACGGACTCATGCCACTCGAGGCCGAGTTCCGGCATGTTCAACGAGACCGTCGCCTCCTGGGTGTGGTGAGGGTCGAGGTTGACGACCGTGACCACACACGAGTCGCCCGCGCGCTTGGAGTAGACGATGACGGAATCGTTGTCGGCGTGGTGGAATCTGAGGTTGCGCAGCCGGCGCAGGGCGGGATGGCGGCGGCGCACCCGGTTCAGCCGGGCCAGCAGCGGGGTGATCGTTCTTCCCTCGCGCTCGGCCGCCGCCCAGTCGCGCGGCCGGAGCTGGTACTTCTCCGAGTCCAGGTACTCCTCGCTGCCGGGGCGCACCGGGGTGCCCTCGCACAGTTCGTAGCCCGCGTAGACGCCCCAGGCGGGGGAGAGGGTGGCGGCCAGCACGGCCCGCACCTCGAAGGCGGGGCGGCCGCCCTCCTGGAGGTAGGCGTGCAGGATGTCGGGGGTGTTGACGAAGAAGTTGGGCCGCATCCAGGCGGCGGCGTCCCCCGACAGCTCGGTGAGGTAGTCGGTGAGCTCCTGCTTGGTGTTCCGCCAGGTGAAGTAGGTGTACGACTGGTGGAAGCCGACCGCGCCGAGGGCGTTCAGCATCGCCGGGCGGGTGAACGCCTCGGAGAGGAAGAGGACATCGGGGTCGGAGCGGTGGATGTCGCCGAGCACCTTCTCCCAGAAGACCACCGGCTTGGTGTGCGGATTGTCCACCCGGAAGATCCGCACCCCGTGCGCCATCCAGAGGCGCAGCACCCGCTCGGTCTCCCGGACCAGCCCGTGGAAGTCCCGGTCGAACGCGAGCGGATAGATGTCCTGGTACTTCTTGGGCGGGTTCTCGGCGTACGCGATGGTGCCGTCGGCGCGCTGGTGGAACCACTCGGGGTGCTGGGAGACCCAGGGGTGGTCCGGGGAGCACTGGAGCGCGAAGTCCAGCGCCACCTCCATGCGCAGCTCCCGGGCGCGCGCCACGAAGTGGTCGAAGTCCTCGAAGGTGCCGAGGTCGGGGTGGATCGCGTCATGGCCGCCGTCGGCCGAGCCGATGGCCCAGGGCGAGCCCACGTCGAAGGGGCCCGCGGAGAGCGTGTTGTTGGGGCCCTTGCGGAAGGCGGTGCCGATGGGGTGGATCGGCGGCAGATAGACCACGTCGAAGCCCGCGGCGGCGATCGCGGGCAGCCGCTCGGCGGCGGTGCGCAGGGTGCCGCTGACCGGCCGCCGCCCCTCGGTCACCTTGGCGCCCTCCGAGCGCGGGAAGAGCTCGTACCAGGAGCCGAACAGCGCGCGCTCCCGGTCCACCTGGAGCGGCATGGGGCGCGAGGAGGTGACCAACTCCCGCAGCGGATGGCGGTCGAGGGCGTCGGTCACATCGGGCGCGAGGGCGGCGGCGAGCCGGTCGGCCACCGGGCGGCGCTCGTCGCGCAGCCCGTCGACGGCCGCCAGCACCGCCTCCCGGCCGTCGTTCTTGGGCACTCCGGCCGCCGCGCGCTCATGCAGCAGGGCGCCCTCCTCCAGGACCAGGTCGGTGTCGATCCCGGCCGGGACCTTGATGCGGGCGTGATGGCGCCAGGTGGCGATCGGATCGCTCCACGCCTCGACCGTGTACGTCCAGCGGCCGGGCGCGCCGGGGGTGACCTCGGCGCCCCAGCGGTCGGTGCCGGGGGCGAGTTCACGCATCGGGGTCCAGGGGCCGGAGCGGCCGGACGGATCCCGGAGGACCACATTGGCGCTGACCGCGTCATGACCTTCCCGGAACACGGTGGCACTGACCTCGAAGGTCTCGTCCACCACCGCCTTGGCGGGGCGGCGGCCGCAGTCGATCAGCGGGCGGATATCCAGAATGGGAATGCGACCGATCATAGGATCACCTGACGGCAGTGCGGATGGAGACGCGGGGGCGGCTTTTGTCCTTTGTATCGGTTTTGCCGCCGGGCGTTGGGTTGCGGGCATGACAGCTCCTGTCCGCGTTCACTCTGGTGGGCGGATGGGGTCGGCCATGGGGGGCGCGCGTGGAAAGCCTTCCCCTGCGGAATGGGGAGACAATCCGGGTTCCCGTTAACTACCGGTTCGTAACGCGGGGTACATGAATCGACCCCGCCCGTAGGCGGGGCCGTCCACCCGATGCGTTCTGTGGTTACGTCAGTTGGCCACCCGCAGCAGACGGTTCGGCGAACCCGGGCCCGCGCCGCGCACCCGGCCCTTGCTCGCACCGGCCGTCAGCGCCGCCCCGACCTGGGCCGGAGTCGCGAAGCGATGACCGGCGAGATACAGCGCGGCGGCGCCCGCGACATGCGGGGCCGCCATCGAGGTGCCCGACAGCGTCCTGGCCGCCGTATCGCTCGCGCTGGACGCCGAGACGATCCGGTCCCCGGGCGCGAACAGGTCAACTCCCGGGCCCCAGTTGGAGAATCCAGAGCGCCGGTCGGCGTGGTCGGTCGCGCCCACCGTGAGCGCCCCCGGCACCCGGCCCGGCGAGAACGAGGCGGCGGGCCGGTCCTGGTTGCCCGCCGCCACGGTGAAGACCAGACCGGCGGCGATCCCCGCCCGCACCGCCGCGTCCCACTGGGGCAGCGGGGTGGCGGCCGCCGAGCCCAGACTCAGATTGACCACCGCGGGCCGCCTGGCGTGTCGCAGCACCCAGTCCATTCCGGCCAGCACCTGCGCGATGGTGCCCTCGCCCCGGTCGTCCAGCACCCGTACGGCCACGATCGTGGCCTCCTTCGCCACGCCGTAGCGGGTGCCCGCGGCCGTGGCGGCCACATGGGTGCCATGGCCGTTGCCGTCCTCGGCCACCGGATCGTCGTCCACGAAGTCCCAGCCGGAGCGGGCCCGGCCGCCGAAGTCCTCATGGGAGGCGCGCACCCCGGAGTCGATCACATAGATCGTGGTGCCGTGCCCGCCGCCGCGGGGCGCGGTGTACGCCCCGTCCAGCCGCCGGTCCGGCTGGTCGATCCGGTCAAGACCCCACGGCGGCCGCGCCCGGCCGCGCGGCGGGGCCGGTAACCGCGCCCGGGACCAGCGCAGCGACACCCGCTCGTCCCGGGTCACCGAGGCGATCCGCGGATCGGCCGCCAGCCGCCCGGCCTGTGCCGCGTTCGCCCGTACCGCATAGCCGTTGAGCGCGGTGCGGTAGACCCGGCGCACCCGCGCCCCGTACCGCTCGATCAGCGCCCGGCCCGCCCCGGACGCCGCCGCGGGCGCTGCCGCGCCCCGCTTCAGGGCGACGATATAGCCGTGGGTCCCCGCCCCGCCCGTGGCCTGGACCCCCTGCGCGGGAACGGTCTGAGCGGGCGACAAGACCACCAGGACCACCGCGACGACGGCGGCCGGCGCCGCCACCCTCCGCCGGGGGCCCGCAGACGCACATGCCATGGAACGATCCCCTCCCCAACTCGACGGCGCAAGCGTCGCGTGGGACGAAAGATCCCGACAAGGGCGCATCAGGGGGCGTAGAACGCGACCGCCTCCCGCGACAGCAGCCGCAGCGCCGCCTCCGACGGTGACCCCGGCTCCGCCCCGTACATCAGCAGGGCCTGGCCCCCGGAGTCCGGCAGCCGGGTCATCTCGAAGTCCAGCTCCAGCGGCCCCACCAGCGGATGGTGGAAGGACTTGGTGCCGAAGGCGCACCGGCGCACCGGGTGGCGCGACCACAGCGCCGCGAACTCCTCGCTCTTCACGGTCAGTTCGCCGACCAGCTCCGCGAGCCGCCGGTCGTCGGGGTGCGCCCCGGCCACCAGCCGCAGCGAGGAGACCGCGCGCCGCGCCTCGCCCGTCCAGTCCGGATACAGCTCACGGGTGTGGGAGTCGAGGAACAGCATCCGCTGGGTGTTGGGCCGGTCGGCGGGGCGCTCGGGCGCGTCGGCGGGCAGATGTCCGGCGATCAGGGCGTGCCCCAGCGGATTCCACGCCAGGACGTCGAAGCGCAGGCCGAGGACCACGGCCGGTACGCCGTCCATCGCGGCGAGCAGCCGCCGGGTCGCCGGGCGCGCGGACTCGGCGCGCCGCGCGGGGCGCCGCCCGGCGCGCGGCGGCCGGGCCAGATTGCCGAGGTGCGCCCGCTCGTCCGGGCTCAGCCGCAGCGCGCGGGCGAGCGCGTCCAGCACCCCGTCCGAGGCGCTGGTGGACTGGCCCTGCTCCAGCCGCGTGTAGTACGCCGCGCTCACCCCGGCCAGCTGCGCCAGCTCCTCGCGGCGCAGCCCCGGGACCCGGCGCCGGGTCCCGTACGCGACCAGGCCGACGTCCTCGGGGCGCAGCCCGGCGCGGCGGGTGCGCAGAAAACTCCCCAGCTCGGCGGTTGTGTCCATACCCACCAGTGTCCGGCACGGGCGCGCGCCGTGCCTGTCCCTGTGAGGGTCAGGCACGGCGCGCGGTCATCCGCACATCACTTGTAGGTGATGTCGGACGAGCTGTACTTGCAGTAGGTGCCGTCGGGGCCGCTGCCGTTCTTGCTCGGCTCGGCGCCGGTGTTGTTCCCGATGTACTTCTGGCACGGGACGATCTTCTTGCTGCTGTCGCCGACGATCGTGATCCCGCGCAGGGTCAGCGAGTCGCCGTAGTTGGTGTTGATCCCGCCGATGACCTTGCCCGGGGCGGTGATCTCGGAGTTGCTCACGTTGATGGTGCGCTTGTACTGCGAGGAGCAGTTGCCGCAGGAGCGGACGAAGGTCGAGAAGTCCTGCCCGGCGAAGCCCGAGATGTTGAGCGTGCCGCCGCCGTTGAACTGGAAGATCTTGTCCGCGGCCTTACGGGCGCCGCCGCCGATGACGTTGAACGTCTTGCCGGTGCCGCGGAAGGTGGCGGCGTCCTCGCCGACGTCCTCCCACCAGACGTTCTGGAGGGTGCAGCTGCCCTCGCAGTGGACGCCGTCGGCGGCCGGGGCGCCGAGGATGACGTTCTTCAGCGTGGCGCCGTCCTTCAGCTCGAACAGCGGGCCCTGGTCCTCGTCCTGGTTGTCACTGCCGAGGTCGCCGGAGCCGTAGTAGCGCTTCATCCCGCCGTCGGTCGTCCCGCTGACGCTGATGGTCTTGGAGACCGCCTGCGGGGTGCCGCTGGGCGTGGGCCAGCTGGCGGCGGAGGCCGTGGGCAGGGTCAGCCCGGTGGTGATCGCGCCCGCGGTGAGGGCGACGGCGCCGAGGACCCCGGCCATCGCCCGGTACCTGGTGCGTGGTTCAGCCATGTCGGATCTCCTTCTCGGTGGGGGGTTTCACGGGGTGGTGATGGCCGGCCGCGGCGGGGTCGCCATCTTGTCGCCGATGAAGAAACTGGGGTGCGGGGGCTGGTTGTAGGCCGTGTTCTGCCAGGCCAGCGCCTCGCGGTACTGCCGGTCATGGAGCAGCGTGGTGATCTTCCGGTCGGTCTCGTACGGCGTGGAGTAGATCCGCAGCGCCTTGTTGTCGCTGGTCGGCCAGACCACCTCCTCGCGCCAGTCGCCGAGGATGTCGCCGGACAGCGACGGGGTGGCCTTGGTGCCGTTGTTGGAGTGCACCCCGGAGCCGGTGAGCAGCCGGGTGTCACCCGAGGTGCCGTACTTGTCGATGTGGGTGCCGTCCAGCAGCTCGCGCACCGGATCGCCGTCCCACCAGGCCAGGAAGTTGATCGAGGAGGGCTTGCGGCCCTTGGCGCCGCCGCCCTCGTCGCGGATCTGGTCGTCCCGCGCGGACCACATCTCCGCGCCGTCGTTGCCCGCCCAGATGTCACCGGCCACGCCGCGCCCGTTGTCGCCGCCGGACGCGGTGGACCACAGCACCTGGCCGGTGCGGGCGTCGGCGAAGTACGAGCCCGGTTTCGAGGAGTCCTCGTCCACCTTGAAGTACTCCAGACCCGCCCGGGAGGGGTCGAGGTCGCCGAGGTGGGCGGCGTCGCCGTGGCCGTTTTTGTTCGTCCACAGCCCGTTGCCGTTGTCGTCCACGGCCATCGAGCCGTAGACGATCTCGTCCCTGCCGTCGCCGTCCACATCGCCGGTGGCCAGCGCGTGGTTGCCCTGGCCGTCGTAGCCCTTGCCGGTGTTGGTGGAGCTGTTGGTGTCGAACGTCCACTGGCGGGTGAGCTGGCCTCCGCTGAACCTCCAGGCGGAGATCACGGTGCGGGTGTAGTAGCCGCGCGCCTCGATCAGCGAGGGGGTGGAGCCGTTGAGATACGCCGTCCCGGCCAGGAAGCGGTCCACGCGGTTGCCGTAGGAGTCGCCCCAGGAGGAGACGGTGCCGCGCGGCGGGACGTAGTCCACCGTGCTCATCGCGGCGCCCGTACGGCCGTTGAACATCGTCAGATATTCGGGTCCGCCGAGCACATAGCCGCTGGAGTTGCGGTAGTCGGCGGACGCGCTGCCGATCGTCCTTCCGGCGCCGTCCACCGTGCCGTCCGCGGTCTTCATCGCGATCTCGGCCTGGCCGTCGCCGTCGTAGTCGTACACCTGGAACTGGGTGTAGTGGGCACCGGAGCGGATGTTGCGGCCCAGGTCGATCCGCCACAGCCGCTGCCCCTGGAGGGTGTAGCCGTCGACGATGGTGTTGCCGGTGACGCCCGACTGGGAGTTGTCCTTGGCGTTGGTCGGCTGCCACTTCAGGACGAAGTCCAGGTCGCCGTCGCCGTCGAGGTCGCCCACCGAGGCGTCATTCGCCTCATAGGTGTAGTCCGAGCCGCCCGCCGGGGGTGAGATCGGCACATCGTAGTACCCCGGGCGGAACTGGATCGCGCTCGGCGAGGCGGGCTGCTCCGCCCCGCCCACAATGGCCCGCACGGTGTAGTCCGCGCTGTTCGGGGCGTCCTTGTGGAGGTAGTTCGTGGTGGTGATGGGGGAGGAGTTGACCTTGACGCCACCCCGGTAGAGGTTGAACGTCACACCGTCCGGGTCGGTGGCCAGCCAGCGCCAGCTGACCAGGTTGTCATTGCCGGTGTGCACGCTCACCAGCCCCCGGTCCAGCTTCTCGAGCTGGGCCGCGGCGGCCGCGTTCGGGGTGGGCCCCTTGCCCTCGGCGGCCTCCGAGACGCTCACCAGCGAGGTGACGGTCAGCGCACCCGCCGCGCAGACGGCGGCCAGCATCCGGCCCCTGCGCGGGGTGGATCTGGGCGGATGAGCGGGGGGCGGAATGTGCGAACTGTCCCGAGAGCGCACGTGGTCCTCCAAGGCATGGGGGGAAGGTGTGACCCCTAGTCGTCCCCTTGGCCTGAAAGGTTGCCGCCTTCGGGCCGACTTCTCGGGTGCGGGGCGAAACAGCCGAAACAGGGACTCGTCGGCCGCTACCGTCGAAGAGTGAAGGCCATTCGTCGATTCAGCGTGCGCCCCGTCCTTCCGGAGCCCCTGCGACCGCTCAACCGGCTGGCGCGCAATCTGCGCTGGTCCTGGCACCCCGAGACCCGCGAGCTCTTCGAGTCCGTGGACCCCGAGGGATGGCGGGAGTCGGGCGGCGACCCGGTGCGGCTGCTGGGCGCCGTGCCCCTCTCCCGGCTCGCGGACCTCGCCGAGGACCGCTCCTTCCTGCGCCGTCTCACGGCGGCCGCGGATGATCTGCACGACTATCTGACCGGGCCCCGGTGGTATCAGGGCCGGGTCGCCGCCGAGGACAGAGCCGGGCCGACCCCGGTCGAGTCCGTACCTGCTGTGTCCCCGGGCGCGCCCGTGGCGTCAGACGCGTCCGTACCCGCTGTGTCCCCGGGCGCGTCCGTACCCTCCGTCCCACCCGCCCCCTCAGGACTCCCCACCGCCATCGCCTACTTCTCGCCGGAATTCGGGATCACCGCCGCCCTGCCCCAGTACTCCGGCGGCCTCGGCATCCTCGCCGGTGACCACCTCAAGGCCGCCAGCGACCTCGGCGTCCCCCTGATGGGCGTCGGCCTCCTCTACCGCCACGGCTACTTCCGGCAGTCGCTCTCCCGCGACGGCTGGCAGCAGGAGCACTATCCGGTCCTGGACCCCGATGAGCTCCCGCTCACCCAGCTGTGCGAGACGGACGGACGGCCCGTCCGGATCCCGCTCACCCTGCCCGGCGGCCGTCCGCTGCACGCCCGCGTCTGGCAGGCCCAGGTGGGCAGGGTGCCACTGCTGCTGCTCGACTCCGACGTGGAGGAGAACGGCCACGGCGAGCGCGAGGTCACCGACCGGCTGTACGGAGGCGGCAGCGAGCACCGGCTGCTCCAGGAGATGCTGCTGGGCATCGGCGGCGTCCGCGCCCTGCGCGCGTACTGCCGGCTCACCGGCCACCCCGAGCCCGAGGTGTTCCACACCAACGAGGGCCACGCCGGATTCCAGGGCCTGGAGCGCATCCGCGAACTGATCGCCGACGGGGCCGACTTCGACACCGCCCATGAGGCGGTGCGGGCCGGGACCGTCTTCACCACCCACACCCCCGTGCCCGCCGGGATCGACCGCTTCGACCGCGAGCTGGTCGCCCGCCACTTCGGGGACGACGCCGAGCTGCCCGGGATCGAGGTCGAGCGGATCCTCGCGCTCGGCATGGAGACCTACCCCGGCGGGGAGCCCAACCTCTTCAACATGGCCGTGATGGGGCTGCGGCTGGCCCAGCGTGCCAACGGGGTGTCCACCCTGCACGGCCGCGTCAGCCGGGAGATGTTCGCCGGGCTCTGGCCGGGCTTCGACCCCGAGGAGGTGCCCATCACCTCCGTCACCAACGGGGTGCACGCGCCCACCTGGACGGCCCCCGAGGTCACCCGGCTCGGCGCCCGCCAGTTCGGCCACCTCGGCGACACCGAGCTGTGGGAGCTGCGCCGCACCCTGCGCAAGCGGCTGGTCGCCGAGGTCCGGCGGCGGCTGTACGCCTCCTGGCGGCAGCGCGGCGCGGGCACCGCAGAGCTCGGCTGGATCGACGGCGTGCTCGACCCCGACGTCCTCACCATCGGCTTCGCCCGCCGCGTCCCCTCCTACAAGCGGCTCACCCTGATGCTGCGCGACCAGGACCGGCTGATGGAGCTGCTGCTCCACCCCGAGCGGCCGGTCCAGATCGTGGTCGCGGGCAAGGCCCACCCGGCCGACGACGGCGGCAAGCGCCTCGTCCAGGAACTGGTCCGCTTCTCCGACGACCCCCGGGTGCGCCACCGCCTGGTCTTCCTGCCCGACTACGGCATGGGCATGGCCCAGAACCTCTACCCCGGCTGCGACGTCTGGCTCAACAACCCGCTGCGCCCGCTGGAGGCATGCGGCACCAGCGGTATGAAGGCGGCCCTGAACGGCTGTCTCAACCTCTCCGTCCTCGACGGCTGGTGGGACGAGTGGTACGAGCCGGACTTCGGCTGGGCCATCCCCACCGCCGACGGGGACGCCATCGACGAGACCCGCCGCGACGACCTGGAGGCCGCGGCCCTCTACGACCTGCTGGAGCAGCGGGTCGCCCCGCGCTTCTACGACCGCGGCCTGGACGGCCTCCCCGGCCGCTGGATCGCCATGGTCCGCCGCACCCTCACCACCCTCGGCCCCAAGGTCCTCGCGGGCCGCATGGTCCGCGAATACGTCGAGCGCCTCTACGCCCCCGCCGCCCGCTCCCACCGGGCCCTGAACCTCGAGGCGGCCGCCGAACTGGCCGGCTGGAAGACCCGGATCCGCGCCGCCTGGCCGGACGTCGCCGTCGACCACGTCGAGGCCCACCTCACCCCACCCGCCCCGGGCGACGCCGCCGAACTCGGCTCGACGCTCTCCCTCCGCGCCCGGGTGCGCCTGGGCACCCTGGACCCGGCGGACGTCGAAGTCCAAGCCGTGGCGGGTCGCGTGGACGACACCGACCACATCACCGACGCCACCCACATCCCCCTCAAACCCACCGCGGGCCCCGACATCGAAGGCAGCCGCCTCTACGAAGCCCCCCTGGCCCTCAACCGCACCGGCCCCTTCGGCTACACCATCCGCGTCCTCCCCACCCACCCCCTCCTCTCCCACCCCGCCGAACCGGGCCTCATCGCCATCCCCTCGGAAACCACATCCGAGGCGGCGGGAGTCCTGATGCGCTGAGCCTCCGGCGGTTAAACTGGTGACGGACCGTTCGGCACGGGGGAAAGTGCCACCCCATGCCCGACGTCTCGGGGTGCACGAAAAAAGCCGGCCGCCGCCCGAAGTGGCGGCCGGAATTGCCGACGGTCCCGGAGAGCGCCGCTCTCCGGCCGTTCGTATTGAGATCTTGGACGTCGGCAGGACCTCAGCTGACCACCGTACGAGGTGGTCGGGCTGAGCCTGCCGGGCCATCGGTTCGACCACCCCGATCGAAGGGTTGAGAACTGGTGGACTGGGACACCGTCACCCTGCTCGTCCTCGCGGCCTTCGGCCTCGCCGGACTGATACTGACCCTGTCAGCGGAGCTCCTGTCCAAGCTCCCGGCCGTCATCGAGGCATGGCGCCGGGTCCGCGCCACATGGCGCGGAGGCGACGACTAGTGGGAGGACCTGCGTGGGGCCGGTCCACTCGTTCGAAAAGATCGCCGGTTTCTTCGATTTCGTAGAGCGTTGGGCAGTTGCCGTGCTCGGAGGTCGTGCCAGCGGGATTGCGACCTCGTCGTCGCGCAGGTCGAGTGGCGATCAGGGTTGGGTTCGAGGTGGGTGGGTGGCGTCGTAGCGGCGTCGGTTGCTGTTGATCTCTTGCCGGTGCGTGGCGGCCCATTCGGCGAGAGCGGCGACTGAGTCCAGCAGCGTTGTACCGAGCGCGGTGAGCGCGTAGTCGACGCGCGGAGGAACGCTGGGGTGCACGGTCCTGGTGAGGAGGCCGTCGCGCTCGAGTTGCCGCAGGGTCAGGGTGAGCATGCGCTGCGAGATCCCGGTGACCGCGCGATGCAATTCGCTGAAGCGCAGGGTTCGGTCGCGGAGCTGCCCGATCACCAGGATGCTCCACTTGTCGCCGATCAGGGCGAGGATCCGCAGCACCTGTCGGCATACCTCGTCATCCGGCTCATCGCCGCCCATGTCCCCTGGCGGCTGAGGCGGGACGTCGCGGTGCTGCCCGGTCGACGAGGTCTTCCTGGAGAGAGCCAAGGGTTACCTCCATGTACGTCACCGACATAAATGTGCCGTCTTGTCACCATCACGGCAGTGACAAATCATGCTGCTGCGAACAAAGAGTAACTACCTGATTGGCGGGCCGCGGCCTGAGTTCGGCGTGACCGCTGTGATCGGAAGGGATGTTGTAGTGGCGAAGACGCTCGTTATCGTCGGTGCCGGCCCGGGGCTGGGAATGGGCGTGGCCCGAGCTTTCGGCCGTCAGGATTTCCAGGTGGGCCTGATCGCGCGAAGCGAGGACAGGCTCGCCGCTCTGGTGGATGAGTTGACCGGGCTGGGCATCACCGCCGCGGCGTTCCCCGCCGACATCCGGGATCGTGACGCGCTGGCCGATGCCCTCGCCAGGGCCGGGGAGGTGCTGGGGCCAGTGGATGTTCTGGAGTACAGCCCCAGCCCGACCGGACCGATCACCCACGCCGCGCAGACCACCGTCACATCTGCCGCCGCGCAGTTCGAGCTGCATGTGCTGGGCGCGGTGGCAGCCGTGGGGCAGGTACTGCCGCAGATGCGCGCCCGTGGCGAGGGAACGCTGCTGCTGACCACTGGCGTTTCCTCCACGATCGCCGCGCCATTCCTGGCCAACGTGGGGCTGGCCATGGCCGCCTTGCGCAACTGGGCGCATGCCCTGCACGCCGAGCTCGGCCCCCAGGGGATCCACGCGGCAACGGTGACCATCGCCTCCGGTGTCATCCCCGGCGACGAAGTGGCCGACCCGGATGCCATCGGCGCCCGCTACTACAGCCTGTACCAGCGGCCAGATCGGGCGGAAGAGGTCATCGGTGACCTGGAGGCATTCCGCGCCCTCGTTGCCGAGCGGGCCGACGGGCACGGCTGATCCCGCATCGTGGCCCTCCGGGCGGGGTCCGGGTTGTCCGGTTGTGTGCTGTCCATCGCCCAACGTGCCTTATAGGCTCGCGGATTGGCTGTCCGCCCGTTTCAGGAGGTGTCGTGCGAGACCAGAAGATGTACTGCTACACCTGTGGAACCGATGAACTGCACCGTCGTCTCTCCGCCAACGAGAAGGCCTGGCTCAAGAACCGGACGGGGCGGAAGACGGTCGAGGAGTTCTTCATGTGCAAGGCGCCCGACTGTCGCAATCTGCGGACCGGTTTCCAGAAGCGTCCCTTCGACCGCGTCATCCGCCTGCCGGACGACCTCTGACCCCGTGTGAGGCGGCGGCGCCCCCGCGCCCGTGGTGGTTGAACGCGGGACGAACATTGGATGAGAGCTGGGCCACATCGGCCATATGTGCGTTCTCGGAGCGTACATTCGCCCCCCTGAAGCCATTGCATGCACGGGGGGCAACCATGAAGTGGCTGGAGCAGTTGACTGCGCCCGAGAATCTGTTGGCGCTGCTCGGCGTCGTCGTGACCGTTGGCGGGCTCTCGTATGAGCGGCTGATTCCCGGGCGGAAGCGTATCGGTTATCGCGTGCAGATGGACACGTTGATAGACGACAGCACCCAGGACGGGCCGATTCATCAGCGGTTGCGGATGCTGGAGAATACCCCGGATCTGGCCGGGGCCTCACTCGTCCTGTTGCGGATTGAGAATGATGGGTTTCGGAGCATTGACGCCGACGACTACATCACGGCGCCGGCGACGAATCACCGCGGGCTGACCGCGACCTTTCCCAATCGCGTCGTACGGGATGTGGCGGTCACCGAGCCCAGCCATCCGGATCTGCTGCGGCATCTGCCGCAGCGCGGGACGCCGGAGAATCCCGGGCTGGTCTGTGCGGGCAATGAGATCTCGCTGCCCCGGGTGCCGCTGAACAAGGGGGATCACTTCAAGCTGCTGGTGCTGCTGACGGGCGCCGGGACCGACAAGCCGCCGCATGTGGGCGGGCGGATCAAAGAGGGCAGGATCCGGAACAACGAGAAGTTCCGGCGGCCCAGCAACCGGATGCTCGGGCTCATCGGCAGTCTGCTGGCGATGCTGATGCTCCAGTCGTTCGGTATGCGGGTGTGGCGGGACGATCCGCTGCCGCGCGGCTGTGCCGAGGGAAATCTGACGATCGTCGGCTCGACCGCGTTCAAGCCGGTGGCGCAGGACGCGGGCACGGCGTATCAGGGCGACTGCCGGGATGCCCATGTCACCGTCGAGGCGCAGGGCAGTGGGCGCGGTACGAAGACGCTGATCGACGTCGGGGAGGCGGCGAAGGGCGGATTCCCGTCGTATCTCGCCTTTTCCGACGGGCCGGAGGGGGACGGGAACCCCAAGCTCAAGGAGCATCTGGTGGCGCTGTCCGTGTTCAGCGTGGTGGTGAACAAGGACGTACGGATGACCGATCTCTCGCTGGAGGATGTCCGAGCCCTCTATTCGGGCCGGATCACCAACTGGAACCAGCTGCCCGGCGGGCCCGATCTACCGGTGCGGCTGGTGAGCCGGGACGCGAAATCCGGGACCCGCGGCGTGTTCGAGAGCCGGGTGCTGGAGCGTAACGAGATCTCGCGGACGTCCGACAATTGCCGGACCCCGAAATTCACCGGGGACGCCGTCGTCCGCTGTGAACTCGACAGCACCGGCGAGGTGTTGAAGACGGTGGCGAACACCCCCGGCGCGATCGGCTACGCCGAATTGCATTCCGCCGAGGAGAGTGCCCAGAAGGGGGCCCTCCATCTGGTGGCGCTCGACAACCGCAAGCCGTCCATCGACGCGGTGCGGGAGCGGATCTACCCCTTCTGGGAGCCGGAGTACGCGTACACCTACACCGCGCCGCCCGCCAACTCCCTGACCTCGAAATTCCTCGACTATCTGGCCGGGGACACCGGGCGGAACCTCATCGAGAAGCATGGCCATCTGCCCTGCGCCGCCGCCGAGAACCAGCGGGCGTGCCAGCTGGCGACCGGCGGACGGTAGGGGACAGCGGGGCGACCGGTCGGCCGGGCCAGGAAGCCCGGCCGACCGGCGGAGTCATTTCACGTTGACGCCGCCCCAGGCGTTGTCGACCGCCTTGTACTCGGCGCTGGTGGCGCCGTACAGCGCCTTCGCGGCCTTGAGGGTCGCGGTGCGGGCCTTGGCGTAGTTGGTGGTCGAGGTCATGTACGTGGTCAGGGCCTTGTACCAGATCTTCTCGGCCTTGGCGCGGCCGATGCCCTTGACGGTACGGCCGTCCTTGGTCGGGCTGTCGTAGGTCACCCCGCCGATGACCTTGCGGCCGCTGCCCTCGGACAGCAGATAGAAGAAGTGGTTGGCGATACCGGAGGTGAAGTGCGGGTCGTCGTTGCCCACACCGCTCTTCCAGTAGTCGTAGGACAGGCCGTCCTTGCTGGGCTTGTCCATGTAGCGCAGCGGGGTGCCGTCGCCGTTGATGTCGATCTTCTCGCCGATGAGGTAGTCACCGGGGTCCTTGGCGTTCTTGGCGTACCACTCCACGGCGGTGCCGAAGATGTCGGAGGTGGCCTCGTTGAGACCGCCCGACTCGCCGCTGTACTCGAGGTTGGCGGTGGCCGAGGTGAGCCCGTGGCTCATCTCGTGGCCCGCGACGTCGAGCGAGGTGAGGGGCTTCTTGTTGCCCGTGCCGTCGCCGTAGGTCATGCAGAAGCAGTCGTCGTCCCAGAAGGCGTTCTCGTACGCGTCGCCGAAGTGGACGCGGGAGTACGCGGCCTTGCCGTTGCCCTTGATGCCGTTCCGGCCGAGGACCTTCTTGTAGTAGTCCCAGGTCATCGCGGCACCGTAGTGGGCGTCCACGGCGGCGGTCTGGGCGATGGTGGGCTTGCCGTTGCCCCAGACGTTGTCGGCGTCGTAGAACGCCGACCCCTTCTTGGTCTCGTCCCACGAGTGCTTGAGGTTGTACGTCTGGTGGCCGCCGCGCGCGGTGTCCTTGAGCAGCCACTGGCTGCCGCTCTTGACCGAGCCGACGGTGACCTTGCCGTTGTGCTGGCCGGTGCCGGTGCCGTTCTCGACGGCCTGGAACTCGTAGAGCTTCCTTCCGGAGTCGGCGTCGGTGATGACGTGCAGCTTGCTGGGCGTACCGTCCTTCTGCACCCCGCTGACGACCGTCTCGTACGCCAGGGTGGGCTTGCCGGTGGCGGCCCAGATCACCTTGCGCGCGTGGCCAGAGCCCGCCTCCTTGTCGCCCGCGGCGCGCGCGGCGCCGAGGGCGGACCGCTCGGCGCCGGAGGGGGCGATGGCGGCGCTGGTGTCGCCGACCTCGATGTCGGCGTCGGTCGCCTTGTCGACACCCTGGGAGGCGCCGCTCGCGGACTCATGGACGATCAGATCGCCGCCGAGGACCGGCAGTCCGGCGTAGGTGCGCTCGTAGCGGGTGTGGGTGGTGCCGTCGGCGTCCTTGACGACGTCCTTGACGACCAGCTTCTCCTTGGCCCCGAGCCCCAGCGACTTCGCGGTGGAGACGGCGGTGGAGCCCGCCTCCCGCAGCAGCTCGGCGCGGACCGAGGGGGAGAGCGAGACAGTGGTGGCACCCGAGCGGGTGGCCGAAGGGGCCGAGGAGGGGGCCGCGTTCGCGGATCCGGCGGTGGCGCCGGCGGCGAGCAGGGAGGCGGCCAGGGTCGCCGCTCCGGCGGCGAGGGCGGTACGCGAGCGTCTGAGACGGGATATGCCGGATATGGCCGACGTCGAACGTGAATCCACGCGTATCTCCAGTTGTGATGGGGAGTTGGGCGAAGCTTCCGCCCAACGCGACAAAGATGTCACTTTGCCGTGGATAAAACATACCGGTGCCCGGGGCCTGAGGCCCCGGGCACCGGCAGAGTGTCGTGCGGTAACTCAGGTGGTTTTACTTGACGTTGACCCCGGCCCAGGCGGCGTCCACGCCCTTGGCCTCGGCGCTGTCGGCGCCGAAGAGGTCCGTGGCGGCCTTCTGGGTGGCCTCACGGGCGGCGTGGTAGTCGGTGTTGGAGGTCATGTACGTGGTCAGGGCCTTGTACCAGATCTTCTCGGCCTTGTCCCGCCCGATGCCCTCGACCTTGGAGCCGTCGGCGGTGGGGCTGTCGTACTTCACACCGTTGATCTCCTTCGCGCCGCTGCCCTCGGACAGCAGGTAGAAGAAGTGGTTGGCGACGCCGGAGGAGTAGTGCACGTCCTGGTCGCCCACGTCGTCGGACCAGTTGTCCGCGGACTGGCCGTCCTTGCTCGGCTTGTCCATGTAGCGCAGCGGGGTGCCGTCGCCGTTGATGTCGATCGCCTCGCCGATGAGGTAGTCACCGACGTCGGTGGTGTTCTTGGCGTTGAACTCCACCGAGGTGCCGAAGATGTCGGAGGTGGCCTCGTTGAGACCGCCCGACTCGCCGCTGTACTCCAGGCCCGCGGTCTTGGAGGTGACGCCGTGGCTCATCTCGTGGCCCGCCACGTCGAGCGCGGTCAGCGGGGCCTTGTTGCCCTGGCCGTCGCCGTAGGTCATGCAGAAGCAGCTGTCGTCCCAGAAGGCGTTGACGTAGCTGTCGCCGTAGTGCACGCGGGAGTAGGCGCCCTTGCCGTCGCCCGCGATGCCGTCGCGGCCGTGCACGTTCTTGTAGTAGTCCCAGGTGGCGGCGGCGCCGTAGTGGGCGTCGACGGCGGCGGTCTGGGGGTCGTCCGGCTTGCCGGTGCCCCAGTTGTCGTCGTCGTCGGTGAACGCCTTGCCCTCGCCGTCCTCCTTGTTCTCCAGGTTGGTGGTCTTGTGGCCGCCGCGGTCGGCGTCGGTCAGGGTGTAACCGCTGCCTTCCTTGCTGGTGCCGAGCTCGACCTCGCCGCTGTACTCGCTGGAGCCCTTGCCGGTCTCGATGCCCTGGTACTCGTAGAGCTTCTTGCCGGTGGCGGCGTCGGTGATGACGTGCAGCTGGTTCGGGGTGCCGTCCTTCTGCACCCCGCCGACGACGGTCTCGTAGGCGAGCACGGGCTTGCCGTCGGCGGCCCAGATCACCTTGCGCGGGGCCTGGTCGGCCGTCGCCTTGGCGGTGTCGTCGGCCTTGGCCAGCTTGACGGCCGACTTCGCCGCGGCGCTCGGGGCGATCCCGGCCGTGGTGGAGGCGACCTTGACGGTGGCCTTGGTGGCCTTGGTGACGCTCTTCACGTCACCGCCCTTGGCGCGGTGGACGACCAGGTCGCCGCCGAGGACGGGCAGGCCGTCGTAGGTGCGGTCGTAGCGGGTGTGGGTGGTGCCGTCGGCGTCCTTGATGACGTCCTTGACGACCAGCTTCTCCTTGGCGCCGAGGCCGAGCGACGAGGCGGTGTCCGCCTTGGTCGCGTTGGCCTCGCGGAGCAGCTCGGCACGGGCCGAGGCGGTGAGCGCCGCGGGCTGGGCGCCGGACTTGGCGTCGGCCGGGGCGGCGCCCGCGGTTCCGGCGCTCAGGCCGGAGGCGAGCAGGGCCGCCGCGGCGACGGCGGTACCGGCCGCGATGGCCGAACGCCGCTTGCCAGCACCGGATATGGGCATGCTGAAGGTCTTGCGCACGCGATCTCCTCGTTGCTGTGGGGGGGTCAGCGCCGGGCTGCGGGGAAGTGCGGCCCGGTGCTGAACAAGAGGTACTGATGCGTAATGCGTTGGGCAGACTGTCACACAAGTCCGGGACATGTCACGGGTTTCACGACAGGTCGAGGGGAAAATGTTCGTTGAATGCTGATCAACCTTCGGATTCCGGACAGCTTGACGTCAGCTTTTGAAGCCAAAAGAGGCGCCGCCAGGGGGAGTCGGGTCGACCCCTGGCGGCGCCTGTCCGGTGGGAGCGTCAACGCCCCGTCAGAACGTCAGCTTCCAGCTGTTGATGTAGCCGGTGTCCTGGGCGTACATGTCCTGGACCCGCAGCTTCCAGGTGCCGACCGCGGTCTCGGAGGACGCGTTCACGGTGTACGTGGTCCGTACGTCGTCCGCCGAGTCGAAGAGGCTGGCGTCCTTCAGCCGGTAGGCCGTACCGTCCGGGGCCACCAGGTCGATCGCCAGGTCGCCGCGGTAGGTGTGCACGATGTCCACGGCCACCTGGAGGTTGCTGGGCGCGTTGCCCGCCCGGCTCACCGAGATCGGCGAGGTGACCGGCTCACCCGCGTCCGGGATGGCGATGTCCGCGGTGTTCTCGAAGACGTTGCCGCCGCTGGCGCTGACCGTCCAGGTGAAGGACGCCGTACCGGTCTTGCCGGCCGAGTCGGTCACCGTGACGGTCACCGGGCCGGACCCTTCGGTGGTCGGAGTGCCGGAGATCAGACCGCTGGAGGAGTTGATGGCCAGACCCGCGGGGAGCCCGGTGGCCGCGTAGCTCAGCGCGCCCGGGTTGGAGCTGGTCGCGGTGATCTGGAGGCTGGTGGCCTGGTTGACGATGCTGGTCTGGTCGCCGGGCGGGGTGACGGTGACGCCGTCCGCGATCCGGGTGCCGACGTTGACCCCGGCCCAGGCGTTGGCCACCGCGTTGTACTGCGCGCTGCCCTGGCCGAACAGCTCGCCCGCCGCCCACAGCGTGGCGTCGCGGGCGCCCGCGTAGTTGGTGTTGGAGGTCATGCGCTGGCTCAGCGCCTTGAACCAGATCTTCTCCGCGTTGTCCCGGCCGATACCGGTGACCGGGAGGTTGTCGTACGTCGGGCTGTTGTAGCTCACGCCGTTGATGACCTTGGCGCCGCTGCCCTCGGAGAGCAGGTAGAAGAAGTGGTTGGCGATGCCGGACGAGTAGTGGACGTCCACATTGCCGACCCCGGAGTACCAGCTGTCCTTGGAGGCCCCGTCCTTGCTGGGCTTGTCCATGTAGCGCAGCGGGGTGCCGTTGCCGTTGATGTCGATCTTCTCGCCGACGAGGTAGTCGCCGGGGTCGTTCGCGTTGTCGGCGTAGAACTCGACGGCGGCGGCGAAGATGTCGGAGGTGCCCTCGTTGAGCCCGCCGGACTCACCGCTGTAGGTGAGGTTGGCGGTGGCCGCGGTGACACCGTGGCTCATCTCGTGCGCGGCGACATCGATGGAGGTCAGCGGCTTGGCGTTGCCCGAGCCATCGCCGTAGGTCATGCAGAAGCAGGCGTCCTGCCAGAAGGCGTTGACGTAACCGCTGCTGTAGTGGACCCGGGAGTACGCGCCGACGCCGTCGCCCCGGATGCCGGTGCGGCCGTGGACGTTCTTGTAGTAGTCCCAGGTCTCGGCGGCGCCGTAGTGCGCGTCCACCCCGGCGGTCGCGGCGTCGGAGGTGGTGCCATTGCCCCAGACGTCGTCGGCGTCGGTGAAGAGCGTGCCGGTGCCCGAGGTGGAGCGGTTGAGGTTGTACGTCTTGTGGTTGCCGCGCCCGGCGTCGGTGAGGTTGTACGAGCCCGAGCTGCCCGAGGTGCCGAGGGTCACCTGGCCGCTGTACTGGCTGTTCCCGGTGCCCGTCTTGACGCCCTGGTACTCGAACAGCTTCTTGCCGGTGGCCGCGTCGGTGACGACGTGCAGCTCGTTCGGGGTGCCGTCCTCCTGGAGGCCGCCGACGACCGTCTCGTACGCGAGGGTCGGGGTGCCCTTCGCGGCCCAGATCACCTTGCGGGGCGCCCGGTCGGCCGAGGTCTTCCGCGAACCCTGCGCGTTCGCCGCCCGCACGGCGGCCTTCTCGGCGGTGGCGGGCGCGACGGCGGCGCTGGTGGTCGGGACGGTCAGCCGGGCCTTGGTGGCCTTGGCGACGGTCAGCGGCGCGCCGCTCTTCGCCCGGTCGACGACCAAGTCGCCGCCGAGGACGGGGAGTCCGGCGTAGGTGCGCTCGTAGCGGGTGTGCGTCGTGCCGTCGGCGTCCTTGATGACGTCCTTGACGACCAGCTTCTCCTTGACCCCGAGCCTGAGGTCCCGGGCGGCCTCGCCCTTCGCGGCGTCCGCCTCGCGGATCAGCTTGGCGCGCTGGGCCGGTGACAGCTTGACGGGGAGGGCGCCGGGGTCGGGGGCGCCGGAGATGGTGCGGGCGGCGGGGCGGTCGGCCACGCTCGCGGAGGTCGCGGCGGAGTCGTCCGGGCGGGCGGCGGCGGTGCCGCTCTGGAAGCCGACGCCGATCATCGCCGCCGCGACGACCAGGGCGCCGGTCGCGATCGCCCGGTTGCCCGGGGTGCGGCCGGATCCGCGGCCACTGGGTCTGAGGTGCCGTTGGGGGAGGGGTCTCACGCTGACTCCTTCTGCGCTGGCCGCGCGGTGGCACGGCCGGGACGACCGGGCGGCTGGGTCGCCGTCCGGGCAGGGCAGGGCAGAACGCGTGCGGGTGTGAAGGGTGGTTGTGGCTGTGGCTTCGGGTGCGGCTATGGGCTGGGGGAAGCGCCGCGCCTCGGCCGAGGGAAGAGTGCCACCAATGGACTTGACCTGTCAGGATCGCGACAAAAAGTTGTCTGGAAAGTGTCCGTTGACAGGTGTGCCGTGTTCATATGACGGTGATTTACGGTCAATTTCGGTAAGGGGCGATGTCGGTGGCGTATCCCAGCATCAGCTGTCATGTCCCACCCTCATGTCCCGCCCCCTATCCCCCCGAACCCGATCCGCGCCGCCGTCAGCGCGCGGTGGAGTCGAAGCGTGGCTCCTCGCGCAGCAGGGCGCTCAGATCGGCGCCGGGGCGCAGCTCCGCCGGGTCCTCGCCGCGGCGGAAGAGGATGGCCCCGGCGTCGACGCCGCCCAGGGTCAGCCGGTCCGCGTTCCGGCGGAGCCAGGTGCCCTCGCGCAGGCCGACCACCGGGACGTCGTTCTCCTCCAGGAACTGCTCGAGCCGCTGGGCCCGGCTCTCGCCCATGTGGGCGGTGTCCGGCTTGGCGTCGAGGTAGTGCGGGTTGATCTGGAACGGCAGCAGGCCGAGCGCCTCGAAGGTGGGCGGCTGGACGATGGGCATGTCGTTGGTGGTGCGCAGGGTCGGGCAGGCCATGTTGGTGCCCGCGCTTGAGCCCATGTAGACCGCGCCCGCGGCCACCCGCTCCCGGATCGCCCGGACCAGATCGCGCTCGTGCAACGCCTTGAGCAGCCGGAAGCTGTTGCCGCCGCCGACGAACACCGCCTGCGCCCCGCGCACCAGCGCGGCCGGGTCGTCGGCGGTGTGCGCGCCGGTGACCTCCACGCCCAGCGGCTCCAGGGCCGAGGCCACCTGGGCGGTGTAGCCGTCGTGGTCGGCCAGCGCGTACGGCACGAAGACGAGCCGGCGCGCGCCGTCCAGCGCCGAGGCGATCTCCTCCCGCGCGTGTTCCAGATAGCCACGGCCGGGCGCGGCGGAGTTCGACAGCAGCAGCAACTGCATGAGGGGGCCTTTCCGAGACGGGTCACAAGACGGATCACAAAGGTGGCGGCGGGACGCCGGGCGGCTCGGCACCGACGCCGAGGCCGCGCCGTTCAGCGTCGGCGCGGCTCCGTTCAGCGCCGACGCCGCGCCGTTCAGCGCCGCTCGCGGTGCGGGGCGCGCCGGGGCCGGGCGGGCGTCAGCGCCCGGCCCAGATCGGCGGCGCCCTGCAACAGCGGTGCCACCAGCTGCTCCCGGCGCGGGCGCAGCACCTCGGGGGTGGCGGCCAGGGTCAGGGTGCCCACCGGACGTCTGCCCACCAGAACCGGCGCGGCGAGCGCCGCGGTGTCCGGATCGTACTCGCCCTCGGAGTAGGCGTAGCCCTCGCGCCGCACCTCGGCGAAGCGCTCCTCGAGCCGCACCGGATCGGTCAGCGTGTGCTCGCCGAAGCGCGCCATCGGGCGGCCGTACAGCAGCACGGCCCGGTCACCGGGCGGGAGCATACCGAAGTAGGCGCGGGAGGTGGCCCCGGCGTGCGCCGGGTACAGCTCGCCCGCCAGCACGTAGTAGCGCAGCGGTCCGGTGGCCCCGTCCACCGCCGCGACGCAGCGCATATGGACCCCGTCCGGCACCGCGAACAGCGCGTTCACCCCGACCGCCCCGGCCAGCGCCTCCAGGGTGGGCCGGGCCAGGCTGGCCATGCCGCCGCCCCGCTCCCACACCCAGGACAGATGCCACACCGCCGGGCCCAGCCGGTAGCGGCGTGAGCGCTTGTCGGAGACGAGGAAGCCCCGGTAGGCCAGCGCGGCCAGCAGCCGCTGGGCCACCGACTTGTCCAGCCCGAACTCCTCGGCGATCTCGGTGACGCCCCACTCCGGGCGCTCCCGGTCGAAGGACAGCAGCACATTCAGCACGCGGTCCGCGGTCTGGAGGGGTGGGGCACCGGTTACGGGCGTCTGTTCGGCCATGACGAAAGGGTAAACATTCTCGGATATAGAGAAAACGTTGCGCACTGCGCGACAGCGGGCGGACCCTGGCCAGGCCGATGCCGGGAGGATCCCTGGCCAGGCCGGTGCCCGGTGGCAGTGCCCGCCCCGCGCACCGCTTCCCCGCTCGTGTCCGGTCGGGCCATCGCCGTCACCGACCGCGTCATTCCGGCCGATCGCGCCACCCCCGACCGATCGCGCCATCCCGATCGACCGCGCCACCCCGACCACCGCTTCACCCGCCGTGAGAGGCCAGCCGTGCTCAAACACGTCCTTGACATGATCGAACTCCTCGACCGTCCGCAGACCAGCGGCGCCCTGCTCGCCGACCACCTGCGCGCGGTCCAGGCCGCGGCCGGAGCCGACCCCCAGACGGCGCCCGCGATCGAGGTACGCACCGTCGAGGGCGACAAGGGCAGCACGGACTTCGTCTCCGTCACCGTTCCCGGCCGCCACGGCAAGCTGTCCGGCGGCGCCGCCCCGACCCTGGGCATCCTCGGCAGGCTCGGCGGAGTCGGCGCCCGCCCGGAGCGGATCGGGCTGGTCTCGGACGCCGACGGGGCGGTCGCGGCGCTGTCCGCCGCGGCCAAACTGCTGGACATGCACGCCCGGGGCGACGTCCTGGACGGCGATGTCACGCTCTCCACCCACGTCTCCGGCTGGGCCCCCACCCAGCCGCACGACCCGGTGCCCTTCATGGACTCCCCGGTGGACACCCTGGTGTGCAACCGCGAGGAGATCTCGCCCGCGATGGACGCGGTCGTCTCCATCGACACCACCAAGGGCAACCGGCTGCTCAACCACCGCGGTGTCGCCCTGTCGCCCACGGTCTGCCAGGGCTGGATCCTGCGGGTCAGCGAGGACCTGGTGTCCGTCCTGGAGAGCGTGACCGGCGAGTCGGCGCGGATCCTGCCGATCACCACCCAGGACATCACCCCGTACGGCAACGGGGTGCACCACCTCAACTCCATCCTCCAGCCCGCCGTGGCCACCACCGCCCCCGTCGTCGGCCTCGCGATCACGGCGGGCTCGGCGGTGGCCGGATGCGCCACCGGCGCCAGCCACGAGACCGACATCGCCGTCGCCGCCCGGTTCGCCGTCGAGACCGCCAAGGAGTTCGGCCGCGGCGTCGCCCGCTTCCTGGACGCCGAGGAGTTCGCGCGCCTGGTCGAGCTGTACGGACCCATGACCCACCTCCAGGCCCTCACCCCGGCGGGGTGACCGACCCGTCCGGGGTGACCCACCCGTCCCCGCCCCGGACCCCGCAGGAGTCCCCATGAACCCGAACCCCCAGGCCACCACCGCGGCCGCGGACGCCCCACCGCGGTCGCACCCCAGAGCCTTCGAACCGGTCACCCTCATCCTGACCATCGTGCTGTCGGTCCTCGGCGCGCTGATCGGCATCGTGCTGATCACCACGCTCGGGGTGTCACCCAATACGGCGGTGATCGGCGCCCTGGTGGCGATGCTCATCGGCCGTATCCCGGTGGGCGTCCTGACCCGGATGCGGTCGAAGCACCGGCAGAACCTGGTGCAGTCGGCGATCTCCGGCTCCACCTTCGCCGCTGCCAACTCCCTGCTCACCCCGATCGCGGTGCCCTTCGCCCTCGGGCGCGATGACCTGGTGTGGCCCATGCTCGGCGGGGCCGTCATCGGCCTCGCGGTCGACAGCTGGGTGCTGTACCGGGTGTTCGACTCCAAGCTGCTGCCCGCCACCGGCTCCTGGCCGGCCGGTATCGCGGCGGCCGAGACGATCAAGGCCGGGGACACCGGTGGGCGCAAGGCCGCGATCCTGGGCGCGGGCGCCCTGGTCGGCTTCGTCGGCGCGCTGTTGAAGCTGCCCACCAGCGCCGCGGGTGTGGGCTTCCTGGGCAACATCTGGGCGCTCGCCATGTTCGGCATCGGGCTGACCGTGGGGCAGTACGCCCCCGACTTCGGCTTCGACCTGGGCGCGAACCATGTGCCGCACGGGCTGATGATCGGCGCCGGACTGGTCGCCCTGACCCAGGCGCTGCTGCTGATGCGGACGCGGAAGGGCGGGGGCGGGGGCGCTGGCGCCGATCAGGCGGAGAGCGCCGACGGCGGTCCGGGCGTCGTCGATGGTGGCCCGAACGCCGATGGTGGTCCGGGCGTCGATGGTGCCGACGGCGGCCGTACGGTCCAGGCCCCCCAGCTGCGGCGGGGACTGCTGGAGGGCATGGGCCTCTTCGTCTGCGGCGCGGTCGTGGTCGCCATCGCGGGCGGCGTGGTCGGCGGGCTCTCCGTGCCCGCCCTGGTCGGCTGGGTGCTGCTGGCCGGTGTCGCCGCCATCGTCCACCAGCTGATCGTGGGACTGGCGGCCATGCACTCCGGCTGGTTCCCGGCCTTCGCGGTCACCCTGATCTTCCTGATCATCGGTCTGGTGCTGCACATCCCGACCGTCCCGCTCGCCCTGCTGGTCGGCTACACGGCCTCCACCGGCCCCGCCTTCGCCGACCTCGGCTACGACTTCAAGGCGGGCTGGCTGCTGCGCCGGGACGCGGCGCCCTGGCGGCCCTTCGAGATCGAGGGGCGGCGTCAGCAGTACCTCGCCCAGCTCGTCGGCTTCGGTGTGGCGCTGGTCGTCGTCGCCGTCGCCTGGAAGGCGTTCTTCTCCGACGGCAAGGTGCCGCCGGTCGCCGAGGTCTACGTCACCACCATCAAGACCGGCCTCGAGCCCGGCACCATGACCACCATGCTGCTGTGGGCGATCCCCGGCGCGCTGGTCCAGCTCATCGGCGGACCCTCCCGGCAGATGGGCGTCCTGCTGGCCACCGGACTTCTGGTGGCCACGCCCCAGGCCGGTTGGATGGTCCTCGGCGCCCTGGTGATCCGTCAGCTCTACACCATGTGGCGGCGGCGCGGGATCGCCGACGCGAGGGCGCGCAAGGAGTCCGACGAGCAGGCCGAGAACGAGCTGTCGCTGGTCGGCGCGGGACTCGTCGCCGGAAGCTCCCTCAACGACGTCGGCCAGCTCACCAAGGCGCTGTGAGGAAGGACATGCACGCTGTGGACACCACCGAGGCTGTGGACACTACGGAGACCGCGGACACCACGGAGATCGTGGACCGCGACCATCCGGCGGGCGGCCCGGCCCTCGGCCTCGTCACCATCGGCCAGGCCCCGCGCGCCGACCTCCGCCCGGACGCCGAACCGCTGCTGCCCGGGGTGCGCCTGGTCGAACACGGCGCGCTCGACGCCGACCGGTTCGACGGTGACGCCGAGGCCGCGACCCGCCGGCTGCTGGCCCCCGAGCACGGCGAGGCACCGCTGGTCTCCCGGCTGCGCGACGGCCGTTCGGTGCTGCTCGGGCATGGCGCGATCGTCCCGCGCATCGCGGACGCGGTCGCCCGCGCGGAGCGGGACGGCGCCGCCGCGACGCTGCTGCTGTGCACCGGCCGCTTCCCGGCGGTACGGGCCGGGCGGCCGCTGCTGTTCGCCGAACCGCTGGTGCAGCAGGCCGTGGCCGCGGCCGTGGGCACCGACCCCGTGGGCATCGTCTGCCCGCATCCGGACCAGGCGGAGGACGTCTCCCGGCGCTGGGCGGAGCTGCTGCCCGGCCGGGTGGAGGCCGCGGTCGCCGATCCGTACGGCCCCACCGAGCGCGTCCTGGACGACGTGGCCGCCGCCGCGCGCGGCCTGGCCGAGCGCGGCAGCTCCTGGCTCGTCCTGGACTGCATCGGCTACACCGAGCGGATGCGCACCGCCGCCCTGCGGGCCGCGGGCCGCCCCGTACTGCTGGCCCGCGCCATCGCCGTCCGGATGGCGGCGGAGGTGGTGGCGGCTTCGGCGTAACGGGCGCGCGGCGCCTTGGCGCACCGTTCGCCCGCACCCTCTGTCCGCCCCATAGCCAGCGCGCCTCATCCACCGGAGGTCCCTCATGCCCGTGCCCCCGCCCGAAACCCCGGCCCGGCCCATCGGGGTGATCCGCGTCCTCACCAGCGAGGACCCCACCGCCGTCGCCACCCATGGCACGGCCGTCGAGGAGCGCTACGGTCTGCCGACCGTCTCGCGGTGCATCCCCGACCAGCCGTACGGCATCCATGACGACGAGTCCGAGGCCCGCGCCGAACCCAAGATCGTGGCGCTCGCCCGGGAGCTGGCCGGCGCCGGGGCGCGGGCGCTGATCATCAGCTGCGCCGCCGACCCGGCGCTCCAGGAGACGCGCGAGGCCGTCGGCGTCCCCGTCATCGGCGCGGGGTCGGCGGCCGCCGCCGTGGCCCTGGGCCTCGGCCGCCGGGTCGGGGTGCTGGGCATCCGGGACGAGGCACCGCCCGCCGTACGCGCCCTGCTCGGCGACCGCTTCACCGCATCCGCCCGCCCCAATGGCGTCCACCGCACCACCGACCTGCTCGCCCCGGAGGGGCCCGAGGCGGTACTGGAGGCCGCGGCAGGACTCGTCGCCTCGGGCGCGGACACGCTGCTCCTCGCCTGTACGGGCCTGAACACCATCGGCATCCGGCCCCTGCTGGAGCGGCGGCTGGGCGTCCCGGTCGTGGACCCGGTGCTCGCCGCCGGGCTGCTGGCCTCGTACGCGCACGCGGCCTGAGCGGCCCTCGTACCCGCACGCGGCCTGAGCGGCCCTCGTACGCGCACGCGGTCTGCGCGGCCCGGCAACGGATCGCCGGGCCGCACCCGGCGCCCGCCTCACACCAAGCTGTCCCGCCACGCCTGGTGCAGTGCCGCGAACCGGCCCTCGCCCGTGATCAGCCGGTCCGGCGGGCCGTCCTCCACGATCCGGCCGTCGGCCATGACCAGCACCCGGTCGGCCGTCTCGACCGTCGACAGCCGGTGGGCGATGACGACCGCCGTACGGTCGCGCAGCACCGTGTCCATGGCGCGCTGCACCGCCCGCTCGCCCGGGATGTCGAGCGAGGAGGTGGCCTCGTCGAGGATGAGGACGGACGGATCGGCGAGCAACGCGCGGGCGAACGCCACCAGTTGGCGCTGACCGGCGGAGATCCGGCCGCCGCGCTTGCGCACATCCGTGTCGTAGCCGTCGGGCAGCGAGGCGATGAAGTCATGCGCGCCGATCGCCTTGGCCGCCTGCTCGATCTCGGCGCGGGTGGCGTCGGGGCGGCCGATGGCGATGTTGTCGGCGACCGTGCCGGAGAACAGGAACGCCTCCTGCGTCACCATGACCACACCGCGCCGCAGTTCGGGCATGGCCAGATCGCGCAGATCCACCCCGTCGAGCAGCACCCGGCCGTCGCTGGGGTCGTAGAAGCGGGCCAGCAGCTTGGCCAGGGTGGACTTGCCCGCGCCGGTGGCCCCGACCACCGCGACCGTCTGCCCGGCGGGCAGCGTGAGATCGAAGCGGGGCAGCACCTCGCCGCCGGTGCGATAGGCGAAGCGCACCCCGTCGAAGACCACCTCCCGGCCGGGGGCGTTCGCCGGGCGCGGCGGCAGCGGCTTGGGGTCGGCGGGCTCGGGCACCGAGGGCCGCTGGGCCAGCAGACCGGCGATCTTCTCCAGTGAGGCGGCCGCCGACTGGTAGGAGTTGAGGAACATCCCCAGCCGGTCGATCGGGTCGTACAGCCTGCGCAGATACAGCGCGGCCGCGGCGAGCACCCCGAGCGCGAGCGAACCGGAGGCCACCCGGTACGCGCCCCAGAGCACGATGACGGCCACCGCCGCGTTGGCCACCAGCCGGGAGCTGACCACATAGCGGGCCATCTCCAGGATCGCGTCCCCGTTGGCGCGCTCATGGCGGTGGTTCTGCTCGCCGAAGCGCGCGTCGTTGGCGCGCTCGCGGCGGAACGCCTGCACGGGGCGGATGCCGTTCATGGTCTCGGTGAACGTCACGATCACCGCCGCGATCGCCGTCGACCGCTTGCGGTACACCCGCATGGAGCGCCGCTGGAAGGAGCGGATCAGCAGATACAGCGGCCAGAAGGAGAGCACGGCCGCCCCGCCGAGACCCCAGTCCAGATACAGCAGCGTGATGGAGATGTAGACCACCGAGAGCGCGACCCCGAGCAGCTCCTCCAGGCCCTCGATGAGCAGCTCGCGCAGCGACTCGACGTCCGTCGTGGCGCGGGAGATCAGCCGGCCGGAGGTGTACCGCTCATGGAAGTCCACGCTCAGCGCCTGGGCATGACGGAAGATCCGGCCGCGCAGATCCAGCAGCACGTCCTGGCTGATCCGCGCGGAGGCGCGGATGAACGCGTACTGGAGTGCCCCGGAGGCGAGCGCGCAGCCCAGATAGCCCGCGCCGACGGCGATCAGCGGCCCGTGCCCGCCGTCCCGGAAGGCGGGCACGGCGCGGTCGATGGCGTACGCCACGAGCAGCGGACCCGCCTGGACGGCGGCCTGCTGGAGCAGCAGCAGAACGGCCGCCAGCCACACCCGCCCCCGGCGCGGGGAGAGCAGCGAGCGCAGCAGGGCGAGCGACGCGCCCTTGGGCACCGGCAGGACATCGCGGTCGAACGGGTCGTCGGACGACGCCGTACGGCCCCCGTCCGCGTCCCCGTCGTCCCAGTCGTCGGTGCTCTCCCGCTCCTCCTCGACCGTGGTCATGGGCTTCTCTCCCCCTCCTCGGCTTCCTGCCCGGACATCAGCGAGCGGTACTCCGCGCTCTCCCGCAGCAGCCGCTGATGGGTGCCGACGGCGGCGATCCGGCCCTCCGACAGCAGCGCGACCCGGTCGGCGAGCAGCACGGTGGACGGCCGGTGGGCGACGACCAGCGCGGTCGTGGACGCCAGCACCCGCCGCAGCGCCGCCTCCACCAGCGCTTCGGTGTGTACGTCGAGCGCGGACAGCGGATCGTCGAGCACCAGGAACCGGGGGCGGCCCACGACGGCCCGCGCCAGCGCGAGCCGCTGCCGCTGACCGCCGGACAGGCTCAGCCCCTGCTCGCCGACCTCGGTGTCGGTGCCCTCCGGCAGGGCGTGCACGAAGTCGGCCTGCGCCACCTTCAGGGCCCGCAGCAGCTCCTCCGTCCCCGCGTCGGCGGCGCCCATGAGGACGTTCTCCCCGGCGGTGGCGGAGAACAGCGTGGGCTCCTCGAACGCGACGGCCACCAAGGCGCGCAGCTCCTCCCGGGAGAGGGCGGTGATGTCCCGGCCGTCGAGGGTGATCCGGCCGCGCGTGACCTCGTGGAGCCGGGGGACGAGGGCGGTAAGGGTGGTCTTCCCGGAACCGGTCGCCCCGACCAGCGCCATGGTCTCGCCGGGCCGGATGTGGAGATCGACCCCGCGCAGCACGGGCGGCTCCTCCGGTGGCGCGTCCGCGTAGGCGAACTCCACCCCCTCGAACCGCAGCCCGCCGTCGCCCTCTTGTCCGCGCTCCCGCGCAGGCCGCTCCTGGCCGCGCTCCCGCGCAGGCGCGGCCGGAAGCCGGTCGGCGGCCGTGGCCGGTTCCGCGTCCATGACGTCGAAATAGCGGTCGGTGGCCGTGGCCGCGTCCTGGCTCATGGCGAGGAGGAAGCCCAGGGACTCCACCGGCCAGCGCAGCGTGAGGGCGGTGGAGAGGAAGGCGACCAGCGTGCCCGCCGACAGATCCCCGTCGGCCACCCGCACCGTGCCCAGCACCAGCGCCGCGCCGATCGCCAGCTCCGGCAGGGTCATGATCAGCGCCCAGATCGCGGCCAGCAGCCGCGCCTTGCGCAGCTCGGTGGCGCGGACCCGCTCGGACAGGGCGCGGAAGGCGCGGGCCTGGCTGCGGTGGCGGCCGAAGCCCTTGACGATCCGGACGCCCAGCACGCCCTCCTCGACGACCGTCGTCAGATCGCCGGTCTGGTCCTGCACGGTGCGGGCCACCGTCGCGTACCGCGTCTCGAACAGCGAGCACAGGATCATCAGCGGCACCGCCGGGACCATCAGGACCAGGCCCAGCGTCCACTCCTGGGACAGCAGAATGCCGAACCCGGCCAGGATGGTGACCCCGTTGACCACCAGGAAGGTGAGCGGGAAGGCCAGGAACATCCGCAGCAGCATCAGATCGGTCGTGGCCCGCGACAGCAGCTGGCCGGAGGCCCAGCGGTCGTGGAAGGAGACCGGCAGCCGCTGGAGATGGCGGTAGAGATCGGCGCGCATCGCGGCCTCGACGGACGCCAGCGGCCGCCCCACCAGCCAGCGCCGCAGCCCGAAGAGCGCGGCCTCGGCCGTGCCGAGGGCGAGCAGCAGCGCACCGCCCAGCCAGACCCCGCCCGGGTCCCGGTGCGCCACCGGCCCGTCCACCATCCACTTGAGGACCAGCGGGATGACCAGCCCCATACAGGAGGCGACGACCGCCACCCCGGCCGCGCCGAACAGCCGCGCCCGCACCGGGCGCACATAGGGCCACAGCCGCAGCAGCGAACGCGTGGCGGAGCGGTGCCGCGGGGCGGCACCGCCTTCCTGGGCGCGGGGTTCACTCGTCACAGCCATCAGTGGGGAGACTACGGTCCGCCACTGACAGTGCTCACTCGGTTTTTTGGCGTAGGTCCACGGAGGTGAGGGCGCGCAGCAGCAGGACCGAGCGTTCCGGAAGCTCGATGGGCGCGCCCGCCGCGAGGCGTGTGCCCGGGGGCGCGTCCTGCTCCTCGCGGGTGGTGTCCAGCAGGAGCTCGTACCCCCGGGCCCAGGGCGGCCCGGGCAGGGTGAAGGAGACCGGCCGCGGTCCCGCGTGCAGCAGCGCCAGGAAGCTGTCGTCGGTCACCGGGGCGCCGTGCGGATCGCGCTGGGGCAGTTCGCGGCCCGACAGATAGGCCCCGAGGGCGGTCGTCGGCGCGTACCAGTCGGATTCGGTCATCTCGGTGCCGTGCGGGGTGAACCACGCCAGGTCGCGCAGCCCCTCCGGGGGCCGGGCCAGACCGGAGAAGAAGGCCGGGCGGCGCAGCACCGGATGGGCGCGGCGCAGCCGTATCAGCCGGGCGGTGAGCTCGGTGAGGGCACGCCAGCCGGGGTCCTCCAGCAGCGACCAGTCCAGCCAGCCGGTCTCGTTGTCCTGGCAGTACGCGTTGTTGTTGCCGCCCTGGGTGCGGCCCAGCTCATCGCCCGCGACCAGCATCGGCACCCCGGTGGACAGCAGCAGGGTGGCCAGCAGATTGCGCAGCTGGCGGCGGCGCAGCGCGCGGATGCCGGGGTCGTCGGTCTCGCCCTCGGCCCCGCAGTTCCAGGCGCGGTTGTCGGAGGAGCCGTCGCGGTTGCCCTCCCCGTTGGCCTCGTTGTGCTTGCGCTCGTACGAGACCAGGTCGCGCAGGGTGAAACCGTCGTGCGCGGTGATGAAGTTGACCGATGCGTACGGGCGGCGGCCGCCGCGCTCGTACAGATCGCTGGAGCCGGAGAGCCGGTAGCCCAGCTCGCGGGCGTCGGGCAGCGCCCCGCGCCAGAAGTCCCGCACCGCGTCGCGGTAGCGGTCGTTCCACTCCGCCCACAGCGGCGGGAAGGCGCCCACCTGATAGCCGCCGGAGCCCACGTCCCACGGCTCCGCGATCAGCTTGACCCGGCGCAGCACGGGATCCTGCGCGATCACGGCCAGGAAGGGCGAGAGCATGTCCACGCCGTGCGCGGCGCGGGCGAGCGCGCTGGCCAGGTCGAAGCGGAAGCCGTCCACGCCCATCTCGGTGACCCAGTAGCGCAGCGAGTCGGTGATCAGGCGGAGCACCTGCGGCTGGAGGACGTTGAGGGTGTTGCCGCAGCCGGTGAAGTCGGCGTAGCGACGGGGGTCCTGCTGGAGCCGGTAGTAGCCGCGGTTGTCGACCCCGCGCAGCGAGAGGGTGGGGCCCAGCTCATTGGCCTCGGCGGTGTGGTTGTAGACCACGTCGAGGATCACCTCGATCCCGGCGGCGTGCAGGGCGCGCACCATCCGCCGGAACTCCCCGACCTGCTGGCCCCGGGTGCCGCCGGCCGCGTATCCGGCGTGCGGCGCGAAGTAGCCGATGGAGTTGTAGCCCCAGTAGTTGCGCAACCCCCGGCGCAGCAGATGGTCCTCATGGGCGAACTGATGCACCGGCAGCAGCTCCACCGCCGTGACCCCGAGCCGGGTCAGATGCTCGACCGCCGCCGGATGCGCCAGCCCCGCGTAGGTGCCGCGCAGCTCGGGCGGTACCCCGGGGTGGCGCATGGTGAAGCCGCGCACATGGAGCTCGTAGATCACCGACTCGGCCCAGGGCGTCTTGGGCCGCCGGTCCTCGGTCCACTCGTCGGGCGCGCCGGCCGCCGCGTCGTCGCCGATGACCACGCCCTTGGGGACGTACGGGGCGGAGTCGCGATCGTCCCGTACGGTGTCCGCCACATGCTGCTGCGGCCAGTCCCGCACATGTCCGTAGACCTCCGCGGGCAGCGCGAAGTCCCCGTCCACGGCGCGGGCGTACGGATCCAGCAGCAGCTTCGCCGGATTCCAGCGGGCGCCCATCCAGGGGTCCCAGCGGCCGTGCACGCGGTAGCCGTAGCGGCGGCCGGGCAGCACTCCGGGGACGAAGCCGTGCCAGACCTGGTGAGTGAGCTCGGTGAGCGGGCAGCGGAGCTCGCGGCCGTCGTCGTCGAACAGGCAGAGCTCGACGGCCTCGGCACCGCCCGCCCACAGCGCGAAGTTGGTGCCCCACGCCCCGTCAGGGCCCCGGCAGGGGCGGGCGCCGAGCGGCTCCGGGCTGCCCGGCAGGACGGCGGGGCCCGCCGCGGGGGCGGGGGACCGGCCGCGGCGCGGCGCGACGGCCGTGGGGCGGCGGCCGACGGGGTGCCCCACCGCCGTCGCCGAGGGGCGTGCGGGTGTTCCGTCGCGGGTCTCCCGCTGGGCGGTACGCGTCTCCTGCTCGGCTGCGCCGGACACATCGGCCTCCGCGGCTCGCGGCCAACCGCCTCCGCCCCGTGGGAGGGAGGCGGGCAGCACCTCATGGCGGGCGGTGGGCCCGCGGTGTCCCGTCCCGCACGGCCCACCCTGCGCCCTCCCACCTGTTCTGCCCGTAATCCCCTTTCTATAAGGCTCGGTTCGCCTCCGGGGCGCTTCAGTCACTGTCGACGGTCGACCGTGCTCGGTCGCTCGTTCCTCGCTCCCTGCGCGCGCTCTCCCTTACGACAGCGACGCGCCCCTTCGGCTCACTCGCCGGAAGACCCCAGAACCCGGGGCTCAATGGCGCCCGGCCCCCACCGCCACCGGACGATCATCCTGGGACCCCTCTGGCCTGGGACTGAAACGTGACCATCGGGGGGAGTCCACTGTCGGCGGCGTGTGATTACCTATCGCCAGGAGCGCCTTGTGCGTGTCGGGGTTGCCGCGGGGGCGCGGCCCTGGGGAGGGGAGAGCTGTTGTGACGGTGCGGCGGATACCGGAGGCGGTGCGGGGCGGCCGCAAGGGGCTTCTCGCGCTGCTGCTCGGGGTGTTGCTGATGGCGGTGGCCGCGTGCGGCGGCTCCGACGATGACGGTGAGAAGGGCAAGGACGGCAAGGGCGACCGGCCCAGGACCTCCCGCGCCGTGGTGACCATCGCGCCCAAGGACGGCGCCAAGGACGTGGACACCAGCGGCGCGCTGAAGGTCACCTCGGCGAAGGGCACCCTGTCCTCGGTCAAGGTCAAGGACGCGAAGGGCACCCCGGTCGAGGGGAAGATCGCCCAGGGCGGGAAGAGCTGGCGGCCCGACACCCATCTCCGCTCGGACACCACCTACACCGTGGACGCGGTCGCCAAGGACGCCCACGGTCTGACCACGGCCAAGCACGCCACCTTCACCACCCTCCGCCCCAAGAACACCTTCGTGGGCATCTACACCCCGGAGGACGGCACGACGGTCGGCGTCGGCATGCCGGTCTCGCTCCACTTCACCCGCGGCATCACCCACCCGGCGGACGTGGAGAAGGGGATAAAGGTCAGCGCCTCGCCGTCGGTGCCGATCGAGGGCCACTGGTTCGGCAACGACCGGCTGGACTTCCGCCCCGAGAAGTACTGGAAGGCCGGCACCAAGGTGACGCTCCGGCTGGACCTCGACGGGGTCGAGGGCAGGCCGGGGGTCTACGGCGAGCAGCGGAAGTCCGTGACGTTCACCATCGGCCGCAGCCAGATCTCCGTCGTCGACGCCAAGTCCAAGAAGATGACGGTCAAGCGGGACGGCAAGACCATCAAGACCATCCCCATCACCTCGGGCGCGCCCGGCCATGAGACCTACAACGGCAAGATGGTGATCAGCGAGAAGCATCCGGTGACCCGGATGGACGGCGCCACGGTCGGCTTCGACGGGGAGTACGACATCAAGGACGTGCCGCACGCGATGCGGCTGTCGACCTCGGGCACCTTCATCCACGGCAACTACTGGGCGGGGCGGCCCACGTTCGGTTCGTCCAATGTCAGCCACGGCTGTGTGGGCCTGTTCGACCAGCGCGGCGGAGGGGATCCCTCCACCCCGGCGGCCTGGTTCTTCCGGAAGTCGATCCTCGGCGATGTGGTCATCGTGAAGAACTCCCATGACGAGACCGTCCAGCCGGACAACGGGCTCAACGGCTGGAACATGTCCTGGGAGAAGTGGAAGGCGTGACCTCGGCAGGTGTCCGGGCGCCGGGTCGGGGGCGCCCCGGCACCGGCCCCGGCGTTCCTCCCGGTGCCACCCCCGCCCCTCCGCTCCCTTGTTAGCGGGCGCTAACCTGCGCTCATGACTGTGAACCTCGAGGTTGCCGACGGCGTCGCCACCTTCCGCCTTGACCGCCCCCCGATGAACGCGCTCGACATCGCCACCCAGGACCGGCTGCGGGAGCTCGCGGCCGAGGTGACCCGCCGCGACGATGTGCGCGCGGTGGTCATCTGGGGTGGTGAGAAGGTGTTCGCGGCCGGCGCGGACATCAAGGAGATGCGGGAGATGGACCACGCCGCGATGGTGGCCCGCTCCGGTGACCTCCAGGAGTCCTTCACCGCCGTGGCCCGCATCCCCAAGCCCGTGGTCGCCGCCGTCACCGGCTACGCCCTCGGCGGCGGCTGCGAGCTGGCGCTGTGCGCCGACTTCCGTATCGCCGCCGAGAACGCCAAGCTCGGCCAGCCCGAGATCCTGCTCGGTCTGATCCCCGGCGCGGGCGGCACCCAGCGGCTGGCCCGGCTGGTCGGACCGGCCAAGGCCAAGGACCTCATCTTCACGGGCCGTCAGGTCAAGGCCGACGAGGCGCTCGCCATCGGCCTGGTGGACCGGGTGGTACCGGCCGAGGAGGTCTATGAGCAGGCCCACGCCTGGGCGGCGAAGCTGGCCAAGGGCCCGGCGATCGCGCTGCGCGCGGCCAAGGAGTCGGTGGACCGGGGGCTGGAGACGGACCTCGACAGCGGTCTCGCCATCGAACGGAACTGGTTCGCCGGGCTGTTCGCCACCGAGGACCGGGAGATCGGGATGCGCAGCTTTGTCGAGGACGGGCCGGGCAAGGCCACGTTCCGCTGACACCCGACCGGTTCCGATCGCCTCGGCCGGGGTTTGTGAAGCCACCCCGGCCGGGGTCGTGGAGCCGCGTATGCCCCGTGCGAGCGAATTTTCTTCGCCAACGGTCGGCCCTCGATTGACCCGGTCCGGTACGCTGGGTGATCACGCGTACGCGCGGTGACATCGCTGGTCAGATGGGGCGCTGCGGTTCCCCAACTGCCCTTGGCATATGTCGGATCGGATGTATGGAGCCTGGGGCTCCGGTGGTCGGAATCCCATGGTTCCGCCCCGGATGGCCTTTTGGGCGGCCATGATGGGGGGCATGGCGGGCTTGGAGGGAATGGAGCAGCCGCGGCAGCGCACTGGTACGGCTGCGGTGCGGGGGGCGCCGTCCGTCGAGGATGATCTGGCCCTCAGGGCGCTTGACCTCTTCGGGAACCCCGCGTGCGAGGAGGTGCGGCTGCCCTCCCGCCCCGAGTCCGCGGGGACCGCCCGCCGGATGGCCGAATTCGTGGTGGCGCGGGACTGGGGGCTGGGTCATCAGCTCGCCGAGCACACGGTGCTGCTGGTCTCCGAGCTCGTCGGCAACGCCGTACGGCACACCGGCGCCCGCACCTTCGGGCTGCGGATGCTGCGGCGGCGCGGCTGGATCCGGGTCGAGGTCCGCGACCCGTCCCGGGGGCTGCCGTGTCTGATGCCGGTGGGGGATCTCGACACCAGCGGGCGCGGGCTGATGCTGGTCGACCAGCTCTCCCAGCGGTGGGGGGTCGATCTGCTGCCGTGCGGCAAGACGACCTGGTTTGAGATGCGAGTGGCCGAAAACTGATCGTGCGTACGCCGGTACGGACCACGCGCGGAGCGTGAAGGAGCGTGAAAGGGGCCCCGGTGTCGTCGTGCGCCGACGGCACCGGGGCCCCTTCCCTCCCCGGCCATGGCGCGAAAGGGGTGTTCGCCGTGGCATTCGGGGGAAGCGACCTCGCTCGGGTCAATGGGGGTCGCGGCCCCGACTATCGCAGAGGTGGTAGACCACTTCCAAGCCAATCCAAGGTGAGGTGTAACACTTGCCTTGTTAATGGCGGGTAGAGCGGCAAATCTCCTTTGTTGTCGACCTGATTCTTTCAAAACTCCAGTGGTCCAGACCGTGACACGAAATCTTTCTTTGCGCGGCGGTTCTTGGCATGGCCCTGCCGAGGACTCACCATGGAAGCGCGCTACGCGCGTCACACCCCCACGCGTCACCCCCTTTGTCCCCGCTATTTGTCCCCGCTACGACATTCGGGAGACCCCCATGGAAGCGCACGGCCGCACCCCCACCCGGCGCGCCCTGCTCCGCTCGGGCGCCTATCTCGCCACCGCCGCCACCGGACTCGCCGCCACCGCGGCGACGGCCACCACCGCCCACGCCGACGACAGACGCCGCCGCCGCGCGGCCGCCTATCCCCCCACCCACTGGATCCCGGCCTCCTCCTCCAACTACCGCGTCTCCAGCCGCCCGACCTCGTATCCGATCGACTTCGTCGTCATCCATGTGACGCAGGAGACCTTCCCGGACGCGATGAAGATCTTCCAGGACCCGGCCAAGCAGGTCTCCACCCACTACATGGTCGCCTCGGCCGACGGCTACATCGGGCAGTTCGTCCGGGAGAAGGACGTCGCCTGGCACGCGGGCAACAAGGACTACAACAACCGCAGCATCGGCATCGAGCACGAGGGCTGGGTGGACGACCCCAAGTGGTTCACGGACGAGATGTACGCCTCGTCCGCCGCCCTGACCGCGGCCGTCTGCGACCGTTACGGCATCCCCAAGAACCGCGACCACATCATCGGCCATGTGGAGGTCCCCGGCACCGACCACACCGACCCCGGCCCGCTGTGGGACTGGGACCGCTATATGAGGCTGGTCAACGGAGGGAGCCGGGTACACCGCCGGGCCTGAGGCCGCGAACCGAACGCCGAGCGCGCCGTGACACGGCCGAGACGAACCGGCCACCCCCGACCGCTAATCTGTGCGGGTCAGGAAACGCACGGAAGGGGCGGAACAGGTGGCGGACATCGAGGCGGCGCGCAAGGCGTTCGAGCGGTATGACCTCAACGGTGACGGCCAGATCACCGCGGCCGAGTACAAGAGCGTGATGGCGCAGCTGGGGGACCCGTATGTCACGGAGCCCGTCGCCCAGGCCGTCATCAACGCCCACGACTCCAACGGTGACGGTCTGCTCACCTTCGACGAGTTCTGGGCGGCCCAGAACAAGAGCGGCGAGAAGACCGGCTGAAACGGGCCGTGAACGGACCCGCTGAGCTGGCCGAGGACCGGCGACACGGGCCGTACGGACGACGGCGCGGCCGGCGCGCTCAGCGCCAGCCGCGCCGCTGTGCGCCGGCCCGCCGTCTGCGGTCGTTGCACAGCAGACAGCGGCCGTAGCCGGGCGGCAGCGGGTCGTCCGGATCCCCGTACAGCGGATCGACGGCTCCGCGCGGATGCTCCGGGCAGCCCGTGGAACCGTGCTCGGCGGTCAGCGACCCCGCCGCGGCGAGCGCCCGCCGCAGGGCGTCGGTGAGCAGCTCGGTCTCCGGCCCGGAGGGTGCGGCGTCCAGCGAGAAGGCGATGTCCGACGCGGTGGTGAGCGCGCTGCGGAGTTCGCGCAGGTCTGCGTAACTCATACCGGGCAGCGTAGGCGCCCCCACCGACAACGCCCCGAGGGGCCCGGGGCCGGTCAGGCCCCGTCCTCCGCGGTCTCCGCGGTCTCCGCGTCCGCCACGTCCTCCGTCTCCTCATCGGCGGTGAGCGCCGCCCGGCTGGGGTCGGCCCAGGCCTGGAGCGCGGACTTGCTGGAGAAGTTCGCCACGTCCTTGTCCAGCGGGCGGTCGGTGTACTGGTGGATTCGCCACTTCGCCTTGATGCGCGGCTTGCCCGCCGTCACGTAGTCCGCTATCCACAGGCCGTCGCCCGCGTACGACGTGGTGTCGTAGTTGAGCCAGAAGTTCCGGTTGCAGTAGAGCATCACCCGGTGGGTGGGCCGCAGCTTCTTGACCTCGCGGATGAACCGGTCCTTCTCGGCGTTGCTGGCGCGGGTGCCGGAACCGGTGGTCTCCCAGTCCACGGCGAGCAGATCGTGCTTCTGGGACGCGCACTTCTCGACGAAGTAGCGCGCCTGTGCCGCGATATTGCCCGGCCACAGGAAGTGGTAGAAGCCGACGACGCATCCCGCCTTGCGCGCCCGGGACGCCTGCGAGGTCTGCTTCGGGTTGATGTATGACCGGCCTTCGGTGGCCTTGATGAAGACGAAGGCCAGTCCGTCCGCGTCGAACGTGGACTGGTGCGAACTCACGTCGATGCCGTGCAGCATGGCGCCTACCTCGGGTCAAGAACGGGTGAATACACGGGTGTTATTCCCCCTCTCGTACGCAGGACCCTACTGGGACGGGATCGCGATCCGCAGCCGTTCGGTGCCACACCGAGGGAGACGGGGCGGGGTTTGAACCACCGCTCCACGAAGCGGGGCGGGCCGGTCCGGTCCGGGCCGTCAGGTCCGCTTGCGTCCCGGACTTCCCCGCGGCGGGCCGATGGTCCGTGCGTACCAGGCCGACGAGGCCACCGCCGGTCCGGCCGCGAGACCGGCAACGGCGATGAGGAAGACGACGATCAGCCAGGTCAGAAGGGTGAAAACGGGGCCGAGCGGGCCGAAGTCGGCGAGGCTGCGGGCCATGGCCACGGGCATGAGCAGCCGGGAGAGGTAACCCAGCAGGACGGTTCCCACACCGGCGAGCACGGCGCCCGGCAGCAGATGCGTCCAGGTGACGCGGCCGCTCAGCAGGAGATGCTGGGTCCACCACCACAGCAGTACGGCCGACAGCACGGACAGCGCCAGCCCGGAGACGATGCCGGTGCCGAACCCCCTGCGCACCGGCGCCTGGACGAGGAGCACCGCGAGCCAGACGAGCAGCCACAGCAGCCAGCGCCACGCCGTGACGCGCACCGCCGCCCTGGGCAGCCCCCAGCAGCGTTCGCAGATCGCCTGGAGCGCCCTGCTGAACGCCGTCGCGGACACCAGGGCGACCAGCAGTCCGACGACCCCCGAGGTGTTCTTCGCCGTTCCCCGGGTGGTGAACGTACGGCGTACCTCGTCGAGGACGTCACCGCGCACGCCCACCACCGAGCGCAGCGAGTCGGCCAGGAGGTTCTGCAACGCGTCGGGGACGAAGGCCGCCACCGCCATCAGCAGGGGGAGGGCGGTGAGGAACGCCTGGGCCGCCAGCCGGGTGGCGGCTTCCAGCACGTTCACCGCCGCCAGCCGTTCCAGGAACCGGGCGGCCGGGCCGCCGCCGATGGCGGTCGTGACGCGCTCCCACAGCGTCCGCGGCGCCCTCATGGGTCAGGGATGCCCAGGACGGCCGCCGACGGCGGGGCCATCGGGGGCGGGGCCGCTCGCCGTGGGCCCGGACGCGGTCCGGCCCTTCGCCGTAGGCCCGGACGCCCCGGCGAGGATGCCGAGCACTGCCAGGACCCCCACGACGACGCCGAGGACGAGCCCGACGGACGCCGGAGTGGGGTGGTTCCACAGCACCAGGGCCAGCGCGCCGCCCGTGATCACCACGCCGGTGGTCCAGGCCCGATGGGTGTCCAGCCAGCGGCCGAACCCCCCGGTGCGGGCTCCGACGCGGGCCAGCCCCCGGCCGATGGCGCCGGTGCCGCGCGCCGCGGCCGAGCGCACGACGCGGGCCCCGCGCCCGGGGCCGTACAGATACGCGGCGAGCGCGGTGACGATCGCGACGACGAGAAGGGTGCGGGTGCTTTCGCGCAGGAAGCGTACGAGCGTGTCGAAGATGAAGGCCGCCGGGCCCCGGGGCAGGGTCGTGGGCGGGACGGAGTCCAGGTAGACGCCGCGCACCACGGCCAGGCCGACCAGTAGCGCGATCATCATCACCGCCGTACCGACCCCGGCGGCCAGCAGCGTGATCCGATGCGCGGGGGAGGTCCACACGGCGAGCGCGGCGAGCACGATCGTCACGGCGGGCAGCCAGGTGCCGACGACGTCGAGGAGGCGCATCGCGCCTTGTGCCTCGTCCAGCTTGTCCGTCCGCGCCAGCGTGAACTGCCGGTCGATGTGCGGGATCTTGGCGGCCTTCTCGTAGCCCGCCCGGACGAGGCGCTGTTTGACGTTGTCGACGAGGGTGCCGATGTCCAGGACGATCGCGTTCCCGCGGGCCTGGACCGCGCTGGTGCCCTCACCGGTGAGGACCTTGACGACGGCGGCGTGGGCACGGCGGTTGGCCGCGTCCCACACCAACGGGAACTGCTCGCTGGCGATCGCCTTGTGGACCACGCGCCGCACGGCGTTGGTGAGGGCACTCTCCAGCGGCCCGCCGAGCATCCGGGTGCCGTCCACGACGACGGACGGGGCTCCGGTCTTGTCGAGGTTCCTGGCGAGGTGGGCGGTGATGGCGGGCACGTCGACCCGGTCGACCACGCGTTTGGTGAGCCGGTTGGTGACGGTGGCCTGGACCCCGGGGTTCCTGGCGATCGGGGCGACGGTCTGGACATACCGGTGGGGGTCGGTGATCTCTTCGTGCAGCCAGGTGGCGACGACGGCGAGCGGGGAGAGCAGAACCGCCAGGACGAGCAGCACACACGCGCCCACGTGGCGAAGCCGCCGATGGCGCACGGCCGCCGCCTCGCGCAGCCGCTCGTACTCCCTTCGCTCGCTCCCGCTCAGCGGATGAGGCGGCTCGGCGGGGCCGGAGGCGTCGCCGGACGGATCCATGGGTCCTCCCTCGCACGGGACGGAGGGAGGCGCCACCGGGCAGCGGCGGCGTCAGGGCACTGCTCAGCCCGGCGGACGGCGCATCTCCTCGATCCGCGGTCCGAGGTTCTGGAAACGCGGCGACGGGCCGTTTCGATTCACGGCCGGGAGCCCGGAGTCGGGAGCCGGGAGCCGACGTGGTGGCGAGCCTGGCGCGGGGTGCGGCGACTGGCACTGACCACCGTCAGGACGGCGGCGGGGCGCGCACCGCACCGAGCATGGCTACGGCGCGTGCGGGTGTTGCCCGCCGCCCTCCCCGTCCGCCGGGAAACGGAGGGCCCCGGCGTCGGCCGTCCACTCGACGCCGCCTCGCTCCGGCCGGAGGAACGCGACGCGATCGCTGCTCATCCGGTGGTCGAAGCACAATTCGGCGACGCTGTGCACCGCCTGCACCACGCCGGTACGGCCACTGGCCGGGTCGTACGCCACCTGGCCGAGGGCGGGTGCTGGACGGGTGCTGGGCTGTGGCTGCTGGAGCTGGTGGTTCATACGGCTCGTCCTTCGGGCTGGCGGGGGATGTGGACGGTGTGGGCGGGGTGGCGTCGGCGCAGTACCTCGTAGTCGGTGGCCTTGCTGTGGTCACCGGCTCGTTTGGCCTGTTCGCGCAGTGCCGCGTAGTGGCGGCAGGTGGGGCAGGTGTCGTTCAACGGTCACTCTCCGGTGTGGATGTGGGTGTGGGCGGCTCCTGGCGCCGTGCGAGGTCTTCGGGGAGCGCCCCGCAGAAGAGGACGCACGGGGTCCCTCCCACCGGTGGCTCGGCCGGGCCCGCCGAACTCCAGCCACGTCGCCGCGCCACTTCCCGCATCTCGCGGGTGACCCGGTCCGCGACGCGATGTCGGGTGGATTCGGTGATGTGTTCGGAGGGAAACACCATGGGGGGTTCTTCCTGACCTGGATGTGTCTTGCGAGCTTTAATCACTCTGTGTACTCCCAGCGTTGCCCTGCGGGGCCACGCGCAACAGGGATCGGGGCACACCAAGAAGCTTGGGGTGAGGGGAGAACCACAGGTGAGCGAGGTCAAGGAAGGCCAGGAACCATCCAGCGGGGCGGCGTTCCTCGGAGCCGAGGTACGGACCTGGCGGTTACAGGCGGAGCTGAGCCAGCGGGAGTTGGGCTTGAAGGCCAACTACGGACAGCAATATGTGGCCAAGGTGGAGGCGGGCGAGCGCTTGGCCAGCCCCGAGTTCGCCGACGCGTGCGACCGGGTCTTCGGCACGCCGGGCACGTTCGCGCGCCTGCGGATGCGGGCCAGCCAGCACGGCTATCCGGACTGGTTCGTGCCGTACGTGCAGCTGGAGCGGCAGGCGACGGGCATCTCGAACTACTCGGCGGCGCTGGTCATGGGCATGCTCCAGATCCCCGAGTACGCGCGGGCGGTCTTCCAGGCCGCGCACCCCCGGAAGAGCACGAGCAAGATCGATGAGCTGGTGGACGGGCGATTGCGGAGGCGGGAGGTGATGGAGAAGGATCCGCCTCCGCTGCTCTGGTGCGTCCTGAACGAGGCGTGTCTACGGACTGCGGTGGGTGGCTCAGGGGTCATGGCCGTACAACTCGCCCACCTCCTGGAGGAGGCGGAGTCTCCGCACATCACCCTTCAGGTACTACCGTTCGCGGTGGGGGCGCCCGCCGCATCGGAGAGTTACACGCTCCTGACGTTCGACGAAGGTCCCAATGTCGCCTACGTGGACACGGCGATGGCAGGCCAACTGATCGATTCACCGGAAGCGGTGGCAAATGCGACAGCCACCTACGACTGGCTGCGGGCTGCTGCGCTCCATCCCGAACAGTCACTGTCCATGATCCGTAGTGCAATGGAGGAATACACCCGATGAGGATTGCCCTCGACCTGTCCCGTGCTGAGTGGGTCAAGTCCAGCTACAGCAACGGTAATGGGGGTGAGTGCGTGGAATTCGCACTCGCCATAGCCGCCACTGCCGGTGTCGTCCCCGTCCGCGACAGCAAGCACCCGGCAGGCCCCGCCCTCGTCTTCCCCGTGGAGGCGTGGACTTCCTTCACGAGCGCCGTGCGCAACGGAGAGTTCCCGGCCAATTAAAGTCCAGGACACGATCCACCATCAACCTGATCAGCTCGCGAGAACGACGAGCCCCTGGGTATCCAGCTGCTCGAAGACGTCACCGAGGCGTTCGAAGTGGCTATTCTTGTACTGGCACATCTTCCCGTGAAGGTTGTACGCCCTCTCGATGGTATGCCCCTTGAGGGCATAAGAGTGGAGGTACGCGGAGGTGACCCTGCCGCCCTTCGCTACAAGGTCCATGATCCGCTGGTAGTGGTGGTCGGTCAGACAGTTTGCCACCACCCACAGGCCGCCCTTTTTCTTCACGAAGTCGGCCAGCTCTGCCAGCGCCGCCCATGTCTTGCTCGTGGGTGGGTCGTTCAGGGGGAACCTGGCTGGAGCCTGTATTTGGACGAATGAGTCGGTCTCTGTCTGGGTGAAATTTTGCTCTTTAGGAAAGCTGGACCTGTTCAGGATGATCGAGATGACGAAGTAGCCATTCTTCGCGGCATCCGTGAAATATCCTGGTTCGCTTTGCCTGGCAAGGACCATGGGGTCCACGTCTAGCGACGGGTTCTGCCATGCCGTGGCCGGATCGCCGGCGCCCACCGCGAGGGATACGAGTATGTTGGGCTTCTCGGCAGCCATCAGCTTGACCCGCTCCACAACTGCCTGGATGATCTCGTGCTCTTCGTCGGTCAATTGACAGGAGGCCGTGAAGAGGTCCTGACTGGGCTGTGGTAGTTTAGCACCGTCCCATTCTGGCATGGGTGCCTCCATACGCAAGCGCGTCGACCGCGCCGAGGTGAGAGACCGCTCACCGGGAGGTCGCTGCGGGTGGGCGGTCAGATTCCGCGATTAGTCTCCTCGCTCTTTCGTCAGGAGTTCTCGCATCTGCGGAGACATGGGAACCTCCTTCTTCAGCGGACGCGACGGGAGGTGGGACGGGTCGTACGGGCCGCCGATCACCGCAGGTTCCTCGGAGCCGTAGATGAGGGAAGAGAGAGCATTCCCGTTGGAGTCGAACACCGTGATCACGTCGGTGAGCTGCCAATAAAGGAACATCTGCGCGGTCGAACCCTTGACGTTGTCGAAATCCTGGGAAATGAAGGACGTGCTCTGCGTGTTCGTAGTAACTTGCTGGGATGTGCTGGAGCTGGCACTGACCGACGCCGAGATGCTGGCCGAGATCGGCCCCCAGCCAGCGCTGGCACTGACACCCAGGGATGCGGCCAGCTGTGACTGCTGCGATGTCGTGACCTCGATCCCCGACGTGGTCGTGTAGTTCTCCGTCCGCTGTTCGCCCTTGGCGATGCAGTACGAACTGGGCAGCCGTCGCCAGTACTGCTCCCGGGCAATGCTGTTGCCGTTGACGCCTCCGCAGCCGACCACCACCCGGGGCGAGTCAGGGGGAATGACGACGGCCTCGTTGGGAGTCGGAGGCGATCCGATGTCGTTGGGATTGAGCAGATCGGAAGACGAGACGGTGAGTACGTACTCGTCGCCCTGCCAGGGTACTGCGGCTGTGGCCGGATAAGCGGCGGCGAAGGCGCCGCTGTAGTAGTTGACGAAGATAAAATACCAGCCGTAGTCGATCGGCGAGGTAAACGTCGACCACGGGGTGTACGGCTTCAGGAGTAGCGATGGGTTTCCCAGACCGAAGCTGGTGCCGCCCGGCGCCATGCCCAGCCAGACACCTGTGTCGGATATGAGGTATCCACCCAGCGGAATATTCGTGGCGTTGTAGAAGGCGAACTGTCCGGTACTGCCGGTGTTCTTGGACACCAGCGTACCGTTGAGGGCCTGCTGATATGTCGGGTTCATCTGCATGATCTTTCCCCTGTGCGTCAGAGCGTCAAAGCGTCAGTGCGTCAGTTCGGCGGGACTGGGCGGAGTGTAGGGGCCGCCGATCACGGTCGGCTGTGTTCCAGTGATGATGGAGCCGAGCGGAGTTCCTTCCCAGTCGTAAATCGTCACGACGTCGGCCAGTTGCCAGTACAGCATCATTTCGGGTGATTCGGCGCCCTGGTCGAGGCTGTACTTCTCAGAGACATAGGACGTCGTCTGCTCAGTGACGGTGACCTGCTGGAAATTCGTGGACGAGGTGCTCAGGCTGGCCGAGACGGACGCAGACACCGGCCCCCAGCCGGCACTGGCTGACGCGTTGACCGACGCCTCGAGCGTGCTCAACTCGGAGGTGGTCTGCTGTCTGCCGGACGTCACGGTGTAGGATGAATGCTTGGTTTCTCCCGGCGCGATGCTGTAGGAATCCGGGAGGCGCTGCCAGAACTGTTCCCGGATCACGACATTTGGCGTCCCATATCCCGTAGGTCCTAGCAGGCCGCTGCCGACCACGATCCGCGGTGAATCTGTTGGAATAAGGATCCCGGCGTCGGTGTCGGGCGTCGGTATCGTCCCGATGTCGTTGGGCTCCAGCAGATCCCAATCCGTGATGTAAATGTCACTGCTGCCATCGGTCGGGGTCTGGAAGACCGCGGCGAACGCGCCACTCCAAGCGTTCACGAACAGCCAGTAGGCGTTCAAGTACGGTTGTTCCAATGTCGTCGACTGGCCGCCCTGATATCCAGGATGGGCCGTACCCTGCACGATTTGACCCGACGGCTGTCCGGACGAGAACTCCTGCTCTTCCTTGTCCCAGCCCCAGCGAGTTCCGTCGCTAGCGATCTCATACATGGCCAAGCACGTGGTGGTCATGTTGTGGAACGTCAGAGGTTGTCCCAGCTCTGTATACCCGGACTTCAACGTCCCGTTGATCGCGCTCTGGTACATATCATTCATCTGCATGGTCGTTTCCACTCCTCCGCCGGAGCTCTTCATGAAATGGGGCTGCAAGGGCAGTGAGCGCCGCCGTGAAGCCGGCGTCACGATGCCTGTCCCGGCCTGGCCCGCAGGACCTTCACCCGGCTCTATCCCATGGCTCTCCCCTGGGGGAGGCGGCACTGCGCGGGTTGAGGCAGATGCGCGCTGATGTCTGGAAAACCGGTCGCAGAAGTGGAGTTCTGACCACCCCTCACCAGGAAGGCGACTCTCAGCCCGCCGACCGCTACACCAACCACGCTAGGCCGACCGAGTGAGGGCTGCCACCGGAGAGGTTCGACAGTTGCGGGTCCGGCTGCGGCGCGGATCCCTCCCATACCGGGCCGAAGCCAAGCGCACTCTGCGTACGCGCCGCTTCCCAGCACCCCCAGCAGCCATGCCCTGGACGGTACGAGCCGTGTCACGACGAGTTGGAGGAGCGCGGGTTGATCGAGCGCCGCAGGAATCCTGCCGACCGGCGCCTGTACGCCGTTCATCTGACCGGGGGAGCAGCCGGAAAGGGCGCCCGCCGACGGCGGGGACGGGGTCGGCCCGTGAGCGGCAGGCGGGAGTCCCGTTGCGGCCCGTTGCCGCGACCATGATCTGAGCCATAGCCTCGCCCCCTGAGCCGAACAGTCGGGGGGACTGGGCGTGGCGTTACTCATGCTGGCCGCGAGCGTGTACGGCGTGGTGCAGCTTCTGGTGTTGTCCTCGCCGACCCGGTCGGTGCGCATGTCCACGGCGCTGCTGGCCATCGCGGTCGGTGTCTACGGGGCCGGGGCCGCGGCGGCGCTGCTGGAGTTGGCGTATACGCGCGGGGCCGCCGAGGCCACCGGGGAGTCGCTGACCGATGTCGTGAAGACCGCGAGCTATGCGGTCGATCCGGTCATCGAAGAGCTGATGAAGCTGGCGCCGCTGCTGCTCGTGGCGTGGAACGTCAGGATCCGTCGGCAGTGGGGCCTGACGGACTACGTGGTGCTCGGCGCGGCGCTGGGGGCCGGGTTCGGGCTGTTGGAAGCGGTGGCGCGGTACGGGCTGGACGCGGATCGGGCGATCGCGCACCCGGCCGGCGGCTGGGCCGTTCCCGACAGCCTCCGGGCGCCGTACATCCCGGGTGCCGAGCAGGTCTTCTCCGCCTGGTTCCCCGCTCCTCAGGGCGCATTGGAGCTCGGTGACCGCACCCCGGCCGCTGCCACCAGCCCCCACCTGGTCTATACGGCCATGGCGGCGCTCGGCGTCGGGGTCCTGCTGCGCGGCCGGGGCTGGGCGCGGGCCCTCGGCGTGCTGCCGCTCGCCGCCACGTCCGGGCTCCACATGCTGACCAACTACGCCGCCGCGCATCCGATGGACCGGGGTGCGGCGGAGCGGGTCGACACGTTCGAGGGGATGCTGTGGGCGGCTCCGCTGGTGTGTCTGGCGGTCGCCATGGCCGTCGACCTGCGGCAGCTGTGGCGGGGGAAGGCGGTCGTGCCGGGGGTCCTGCTGCGGGCCGAACGCGCGGGCAGGACCGGCTTGAGCGCGCTGGCGGCGTACGGGGCCTGGGGCGTGCCCTGGTCCACGCTGATCGCGCTGCGCTTCGCGCGCTTGCGGCGGTCCCTGCTCTACGGGGCGGCGGCTGGGGCGCCGCCGTACCCCGGCGCCGGGAGCCTGCACCGTACGGTCGCCTGGTCCGCCGCCCAGATCGACGCCTCCGACCGCGAACACGCCTGGCGGGGCGTCGACTTACGGGCCGTGGCGAGGGTGGCCGGGACGCTGCGGGACCGGCGCCGGAAGTGGTACGTGCTCGTGTCCGTCGCTCTGGCGACCCCGGCGCTGCTCCTCCTGGCGATCGGCTCCTTCCCGTCCGCGGCCGACCTTCAACAGCGCTTCGCCTCGGGCACCGGGCTCCACGTCCTGGTCGGCTTCGGGATCGCGGGCCTGTTGTGGACGGGCTGGCAGCTGGTCCGACTGCTGCGGGCGTGGCGGGCGAGCCTCGCGCTGCCGCATGGCGAGGCGCTGGCCACGATCCGCTTCCGCGTCTGGACCGCGCTGGGTGGCTGTGTCGTGGGTGCGCTGCTGTTGTTGAGACTGGCCGACGGCGCACCCCCGAACGGCCCCGTCATCCGCAACCTCCACCTCCTCGACGCCCTCAACAACTTCCTGGCCTACCTCGGCTTCGCCCTCCTCCTGCTGTCCCTCCTGACCCTCATCACCCCCGCCGGCGGCCTCGGCCTCGCCCTGGCGGGCGCCCGAGTGGGCGCGACGGTCATCACCCGCGAGGCCGCCGTCCACGCGGCGGCGTACGGGGCGTTGGGCATCGTCCTGATGGCCGCGAGCGGCGGAACAGGGCCTGACGGTTCGCCCGACCGGCAGAATGAGGAGGCATCGAAGTCCGCTGATGAAGACCAGCAGAACCTGACCTTCCAGCCCTCGCCCAAGCACGGACAGACACAGAGAGGGAACGCTGCCCCCGAGCCTTCGAATCCTCAGAGCACCTTGGAGAATTCGATTACCTTCAACCCCAATACGACGCGACGGGTGGGGGTGGACAAAGAGGCCGGAGAGTTCGCGGTATTCGACGAAACGCACAATGGCACCGGCATCTATCACGGTCACGTCCGGAAGTGGAATGAGCTGAGTCAGCAGATGCAGAGTGCGCTGCGGAAAGCGGGTCTCGTGACGGCCAAGGGTAAGATCAAGTAGTCGCCTGGCTAGGAGTTTCTTTTTTCATGGAGTACAAAAAGCCTGAGCAGGTTACCGCGGAGAAGGCTGCGGAAATCTTCGGTTCCGGGCAGCCGCGAGAAATCTCCGAGACGCTGATCGCAGCCTCTCTGAACATTCAGGACCGAGAGTGGGTGGAGCGATGGCTGATCCACTTCACCTCGCACCCCGAGTCCGACGTGCGCAGGGCCGCGGCCCTCGCGCTGGGCCACCTGGCCCGGCTTCACCGGCAGGTGTCGCCCGAGGCGGTCGAGGCGGTGGGGAGGCTTCAGGGGGACCAGTCCCTCGCGGGCGCCGCCGCCGACGCACTCGAAGACGTGGAGATCTTCACCCGTGAACCGTGATGGGAGGCTGCTGAGATGGCCCCTACGGCGTGGATGCACGAGCAGATCACGGCTGAGCAGTACGACTCCTGGTCCGAGGAGCAGTGCGCGGGCATTGAGATCGTGGACGGGGTGGCCGTGGTGAGCCCCAGTGCGTCGAAGCGGCACCGCCGCCTGGCCCGGATCCTGGCCAACGCCCTGGAAGACGCCGCGGGCCCTGACTGGAACGCCGATACGGACTTCGACGTCCGGCTCCAGGATGTGCCGCTCACCAATCGTCGTCCGGACGTGGTCGTGTACCGCGCGGAAACGATTCGACGTCACGCCCACCCGCCCCGAGCATGTGCTGCTGGTCGCCGAGGTCGTGTCGCCCGGTTCGGAGACCACTGACCGCATCGTGAAGGTGGACCAGTACGCCAAGGCGGGCATTGCCTTCTACTGGCGGATCGAGCAGGCGGCCACCGGCGTCCCGCTCGTCTACACCTACGTACTCGACCCCGCGGCCAGGGTCTACCGGGAGGGAGACGTATTCACCGGTGTGGTGAAGGTCGCGGCTCCGTTTCCGATGCGGGTTGATCTTGGTCAGCTCTGACGGTTTAGCGCACCGCGTAGTCGCCCAAGGAGGTTCCAGCAGGTCGGAGACCGTCGCGACTCCCGAGGACGACCTGTTCGCCGGTGTGCGCCGCCCCCCGCGGCCTACGGCGGCGGCAGGTGCCGCAGCTTCTCCGGGTTGCGGATGATGCGGATCTCCGTGATGCGCCCGTCCTCGACCTCCGCACAGGCGACCGTGTCCGGGCGGCCCGCGACCGTGAGCAGCAACCCCGGACGGCCGTTGACGTCCACCGCGTGCGCCTGGGGGTCGTCCATCGGCTGGGCGATGACGGCGGCGAGGAAACGGGCGACCTTCTCCGCGCCCCGCTGCGGGCGGAGGGCTGCCTTCACCTTGCCGCCGCCGTCGCTCCACGCCGTCACATTGGGGGCCAGCAGCTCCATCATCCGGTTCAGATCGCCGCCGAGACACGCGGCCAGGAACTCCTCGGTGACCTGCCGCCGCACCTCCGCCGGGGCGTCGTAACGCGGCCGGCGGGCCTGGACATGCGCCCTGGCCCGGCTGCCCACCTGCCGTACGGCCGCCTCGCCGCGCTCCAGCATTCCGGCGATCTCCTTGAAGGAGAAGCCGAAGACCTCCTTGAGTACGAAGACCGCCCGCTCCAGCGGCGACAGGCTCTCCAGGACGACGAGCATGGCGAGCGAGACCGACTCGGCCAGCTCCACCTCCTCGCCGATGTCCGGCCGGGTGACCAGCGGCTCGGGCAGCCAGGGGCCGACGTAACTCTCGCGGGTGGCGGCGGCCGAGGTGAGCCGGTTGAGCGCGAGGTTGGTGACCGTACGGACCAGATAGCCCGCCGGGTTGTCCACCGGCGTGGACACCTGACTACAGCGCAGCCAGGCGTCCTGCACCACGTCCTCGGCATCGGCGACGGAGCCGAGCATGCGGTAGGCGATGCCGAACAGCATCCGCCGGTGTTCTTCGAAAGTGGTCGTGTCGATCACGCCCGCGACGCTACCCCGCAGGCGTCCGAGAAGCCCTGGCTGGTCAGGCCGAAGGCGCTGTTGACGCGCGAACGGTAGTTCTCCAGGCCGACCATGGCGGTGAGCTCGACGAACGCCGCCTCACCGAGCCGTTCGACCAGGGCGGCCGCGAGCTCGTCGGTCACGCGGGGCTCGGTCTCGGTCATCGCCTCGGCGTAGTCCAGGACGAGCAGCTCAAGACCGGTGAAGGCGTCCTCGTGGTCGCGCCATCGCGGCACTTTGGAGATCTTGTCCATCGGGAGCCCGAGGGCGTCGGCCTCCCAGTGGCCGAAGTCCATGCACCACGAGCAGTTGATCTTCGCCGTCGTGGCCATGACCGCGAGGTGCTTGAGGGTCGGGTCCAGGCGGTTCCACCTGGCGGCACCGCGCTCGGCCCGGACATAGGTGAGCAGCACCCGCGGATTGTGGCCGGCGGCCAGACCGGGGTCGAGCACCTTGCCGTAGGTGCGCCGGGAGTACCAGGCGCCGAGGCGGTTGAGGAGCGTGCTGGGCGGGGTGAGCGAGATACGGGCCATGGCGGGCTCTCCATCGTGTCGTACCTGTGGTGGCAATGGCTTGCGCAGGTACGACAGAGAAGCCCGCCGGAGTGTGACATCCGGCCGGCCCGCATGCGGAACCGGCGGACTCGGCGGACCCGGCGGACCCGGCGTCGGGGCGAGGCCGCCGAGGCCGGATGGTTTTCCGGGGTGGGCGCCGCGGGGATACAGTCCGGCCAGGGACCGGACCGGGACCAGGGGAGGGGCCGGTGTGATCGAGATCGTCACGGTGAGCGCGCTCACCGCATTCCTCGCGGCGGTGGGGAACGGCGCGGCCGGAGAAGTCGGCAAGCAGGTGCTCCTGTCGACGGGTGCGCTGGTGAGACGGACTCTGGGCCGGGAGACGCCGCTGCCGGCCACCGCGGAGGGGTGGGAGGCACTGGCGCGGCAGATGCATGCGCGCCTGAGTGACGAGGGTGGACGGACCGGCGAGTGGGCCCTTCTGCTGCGGAGCCTGCCGGACACGGCGGTGGCGCCGCGCCCCGTGGCGGGACTGCCGCCCGCCGCGCGGGACTTCACCGACCGCGAGGCCGTCCTCAGACAGCTGAAGCGGGAGGCGACCCGCGCCGCGGGCGGGCGGCCGCGGGTCGCGCTGCTGCACGGTCCGCCCGGCATCGGCACCAGCGCGGTGGCCCTGCACTGGGGCGCCGCCCAGATCGCGCGGTACCCCGACGGGCAGTTCTACGTCGACCTCTCCGACGCCGCCGGAGACCATGGACCGGAACCGGCCGCCGTCCTGTTGCGCCTGCTGCGGCAGATGGGAGTCGAGCCCGAGCGGATTCCGCCGACCGAGACGGGACGTGAACAGCTCTACCGGCGGTTGACGGCCGGCCGCAGGGCGCTGGTGGTGATCGACCACGCGTCTTCGGTCGCGCAGGTCCGCAACCTCATTCCGGCCACGCCGGAGGTGTTTTTGCTGGTGGTGGCCTCGGGTCCGCCGTTCGCGCTGGAGGCGGAGCGGATCGCCGTCCCTCCGCTGAGCGAGCGGGACGCCTTGCGGATGCTGAGGAAGGTGGCCGGGCCCGACAAGGTCGCGCGAGCCAAGCCGCGGATGCCCGCCCTGCTGGACACCTGCGCGGGCAACGCCCTCGCCCTGAAGGCGGCGGCGATGCGCCTGCTGACCGAGGAACCGCCCTTCCCGGATCCGCCGGACGAGCCCGCGGGGCACCATCCGGTGCACACCATGACGCAGGACGCGTGCCGCCGTGTCGGGCCCGAGGCGGCGCGGCTGTGCCGGCTGACCGCGCTGGGTGGCTGGCCCGCGATCGATGCCCGGCTGGCCTCGGACGCCGCCGCCGTCGCCGAGGAGGAGGCCGCCCGGATGCTTGCCGCGGCGGCGGAAGCGCAGTTGGTGGAGTCGGTGGGGGACGGACGTTACCGCTTCCGGCCCGAGGTGCGCCGCCATCTGGCCGACGCCGCGGGTCCCCGGCACGGGATCCCGGAGTGCTTCGCGGCGGTGTCACGCGTGCTCGACGGACTGCTGAACCGGGCGCTGCACGCCGCCCACGCGGCCCTGCCGCAGAGCTGGCGGACCGAGCCCGCACCCGAGCGGGGGACTCCGTACGGTGACGAGGCCGAGGGTATGGCGGCCCTGCTGGCCGAGGCCGGGAACCTGGTGCGGGCGGTCCTTGTGGCGGACGAGTACCAGCACATCGACAAGGCCCTGCGACTGGCCCGCGCACTGTGGCCACTTCAGCTGAAGGCCGGACACTGGGACGAGGTGCTGCCCGCCCTGCGGATCGCGGCCCGGTGTGCCGACGAGCATCAGCCGCGGTCCCGCATGGCGGGCGCCCTGCACTTCCAACTGGGCCACTGTCTGGGCGAGATGGGACGGTGGGAGGAGGCCGATCACGCCGTGCGCGCCGCCGTCGCCTGCGAGCGCGCCGCGGGCCACTTACGGGGCGAGGCGTCGTCCGTGGAGTTCCTGGGCCTGCTGTGCTTGAACCGATGGCGGTACGAGGCGGCGTACGAGGGGTTCGTCGAGGCGGAGGGCGTCTACCGGCGGATCGGCCCAGGCCAGGAGGGCGCGGCGGACCTTCCGCGTGCCCTCGCCCTGATCGGGCGTCACCAGGGACGTGCCCTGCGCGGCCTGGGGCGGTTGGGGGAGTCCCGCCTTCGCCTGGAGGCCGCGCGGGACTTCTTCGCGGAGCGGGGAGAGGCGTACAACCAGGCCCGCACCCTCACGGACCTCGCCGAGACGCTGCACGACGCCGGTGAGAACGCCGAGGCCCTGGCGAAGATCGCGGAGGCTGAGCGCCTGCTCAGTCCGGAACAGGCGACTCCGCACCTGGGTTATCTGGCCCGGCTGCGGCTGCGCTGCGAGGACGCCCAGTAGCGGGGGCCACCGTCACCGGGTGCACGCGGCCGGCCGCGTGCACCCGGAGCGTCGTCCCGCCCGGTGGCACCGCACCGCCACCGGCCAGCCACGTGTACAGCGCGGAGGCGTAGGCCGCCGGATCGGCGTCCGCTCCCGGGCCTGCCGACAGCTGGAACACACCATGCTCCCGGGCGCGCACGGTGCAGCTGTGCGGGCCGGTCACGTACACGGCGAGCGAGCAGTGCGGATACCGGCGCAGCACCTCGGCGGTCCACTCCTCCGGGCCGCCCAGGCGGGGATCGTCCGGCTGCCCCTCACGGAAGATCACATCAGCCAGCGCCAGGCCGCCGGGGTCCCGGGCGTCCTCATGGACCGCGAGGTGCCTCTCGCCGACCGCGTCGTACGGGTGCCCGGTGGAGCGCTCGATCCAGACGTCCGCTCCCAGGACGCGGGTACGGACGTCCAGGGGAGCCGTACGCCGCGGGGGATCGTACGGTGGCAGGGGCAGCGGCTCCAGCAGGGCGGGAGCCGCGGGCTCCGGCAGATCCATCAGCGTGTAGAAGAGCCTCCGCAGCAGCGCCGCCGACGAGCCCGGGGCCGAACTGGTGAACTCCGCCGGACCGGCCACCGGGCGATGCCGCGCCAGCAGGTCCTCCAGCTGCCCGCGCAGCGGTTCGTGCGGGTCGAGCCGAGGGGCCTGCCGGACGAACGCCGCGAGGGGTGCCTCCGGGTCCAGCCGGTCCTGCGTGGCGGACGCGAGCAACACGGGGATGTCCAACGCCGCGGCGTAGTAGGACACCGCTCCGAAATCCCCCAGGACGACATCCGCCGCCAGCAGGGCCTGGCGCCACGCGTGCACGGGGTCGATCAAGGTCAGCCCGCTGCGGCGGGCCCGGTCCAGCCAGACGCGTATCTGCCCTGGACCGTGCCCGTACCAGATGTTCGGATGCAGTACGGCCGCCAGCCGGTAGTCGTCAGCCGGCAGCTCGGAGGCGAGCCGGGGGAGCAGGCTCGGCAGGATGTCCTGGTCGCCGCCGGTTCCGAAGAACCCCTCGGGATTCCAGGTGGAGTTCAGTACGACGAGCCGCTGGCCGCGACGCACGCCCAGGGCGCGGCGGAACCGCTCCCGGTGGGGTCGCCCGGCCAGCATGCGGTCGAAGCAGGGGTCGCCGGCGAGTACGGATGCTCCTTCGGCTTCCGGGCACACCCGCCGCAACCGCTCCAGCTGCTCCGGGTGGGAGAGGACGAGGCCGTCCACGAACGGCTCCCCGCCTGCCAGGAGCCACTCCGGCGACAGGCCGAAGGTCGGCTCGTGTCTCGTGTCTCGTGACTCGTGACTCGTGACTCGTGACTCGTGACTCGCCCAGTTTCTTAGTGTATCCGACACCATGTGACATCACGGCCAATTTGCCCTGTATATCCTGGAGTTGACCACCGAAACTCGCGGAGATCGCCAGCGCCACCGGTGTCGCCAATGCCTGCTTCCAGGGCAGCACGGGCAGACCCAACTCCGTGAACAACTCGCCGATTCCGGCCTGAAACGCGGATGACTCGGTCGAGGTGACCAGGAGTTGCACCCGGAAGTCGTCGTGGAACAGCGGCAGTACGTCCAGCAGGCGGCCCGCGGAGGTGACGTTGTGCACCACGAGCAGTACGCGTCGGCTCGTCGCCCGGCTGGCCCAGCGCTCCGAGTCTTCCCCGACCGGCACGCGTATCGCCGGGGTATCAGCCGGGGTATCAGCCGACCCCACTCGTCGTTCCCTTTCGCCGTCCCTTTGTCAGCACTCGATGACGTTCACCGCGAGCCCGCCCCGCGCCGTCTCCTTGTACTTGACCTTCATGTCCGCGCCCGTCTGCTTCATCGTCTTGATGACCTTGTCGAGCGAGACATGGTGGCGGCCGTCGCCGCGCAGGGCCATCCTCGCGGCGGTGACCGCCTTGACCGCGGCCATGCCGTTGCGCTCGATGCAGGGGATCTGGACCAGGCCGCCGACCGGGTCGCAGGTGAGGCCGAGGTTGTGCTCCATACCGATCTCGGCGGCGTTCTCCACCTGCTCCGGGGAGCCGCCGAGGACCTCGGCGAGGCCACCGGCGGCCATCGAGCAGGCGGAGCCCACCTCGCCCTGGCAGCCGACCTCGGCGCCGGAGATCGAGGCGTTCTCCTTGAAGAGCATGCCGATGGCGCCCGCGGCGAGGAGGAAGCGGATGATGCCCTCCTCGTCGGCGCCCGGGACGAAGCGGGTGTAGTAGTGCAGAACGGCGGGGATGATGCCCGCCGCGCCGTTGGTGGGGGCGGTGACCACGCGGCCGCCCGCCGCGTTCTCCTCGTTGACCGCCATGGCGTAGAGGGTGATCCACTCCATGGCGCGGGCGCCCGGGTCGCCCTCGGAGCGCAGGGCGCGGGCGGCGGTGGCGGCGCGGCGGCGGACCTTGAGGCCGCCGGGCAGGATGCCCTCCTGGGACATGCCGCGGGCCACGCACGCCTCCATGACCTGCCAGATCTCCAACAGCCCGGCCCGGATCTCCGGCTCCGTGCGCCACGCCTTCTCGTTCTCCAGCATCAGGGCCGAGATGGACAGGCCCGTCTCCTGGGAGAGCCGCAGCAGCTCGTCACCGGTGCGGAAGGGGTGGGTGAGGACGGTGTCGTCGAGCTTGATGCGGTCCTCGCCGACCGCGTCCTCGTCCACCACGAAGCCGCCGCCGACCGAGTAGTACGTCTTCTCCAGCAGCGGATGGCCCTCGGCGTCGTACGCGCACAGCGTCATGCCGTTGGCGTGGTACGGCAGGGAGCGGCGGCGGTGCAGGATCAGCTGGGAGGAGTCGTCGAAGTCGATCTCGTGGCCGGGGCCGATCTCGGCGCCGAGCAGCCGCAGCCGCTTGGTGGTGCGGATGCGCTCCACCTCGCCGTCGGCCGTGTCGACGTCGACGGTGCGCGGGGAGTTGCCCTCCAGGCCCAGCAGCACGGCCTTCGGGGTGCCGTGGCCATGACCGGTGGCGCCCAGGGAGCCGAAGAGCTCGGCCCGGACGGACGCGGTGTGGGCCAGCAGACCCTCGTTCTTCAGCCGGCGGACGAACATCCGCGCGGCCCGCATCGGGCCGACCGTGTGCGAACTGGACGGGCCGATGCCGATCGAGAAGAGGTCGAATACGGAAATGGCCACCGGGGGACTCCTTCGTCTGCACGCCGGGGGAAGCGTGTGCCCGCCGGGGAAGCGTGCGGGCCGTGCGTGGGGTGGTGCGGTTTGGTGCGATGTGGTGCGGCGGGGGCGCGCCAGGGCGGGCGCGCCCCCGGGTCCGCATCACTCCGGGTTGCTCCGGGTTGCTCCGGGGCGCTCCGGCTTACTTGGACAGATGCGCGTACAGCGGGTGCTTGTCGGCCAGCGCGCTGACCCGGGCCTTCAGCGCCTCCGCGTCGTACGACGGCTTGAGCGTCTCCGCGATCACGTCGGCGACCTCGCGGAAGTCCTCCGCGGTGAAGCCGCGCGTGGCCAGCGCCGGGGTGCCGATCCGCAGACCCGAGGTGACCATCGGGGGCCGCGGGTCGTTCGGGATCGCGTTGCGGTTGACCGTGATGCCGACCTCGTGCAGTCGGTCCTCGGCCTGCCGCCCGTCCAGCTCGGAGTCGCGCAGATCGACCAGGACCAGATGGACATCGGTGCCGCCGGAGAGGACGGCGACGCCCACCTCCCGGACATCGGGCTGGGTCAGCCGCTCGGCGAGGATCCTGGCGCCCTCCAGCGTGCGCTCCTGGCGCTCCTTGAACGCCGAGCTCGCCGCCACCTTGAAGGACACCGCCTTCGCCGCGACCACATGCTCCAGCGGACCGCCCTGCTGACCGGGGAAGACCGCCGAGTTGATCTTCTTTGCCAGGTCGGCGGTGGAGAGGATCACGCCACCGCGCGGACCGCCCAGGGTCTTGTGGGTGGTGGTGGTCACCACATGGGCGTGCGGTACGGGCGAGGGGTGCAGCCCGGCCGCCACCAGACCCGCGAAGTGGGCCATGTCGACCATCAGGTACGCGCCGACCTCGTCCGCGATCCGGCGGAAGGCGGCGAAGTCCAGCTGGCGCGGGTACGCCGACCAGCCCGCGATCACCAGCTTGGGGCGGTGCTCCTTGGCCAGCCGCTCGACCTCGTCCATGTCGACCAGACCGGTCTCGGCGTCCACGTGGTAGGGCACCACGTTGTAGAGCTTGCCGGAGAAGTTGATCTTCATGCCGTGGGTCAGATGGCCGCCGTGCGCCAGGTTGAGCCCCAGGATGGTGTCGCCGGGGGAGAGCAGGGCGAACATCGCGGCCGCGTTGGCCTGGGCGCCCGAGTGCGGCTGGACGTTCGCCGCCTCGGCGCCGAAGAGCTCCTTGACCCGGTCGATGGCGATCTGCTCGACCACGTCGACGTGCTCACAGCCGCCGTAGTAGCGGCGGCCGGGGTAGCCCTCGGCGTACTTGTTGGTCAGGACCGAGCCCTGGGCCTCCATGACCGCCGACGGAGCGAAGTTCTCCGAGGCGATCATCTCCAGGGTGGACTGCTGGCGGTGGAGTTCGGCGTCGACAGCAGCGGCGACGTCCGGGTCGAGCTCGTGCAGGGAGCTGTTCAGAAGCGACATCGAGGGTCCCGATCGAATAAGGAGGGTCAGTTTTCGGCGAAGGCGGTGTACTCGTCGGCGGAGAGCAGGTCCTCCGGCTCGCTCGTCACCCTCACCTTGAACAGCCAGCCGCCCTCGAAGGGGGCGGAATTCACCAGCGCCGGATCGTTCACCACGTCCTCGTTGATCTCGGTGACCTCACCGGAGACCGGCGTGTACAGATCGCTGACCGACTTGGTGGACTCCAGCTCACCGCAGGTGTCACCGGCGGAGACCGTGGAGCCGACGTCCGGGAGCTGGACATAGACGACATCGCCGAGCGCGTTGGCCGCGAATTCGGTGATGCCGATCGTCGACACGCCGTCCTCGTCGGCGGCCGACAGCCACTCGTGCTCCTTGCTGTACCGCAGCTGCTGGGGGTTGCTCATGGTCCGATTCTCCTGGATACGGGGGAGTGCTTGGGAAACGGGTCTTAGCTGGTGGGATGCGACGCCGAGGGGATACGGCGCCGAGGGGGCGGGATGGGCCGGGGCCCTGCTCGCGTTCGGAGAGGCCCGGCGACGGGCCGGGGCACCGCTCACGCCCGGGGAAACGTCAGCGCTCGCGCTTGTAGAAGGGGAGCGCCACGACCTCGTACGGCTCCCGGGCGCCGCGGATGTCCACGAAGACCCCCTCGGTGCCGGGCTTCGCGTACTCCGGGTCCACGTACGCCATCGCGATGGGCTTGCCCAGCGTCGGGGAGGGCGCGCCCGAGGTGACCTGGCCGATCGCCGAGCCGTCGGCGGCCACCACGGCGTATCCGGCGCGCGGCACCCGGCGGCCTGAAGCGATCAGGCCGACCAGGGTGCGCGGGGTGACGGTGTCCGCCTGGCGGGACGCGGCCTCCAGGGCCTCGCGGCCGACGAAGTCGCCCGGCTTGTCGAACTTCACCACCCGGCCGAGCCCCGCGTCGAAGGGGGTGGTGTCGGTGGTCAGCTCATGCCCGTACAGCGGCATGCCCGCCTCGAGGCGCAGGGTGTCCCGGCAGGAGAGACCGCAGGGGACCAGGCCCGCCGGGGCCCCGGCCTCGGTCAGCGCCTCCCAGACCCGCTCGGCGTCGTCCGGCGCCAGGAACAGCTCGAAGCCGTCCTCGCCCGTGTAGCCGGTGCGGGCGATCAGGGCGGGGACGCCGGCGACGGTGCCCGGCAGCCCGGCGTAGTACTTCAGCCCGTCCAGGTCGGCGTCGGTCAGGCGCTTCAGGATCCCCGGGGACTCGGGGCCCTGGACGGCGAGCAGCGCGTAGGCGTCGCGGTCGTCCCGCACGGTCGCCTCGAAACCGGCGGCCCGCCCGGTCAGCGCGTCCAGCACCACCTGGGCGTTGGCGGCGTTGGCCACGACCAGGAACTCCTCGTCCCCGAGGCGGTAGACGATCAGGTCGTCCAGGATGCCGCCCTCGTCGTCGCAGATCATGGTGTAGCGGGCGCGGCCCACGGCGAGCGCGGACAGCCGGCCGACCAGCGCGTGGTCCAGGGCGTCCCCGGCCTGCGGACCGATGAGAGAGATCTCACCCATGTGGGAGAGGTCGAAGAGCCCGGCGCGGGTGCGCACCGCGGTGTGCTCGTCGCGCTCGCTGCCGTAGCGCAGCGGCATGTCCCAGCCGGCGAAGTCGGTCATGGTGGCGCCGAGCGCGCGGTGCCGCGCGTCCAGCGCGGTACGGCGTGGGGTGGGCGGGGCGTCGGTCACGATTCAGGCTCCAGAGGTCGGGGTCGCGCGACGGCGAGGACGGACGGCAAGGACGCGTGCGCCCTCCCCATCTGTCATCGGAACCTGAGAGGTTCGCCGTGACGCCCGTAAGGGGCCCGGTTTGCACCTTGGGTGGAGCCGCGCCCGGGCGGCCCGCTTTTCAGATCTGCCTCGTCCGTGCGGTATCGGGGCCTGAGAGATTCAAGGGAGGACTTGCTCCTTCGGCGCCCCGGACACCCGGCACGGATGCCGGTGACCAAGGACTCTCCCGCGCGGATTCAAGCGGCCGGTATGGAGTTGCGCGGACATCATCGCATGTATGGCCGAGAAGGGAAGCCCCGATCCGACCGGGCTCCGGCCGCCCGGACAGGGGCAGCCTTGCCCGACATTACCTTTTCTTGACACTCTGCGGGTACGAGCAGCGTTGACCGACCTGGGAGGACGATCACGGTGCATGGGCAGGGAACGTACGCGACAACACAGAGGCTCCTGCCGGCGCGGCGTGGGCGCATCCCCTCCGGGTCGACGGCCCGCCCCGGTCGAAGAAGCGCGGTGCACGATCTGCGCGCCGGGGCGGAGGGTGGCGGCGCGGGCCCGCGTGAGCTGCGGTTTCCGGCAGGGGATGTGCTGGTCGCCTCCGGGCTGCCGGGCAGCGGCAAGAGCACCCTGATCAACCGGACGGTGCCGCTTCTGGACGAGACGGGCGCGGCCGTGATCAGGGTCGACTCGCAGAACACCCGCGAGGCGTGGGAGCGTCGGCTGCCCGGCTGGCTGCCGTACGCGCTCTACCGCCCGCTGGTCCGGTACGCCCACTACGCCGGGCTGCACCGGGCGCTGCGCTCGGGCGCGAGCGTCGTGGTGCACGACTGCGGCGCGCTGCCGTGGGTGCGCCGCTGGCTGGCCCGGGACGTGCGGCGCCGGGGCCGCGGCCTCCATATGGTGCTGCTGGACGTGGGCGCCACGGAGGCGCTGGAGGGCCAGGCCGCCCGTGGCCGCGGGGTCTCCGCCTACGCCTTCGGGCGGCATCTGCGCGCGATGCGGCGGCTGATCACCGGGATGGAGGAGGGGCGGCCGCCGCGGGGGTGCGCGTCGGCGGTGCTGCTGGACCGGCGAGGCGCGAGCGCGCTGCGCTGCATCTCCTTCGAGTGAGCGCGCCGCTCCCTCGGAGGTGGCCGGAAATCGACCATCGGCATCACACAGCGTGACGAGGGCGGGTCCGGGCGAGGTGGGGAAGTGCTGTGGAGATCGCCGCCGACCCCTCCGGCCCCGGGCCGCCCAGCGGTTAGGGTGCTTCGGGCAGGTCGGACGAGATGGCGGTTGGACGAAGATGAGCTTCCCGGAGCAGTACGGAGTGGCCCCGGCGCACGGAGGATTCCCGGACGGCGGATATGCCGCGCAACCGGCGTTTCCCGGCAATGAGCTCGAAGAGGTGATGGCCGCCTCCGTCGGCGTCCCCGGGGCCGGAGCGCGCATCGTCGAGACGCTCTCCCGCAGCCACCTCTGGATCCCGCTGCCCAACGGCGGGGGCCCGGGCAGCCCGAGCCTCGATCTGCCCACGATGGAGATCGACGGCGGCGCGTATGTCCCGGTGTTCAGCTCCGAGCAGCAGTTCCTCCAGCTCGTCGGCTCCCATATGTCCTTCACCATCGCCCCGGCCGTGGAGTTCGCCCGCGGGCTGCCGCCCCAGCTCGGCATCGCGGTGAACCCCGGCGGCGCGGTGGTCGTACCGCTGCCTCCGCCCGCCGTCCGGGAGTTGTGCCGCGCCGGGCGTACCGAGCTCGACGGTCCGGCCGCCGGTGGCCGGGTCCGGCTCTTCGAACCGGACTGGCAGGACGAGCCGGTGGACTTCCTGGCCGCCGCCGGGATCGAGTTCGCCAAGGGCACCGGGGTGCGGACCGCCCGGCGCGCCCTGGCCAGCGTCGAGGGCGACGAGCCGGCGCTCTTCGTCGGGGTGCAGCTCGACGAGCCCGACCCCGCGGGGCAGGCGCGCGCGGTGGAGGCGCTGGGCCGCGCCCTCGGTGCGGTGCCGGTGCCGTGGAAGGTTCAGCTGGTGCTGCTGGACGTGGCGCAGGGCGATCCGGTGGCCGACTGGATGCTGGGACGGGTGCGTCCGTTCTACGACCGTGACCTCTGACTCACCCCTGGGTCCGCTGCCGCGGCCCGTAAGCTGGTTTGATGACCAGGAGGGGTGCGGGCACGCTCCCCGGTGAGGTGTGGGCAAGGCGATGAGAAGGGGCGGACCCAGGTGAGCGCGGGCGCGGATTGGGGGGCGGCGGCCGGCCAGGTTGAGCGAGCGTTGCAGCAGGTCGCTCCCGGCCGGTACGACGCCTACGAGGCGCTGCTGCACGCCATCGGCGAGGGCCAGGTCTGGATGCTGCTGTGGCACGGTGCGCCCGGCTCGCCCGACGCCCAGTACGGGAACATGGACGTGGACGGCCTCGGTTACGCCCCGTGTGTGACCTCGGCGCAGGAACTGGCCGCCAGTGGCTGGAACCGCGCGCACGAGGTGGCCGACGGACGCCTCATCGCCGACTCGCTCTACCGCGACCGCTACGGCCTCTGGCTCAACCCCCACGCCCGCGGCGGTGGAGTGGGCATCCCCTGGCCGGACCTGCGCCGGATCGCGGGCGGTCTGGACCGGCTGCCCGCCGGGCCGCTGCGGCTGTCCGATCCCGCCATCGACATCCCCCAGTTCTACGCCCTGTTGGGGCAGAACGCGCATCGCACCGCCGCGGTGCGCTCGTTGCGGCGCGCCTGGGTGCAGCCCTCGCTGGGCGCCCCGTACCTGGCGATCGGCCTGGATCTGTACGACACCGGCGCGGCGGCGGTGCAGTCGGTGCGGGTGATGATGGAGCAGTCGATCACCGCGGTGCCGGACGGGCTGCCGGTCTCCACGGTCGCGCTCTCGGACGAGTACGACCCCGTCGCCATGTGGATGCGGGCCAACGCCCGCCCGTTCTTCGACCGTGACGCCTATGGCGCCGCGCCCGCCGCGCCGCCGTCGTACGGCTACGGCTATCCGCCGCCGCGTCCCGCGTACTGAAGCCACCCCGTCCCACGTATCGGGCCCACCCCGTCCCGCGTACCGGGCCCACCGCGTCCCGCGTACCGGGCCCACCCCGTCCCGCGTACCGGGCCACCCCGTCCCACGTATCGAGCCACCGGGTCCCGCCGCGCACTGAGCCGCGCACCGATTGACGGGATTGCCCGACCGGCCTTCCGCCCCAATCGGGCCGAACACACCATTACGGGCGCGAGGTTACTGCTGCGTTCTCGTGTCGCGACCGTCCGTATAGCGGAGCGGTACTCCTCACATCACGGTTAGGCATCCATTGCCCGGGAGTACTGGCGGGTGATCACAAACGCGTTGAAGACTCCCGCTCCAAGGGGTGCGGTTCCTGCGTACGACCCCTTCCAGAAAGGTTCCGTACCAGAACGCGACTTTCACCCAGGTGATGAACAAAGCCGCTACAGCGGCGAGTCGTGGGCCGGTCACCACCGGTCGAGAGGGGTCTCCACCACGATGACGGCACCATTGCACGGCACGAGCACGGACAGCGATCCGGTGGCGACTGCCGATGTAGCGGCGGATGTGGTCAAAGCGTCCGTCGAAGGCAGATCGCTGCGGCAGATCGCCTGGTCACGCCTGAAGCGGGACAAGCTCGCACTGACGGGTGGCATCGTTGTCGTCTTCCTCGTGCTGGTGGCGATCTTCGCTCCGCTCATCGTGAGTCTGCTCGGGCATCCGCCCAATGAGTTCCACCAGGAGGAGATCGACCCGCTGTTCGGCACCCCGAAGGGGTCCATGGGCGGTATCAGCTCGGACTTCCTGTTCGGTGTGGAGCCGTCCAACGGCCGCGACGTCTTCAGCCGGGTCATCTACGGCGCCCGGATCTCGCTGCTGGTGGCCTTCCTCGCGGCGGTGGTCGCGGTGGTCCTCGGCACCATCTTCGGCATCATCGCCGGATACTTCGGCGGCTGGGTGGACTCGCTGATCAGCCGGGTGATGGACATGCTGCTGGCCTTCCCGCAGCTGCTCTTCATCATCTCCCTGGTCTCGGTGCTCCCCAACGACCTGCTGGGACTGACCGGCAGCGGGGTGCGCATCGCGATCCTGGTCTCGGTCATCGGCTTCTTCGGCTGGCCGTACGTCGGCCGCATCGTGCGCGGCCAGACGCTGTCGCTGCGCGAGAAGGAGTACATCGAGGCCGCGCGGAGCCTGGGCGCCGGCCGGCGCTACATCCTCTTCCGCGAGCTGCTGCCCAACCTGGTGGCGCCGATCACCGTCTACACGACGCTCATGATCCCCACCAACATCCTCACCGAGGCCGCGCTCAGCTTCCTCGGCGCGGGCGTGAAGCCGCCCACCGCCTCCTGGGGGCAGATGCTCTCCAAGGCGGTCGGCACCTATGAGGACGATCCGATGTTCATGATCATCCCGGGTCTGGCGATCTTCGTCACGGTGCTGGCCTTCAACCTCTTCGGCGACGGCGTCCGCGACGCACTGGACCCGAAGGGCACCCGATGACGGTGCGGCACACGGCCGCCCGGTCGTACTCGAACGCAATCAGCAGCCCCTGCCACATCCGGCAGACGGCTCCCCAAGGTATTCCGCGGCGCCATGCCCAGGACCGCTCTAACCCGGAGGTTGCAGCAACTATGAAACGGCTCTCGAGAAGCAGGCGGATCGCCGGAGCGGCGGCTGTCGTCGGCGCTCTCCTGGCCACCGCCGCCTGCGGCGGTGGCAGTTCCGACGACGAGGGCTCGGGTGCCGGGTTCAACGCCGCGGTGAAGGGTGTCGCAGCCAAGTCCGCCAAGAAGGGCGGCACCCTCAAGTTCATCAACAAGCAGGAGTTCGACTCCCTCGACCCGCAGCGTCAGTACTACGGGTTCGCCTGGGACTTCTCCCGCTTCTACGCGCGCCAACTGATCTCCTACACGCCGAAGCCGGGCAACGCCGCGAACGAGCTGACCCCGGACCTCGCCACCTCCACCGGCAAGATCACCAACGGTGGCAAGACCTACACCTACACCCTGCGCGACGGGATCACCTGGGAGGACGGCTCCCCGATCACGTCCAAGGACGTCAAGTACGGCATCGAGCGCATCTGGGCCAAGGACGTCGTCTCCGGCGGCCCCGGCTATCTGCGCCAGGTCCTGGACCCCAAGGGCGAGTACAAGGGCCCGTACAAGGACAAGTCCAAGGACAAGCTGGGCCTGAAGGCGATCCAGACGCCGAACGACAAGACCATCGTCTTCAACCTCGCCAAGCCCAACGGTGACTTCGAGCAGATGCTCGCGATGCCGACCGGCTCCCCGGTGAAGGCGGACAAGGACACCGGCGCCAAGTACACCAACCGGCCGTTCTCCTCCGGTCCGTACAAGGTCCAGTCGTACACCCCGGGCAAGAGCCTGTCGCTGGTCCGCAACACCAACTGGAAGAAGGCGTCCGACCCGATCCGCCCGGCCCTGCCGGACAAGGTCACGGTCACCTTCAACTCCAACCTCGAGGCCATCGACCGGCTGCTGATCAAGGGCGACTACGACGTCTTCCTCAGCGCCACCGGTATGACCCCTTCGGGCCGTAACGACGCCCTCAAGCACAACAAGGGCAACGTCGACAACATCACCACCAGCTTCGTCCGGTACGTCGACTTCACCACCAAGGTCAAGCCGTTCGACAACATCCACTGCCGCAAGGCGGTCATCTACGGCACCGACTACAAGTCGCTCCAGACCACCCGCGGTGGCCCGCAGGCCGGTGGTGAGATCGCCACCAACATGCTCCCCAAGAGCGTGAAGGGCTCGGACAACTACGACCCGTACGGCGTCCTGAAGCGCGGTGGCAAGGCGGACGTGGCCAAGGCCAAGGACGAGCTGAAGCAGTGCGGCAAGCCGGGCGGCTTCTCCACCAGCATCGTGGCCCGCAACGACCAGCCCGCCGAGGTCGACGCCGCCGAGGCGCTCCAGGCGTCGCTGAAGAAGGTCGGCATCAACCTCAACGTGGAGCCGATCCAGGGCAGCACCTCCGCCAGCATCACCGGTTCGCCGGCGGTGATGAAGAAGCGCGGCTACGGCCTGTCCATGACCGGCTGGGGCCCGGACTTCCCCACCGGCCAGGGCTTCTCCCAGCCGCTGATCGACGGCCGGTTCATCGAGCAGACCGGTAACTACAACGTCTCCGAGACCAACAACGCGGAGATCAACAAGTACTTCGACGACGCGCTCAAGGAGACCGACCCCAACAAGGCCGGGGAGATCTACCAGAAGATGAACCACAAGGTCAGCGACCTGGCCGTGCAGATGCCGTTCATCTACGAGAAGAACATCACCTGGCGCAGCTCGCGGCTGACGAACGCCTTCTCGTCGGCGGCCTACAACGGCCGCTACGACTACTCCCAGCTGGGCGTCGTCAAGTGACGGCCGGTCACCCGATCCGCCGCACACGTTAACCATCGCCGCACCCGATAGGCCCGAAGGGCAGGTGATGGCCGCGGGCGGTGGGGGGGGGGGGGGGGTGCCCCCAAGGCCCCAGGAGCCCCCCCCCCCCCCCCCCCCCCCCTGATACCCCTCGACCGGGGTATCACGGGCCACCCCCGGGCCGCGCACAGTGCTTGCTTATCTCATCCGGCGCTTGTTCGCCGTCGTCGTGATGCTGTTGGTCGTCACCCTTACGACCTTCGCCATCTTCTTCGTGATCCCGAAGTGGGCCGGTGCCGATCCCGCGCTGCTGTTCGTCGGCAAGCAGGCCGACCCCGCGGCCATCGAGGGCATCCGGCAGAAGCTCAGCCTCGGTGATCCGGTCCTGGTGCAGTTCTGGCACTTCGTCCAGGGCCTCTTCGTCGGCCGGGACTACGCCAACGGCACGGACGTCACCCACTGCCCGGCGCCCTGCTTCGGCTACTCCTTCCGCACCGAGCAGGCGGTGTGGCCGCAGCTCACCGACGCCATGCCGGTCACCCTCTCGCTCGCCGCGGGCGCCTGTCTGCTGTGGCTGGTCGGCGGCATCACCACCGGTGTCGTCTCCGCGCTGCGCCGGGGCACCCTGTGGGACCGCTCGGCGATGACGGTCGCGCTGGCCGGTGTCTCGCTGCCGATCTACTTCACCGGTCTGCTCTCGCTGGCGATCTTCAGCTACTCGCTGAAGTGGGTCAACGTGGACTACAAGGGGTTCGGTGACGATCCGGCGATGTGGTTCGAGAGCCTGATCCTCCCGTGGATCACGCTCGCCTTCCTCTACGCGGCGATGTACGCCCGGCTCACCCGGGCCACCATGCTGGAGATCATGGGCGAGGACTACATCCGCACCGCCCGCGCCAAGGGGCTGCGGGAGCGGGTGGTCATCGGCCGGCACGCGATGCGCTCGACCTGGACCCCGGTCCTCACCCTGCTCGGCCTCGACCTGGGCGCGCTGCTGGGCGGCGCGGTCCTCACCGAGACCACCTACAACCTGCCCGGCCTCGGGCGGCTCGCGGTGAACGCGATCACCGAGAAGGACCTGCCGGTCATCCTCGGCGTCACCCTGATCGCGGCCGTCTTCATCGTGGTCGCCAACCTCGTCGTGGACCTTCTGTACGCCGTCATCGACCCGCGAGTGAGGCTCGGATGACCGACCTGACCAAGCCCTCAGGACAGCCCGGGAACGGCGATCTGCCGGCCACCGGCACCGCCGCCGTGGGCGAGGTGGCCGCGGCGGGCTCGCCCGCCCCCACCGCCTTCCTCGAGGTGCGCGATCTGCACGTCCACTTCCCGACCGACGACGGTCTGGTGAAGTCGGTGGACGGGCTCAGCTTCCGGCTGGAGAAGGGCAAGACGCTCGGCATCGTCGGCGAGTCCGGCTCCGGCAAGTCCGTCACCTCGCTCGGCATCATGGGGCTGCACACCGCGGGCCAGTACGGCCGCCGCAAGGCGCGGATCTCCGGTGAGATCTGGCTCAACGGCCAGGAGCTGCTGGGCGCCGACCCCGACGAGGTGCGCAAGCTGCGCGGCCGCGAGATGTCGATGATCTTCCAGGATCCGCTGTCCGCGCTGCACCCGTACTACACCATCGGCCGCCAGATCATCGAGGCGTACCGGGTGCACCACGAGGTCACCAAGGAGGTGGCCCGCAAGCGCGCGATCGAGCTGCTGGACCGCGTCGGCATCCCGCAGCCCGACAAGCGGGTGGACAGCTATCCGCACGAGTTCTCCGGCGGGATGCGCCAGCGCGCCATGATCGCGATGGCGCTGGTCAACAACCCCGAACTGCTGATCGCCGACGAGCCGACCACCGCCCTGGACGTCACCGTCCAGGCGCAGATCCTCGACCTCATCCGGGACCTCCAGAAGGAGTTCGGCTCCGCGGTCATCATCATCACCCATGACCTGGGCGTGGTCGCCGAGCTCGCCGACGATCTGCTGGTGATGTACGGCGGCCGCTGTGTCGAGCGCGGCCCGGCCGAGAAGGTCTTCTACGAGCCCCAGCACCCGTACACCTGGGGGCTGCTGGGCTCGATGCCCCGGATCGACCGCGACCAGACCGAGCGGCTCATCCCGGTCAAGGGCTCCCCGCCCAGCCTCATCAACGTGCCATCCGGCTGCGCCTTCCACCCCCGCTGCCCGTACGCCGATGTGCCGAAGGACAACATCACCCGCACCGAGCGGCCGGAGCTCACCGAGGCCGGGGGCGGCGGGCACTTCTCCGCGTGCCATATGACGCAGGAGGAGCGCACCCGGATCTGGACCGAAGAGATTGCGCCGAAGCTGTGACCGACACGAAGGATCCGAAGATGACGGTCCCGCAGAAGGCGACGACGTCGCCCGAGCCCCTGCTCAAGGTGTCGGGTCTGGTCAAGCACTTCCCCATCAAGAAGGGGCTGCTCCAGCGGCAGTCCGGTGCGGTCCAGGCGGTCGACGGGCTCGACTTCGACGTCCGGCCGGGGGAGACCCTGGGCGTGGTGGGCGAGTCGGGCTGCGGCAAGTCCACCATGGGGCGGCTGGTCACCCGGCTGCTCGAACCCACCTCGGGCAAGATCGAGTTCGAGGGCAAGGACATCACGCATCTCAACACGGCCCAGATGCGGCCGATGCGGCGTGACGTCCAGATGATCTTCCAGGACCCCTACTCCTCGCTGAACCCCCGGCACACCGTCGGCGCGATCGTCAGCGCGCCCTTCCGGCTCCAGGGCGTCACCCCCGAGGGCGGGATCAAGGCGGAGGTCCAGCGGCTGCTGGCGCTGGTCGGGCTCAACCCCGAGCACTACAACCGCTATCCGCACGAGTTCTCCGGCGGCCAGCGGCAGCGCATCGGCATCGCCCGGGCGCTGGCCCTCAAGCCCAAGCTGGTCGTGGCCGACGAGCCGGTCTCGGCGCTGGATGTGTCGATCCAGGCGCAGGTGGTCAACCTGCTGGACGACCTCCAGGACGAGCTGGGTCTGACGTACGTGATCATCGCGCACGACCTGTCGGTCATCCGGCATGTCTCGGACCGGATCGCGGTGATGTACCTGGGGAAGATCGTCGAGCTGGCGGACCGCAAGGACCTCTACGAGCGCCCCATGCACCCGTACACCAAGGCGCTGCTGTCCGCGGTGCCGGTGCCGGACCCCAGGCGGCGCGCCAAGCGGGAGCGGATCCTGCTCACGGGCGATGTGCCCTCGCCGATCGCCCCGCCCTCCGGCTGCCGCTTCCACACCCGGTGCTGGAAGGCGACCGAGGTGTGCAAGAGCCAGGAGCCGCCGCTGGTGTCGCTGGCCACCGGCCACCAGGTGGCCTGCCACCACCCGGAAAACGCAGCCGACCAGGCACCGGGGGAGAAGCCCAGGCCTGCGTCGGCACAGAAGGTGACGAAGAAGACCGACAGCTGAGACGGGACGGGGTCCGGACGGGGACCGTGGGCCTTCGCGGATAACAATGTCGCGTGCCCATCGAACTGTTCACCCCGTCCGTCCAGCACGCCCTGGAAGTCGCCGGGATCTTCGTCTTCGCGATATCCGGCGCGCTGCTCGCCGTGCGGAAGAACTTCGATGTCTTCGGCATGGCGGTGCTCGCCGAGGTCACCGCGCTGGGCGGCGGTGTCTTCCGTGACCTGGTGATCGGCGCGGTGCCGCCCATCGCCTTCACCGACCTCGGCTACTTCCTCACCCCGCTCGTCGCCACCGGCATCGTCTTCTTCCTCCACCCCGAGGTCGAGCGGATCACGGCGGCGGTCGGGGTCTTCGACGCGGCCGGGCTGGGGCTGTTCTGCGTCGAGGGCACGATGAAGGCGCATGACTTCGGGCTCGGCCTCACCTCGTCCGTCACCCTCGGCATGGCCACGGCGGTCGGCGGCGGTGTGCTGCGCGACCTCCTCGCCCATGAGGCGCCCTCGCTGCTGCGCTGGGACCGGGATCTGTACGCCGTCCCGGCCATCGTCGGCTCCTCGATAGCGGCCCTGCTGCTCCATTTCGACGCCCTTACGGCGGCCACGAGCGCGCTCGCGGCCGCCGTGGCGTTTGTGGTGCGGCTGGCGGCGATGCGGTTCGGCTGGCGGGCGCCGAGGGCGTGGAACCGGCGCAGTACGGCGACGGAGGAGCCCTGAGGGGTGCTCGTTCCGTACCCGGGGGCTTGCATTCCCTTGCGGTTATATAGCCGGGGCGTTATGTTGAGGTCATGGCCATACCGTTCGATGTGCTCGCGGAGCCGAGTCGACGGCAGATCCTGGACCTCCTGCTGGAGCGGCCCCGCCTGGTCGGTGAGCTGACCGAGCACCTGGGGCTCACCCAGCCGGGCACCTCCAAGCACCTGCGGGTGCTGCGCGAGGCCGGTCTGGTGCGGGTCCGCCGGGACGCCCAGCGCCGCTGGTACGAGCTCTGCCCGGAGCCGCTCGCCGAGGTGGACGCCTGGCTGGCGCCGTACCGTCGGCTGTGGACCGACCGTCTCGACGCGCTCGAACGACACCTGGACACGATGCCGGAGCTCCCCGGGACGACCGGCGAACCCGAGCCACACGACGTACGCGACGCACCCCCCGACGCCCCCCTCGACGCACTACCCGACGCATCCGACGGAGAAGCGCCATGAAAGACACCCTCGCCCAGTCCGACGGCGGCCGCTCGGCGCTGCGCCTGGAGCGCCGGCTCGCCCACCCCCCGGAGAAGGTCTGGCGGGCGCTCACCGAGCCAGCCCAGCTCGCCCACTGGTTCCCCTCCGAGGTCCAGGTCGAGCTCGAGGTCGGGGGCCGGATGGGCTTCGTCTTCCCCGGGCGCGAGGGCCCGGACATGGACGGCGTCGTCACCGAGCTCGACCCGCCCCATGTCTTCGCCTTCACCTGGGGCGAGGACGAGCTCCGCTGGGAGCTGCGCCCCGAGGGCGACGGCTCCGTGCTGACCCTCACCCACACCTTCGGCGACCGCTTCGGCGCGGCCAGCTTCGCCTCCGGCTGGCACGCCTGCATCACGGGTCTCGCGGCCCTGCTCGGCGGTGAGGAGGTGGCCCACGGCGACATGGCCGAGCTGCACGAGCAGTACGTCGAGGCGTTCGGGCTCGCCGAGGGCACGGTGGAGACCACCGAGGACGGCGGCTGGCGGCTGCGCTTCGAGCGCCAGCTGGTCCGCCCCGCCGAGACGGCCTGGCGGGCGCTGACCGGCCCGGCCGCCGACACCACCGCCGACTCCACCGCCGAACCGGCGGCCGGGGCGCCGGTCCCCCCGGGCTTCCGCACGGACGCGGTCCCGGCGGGCCCGATCACCGAGGCGCGCCCGCCCCGGGTGCTCACCTACGACTGGGAACGCGGCGGCCACCCCGTCGGAACGGTCCGCTGGGAACTCACCGAAGGCACCGGCCACGGCGCCCGCCTCATCCTCACCCAAACGGGCCCGCCGGACGCGGCCGCGGAGCGCACCGAAGCCCAAAATTCCTGGCGCCACCACATCGGCCGACTGGCCGCGGAATTGCTCCGCATGAGCACATGAACCAATCCAGCCCGTCCGGCGTTTGAGGACCGGGGTCTGGGGCGGAGCCTCCCACGCGGCGGAGCCGCATATCGTCAGGTGTCGGGAAGGGGCGGGGTGGGGGAGCAACCGCCGTAGGCGCCCCCTCAGCCCTCGCCGAGGAACCCGCCGAGCACAGCCGTGAGCTCCGCAGGCGCATCCTCCTGCACCAGATGCCCCGCCCCCTCGATCAGCCGAAGCCGCGCCCCCGGAATCCGAGCGGCCAGCTCATCCGCATGCGCCACCGGAATCCACGCGTCCTCCGTGCCCCAGCACACCAGCACCGGAGGCTCAACCTCCGCGTACCGCCCCTCGATCTCATCGATGAACCGCTGATCGTTCTGCGCGATCTGCCGGTAGAACGCGGGCTGCCCCGACTCACCACACCACGGTTCGACGAGCCGCTCCCACACCGCCGGGTGCAGCCCCGGCCCGCCGGTCGACCCGATGTACTCCCGCACCAGTGCCCGGTGCAGCGCCGGTGGAAGCTGCTCGAACACCTCGGCGTGACCGCCGAAGAGCTGATAGGCGGCGGAGCCGAAGGGCGGAAGGGCCACCGGATCGACCAGCGCCAGCCGGCGATACCTCGCGCCGTGCAGCAGATGCGCGCGCAGGGCGACGCAGCCGCCGAAGTCATGGGCGACGACGGCCGGTTCCGCCCCCTCCCCGGTCAGCCCCCACTCCTCGAGCAGCTCACCGAAGACCCGGCCCTGGGCGGCCAGCGAGACGTCCTGGTCAGCCCGCTTCTCGGAGGCCCCATAGCCCGGCATGTCCCACACGAACACCCGGTACCGGCCGGCCAGCGCACGGGCGACGCCCCGCCATACGTACGACGAGAACGGCGTGCCGTGCAGCAGCACGACCGGGGGCGCGTCCGGCGCGCCGAACTCGGCCCAGCGGACCTCGCCGGAGGAGCTGAGGCAGGTGCGGTCCAGGTCCCATTCGGTCTTCTCGGTCTTCCACCCAGTGTCTGTCATGAGTAAAACCGTAGACACTCCTTACCGCCCCTGTCGAGGGGTCCTCGCGAACCCATGAGAGATCCGCAGGCCGTGCACCCGGTACGCAGCCCCGCATCGCCTCGTAGAATCGAGGCCACCATGGTTTACCTCGACCACGCCGCCACCACTCCGATGCTCCCGGAGGCGGTGCAGGCGATGACCGCCCAGCTCGCCGCCACGGGCAACGCCTCCTCGCTGCACGCCGCCGGCCGGCGTGCCCGCCGTACCGTCGAGGAGTCGCGCGAATCCCTGGCCGCCTCGCTGGGCGCCCGCCCGAGCGAGGTCGTCTTCACCGCCGGGGGGACCGAGGCCGACAATCTCGCGGTCAAGGGGCTCTACTGGTCCCGCAGGGACGCCGACCCGGCCCGCGTCCGGCTGCTCGCCAGCCCCGTGGAGCACCACGCCGTGCTCGACGCGGTCGACTGGCTCGCCGAGCACGAGGGCGCGCGGGTCGAATGGCTGCCGGTCGACTCCCTCGGCCGGGTCCACCCCGAGGCGCTGCGCGAGGCGATCGCCCGCGACCCCTCGGACGTCGCCCTCGCCACCGTCATGTGGGCCAACAACGAGATCGGCACCATCCAGCCGGTCCATGAACTCGCCGCCACCGCCGCCGAATTCGGCGTTCCGCTGCATGCCGACGCGGTCCAGGCGTTCGGCCAGACCGAGGTCGACTTCGCCGCCTCGGGGCTGGCCGCGATGACCGTGAGCGGCCACAAGATAGGCGGTCCCTACGGCATCGGCGCGCTGCTCCTCGGCCGTGAGCACACCCCCGTGCCCGTGCTGCACGGCGGCGGCCAGGAGCGCCAGGTGCGCTCCGGGACGCTCGACACCCCGGCCATCGCCGCCTTCGCCGTGGCCGGTGCGCATGCCGCCGAGCATCGCGAGGAGTTCGCCCGTGAGATCGGCGCCCTGCGCGACACGCTGATCACGGCCGTCCGTACGGCCGTGCCCGACGCGGTTCTCGGCGGCGACCCCGACCCGGCGGGCCGGCTCCCCGCCAATGCCCACTTCTCCTTCCCCGGCTGCGAGGGCGATTCGCTGCTTCTGCTGCTGGACGCGCAGGGCATCGAATGCTCGACGGGCTCGGCCTGCACGGCCGGTGTCGCCCAGCCCAGCCATGTGGTCCTGGCCACGGGCAGCGACCCCGAGCTGGCCCGGGGCACCCTGCGCTTCTCGTTCGGCCACACCTCGACCAAGGCCGATGTGGAGGCCGTAGCGGAGGCGATCGGCCCGGCGGTGGAACGGGCGCGCGGGGCGGGGCTCAGCTGACGGCCGCGCCGATGCCTCAGCTGACGGCCGCGCCGACGGCCCCCGCCCGGACCGCCTCATCATCACCACGGAATTCGAATTGTTCCTGCGGCCATTTCACATAACCTACGGAACATCAATCTCCGCTTGAAATGGCGGAGAGCCGTGGGAAAGGATTTACCCGTCAATGAGACCTGTCATGCGGGATACGCACACAGGTTTTCTTCACGGGGAAATCCAGGAGTTCATCGATGTCGCAGCCTTCGCTGCCGCCGCACCACCAGCCGTCGCACCAGCCCCCGCAGCCGCGGGGGGTGCGGCGGCCGCCGTCGCGGGGGTGGCGCTCCAAGCCCGCACTGAAGCTGATCGCGGGCGGGGTCCTCGCGGCCGCCCTGGTGAGCGGCTGCGGGTCCGGGGATGACGACGGCGGCGAGAGCGGGGGCTCGTCCAAGGGCGCCCAGGCGAAGACGCTGGGCAAGGTCGCCATGCCGAAGGTCGGCAAGGAGGCCAACACCATGGGCACCTGGGTGACGGACTCGACCTTTGTGAAGGGCGACGTCAACAAGCTCGTCGGCTACTCGCTCGACGGCGCCAAGTCCAAGTGGCGGATTCCGCTCGGCGGACAGCTCTGCTGGGCCTCCCCGCATATGACCAAGGACGGTCTGACCGCGATCCTGTTCCGGGACGGCGCGGGCGAGGACGCCCTGTGCACCAAGGTCGGTCTTGTCGACCTGAAGAAGGGCGAGCTGGTCTGGCAGAAGGAGGGGTCGGACAGCGAGGGCAACGCCGGGGTGCAGTTCGACGAGGTCACCATCGGCGGTGGCACCGTGGCCGCGGGCGGCACCGGCGGCGGGGGAGCCTGGTCGCTCGACGGCAAGCCGCTGTGGAAGCCCGCGTACCTCGCGGACTGCGACGACGACGGCTACGCGGGCGGCGATGACAAGATCGTCGCGATCCGGAGCTGCGACACCGGGGACTCCAGCACCAAGCGGCTGGAGGTCCAGACGGTCGACCCCAGGACCCGCGACGTGAAGTCCAGCTACAAACTGGACGAGAAGGTCGAGTACGCGCATGTGATCTCCACCGCGCCGCTCGTCGTGGCCGTCGACACCGGCGACTCGGACGCCGGGACCGGCACCACGGACATCCTGACCATCGACGACAGCGGCAAGCAGGGCAAGCTGCTCAGCACGATCGACGTCCTGGCCAAGGGGTACCAGCCCAACTGCCCGGCCACGAGCGTGGAGGGCTGCACCGAACTCGCCCTCGACAAGGCGAGCAGCACCCTCTACCTCTCCTCGGAGGTGGACGTGGACCACGGTGGCCCGGGGGAGCGGATCTCCGGTCTGAACCTGAAGACCGGCAAGGAGACCGGGAAGACGAAGATGGCGGAGAGCCGGTCGCTGATCCCCGTCCAGACCGATGACGACGGCTCCCTGATCGCCTATCTGGGCTCCATGTACAGCGAGGCCGGCGGGGTCGTGCGCATCGATCCCAAGACGTTCGCGATGGACACGCTCCAGACCCACCCGGACGACATGAAGGACGTGGAGTCCGACATGGACACCTACGGCGAGTGCATCATGATCTACAAGGGCAAGAAGCTCTACATCGGCGACAACAAGGCTGCCAGGCCCACCGCCGACAGCTCGGCCCGTCCGCTCGCCATCGTCTTCGGAGCCTGAGCCAGGTCCGCCTGAACCAGATCCGTCACTTCGCCGCCCGTGCCACGCGCACCGCTCGCACCAGCCGTATATAGCGGTCCCAGTCCCAGTGGCGGCCGGGGTCGGTGTGATCGGTGCCCGGCACCTCCACATGGCCGACGATGTGCTCACGGTCCCGGGGGATGTCGTACCGCTCGCAGATCGAGGCGGTGAGCCGTGCCGAGGCGCGGTACATCGCGTCCGTGAACGAGCTCGGCTCGCTCACGAACCCCTCGTGCTCGATGCCGATACTGCGCTCGTTGTACGAGCGGTTGCCCGCGTGGAACGCCACGTCGAGCTCCCGGACCAGCTGCGCGATATGCCCGTCGCGGCGCACCACATAGTGCGCCGCGGCGCGGTGTCCGGGGTCCTTGAAGACCCGCACCGCGTCGTCGAAGCTGCCCTGGACCACATGGATCACCACCCGGTCGATGACGTAGTCGTCCGGGCGGTCCGCCCACCGCCAGTTCGCGCCCGAGGCCGGGATCCACTCCGCGCCCGGCTGATCGACCGCTCCCGCCTTGCGGGGCTTGTCGACACCGGGCAGCCGCCACCACATCCGGGCCAGCTCGTCCCGCGCGGCATAGGCCGCGACACCCGCGCCGAGACCGGCCGCCGAGCCGCCGATCAGGAGGGTGCGCCTGTTGACGCGGCGTCCACCGCCGGTCGTGGTCTCGCTCACGGAACGCTCAACGCGCGGGGGAGGGCGTCCGGTTCCGGCCGCCGGGATCATGGCGCGAACCCTTCGTTCCGGGTGATGGCCCTCTGGCCGTCCGGGTAGATGAACGTTGAACTGTCTCTGAGCCGACTCCAGGCTTCCGTACCGTGGAACGTGCCCGCTGGAATGTGTCCATCCGCTCAATGAGGAGCTGACGGTATGCGCATCGGATTCGCCCTTCCCCAGTTCGGTCCGCTCGCCCACCACCCCGAGGACATCGCGCGGTTCGCGCGCCAGGCCGAGGAGCTCGGCGCGGACAGCCTATGGGTCGGGGACCGCCTGCTCGCCCCGGTCGACCCGATCGTCGGCTACGCGGGCACCGATGTGATCCCGCCCGAATTCCGCGCCGCGCTCGACCCCTTCGCGGTGCTGGCCACCGCCGCCGCGGCCACCGAGCGGGTCGGGCTCGGCACCGATGTCATCAACGCCCCCTGGTACCCGCCCGCGCTGCTCGCCCGCTCCCTCACCACCGTCGATCTGCTGAGCGCGGGCCGACTGCTGGTCGGGCTCGGCACCGGCTGGTCGCCCGAGGAGTACGAGGCGGTGGACGTCCCCATGGCCGAGCGCGGCCGTCGCCTCGACGAATGCCTCGACGCCCTGGACGCCTGGTGGACCAGGAACCCGGTCGAGTACCGCGGGGACCACTGGACCGTGCCCGCCTCCCATGTGGACCTCAAACCGGCCTCGCGCCCCCGCCCGCCCGTCTACCTCGCCGCCTTCGCGCCCGCGGCCATGCGCCGGGTGGCCCGGCGCGCCGACGGCTGGCTGCCCATCGCGGTCGTCCCCGCCGCGTCCGGAGCGCCCGACCCCGTCGCCGACCTCGCCGAGCGGCTGCCCGGGGTGCGCGAAGCGGTCGAGCGGGAGGGCCGGGACCCGGCCGCGTTCGACGCGATCCTGCGCGTCAACCCCAGCGCCGACGCCTCCGTGGACGACATCGCGACGACCCTGGTCCGGGCCGAGCGGGAGGCGGGCATCCAGCACGCCTTCGTCGACCTGATCTACCTCGGCAAGGACGCCGACCAGGCCCTGGACCTCGTCCAGCGGGTGCTGGAGCGGGCGCGGGCGAGCTGAGCGGGGCGGTGGCCGGCCGCTCCCTGCCCATTTAGCCGTTGCGTACGTGCCGACTTATGCTGGCCGGGTTATGACTGACTTCCCCGGTGCGCCCACAGGTCCCCGCGACGGCCGTCGGCTGCGCGTCCTCGCCGCCATGTCCGGCGGTGTGGACTCCGCGGTCGCCGCCGCGCGGGCGGCCGAGGCGGGCCACGATGTGACCGGTGTCCATCTCGCGCTCTCCGCCAACCCGCAGTCGTTCCGCACCGGCGCCCGTGGCTGTTGCACCATCGAGGACTCGCGGGACGCCCGGCGGGCCGCCGATGTGATCGGGATCCCCTTCTATGTGTGGGACCTCGCCGAGCGCTTCCGTGAGGACGTGGTCGAGGACTTCATCGCCGAGTACGAGGCGGGCCGCACCCCCAATCCGTGTCTGCGCTGCAACGAGAAGATCAAGTTCGCCGCGCTGCTGGACAAGGCGCTCGCCCTCGGCTTCGACGCCGTCTGCACCGGCCACTACGCCACGGTCGTGGAGCGCGAGGACGGCTCGCGCGAGCTGCACCGCGCCAGCGACATGGCCAAGGACCAGTCCTATGTCCTCGGTGTGCTCGACGAGCGCCAGCTCGCCCATGCGATGTTCCCCCTCGGCGACACCCTGACCACCAAGGACGAGATCCGCGCGGAGGCGGAGCGGCGGGGCCTGGCCGTGGCCAAGAAGCCCGACAGCCATGACATCTGCTTCATCGCCGACGGCGACACCCAGGGTTTCCTGGCCCGGCACCTCGGCAGGGCCGAGGGCGACATCGTCGACGAGGACGGGCACCGGCTGGGCACCCACGAGGGCGCGTACGGCTTCACCATCGGCCAGCGCAAGGGGCTGCGCATCGGCCATCCGGCGCCCGACGGCAAGCCGCGCTATGTGCTGGACATCTCCCCGGTGGACAACACGGTCACGGTCGGCCCCGTCGAGGCCCTGGACGTGGCCGCCCTCACCGCCATCAAGCCGCGCTGGTGCGGGGCCCCTCCGATGGGCCCGGGCACGTACACCGCCCAGCTGCGCGCACATGGTGGCGAAACCGAGGTGATGGCCGAGCGAATCGGGGAAACCGAGCTGCGGGTGACCTTCACCGAGCCGGTGCGGGGCGTGGCGCCCGGGCAGGCGATCGTGCTCTACGACGGCACCCGGGTGGTCGGCTCCGCGACCATCGCCGCGACCGAGCGGGCCCAGCCGGTCGCCTCGTAGACCCCGGGCCCTCCGGGTGGATATCCGCTTTTGGTGAAAAAGAAGCCAAAAGTCAGGATTGGGTGGTTGATCTCCGTTTGGTGCGATCAGTTTCTCTGAATTTAACGTGGGCCCGGCCATTCCGGTGGCATGCGCCACGTGAATCTGGGAATGCGCCCCGCGGACACGGGTGCCGTGGTCCGCTGTCTCAGCACCGGAGGTTCCGTTATTTCTGCGCAACCTGTACAGAAATTTGGCGACAATCCAGTTGATGTCAGGGACACTGATCACTACACAGAGGAGTACGTACCCAGCTTCGTCGAAAAGTGGGACTCGCTGATCGACTGGGACCGGAGGGCGGACAGCGAGGGCACGTTCTTCATCGACCTGCTGCGCGAGCGCGGCGTCAAGAAGGTCCTGGACGTGGCCACCGGGACCGGCTTCCACTCGGTCAGGCTGCTCGAGGCCGGATTCGAGGCCGTGAGCGCCGACGGCAGTGCCGAGATGCTCGCCCAGGCATTCTCCAACGGGCTCAAGCACGGTGACCACATCCTCCGCGTCGTCCAGGCCGACTGGCGCTGGCTCAACCGCGACGCCCACGGCGAGTACGACGCCATCGTCTGCCTCGGGAACTCCTTCACGCATCTGTTCTCCGAGCGTGACCGGCGCAAGGCGCTGGCGGAGTTCTACGCCATGCTCAAGCACGACGGAATCCTGATCCTGGATCACCGCAACTACGACGCGATCCTCGATCGCGGCTACAGCAGCAAGCATGTGTACTACTACTGCGGAGAAGACGTCGCCGTCGAACCGGAGTACGTGGACGAGGGGCTGGTGCGCATGCGCTACAGCTTCCCCGACGAATCCGTCTACCACCTCAACATGTTTCCGCTGCGCAAGGACTACACGCGCAGGCTGATGGAGGAGGTCGGCTTCCAGCGGATCGAGACCTACGGCGACTTCCAGCACACCTACCGGGAGGAGCGGCCCGACTTCTTCATTCACGTCGCGGAGAAGGAATACCGCACGACGGAGGCGCCGGTCGGGCCGATCGGTTCGGTCACGGCGAACGGGGAGTATTCGGGAGCCGTGGGCACCGCCCGCGACTACTACAACTCCGCGGACGCCGACGCCTTCTACTGGAGTGTCTGGGGCGGCGAGGACATCCACATCGGCATCTACGACCGGCCCGACGAGCCGATCGCCGAGGCCAGCAGGCGCACCGTGGCCCGTATGGCCGGGCAGCTGGACCTCACCGAGTCCTCCGTCGTCCTCGACCTCGGAGCGGGCTTCGGCGGCTCGGCGCGCTATCTGGCCGAGACGTACGGCTGCCGCGTCAAGGCGCTCAACCTCAGCGAGGTGGAGAACGAGCGGCATCGCGCGCTGAACGCCGAGCGCGGGCTGACCGAGGCCATCGAGGTGATGGACGGCTCCTTCGAGTCCATCCCGCTGCCGGACGACAGCGTCGACGTCGTCTGGTCCCAGGACGCGTTCCTGCACAGCGGCAACCGGGCCCGCCCCCTGGAGGAGGCCGCCCGCGTGCTGCGCCCCGGCGGTCACCTCATCTTCACCGACCCCATGGCGGCCGACGGCTGCCCCGCCGAAACCCTCCGCCCCATCCTGGATCGCATCCATCTGGAGACCATGGGGTCGCCCGAGTTCTACCGCCATGAACTGGCGCGGCTCGGCTTCATCGAGGTCGGCGGCGGCTTCCAGGAGCACCGCGAGCAGCTGATCACCCACTACGCCCGGGTCCTGGAGGAAACCCGGCGCCAGGAGGCGAACGGTCTGACGGAGCAGGTCAGCGCCGACTACCTCACCCATATGAAGAAGGGGCTGAGCAACTGGGTCGAGGGCGGCAGAAACCGCCATGTGACCTGGGGCATCTTCCACTTCACCCGCTGATCCCCGGTCCCTGATCGCCGACGCCTGACCCCATGGGGTGGCCGGTGGCGGGTTCGACACCCGCTACCGGCCACCCGGGGCCGGGGGGCTTTCTCGTCCGACACTCGGGCGAGGAGGATCAGCACATGCGGATTCTGATCGTGACTGCCGGTTCGCGCGGGGACGTCGCTCCGTACACGGGCCTGGGGCGGCGTCTGCTGGAGGCCGGCCATGAGGTGACCGTGGCCGCGCACCCGCCCTTCGCCGGGCTCATCGACGGATGCGGCCTGGACCACCGGCCGTTGCCGGGCGATCCACGGGAGTTGATCCGCGCCAGGGCGCGGGCGGCCTCCTGGGACGAGGCGCGGGCGGCGATGGCGGCGTTCCTGGACCGGCTCGCCGACGGAGTGGCGGCGGCCGTGGCGGACGGGGCCGACCTGGTGCTCACCGCGTTCGGCCCGGCGGCACTCAGCCGGGTGGCCGGTGAGGCGTCCGGCACCCCCGTCATCGGCACCTTTCTCGCACCGGCCTGTCCCACGCGGGAGTTCCCGCTGGCCGGTGCCACGGACGCCGAAGACCTCGGGCCGGAGGGCAATCTGGCGGCGGGGCAACGGCTGTTGGCGGACGCCGCGGCCCTCCAGGCGGACGCCGTGGCGGGCCTGCGCACCCGGCTCGGCCTGCCACCCGCCACTTCGCGGGCGGCCACCTCACAGACGACGGGAGCGGACCTCCGGCCGGTCTTCCATGGCTTCAGCCCGCTGGTCGTACCGCGTCCGGCGGACTGGCCGTCCGGGGTCGAGGTCGCGGGCTACTGGTGGCCCGCCCGGCCCCGGGACTGGCGGCCCCCGGCCGAGCTGACCGACTTCCTCCAGGCCGGTCCGCCACCGGTGTTCATCGGGTTCGGCAGCATGGCGCCGGGCGAGGGGGAGCGGCTGGGCGAGCTGGTGACGGCGGCGGTGGCACGGGCGGGGGTGCGCGCGGTGGTGCAGGCGGGGTGGGCCGGGCTGACGGCGGCCGGGGACGACGTCCTGGCGGTCGGCGACCTTCCGCACGACTGGCTGTTCCCGCGCACGGCCGCCGTCGTCCACCACGCCGGAGCGGGCACCACCGCGGCCGGACTGCGCGCCGGGGTCCCCGCGGTGGCGGTGCCCGCCATGGCCGACCAGCCGTTCTGGGCAACGCGCCTCCACCACCTCGGCGTCGCCCCCCGTCCGCTGCCCCTCGCCGACCTCACCGCCGAATCCCTCGGCGCGGCGATCACGACCTGCCTGACCGCCCCCGCCCTCCGCCACCGGGCGGCCGAGCTCGCGGACGCGATGGGTGTGGAGGACGGCGCGGAGGCGGTGCTGGCCCATATCGGGGCGATGGGGAGGGGATAAGGCCGGGCGTGGCGACAGGGCGCTCCGGGCGCCGAAACCTGAGGCAGGCCCCGAAACCGGGGCTCCGCCCCTGCCCGCAGCATCGGTATGCGACTGCGTCGCGTGGCAGGGGCTTGGCCCCCGGGGCACGGGGTCCAGGGGTGGAGCCCATGCCACGCGGCGGAGCCGCAAATCGATGCTGCGGGAAGGGGCGGGGAGGGGAAAGATCCGCCGCACGGCGCGACCCGCAGCGCGCGGCGGCGGGGGTGTCCGACCCGGCTCGTAGAGTGACGCGCATGAATATCTGCGTCTTCTGCTCCGCCGCCGACCTCGACGACCGATACACCGCCCCCGCCCGCGAGTTCGCCGAACTGATCGGCAAGGGCGGGCACACCCTGGTCTGGGGCGGATCCGACGTCGGGCTGATGAAGGTGATGGCGGACGGGGTGCAGGAGCACGGCGGGCGGCTGGTCGGGATCTCGGTGGAGTTCCTCGCCGCCAAGGCCCGGGAGAACGCCGACGAGATGGTGATCGCCAAGGACCTCGCCGAGCGCAAAGCCCAGCTGCTCGCCCGCGCCGACGCCGTCGTGATCATGGTCGGCGGCACCGGAACGCTGGACGAGGCCACCGAGATCCTGGAGCTCAAGAAGCACGGGCTGCACATCAAGCCGGTGGTGCTGCTCAACGCGGCGGGGTTCTACGACGGCCTGAAGCAGCAGTTCCAGCGGATGGAGGAGGAGGGATTCCTGCCCCGGCCGCTGAGCGAGCTGGTCTTCTTCGCGGAGAACGGGGCGGAGGCCATGACGTATCTGGAGTCCGTCTGACGCGGGTGCCGCTGGAGACACGCATCCGCTGAAATGCCCTCCACCGAAGCGCGAGAGCAAGGCGACACACTGTGCGCCGGAGATCAGCGGTGTCCGGAGGTGGAAGTGAGCATGGCAGCGGAGCCGTGGGGTCTGACCCGTATGAGGCCCTACCCCGAAGCAGTGGTCCTTCCCGCTGCGGAGGTCGTCCTCGACCCGGAGACGCAGACCGGTCGATGGGTCGGCTCGGAGGGTCTGGGCCTGCCCCTTACGGGTAAACACAAGAGGTCCGAGACGGGCAAGGAAACCCAGACCAAGACAAGTCTGGACGGCAACCCGGATCAAGGCAGCGATCAGGAAGGCGACACGGATTGACGCCAATCGGTCCTGTCCTCGTTGTCTCGCAGGTGGATGACGTAACTGCCGATTCCGTCATCGAGGAACTGAACAAGCGCCGGGTCCCGGTCATACGCCTGGACCCGGGCGATTTCCCCACGGACATCTCCCTCGTGGCCCGCCTGGACAACGACGGGTTGCGCGGAAACGCACGGACTCGAACCCGAGTCACCGATTTTGACCGGGTTCGATCCGTGTACTGGCGCCGACCGCGCCCCTACACAGCCCCCTCCGGGTTGGGTGACCAGGACGCCCGCTGGTGCCGAGAAGAGGCTCGCTACGGTCTCGGGGGCATCCTCGCTTCCCTCCCTGACGCGTACTACGTGAACCACCCGTGGCGGAACCGGGACGCCGAGTACAAGCCCGCCCAGCTCGCTACCGCAGCGCGTTGCGGTTTCGATATCCCGCCGACTCTTCTCACGAACGACGAGACCGCCGCCAGGGAGTTCGCCCGCGACTACGGCCCCGTCATCTATAAGCCCCTGCGCAGCACGGACTACCGACGGTTCGCCGGGCCTGGACTGGCGACGCCACTACGACGTTCTGTCGTACTCGCTCATCGATACGCCACCGGAATTGACCAAGCGGGTACGCCAGTATGTGGATGCCTTCGGGCTGGTCTTCGGAGTCTTCGATTTCGGCGTAGACCGGGATGACCGAATCTGGCTGTACGAGTGCAACCCAAATGGCCAATACGCGTGGTTCCCTGAACCAATCACCGGCAAGATCATTACCGCCGTCGCCGACCAGCTCCAGCACGCAGGAGAACCCCGTGCCCGCTGACCCCGCCGCACTCCGCCTCGCCCTGGCCGAGGAGATTGCCGCCGCCAATCCCGCCCTTGACCCCGGGTGGCGAGACGCGGTCGCGGCTGTCCCTCGCGAGCTGTTCCTCGGCACCGTGGCCTTCCGCCCCACCGGCACCGGATGGGAACCCGTACACCGGGCCGAGACTGGGGAGGACGAGTGGCTGCGGATGATCTACTCCGACCAGACGTGGGTCACCCAGGTCCAGGAGAAGGACGCCGCGGACGCCACGGGCCCTGTCTCCGGCAGTCCCACGTCCTCGGCAACGCTCCCTTCTCTGGTGGTTCGCACCGCCCAGGTGGCAGATCTCCGCCCCGGTCAGAAGGTGCTCGAAGTGGGCACCGGCACCGGCTACTCCACCGCCGTCCTGTGCCACCGGCTCGGGGCCGGGAACGTCGTCAGCATCGAGTACGACTCCGTCCTGGCCGCAAGGGCCGCCGCGCACCTGGGCGAGGCCGGATATACGCCGACGCTCGCGGTCGGAGACGGCCTCAAAGGGTGCAAGGAGCACGCCGACTACGACGCGATCGTCGCCACCTGCTCCGTCCGGTCCATCCCGCACTCATGGTTCTGGCAACTCAACGACGGCGGATCAATCACCACCACCATCTGCGGCTGGATGCTCGCCGCCGGAATGATCCGTCTCGTCCTCGACGACGAGGGAACCGCCCATGGTCGGTTCACCGGCGACACCATCACCTATATGCTTGCCCGCCCCCACGAACGGCCGCCGTCCCCGTCCTTCTTCCGACTGGACGGCGACACACGTCGTACGCGCCTGGACCCTGGGCTCCTGGAGGAGTGGGCGGGACGGTTCGTCGCCCAGCTCGCGGCACCCTCAGCCGAGCTGATGACCACCGGCTCGGGCGTCATCCTCCGTGATGTAGCGACCGGCTCACAGGCGTGGACGGAACCCGAAGGTGAGGGGTGGACCGTGCACCAGCACGGGCCACTCCGCCTCTGGGACCAGGTGGAACAGGCTCTTCTGCGCTGGCGGGGCGTGGGAGCGCCGGACATGACGGAGTTCGGGATGACCGCCACGCCCTTCGAACAGACCGTATGGATTGGCTCACCGGAGGGGCCGAATTGGCAGCTCCCCGTCTGACCGTCGCACACTCCGACAAAAGCGTGTCAGTTCAGCAACCGGTCAAAGTGCCCACGCTTAACACCGGAGATGAACGTGCGGAGCGCGATCCTGTCGGTATGGAGAATGGCGCTGGGTTCCGAACTCTCCCGGATGGCTATGTCACTGTCGTCGGCGGCGACCTCTATGCAGTTGTTGCCGCCGCCGCCACAGAAGGATGACCGCTGCCAGGTGTGCTCGTGCACTGATGGCTCCTCTCACATCTCACGGGCGATGGAGCGGATGAGCTTCTGCGACTCGTCGGCACGGAGCGCGGATCCCTCCATCAGGTCAAGCAGTGCACGATAGTTGGCGATTGGCGTGGGGGAGTCAATGAAGTGGGGCCCGTACGCCGAATCCAGTTGCACCGTGTCGAGCGGAGGGACGGCCCCCTCCGCGTAGAGGACGGACTGCCCAGCGCCGTGAAAGCTGCCCGCGCTGAACGGGATGACCAGCAGCGTAATGTTGTCGCGGTCGGCAGAGTCGGCCAGGTACTCAAGCTGTGACCGGGCCACTTCCGGCCCGCCGAACTGCATCCGTAGCGCCGCTTCGTGGATGATGCCAACGTACGGGGTGGGATGCTCCCCGTCGAGAATGCCTTGACGGGCAAGACGGTGCGCGACGCGTAGCTCGATCTCCAGGCGCGGCAGTTTGGGCACTACGAGATCGAAGAGTGCTCGTGCGTGATCTTCGGTCTGCAACAGTCCAGGAAGGTGCGCCGTCTGTGCCGTGCGGATGCGTGTGGCGTAGTGCTCGATTTCAGAGATGTCCAGGAAACCGTCCGGCAGCTTCCCCTTGTACTCCTGCCACCAGTGCTCGTTCCGGCGGCTGCCTGTCATAGAGGCCAATGCCTCGACGAGTGCTTCATCGGCGCATCCGTAGTTGCAGGCCAGTTGGCGTACCCGTTCTTCGCTCAGTCTCGTCCGGGCGGCCTCCACGTTGGAGATCATTGTCCGGTCGGCGCCGAGCATGGCGGCGGCTTGCTGGATCCGCTTCCCTCGCGATCCGCGCGGCCCGGGGGTCGTCCGGGCCACCCTGCGCGCCGTACTGACAGCGCACGGCTTGCGCGAACTCGTCGAGCTGGCCGCGCTGTTGACGTCGGAGCTGACCACCAACTCCGTCCGCTACTCCGACAACCACGCCTCCGTGCGCCTGCTCTGGCTGCACCCCGTCCTTCGCGTCAGTGTCTCGGACACCAACCCCGAACTGCCCGATCCATTGAAGGCGTCGGCAGACTCGGCGTCGACCGAGCTGGAGAACAGGCGCGGTCTGTTCATCCTCGACATCCTCGCCGACCGCTGGGGTGGCTGTGCCATCGGAGAAGAGCCGTTCGGGCTCGGCGGCAAGACTTTGTGGTTCGAGTTGTCCTGGGGTGGGCCGCCGCCGGCTCCGGCTCCGGCCCTCGCCGCCTGATCTTCCGCGAGTCCCGTTACGGCGAGCGCCGCGCCCGTTACAGGATGGGAGCGCTCAGCGGGAAGTCCGCACGGGTTTCGGGCATGGGATCGCGCCAAGCCGGGACCGCCATCGGTCGGGACCGTCGTCGGGGCGCCTCCGGCGGTGAGGCAAGCTGGGGAGCATGGGAACGCATCTGATCACTGGGGCAGGCTCGGGCATCGGCGCGGCGGTCACCGAGCGGCTGGCCGAGCGCGGCGACGAGCTGTGGCTGCTCGCGCGGGACGCCGGGCGGGCGAAGGAGCTGGCGGAGCGGTTCCCGGGGGTGCGGACGGTCGTCGGCGACCTGTCCGACCCGGACCGGCTGTCCTGGGCGCTGGGCCATCAGACGCTGCCCGACCGGCTGGACTCGCTGCTGCACATCGCCGGAGTGGTCGACCTGGGCGAGGTCGGGGAGCTGACCCCGAAGGCGTGGAACCGCCAGCTCGCCGCCAACCTCGTGGCGCCCGCCGAGCTGACCCGCCTGCTGCTGCCGCAGCTGCGGCTGGCCCAGGGGCATGTCGTCTTCGTCAACTCCGGCGCCGGGCTGCGCGCCAACGCCCAGTGGGCCGCGTACGCCGCCAGCAAGCACGGGCTCAAGGCGCTGGCCGACGCGCTGCGCTGGGAGGAGAGCGGCAACGGCGTCCGGGTGACCACGGTCTACCCGGGGCGCACGGCCACCCCGATGCAGGTGAAGGTGCACCAGCAGGAGGGCAAGGAGTACGACGCGGAGCGCTGGATCGCGCCCGAGACCGTGGCGACGACCATCCTGACCGCCCTCGACCTGCCGCCCGACGCCGAGATCACCGACCTCCAGGTCCGCCCCCGCGGCTGAGTCATCCCGGCGGCGGAGGTCGGCCGCGGTTCGGGTGCGCCCCGCAGGGGCGCGGGGCTGTGTCGATGTGCGGCTCCGCCGCGTGGGCGCGACCAGCCACAATGTTGCCGCAGACGACCGACGGCATACCAACGTTTCCAGCGGAGCGCTTACGTGAGCGACAAGACCACCACCACCCACCCATGGCCCCCCGGGACCGCCAGCGGCGTCGGGTCGATGCCGGGCGGCGACGCGCGGGAGGCCGCGAAGACCGTCACCGGCTCGCTGGAGGCCCTGCCGTACCTCCCGGAGCTGCCCGCGCGCGGCCCCGGCGCGGACATGATCGGGCGCACCGCCGGAATGCTGGCCGAGCTCTACGCGCATGTCGAGCCCAGCGGCTGGCGGATCAGCGACCGGCCGGGCCGGGACACCCGCCGGGCCCGCTCCTGGCTGGGCGAGGACCTGGACGCGCTGGAGGAGTTCACCCAGGGGCACCAGGGCGCGCTCAAGGTGTCGGCCGTGGGGCCCTGGACCCTGGCCGCCGCCCTCGAACTGCGCGGGGGCGAGGCCGCGCTGAGCGACCCGGGCGCCTGCCGGGACCTGACGGCATCGCTCGCCGAGGGCGTGCGCGCCCATCTGGCGGAGGTGCGCCGCCGGGTGCCGGGCGCCGAGGTGGTGCTCCAGCTCGACGAGCCGTCGCTGACGTCGGTGCTGCGCGGGAGCGTCCGTACGGCCAGCGGCTACCGCACCCACGCCGCCGTGGACCGGGGCGTGGTCGAGGGCGCGCTGCGGACCCTGGTGGAGGCGGCCGACGGGCCGGTGGTGGTGCACTCGTGCGCGCCGGCCGTGCCGTTCGGGCTGCTGCGGCGCGCGGGCGTCGCGGGGATCTCCTTCGATCTGTCGCTGCTCACGGAGGGTGAGGAGGAGGCGATCGGGGAAGCCGTGGAAGGCGGTACGGCACTCCTCATCGGCGCGGTACCCGGCACGGACACCCCATTGTCGGACCCTGCCGGTAGCGTCGGGGGTGTCAGGACGCTGTGGCGCAGGCTGGGGCTGGCACCGGCGACTCTCGCGGAGTCGGTGGTGGTCACCCCGTCGTGCGGGCTCGCGGGCGCCTCGCCCGGGTACGCCCGCGCCGCGCTGGCCCACTGCGTCCGGGCGGCGAGATCGCTCGCGGACAACCCTGAGTAACGGGAGGACGACACGGTGGCCGGCGAACAGCAGTCGAAGGTCCCCGCCGAGGTGCGGGAGAGGCACGCCAGGCTCGCTGAGCAGATCGAGGAGCACCGCTTCCGGTACTACGTGAAGGACGCGCCGGTCGTCAGTGACGCCGAGTTCGACAAGCTCATGCGCGAGCTGGAGGCGCTGGAGGAGGAGCACCCCACGCTCCGTACGCCCGACTCGCCGACCCAGAAGGTCGCGGGGGCGTACGAGACGGAGTTCACCGAGGTCGCGCACCGGGAGCGGATGCTCAGCCTGGACAACGCCTTTGACGACGAGGAGCTGGCCGGCTGGGCGGACCGCATCGCCAAGGAGCTGGGCAGCGGTTCGTACCACTTCCTGTGCGAGCTGAAGGTGGACGGCCTCGCGGTCAACCTCACCTATGAGCACGGGCGGCTGACCCGCGCCGCGACCCGTGGCGACGGCCGTACCGGCGAGGACATCACGCCCAATGTGCGGACGATCGCCAAGATCCCCAACCGGCTGACGGGCGACCGCGTCCCGGCGCTGGTGGAGGTGCGCGGCGAGGTCTTCCTGCCCCGCGAGCGGTTCGAGGAGCTGAACGCCGGGCTGGTGGAGGCGGGCAAGCCGCCCTTCGCCAACCCCCGGAACGCGGCGGCGGGTTCGCTGCGCCAGAAGGACCCGAAGATCACCGCGTCCCGGCCGCTGGACATGGTGGTGCACGGCATCGGGGCGCGCGAGGGCTTCGACATCGACCGGCTGTCGCAGGCGTATGAGCTGCTGCACGAGTGGGGGCTGCCCACCGCCGCCCACTTCAAGGTGGTCGACTCGATCGAGGGCGTGCGCGAGTACATCGCGTACTACGGCCAGAGCGAGCACCGGCACTCGGTGGAGCACGAGATCGACGGCGCGGTCGTCAAGCTGGACGAGATCCCGCTCCAGGGGCGGCTGGGCTCCACCTCGCGGGCGCCGCGCTGGGCGATCGCCTGGAAGTTCCCGCCCGAGGAGGTCAACACCAAGCTGGTGGACATCCGGGTGGGCGTGGGGCGCACGGGGCGGGTGACGCCTTATGCGGTGGTCGAGCCGATCACGGTCGCGGGCTCGGAGGTCGAATTCGCGACGCTGCACAACCAGGATGTGGTCAAGGCCAAAGGTGTGCTGATCGGTGACACCGTGGTGCTCCGCAAAGCGGGCGATGTCATTCCGGAAATCCTGGGCCCGGTCGTCGATCTGCGGGACGGCAGCGAACGGGAATTCGTGATGCCGGCCGCCTGCCCCGAGTGCGATACACCGCTTCAGCCCGCCAAGGAGGGCGATGTCGATCTGCGGTGTCCCAACGGCCGGTCCTGCCCGGCGCAGCTGCGCGAGCGGATTTTCTATCTCGCCGGGCGGAAATCCCTGGACATCGAGAACCTCGGCTATGTCGCCGCGGCCGCCCTCACCCAGCCGCTGGAACCCGCCGAACCGCCGCTGAAGGACGAGGGCGATCTGTTCGACCTGAAGATCGAACAACTGCTGCCCATTCGGTCGTATGTCCTGGACCCGGACAGCGGACTGCCCAAGCGTGATCCGGAGACCGGTGAGGAGAAGGTCGTCACCTTCTTCGCCACCCAGAAGGGCGAGGCGAAGAAGAACGCCCTGGCGATGCTGGCCAATATCGAAGCGGCCAAGGAGCGTCCGCTGGCCCGGATCATCACCGGACTTTCGATCCGTCATGTCGGCCCCGTGGCCGCCACCGCGCTGGCCCGGGAATTCCGCTCGCTGGACCGGATCGCCGAGGCGGACGAGGAGGAGCTGGCGGCCGTGGAGGGGGTCGGGCCGACCATCGCCGCCTCGCTCAAGGAGTGGTTCGCGGTGGACTGGCACCGCGAGATCGTCGAGAAATGGCGGCGGGCCGGGGTCCGGCTGGAGGAGGAGGGCGGTGAGGAGGAAGGCCCTCGTCCGCTGGCGGGCCTCACCGTCGTCGTCACCGGAACGCTTCAGTCGTACACCCGGGATGGGGCCAAGGAGGCACTACAGAGCCGTGGTGCCAAAGTCACCGGATCGGTTTCGAAAAAGACCGATTTCGTAGTAGTCGGCGACAATCCGGGCTCGAAGTACGACAAGGCCATGCAGGTGAAGGTTCCCGTACTCGATGAGGACGGATTTGGCGTCCTGCTCGAACAGGGTCCCGACGCGGCGAGAGAGGTCGCGTTGACGCCCCCGGAAGAGTCCGGTGAAGAGCCCGGTGAAGAGTCCGCGGAAGAGTCCGCCGAGTAGCACGGATGGCCGGTGGAGCGGCGGTTGGAGTAGCCACGGGAGTAGCCGCTCCACCCATCCGGCGCAGTGCTCCGGCCATCTTGTCCGCTCAATGGGTCCAAACCTGGCCGGATTACGACTGGGAGCACTTCCCGGGTACAGCCGGCGGGCATCACCCTTACAGCGCATAGCAGAAGGTCATGGATCGTCGGGCGGCATTCGGGGAACCGTCGCCGATCGCCGCCCGTCTTCCCCTTCTGCCGCCTACTGTTGAGGTGTGCGCCCGCCGTGGCGCTGGCACCGCCGGCTGTGAGAGGGACGGGTATGAAACCGACCGAAAGCGCCGCCCCGGCGTCGCGGCTGCGCCGGGCCGTGCTGCCCGCGCTGCCGGCCGCTGCGGTCGCCATGGCGGCTTTCGCACTCGGTATCGGAGTGTTCCGAGTGCTCGACGCGGGCAATGCGCTCTTTCCCGACGGAACCGTGGGCTGGTCGCTCGCCGTGCTCACCGGAATCATCGTCGGCCATCTGGTCGCCCTCGGCCGTGACCGCTGGTGGGGCGGCACCGGTTCCGGGGCCGCGTTAACCCTGGCGGCGCTGCTGCTCTACGGCTGGATTCCGGCCGTGCTGGTCAGCCTCGCCGTGGTCGTCCTGGTCGGTGCCGCCCGGCGGCACCGATGGCGGCAGGCCGCCCTGCACGGCGCGGTCGACATCCTGGGAGTCGGCGCGGCCGCCCTCACCCTCGCCGCCTTCGGCACCACCCCCTCCGTCGAACACCCCTGGCGCACCGACACCTGGCATGTGTCCGCCATCCCCCAGACGGCCCTGGCCGCCTTCGTCTATCTCGCGGTGACCCGCGCCCTGCTGTGGTGCTCCCTCGCCCCGCCCGGCGCCGGACTGCCCACCGTCGCCCGCACCGCCCTCTTCCGGCAGGTCCTCGTCGGCATCGCGCTGCTCGGCATCGCCCCCCTCATCGTGGTCGTCGCCGGGGACACCCCGCTGCTGCTCCCGCTGTTCGCGGTGCCGCTGGTCGCCCTGGACTCCACGCTGTGGATCGCCCGGGTCCGCGCCGAGGAGCAGCTGCGCGACCCGCTCACCGGGCTGCCCAACCGCCAGTGGCTGCTGGAGCGCACCTGGACCGCGCTGGACGAGGCCGAGCGGGCCGGCACCCGCACCGCGCTGGTGCTGCTGGACCTCGACCGCTTCCGTTCGGTCAACGACACCCTGGGCCATCTGGCCGGTGACCGGCTGCTGCTCCAGATCGCCGAGCGGCTGCGGCTCGCCCTGCCGCGCGGGGCGGAGGTGGCCCGGCTCGGCGGCGACGAGTTCGCGGTGCTGCTGCCCACCACCGACTCGCTCACCAGCGCCCAGCGCAGCGCCCGCGTCCTCGTCGGCGACCTCGGCTCCCCGCTCGACCTGGACGGGCTGACCCTGGTGCTGGAGGCCAGCGCGGGTGTCGCCGTCTACCCCGACCACGCCCTGGACGCCGAGGGGCTGCTGCGCCGCGCCGATGTCGCGATGTACCAGGCCAAGCGGGACCGCAGCGGAGTCGAGCTGTACGAGGCGCGGCGGGACGGCAACACCCCCGACCGGCTCGGTCTGCTCGGCGATCTGCGGCGCGCCCTGGACGCGGGCGACGTCGAGCTGCACTACCAGCCCAAGGTCGGCTTCGACGGGCATGTGGCGGGCCTGGAGGCCCTGGTGCGCTGGGTGCACCCGGACCGGGGCAAGGTGCCGCCGGACGAGTTCATCTCCATGGCCGAGAGCTCCGGGCTGATGCCCCGGCTGACCGAGTACGTCCTGGAGACGGCCCTGGGCCAGGTGGCGCGGTGGCGCGCCGACGGCCTCGAGGTGCCCGTCGCCGTCAACGTCTCGCCGCGCGATGTCCACACCCCCGGCTTCGCGGGCGCGGTCGCCGGGCGGCTGGCCCGGCACGGGGTCCCGGCGGGCGCCCTCCAGCTGGAGATAACCGAGCACGTCCTGCTGGAGGACCCACAGCGGGCCGCCGACACCCTGGCCGGGCTCACCGGGCACGGGGTGAAGATGTCGCTCGACGACTTCGGGACGGGGTATTCGTCGCTGGTCCATCTGCGGCGGCTGCCGGTGAGCGAGCTCAAGATCGACCGTTCCTTCGTGGCCCGGCTGGCCGTGGACAACGAGGACGCGGAGATCGTCCGCTGTACGGTCGACCTCGCCCACTCGCTGGGCCTGCTCGTGGTCGCGGAGGGCGTCGAGGACGACGAGACCTGGGAGCGGCTGCGGGATCTGGGCTGCGACGCGGTCCAGGGCTGGCTGGTGGCCGCGGCGATGCCGCCGGAGGAGATGACGGCGTGGCTGCGGGCGCGGGGTGAGGGTGGCTGGCACCGCGAGACGGCGGAGCCGTCGAGTAAGGAAGCCGCTCCCGCGGACGAGGACGCGGATCAGCCGGTGACCTGAGGGGTGCTGCCCCTTGGTGTTTCGTTGTTGGGTGCGGGCCGGTGGGTGGCGTTGTGCCCACCCGTTCCGCCCCGCGGAACGATTGCCCACAACATGGGGTGCCGCAAAGCCTTTCGCGCGGGGTGCGGCGGGAGCCATAGGATTGGGGCCGAAACACTTCACACTCACCCAGAGGATCGCTGCATGCCTGGCATCACGCGCGAGGAGGTCGCCCACCTCGCCCGGCTGGCGCGTCTGGAGCTGAAGGCCGAAGAGCTAGACCACTTCGCCGGACAGCTCGACGACATCATCGGCGCGGTCGCCCGCGTCTCCGAGGTCGCCGACCAAGACGTTCCGCCGACCTCCCACCCGCTGCCGCTGACCAACGTCATGCGTCCGGACGAGGTCCGTCCGTCCCTGACCCCGCAGCAGGCCCTGGCCTGCGCCCCGGCCCAGGAGCAGCAGCGTTTCAAGGTGCCGCAGATCCTGGGGGAGGAGTGACCACCGTGACCGACCTGACCAGGCTCACCGCGGCCGAGATCGCCGCCAGGATCGCCTCCGGCGAGGTCACCGCCGTCGAGGTGACCGAGGCGCACCTGGCCCGTATCGAGGCCGTCGACGAGAAGGTGCACGCCTTCCTGTACGTGGACCGCGAGGGGGCGCTCGCCCAGGCGCGCGCCGTCGACGCGAAGCGGGAGCGCGGCGAGGAGCTGGGCCCGCTGGCCGGTGTCCCGCTCGCGCTCAAGGACATCTTCACCACCAGGGGGATCCCGACCACGGTCGGTTCCAAGATCCTCGACGGCTGGATCCCGCCGTACGACGCGACCGTCACCCAGCGGCTGCGGGACGCGGACGTGATCGTCCTCGGCAAGACCAACATGGACGAGTTCGCCATGGGGTCCTCGACCGAGAACAGCGCCTTCGGCCCCACCGGCAACCCCTGGGACCTCACCCGGGTCCCCGGCGGCTCCGGCGGCGGCTCGTCCGCCTCGCTGGCCTCGTTCCAGGCCCCGCTCGCCATCGGCACCGACACCGGCGGCTCGATCCGCCAGCCCGCCGCGGTCACCGGCACGGTCGGGGTCAAGCCGACGTACGGCGGGGTCTCCCGCTACGGCATGGTGGCGTTCTCGTCCTCGCTTGACCAGGGCGGCCCCTGCGCCCGCACTGTGCTGGACGCGGCGCTGCTGCACGAGGTCATCGCCGGGCACGACCCGATGGACTCGACCTCCATCGACGCGCCGGTCCCGGCCGTCGTCGAGGCCGCCCGCAACGGAAGCGTGCGGGGCATGCGCATCGGCGTCGTCAAGGAGTTCGCGGGCGAGGGCTACCAGGCCGGCGTCATGCAGCGCTTCAACGAGTCGGTGGAGCTGCTGCGGGAGCTGGGCGCCGAGATCGAGGAGATCTCCTGCCCGTCCTTCGACAAGGCGCTGGCCGCGTACTACCTGATCGCGCCGTCCGAGTGCTCGTCCAACCTGGCCCGCTTCGACGCCATGCGCTACGGCCTGCGGGTGGGCGACGACGGCACCAAGTCCGCCGAGGACGTCACCGCGCTCACCCGCGCGGAGGGCTTCGGCGCCGAGGTCAAGCGCCGGATCATGCTCGGCACCTACGCGCTCAGCTCCGGCTACTACGACGCGTACTACGGCTCCGCGCAGAAGGTCCGTACGCTGATCAAGCGGGACTTCGAGCAGGCGTTCGAGCGGGTCGACGTGCTGGTCTCGCCGACCACCCCGACCACCGCCTTCCCGATCGGCGAGCGCGCCGACGACCCGATGGCGATGTATCTGGCCGACCTCTGCACGATTCCCACCAACCTCGCGGGGAACGCGGCCATGTCACTGCCCTGCGGTCTGGCGCCGGAGGACGGTCTGCCGGTCGGATTGCAGATCATCGCCCCCGCCATGGCCGACGACCGGCTCTACAAGGTCGGTGCCGCGGTCGAGGCCGCGCTCATCGACAAGTGGGGCCATCCGCTGATCGAGGAGGCACCGTCCCTATGAGTGCGATCAAGAAGGCGAAGGGCTTCAAGAAGTCCAGGCCCGGCACCTACCTGTCCATCGCGACCTCGCTGTTCGGCGCGGTCAGTGTGGCGAAGCAGGCCAAGAAGGCCCGATTCGAGAACGACAAGCTCCAGCTGGCCGACGCGGTGGTCTCGGCCGCCGCCATCGTCACCGGCGTCGCCCTGCTCATCCGCGAGCTCAAGCGCATGGGCGACGACGACGTCCTCGCGGACTGAGAGGTTAGTTTTTCCGTGACCGTCACTGAACTGGTGTCGTACGAGGACGCCCTCGCCACCTACGACCCCGTGATGGGGCTCGAGGTGCATGTCGAGCTCGGCACCAAGACCAAGATGTTCTGCGGGTGCTCCACGGCGTTGGGCGCCGAGCCCAACGCGCAGACCTGCCCCACCTGCCTCGGCCTGCCCGGCTCGCTCCCGGTGGTCAACGCGACCGGCGTCGAGTCGGCCATCAAGATCGGACTCGCGCTCAACTGCGAGATCGCCGAATGGTGCCGCTTCGCCCGGAAGAACTACTTCTATCCGGATATGCCGAAGAACTTCCAGACGTCGCAGTACGACGAGCCGATCGCCTTCAACGGCTATCTGGACGTCGATGTCGACGGTGAGGTCTTCCGCGTCGAGATCGAGCGCGCCCATATGGAGGAGGACACCGGCAAGTCCACCCATGTGGGTGGCGCGACCGGCCGCATCCACGGCGCCCAGCACTCCCTCCTGGACTACAACCGGGCCGGGATCCCGCTGATCGAGATCGTCACCAAGCCGATCGTCGGCGCCGGGGAGAAGGCCCCGGAGGTCGCCAAGGCGTATGTGACCGAGCTGCGCGAGCTCATCAAGTCGCTCGGGGTCTCCGAGGCGCGCATGGAGATGGGCCAGATGCGCTGCGATGTGAACCTGTCGCTGCGCCCGCAGGGCGCCGACAAGTTCGGCACCCGATCCGAGACCAAGAACGTGAACTCGCTGCGGTCGGTCGAGCGCGCGGTCCGCTTCGAGATCCAGCGCCATGCCGCGGTGCTGAACGACGGCGGCACGATCATCCAGGAGACCCGCCACTTCCACGAGGAGGACGGCTCCACGACCGCCGGCCGGGTCAAGGAGGAGGCGGAGGACTACCGCTACTTCCCCGAGCCCGACCTGGTGCCGGTCGCCCCCGCCCGGACATGGGTGGAGGAGCTGCGCGGCGGGCTTCCTGAGCTGCCGCGGGTGCGCCGCAACCGGCTGCGCGAGGAGTGGGGCCTGTCCCGGCACGAGATGCAGTCGGTGCTCAACGCGGGCGCGATCGACCTGATCACGGCCACGATGGACGAGGGTGCCCCGGCCGATCAGGCCCGTAAGTGGTGGATGGGCGAGCTGGCCCGCCGTGCCAACGAGGACGGGGTGGAGCTCGCGGAGCTGCCGATCACCCCGGCGCAGGTGGCCCGGGTGTGCGCGCTGGTCAAGGAGGGCTCGCTCAACGACAAGCTGGCCCGCCAGACCATCGAGGGCGTCCTCGCGGGCGAAGGCGGTCCGGACGAGGTCGTCACCAAGCGCGGGCTGAAGATCGTCTCGGACGAGGGCGCGCTGGGCACCGCCGTGGACGAGGCGATCGCGGCCAACGCGGCCATCGCCGACAAGATCCGCGGCGGCAAGGTCGCGGCGGCGGGTGCGCTCGTCGGCGCGGTCATGAAGGCCACGCGCGGCCAGGCGGACGCGGCGCGGGTGCGCGAGCTGATCCTGGAGAGGCTGGGCGTCGAGGGCTGACCGGCTCGGCGTACGTCCGTTTCGGTTCCTGACGGCGGCGGGGTGCGCGAGGGCGCGCCCCGCCGCCGTCGTATGCGCCCTTCCGCGCTGTCCGGCGGGTCGCGCGGCGGAGCCGCATAGCGATGTTTTCCCCTCCCCGCCCCTTCCCGCTACCAGGGGCTCCGCCCCTGGACCCCGGGGGCGAAGTACCGACCGTCGCGCCTTGAACCCCTGCACGGACGGGCTGTATCCCTTCGACGACGAGGGGTTCGAGGGGTCATACCCGCGCGGGTCCAGCTCACCGAAGTCGGCCGGCGTGTGGAACGGCTTGCGGCGGCTGACCAGGATCGCCGTGACGCCCCCGTGCCGCACCGCCGCGAGATCCCCGCCGACCGGGTCGTCCCCGGCGCAGGGCGACCACCTCGTCGGTCAGCTCGCAGGGCGCGGCGTGGTCCGCCGTCCCCCGGCTGATCCCGCCGCCGACGGACAGCCGGACCGTCGCGCCCGGCCCGGCGGCGAAGCACTCCGCGACCGCCGCCGGATCGCTGATCCCGGGGTGCAGGGCGGTGGCGCGGCCGGCGGCCAGCTCCTCGTTGGCCAGCAGCCGCCCGAGCATATAGGCGAGGTCCCCGGCGCCCCCGGCGGTGGGATTGTCGCCGGAGTCGCGCCCTCGGCGTCCTCCAGACCCACGACGCTCATCGCGCCATGGATGTCGTACACCAGCCAGTCGAGCGGACCGGCCCGCCGCAGCCGCTCGATCAGCTCGCCCTTGATCCGGTCGTAGGTCCCGCGCTCGACCGGGCCGCCGGGGAGCGAGACGGCGTGGAGCAGGGGCACCCACTCGGCGCGCCCGGCCGGCTCGCCGTCCGGCCGGGTTCATGCTCTCCGACTTCCCCCTCCCACATGTGGTGAAGCCCACAAAGGGGACAAAGGATCTTTTCCGCCTGGCAGAGTGCCAGGTCACAACCACATCACGCCGCCCCCCGGCGCACGACCCGGAAAGCAGCCATGGCCGCACTCGCCCGCTGGTGTCTCAGGCGCCGAGCCATCGTCATCGTGCTGTGGCTTGCCGCCTTCGCCGGGGTCGCCGCGGCGGCGGCCGTGACGGGTTCGGCGTACTCCAACGACTACGATATCCCGGGCACCGACTCCTCCAAGGTCTCCGCCCTGATGGAGCGGCGGCTGCCGGACCGGGCGGGGGACAGCGACACCGTCGTCTGGCACACGGCGGACGGCGCGGGCACCGTACGCGCCCCGGGGGTCGAGCGGCGGATGACGGCGGCGCTGCGGCAGGTGGCGGATCTGCCCGGCGTCGCCTCCGTGACCGGCCCGTACGGTGCCGTCCCCGCGACCGGTCCGTACGGCGCCGGCGACACCGGCCGGTTGGGCGGATCCGGCGGGCTCGGCGAAGCCGGTGACAACGGCCGGATCAGCGCCGACGGGCACACCGCCTACGCCACCGTCGTCTTCCGTAAGCCCGCCGCCGACCTGGGCGAGGCGGAGGTGCGCCGGGTGCTCGACACGGTCCGTACCGCCGCCTCCGGGGCCAAGGGCCTTCAGGTCGAGATGGGCGGCGCGGGCGCCGGGCTCACCGAGCGGACCGGGCCCGCCCATCTGAGCGAGGCCATCGGGGTCGCCGTGGCCGCCGTGGTGCTCTTCCTCGCCTTCGGCTCGCTCGCGGCGACGCTGCTGCCGATCGCCACCGCGCTCATCGGCGTCGGCACCGCGTACGCGGCCATCGGGCTGCTCGGCCACGCCATGACCATCGCCGACTTCGCGCCCATGCTCGGCATGCTGATCGGCCTCGGCGTGGGGATCGACTACGCGCTGTTCATCGTCACCCGGCACCGCAAGGGGCTGCGGCGGGGGCTGTCGGTGGAACAGGCCGCCCAGGGCGCGGTGGCCACCTCGGGGCGCGCGGTGGTCTTCGCGGGCGCGACCGTCTGTCTCGCGCTCCTCGGCATGCTCGTCCTGCGGCTGTCCTTCCTCAACGGGGTGGCGGTCGCGGCGGCGCTCACCGTCGCCCTTACGGTCGCCGCCTCGCTCACCCTGCTGCCCGCGCTGCTCGGCCTGATCGGCATGCGGGCCCTGAGCCGGAGGGAACGCGTACGGCTGGCCGAGCGGGGGCCGGAAGCCGCGGCGTCCCAGGGCCTGTGCGCGCGCTGGGCGCTTTACGTCGAGCGCCGCCCCAAACTGCTGGGGGCGGTCGCGGCCGCCCTCATCGCGGTGCTCGCGCTCCCCACCTTCTCGCTCCACCTGGGCACCTCGGATCAGGGCAACGGCTCCTCGGCCTCGACCACGCGCCGGGCCTACGACCTGCTGGCCGAGGGGTTCGGACCAGGTTTCAACGGCCCGTTGACGCTAATAGGCAGCATGGACGGGGCCGACGACCGTATGGCCTTCACCCAACTGTCCGAGACCCTGCGCACCATCCACGGGGTGGCCTCGGTGAGCGCCGCGGACCTGGGCGGAGGCGGCGGCACCGGCGTCATCACGGTCGTCCCCACGACGGCACCGCAATCCCGGGACACCTCCGACCTCGTCGAACGGCTGCGCTCCGAGGTGCTGCCCCGGGCCGAGGAGGGCAGCTCGCTGCGGGTCTACGTGGGTGGGCTGACGGCGGGCTACGACGACTTCGCCGCGGTGATCGTGAGCAAACTGCCGCTGTTCGTGGGGGTGGTGGTGGCGCTGGGATGTGTGCTGTTGCTGCTCGCGTTCCGCAGCATCGGCATCCCGATCAAGGCGGCGGTCATGAATGTGGCCGCCGTCGCGTCGTCCTTCGGCGTGGTGGTCGCGATCTTCCAATGGGGCTGGGGGAGCGAACTGCTGGGGCTGGGCAGGGCGGGCCCGATCGAGCCCTTCCTGCCAGTGATCATGGTGTCGGTGCTCTTCGGGCTCTCCATGGACTACCAGGTCTTCCTGGTCAGCCGCATGTACGAGGAGTGGCGGCGCACCCGCGACAACCGCACCGCGGTCCGGGTGGGGCTCGCCGAGACCGGCCGGGTCATCAACTCCGCGGCCGTCATCATGATCGCGGTCTTCTCGGCCTTTGTGCTCAGCGGCGACCGGATCATCGCGATGTTCGGCATCGGGCTGGCGGCCGCGGTCGCCCTGGACGCCTTCGTCCTCCGTACGCTCCTGGTGCCCGCGCTGATGCATCTGCTCGGGGGCGCCAACTGGTGGCTGCCGGGCTGGCTGGAGCGGCTGCTGCCGCGGATCAGCATCGAGTCGGAGGGCGTGGGCGAGGGCGCGGGCGACGCCGAGGTCGGGGCCGGGGGCGATGGCGAGGGCGCGGCGTCCGGACCGGTGGCGGTGCCCGTGCCGCTGCCGGAGCAACCCTCGGAGGACGCGGCGCGGGCCGGTACGGCACGTTCGCCGGTGCTCTGAGGACCCTCCTCGGGCTTCCTCAGCCGTGTCGGCGGGGCGCCTAAGGCCCTGGGCCGAGCGAAGATCGGGCGGCCTCCCGATGCGCCGGGCCGTCCTGGGCGACGAGAGTGGACGCGTTCCACGAAACCACTCGTCACCAGGGAGAACGCCATGCTGCACCATGAGTTGCACCGGATCCGCGAGGCCGAGCTGCGGCGGGAGGCCGCCGCCCACCGGCTGGTCCGTCAGGCTGCGGAAGGGGTCGACGGCCGCTCGGCCGGGCAGGGGAGCGGAGGGCGGAAGAGGCCGGTACGGCGGTGGCGCGGCGACCGCTCACCAGGGTCGTACCGTACGGCGGCCTGACGGCGGCCGGGCCGTGCCGCTCGTCATGGGGGCCGAAGCTGGGGCGGGAGCCGGAGCGGGGAGCGCCGAGGCGGTGGGCGCCGGAACGGTAGGGGCCGAAGCGGTGGAATCCGGAGCGGTGGGCGCCGGAAAAGCCGGTGCCGCGGTGTCGGTGCCCTGTGCGATGCTCGACGGCGTGCACACCACGTCCGTCAGCCCGGTGTTCATCGGCCGCGCCCAGGAGTTGGCCACCCTCGAGGACGCGCTCGCCCGTGCCACCGCGGGCGAGCCGCAGGTGCTGCTGGTGGGGGGAGAGGCGGGGGTCGGCAAGACCCGGCTGATCGACGAGTTCCTGGCCTCGGCCGTGGCCGCGGGGGCGGTCGCCGCGGTCGGCGGCTGTGTGGAAATCGGCGCCGACGGGCTGCCGTTCGCGCCCGTGTCCACCGTGCTGCGCTCACTGCGCCGCAAGCTGGGCACCGAGCTGGACGGGGCCGCCGCGGGGCAGGAGGGCGAACTGGCCCGGCTGCTGCCCGAGCTGGGCGAGACCTCCCGCGCGTCCCACGACGGGGACGGCCGGGCCCGGCTGTTCGAGCTCACCGTCCGGCTGCTGGAGCGGCTGGCCGCCGAGCGCACCCTTGTCGTCGCCATCGAGGATCTGCACTGGGCCGACCGCTCCACCCGCGAGCTGCTCGGCTATCTCTTCCGTTCGCTGCTCAGCGCCCGGCTGCTGGTCGTGGCCACCTACCGCTCCGACGACATCCACCGCCGCCATCCGCTGCGCCCCTTCCTCGCCGAGGTGGACCGGATGCGCGAGGTGCGGCGCATCGAGCTGTCCCGCTTCACCCGCGGCGAGGTGCGTGCCCAGCTGACCGGGATCAACGGGGCCGAGCCGGAGCGCGAGCTGGTCGACCGGATCTTCAAGCGCAGCGACGGCAACGCCTTCTTCGTGGAGGAGATCGCCCGCTCGCTCAACGAGGGCTGCGCCACCGGGCTCAGCGAATCCCTGCGCGATCTGCTGCTGGTGCGGGTCGAGGCGCTGCCCGAGGAGGCCCAGGGGGTGGTGCGGATCCTCGCCGAGGGCGGCTCCTCCGTGGAGTACGAACTGCTGCGCGCGGTCGCCCGGCTGGGCGAGGACGAGCTGATCGACGCGCTGCGGGCCGCCGTCGGGGCGAACATCCTGCGCCCCACGGCCGACGACAGCGGCTACCGCTTCCGGCATTCGCTGGTGCGCGAGGCCGTGCGCGACGATCTGCTGCCCGGGGAGCGCTCGCGGCTCAACCGGCGCTTCGCGGAGGCCCTGGAGGCCGAGCCCGCGCTGGTACGGGCCGATGAGCGGGCCGCGCGGCTGGCCAGCTACTGGTACCACGCACACGACCCCGCCAAGGCCCTGCCCGCCGTGCTCCAGGCGTCCGTCGCGGCACGGCGGCGGTACGCCCACGCGGAGCAGCTGCGGCTGCTGGAGCGGGCCATGGAGCTGTGGGAGGACGCGCCCAAGGAGATACGGCGGGCGCAGCGGCCCATGGACTACGCGGAGGTGTACCCCGCCCGCGGCTGTGAGGACCAGCCGCTGCGCCATCTCGATCTGCTCGCCGAGGTGGTGGTGGCCGCGCATATGTCCGGGCAGCGGGAGCGCGCGCTGACCGTCAGCAAGCGGGCGCTGCGGACGCTGGACCGCGGCGGCGACGACCCGCTGCGGGCCGCCTGGTTCTGGACCCAGCAGAGCAAACTGATGGAGGGCCTGGCCCGCGGTGACGGCTGGGAGGAGCTGAGCCGGGCCCAGGAGCTGGTGCGCGGGCTGCCACCGTCCCCCGTGCACGCCGAGGTCATGGCGCAGGTGGCGGGCTGGACGATGACACACCGGCCGGGTGCCGAGGGCCTGGCCGCCGCCGAACGGGCGGTGGAGCTGGCCCGGCTGGTCGGCGCCGAGAGCACGGAGCTGAACGCCCGCCTGACGCTGGGCTACTTCACCGGTGACTCCGGCGACATCGAGCGCGGGCTGGCCGAGATGCGCGAGGTCTGCGAGCGGGCCCTGGCCCTCGGCGACATCAGCGTCCTGGGGCGCTGCTATGTCAATCTGGCCTCGGCGCTGGAGGGGGTCGGCCGGTCGGCCGAGGCGGTGGAGACCGCCGAGGAGGGCGCCCGGATCCTGGACCGGGTCGGTCTGGTGGACTCCCGGGCCTGGGTCTACGGGAATCTGGCCGAGTCGCTGTTCTCCCTGGGCCGCTGGGACGAGGCGGAGGCGGCGGCCGTGGAGACCCGGCGGCTCGCCCTCGGCACCAAGCCGCGCGGCACCGCCGCCAACCGGCTCACCCAACTGGCGCTGGCGCGCGGGGAGTGGGACACGGCGGAGCGCGAGCTGGCCGCCGCCCGGGAGCACTACGGCGCCCGCAACACCGAACCGCAGTACACCCTCCAGATCGCGGGGCACGCCATCGAACTCGCGGCGGCCCGTGGCCGGATCCTGGAGGTCCGGGCCCTGCTGGACCAGGCCGTGGCGGCCGGTTTCCCGCCAGGGATGCAGCGCTACGCCTGGCGGTTGCTGTACACGGCCGCCGCGGCCGAGTCGGCCGCCCGCGGACTGCCCACGGCCGAGCCGGGCCGGGGCGAGGCGCTGGCCCGACTCCGGGCGGCCGTGAAGCGGGTGCCGCAGCCGGTGCCGGTTTGGCGGGCCCACGCGGCGATGGTCCGGGCCGAACTGGCGCGCGCCGAGGGCCGGGACCGGCCCGACCTCTGGGCCGAGTCCACGGCCGCCTTCGCCGCGCTGGACCGCCCCTACCCACTGGCCCGCGCCCGCCACCGCTGGGCAGAAGCCCTACTCACCCCCGCCCCGGACCCCTCCGGCCGGGGCCCCACCGGCCCGGGCGCCCCCGGCCAAGGCACATCCGGCGAGGGTTCCTCTGGCGAGGGTTTCTCCGGTCAGGGCCCGTCTGGCCCGGGCCCCTCCGGCCAAGGTGTCTCCGGCCGGGGGGCTCCGGGGCGGGGCGCCCCGGCCCAGACTGATCGTGAGCAGGCTGCCGAACTGCTCGCCCAGGCGTATGCCGTGGCCGACCGGCTGGGTGCCCGTCCGCTGCGTGAGGAGATCGAGCTCCTGGCCCGACGCGCGCGGCTGCCCCTGGCGTCCAGCGCGACCCGCGCCGCGCTCGACGCGTCCCCGGGCCGCACCCCCGCGCTGCCCCCGGTACCGGGCTCGCCGGCCCCGGCCGCCAAGTCCGCCGAACCCGTCGATCCGGCCGAGGAGCTGGGGCTGACGCCACGGGAGCGGGATGTGCTGCGGCTGGTCGCCGACGGGCGCAGCAATCGCCAGATCGACGAGGAGCTCTTCATCTCGCCCAAGACGGCCAGCGTGCATGTCTCCAACATCCTGGCCAAGCTGGGCGTCTCGGGCCGTGCCGAGGCAGCCGCCGTGGCCCACCGCCTGCGCCTGGTGGACGGCCTGGCCGATGGCGCGGCGGCGGCCCGCTGACGGTATGCGCGGTGCGTCGCACCGTCAGCACGCCGGGGCGCTGACAGGACGTGCGGTATCGGTATCCCTACCGCCCGCCGGGTCAGTCGCCCGCCGGGTCAGTCCCCTTCGCGGGGCCGGATCACCACTCGCCCGGAGTCGAGGTCTATAGGGCCCTTCCCCGGGTCGCTGCTGCGCGTCTCGTCGAGCGTGAACTCCAGGCGGTTGCGCTCTTCATCGGTGTGCTTGCGGCCGGGCGCGAACAGTTCCTCGATGAGGTTGAACATGACGACCCCCGTAGGCGTGCGACTGCTGCCAGTGTAGGCAGACTCCGCACAGAACGGGCACTCCGCACCATGTCGGCCGAACTCAACGCCACGACCAGCCGATTCGCCCTCCCCTCAGCGAACCTCCCCAGCAGATCCCCCCAGCGGAGCGCCCTCAGCGGACCTCCAGCCGCAGGATCCGGTCGTCCTCCCGGCCCGGCTCACCACGCCCATCCGTATTGCTCGTGGTCAGCCACAGCCCCCCGTCGTCCGCCGCCACCACGCTGCGCAGCCGTCCGTACTTCCCGTCCAGGAACGACTGTGGCTTCGCCACCGCCTTGTCGCCCTTCAGCGGAATGCGCCACAGCCGCTCACCGCGCAGCCCGGCCATCCAGATCGAGCCCTTGGCGAAGGCGATTCCGCTCGGCGAGGCGTCCTTGGGCTTCCACTGCTCGAGCGGATCGGCGAAGCCCTTCTTCCCGGCCTTGCCCTCGGCCTCCGGCCAGCCGTAGTTCTTGCCCGGCTCGATCAGATTGAGCTCGTCCCAGGTGTCCTGGCCGAACTCGGAGGCCCACAGCCGCTTGTCCGCGTCCCAGGCCAGGCCCTGCACATTGCGGTGCCCCGGGGAGTAGATGACCGACTGGGCGTCCGGATTGCGGGGCGCGGGCTCGCCGTCCGGGGTCATCCGCAGGATCTTGCCGCCGAAGGAGTCCATGTCCTGGGCGAGCCCGCGGTCACCGCTCTCTCCCGTGCCCGCGTAGAGCATCTTGTCCGGGCCGAAGGCGATACGGCCCCCGTTGTGGATCGAGCCCTTGGGGATGCCCTTGAAGATCGTGTCCGGGGCGCCGAGCTGATCGCCGGCGGGGCGCTTGTCGTCGTACACCATGCGGACGATGCGGTTGTCCGAATCGGTGGTGAAGTACGCGTAGACCATATGGTCCGTGCCGAAGTCGGAGGAGACCGCCAGCCCCAGCAGCCCGCCCTCACCGGAGGCGGAGACGCCCGGGACGGACCCCAGCTCGGTCTTCTTCCCCGAGTCCGCCGAGACTTTGAAGATCTTCCCGGTGTCCCGCGAGGAGACCAGCAGATCCCCGCCGGGCAGCGGCGCGATCCCCCAGGGGGAGTCCAGCTTCGTGGTGAGGGTGCGCTCCACCTTCACCGAGCCCTTCGCGGGCGCCGCGGACTCCGTCGGCGAGGGCGCGTCGGAGGAACCCCCGCCGCCCGGCTTCGTGGGCGCGGACGACCGGCCGTCCGGTCTGGTGATGCTGTCGCCGTCGGACGAGCAGCCCGCCACGAGCACCACGGCGGCAGCGGCAGCGGCGGCGAGAACAGAGGTGACGCGAGGACGTCGCACGGTCGGGTTCCTCTCCATGGGCACGTGTGCCGCGGCACGGCACTGATTCTTATACACCGCGGGCCCGCGCCGGGTTCCCATCCCCGAATCGGGCCCGGACCAGGGCCGAACGCACACCGGCGGCCACGCGCCGGACCGCCGGGCGCGACGCGCTCAGTCCCACGAGCCCTGCGCCGGCGGCAGCCCCGCGATCTCCGCGAGGTCCTCGGAGGAGAGCGGCAGACCGGCCGCCGCGCAGTTCTCCGCCGCCCACCGCTCCCGCTTGGTCCCCGGCACCGGCACCACATGCGGCCCCTGCGCCAGCAGCCAGGCCAGGGCCACCTGGGCCGGGGTCACCCCGTCCCCGTGCCGCTGGGCGACCCGTCGCAGACCGGCCACGATCGGCTGGTTCGCGGCCATCATCTCCGCCGTGAACCGCGGATGCCGGGCCCGCATGTCGTCCGGCTCGAAGCCCTGCCCCGGGGTGAGCGTTCCGCTCAGGAAGCCGTTGCCCAGTGGCATCGCCGCCAGGAAGCCCACCCCGCGCGAGGCACACCACGGCACCAGCGCCTCCAGCGCGTCGGGCGACCACACCGAGAGCTCCGCCTGCACACAGCTGACCGGAAAGACCTGCTGGACCCGCTCCAGCTGGCGCACCGTGGCGTCGTGCATCCCGGCGCCCGCCCTCCGCTGCGCCCGCGCGCCCACGGCGCACAGCCCGAGCGCCCGTACCTTCCCGGCCGCGACCAGCTCCGCCATCGCGCCCCAGGTCTCCTCTATGGGGACCTCAGGGTCGGCCCGGTGCAGCTGGTAGAGGTCGATCACATCGGTCTGGAGCCGGCGCAGCGAGGCGTCGCAGGCCCGCTTCACATAGCCGGGGCGCCCGTTGGCCACGATGTGCTGGTCGCCCACCAGCAGTCCGCATTTGGTGGACACGAAGGCGTCCGCCCGCCGCTCCTTGAGCACCCTCCCCACCAGCAGCTCATTGGTGAAGGGGCCGTACATGTCGGCGGTGTCCAGCAGGCTCGCCCCCGAGTCGAGCGCGGTGTGCACGGTGCGCTCCGAGCGCTCGCCACTGCGCTGCGAAGCGGTGTACGCCCAGCTCATCGGCATGCATCCAAGGCCGATGGCCCCCACTTCGAGCGCCGCCGCGCCGATTCTCCTGCGCTCCACCTGGCCTGACCCCTCCCGTTCCTCGGACCCCAAACTAACCTCTGCCAACGGCCGGTGATCGCATAGCCTCCTGGCATGAGTGCAGATCACAGCGATACGTTCCGCCACCAGGAATCGACTCACGGTTCATCCGAAGCGCGCGACCTGGTGTGGCTGCCCATTCCGCCCGAGGAGATCGACGGTCTTCCCGACTCCCTCGAATACGCCCACTGGGACGGTGGCGAGGACTTCCCCACCGACCCGGCGCGCTGCGCGTTCTACTGCGTCCCGTACATGAAGCCGGCGCAGGTGTGCACCCGCCCGCTGCCCGTCATGACCAACCTGCGGGTGGTGCAGACCCTCACCGCCGGAATAGACCACATCAAGCCCGCGCTCGCCGATCTCGCGCCCGGGGTGCGGCTGTGCAACGCGCGCGGTGTGCACGACGCGAGCACCGCCGAGCTCGCCCTCACCCTCATCCTGGCCTCGCTGCGCGGGGTCCCCGACTTCGTCCGGGGCCAGGACGCCGAGGAGTGGCGCTCCGGCTTCCGTCCCGCGCTCGCCGACAAGTCCGTACTGATCGTCGGCTACGGGGCCATCGGCAGCGCGATCGAGGATCGGCTCGTGCCCTTCGAGTGCGAGCGGGTGGCGCGCGTCGCGCGCTCCCCGCGCACGACCGAGCGCGGCCCGGTGCATCCGATCGACGCATTGCCCCGACTGCTTCCGGAAGCGGATGTGGTGGTGCTGGTGACCCCGCTCACCGAGGCCACCCGTGGTCTGGTGGGGACGGAGTTCCTGTCCCGCATGAAGGACGGGGCGCTGCTGGTGAACGTCTCCCGTGGTGGGGTCGTGGACACCAAGGCCCTGCTCACGGAGCTGGAGTCGGGACGGCTGCGGGCCGCGCTCGATGTCACCGACCCCGAACCACTGCCCGCCGGGCATCCGCTGTGGCACGCTCCAGGGGTGCTCATCTCCCCGCATGTGGGCGGCCCCACGTCGGCCTTCCTCCCGCGCGCCAAGCGGCTGTTGAGGGATCAGCTGCATCGTTACGCGCGCGGCGAGTCGCTGGCACATCTCGCCGTCACGACGGGGTAGACATGCCTCTGGCACCACATACAGGCACCGATTGACTCCCCTCCGTATATACAACGCCGTAGTCGGTTACGGTCCGTAGATGGCCTATGTCCCTGAGTGACCAGTCTGGTGTATCGTCCCGAGCGGGGGCTGCGCCACTGACCTGACGGCGTCAGCGATGGACCGGAACTCGAGGGGGGCGACGGGCGATGTATGGCCGATGGACCGACAACCCGACGCAGCTCAGGCGTCGACCGCGACACTTCCGCGCAGCCGCGCGGTTCTCCAACTCGACGAGGCCCGCGGGGATACCGCTTCCGGGGGCCCCGAGGCGCCAGTGGTCCGCCACGCAGTGGATGGCAGTCCAGTGAGCGCCACGGGAGCGGTGCTCGCCCGGCCGTCGGTCTCCGGCGGCGGGGCCGGGCTGTTGCCGCAAGTGGTCCTCGCCCTGGTCTGCGGCGGTTACGCGGCGGGGGCGATCGTCGGCTGGGGATCGTCCCAACTGGCCCTGGTCATGGGTGACTTCGGGCTGAGCGCCGCCGCGTTCGCCGCCGCGGCCTCCTGTCTGTGGCACGGCCGCCGGCACGCCGGGCGGCTGCGCCCGGCCTGGCTGCTGTTCGCCGCCTCCTCGGCCATGGCCGGGCTGGGGAACGCCGTCTGGGGCTGGTACGAGGTGGTGCTCGGCCGTTCCGTGCCGACCCCCTCGGTCGCCGACTTCTGCTTCCTGCTCTTCGCCCCGCCCGCCATCGTCGGGATGCTGGTGCTCGCCAAGCGCCCCACCAGCCGGGCCCGGTGGATCTGTCTGGGGCTGGACGCCTGGCTGATCGCCGGATCGCTGGTCACGCTCTCCTGGAGCCTCGCGCTCGCCCACACCGGGGAGTTCGGCGCGGACGGCGCCTCCGTGGCCCGCGGCGCCCTGTCGCTCGCCTATCCGCTGCTGGACATCGTGCTGGTCAGCATGGTGATCGTGCTCCACTTCCGGCGCTCATCGGGCAATCGCTCCGCGATCAACACCGCGATCGCCGCCTTCGCCTTGACCGTGCTGTGCGACGCCCTGTTCACGTCGCCGCTGCTGCGGGAGCACTACCGCTCCGGGCAGATACTCGACGCCGGGTGGTTCGCCGGCTCCGCGCTGCTGGCGTACGCACCGTGGGTGGCCCGCCGCGAGGCCGCCCAGAACCCGCCGCCGGCGCGCCGCCCCGCGCAGCAGAGCGTCCCCATCGCGGGCTCGCTCGCCGCACTCGCGCCCTATCTCGCCGCCGCCGTCTGCACCTTGGGGGTCCTGTTCAACGTGATGGACGGCCGGCCGATCGACGGGGTGGTGCTCTTCACCGCCTGCGCGGTCGTGCTCGCGCTCGTCGTCCGACAAGCGATCATGCTGATGGACAACATCAGGCTCACCCAGGAACTCGCCCAGAAGGAGAGTCACTTCCGCTCCCTGGTGCAGAGTTCCAGCGATGTGATCATGATCGCCGCGCCCACCGGGATCCTGCGCTATGTCAGCCCGGCCGCCTCCGGGGTCTACGGCCGCGACGCGGAGGAGCTGGAGGGCTCCGAGCTGGCCTCCCTGATCCACCCCGAGGACCTCGGCTCGGTGGTCCACGAGGTCCGCCGGTTCCTGGCCGCCGCACCGGGTGAGGAGCCCACCACGCGGATCGAATGCCGCTTCCGCTCCGGCTCCGGCGACTGGCTCAACGTGGAGTCCACGATCAACCGTCACCACGGCGGGCTGATCTTCAACAGCCGCGATGTCACCGAGCGGGTCCGGCTCCAGGCCCAGCTCCAGCACAACGCCGAGCACGACCCGCTCACCGATCTGCCCAACCGCGCCCTGTTCACCCGGCGGGTCGCGCACGCCGTCGCCGGCCGCCGCCGTACGGACGCCGGCACCGCCGTGCTCTTCATCGACCTCGACGGCTTCAAGGCGGTCAACGACACCGTCGGCCACCACGCCGGGGACGAGCTGCTGGTCCAGGCCGCCCGCCGGCTCCAGGAGTCCGTGCGGTCCGGGTCCGGCGACTGCGCGGCCCGGCTCGGGGGCGACGAGTTCGCCGCCCTCATCCTCGGCGACGGCGAGGGGGACGCGGGCAACCGCGAGCAGCGCATCATGGAGATCGCCGACCGGCTGCGGCTGCGGCTCTCCCAGCCCTACCGGGTCGAGGGCGGCACCGAGGTCCGCGTGGCCGCCAGCATCGGCGTCGCCTTCGCCGAGCCCGGCACCAGCCCCGGGGCCCTGATGCGCAACGCCGACCTGGCGATGTACCGCGCCAAGGCCGCGGGCAAGAACCGCGTCGAGCTGTACGCACCGCAGATGCAGGCCGAGGTGGCGCGGCGCGCCGAGGTCGCCACCAGACTGCGCGCCGCCCTGCACGACGGGGAGTTCGTGCTGCTGCACCAGCCCGTCGTCGAGCTGACCAGCGGCCGGATCACCGCGGTCGCGGCGCAGGCCCGCTGGCGCTCGGCCCAGGGCATCCTGTTCACCCCCGCCGAGTTCCTCCGGGTCGCCGACAACGGCCGGGGGAGCGGTGAGGACACCGCCCGTACCGCCGAGCTGTCCCGCTGGATGCTGGAGGCGGCCGTCGAGCAGGCCGCCCAGCGGCGCCGCGACGGCCATCCGGTCCCGGTGTGCGTACGGCTCCCCGCGAGCCGGCTGGTGGACAAGTCGATGCCGCCCAAAGCCGTGGAGGCCCTGCTGGCCCGCCACGGGCTGCCGTCCGGCGCGCTGATCCTGGAGCTGACCGACAGCGATCCACGGGTGCCGCTGGACGAGCTGGAGCACCGCCTCGGCGCGCTGCGCCGCCTGGGGGTGCGGATCGCCCTCGACGGCTTCGGCAGCGGCTATGCCGCGATCAGGGCGCTCCGCAGGCTCCCCATCGATGTGCTGAAACTGGACCCCGGACTGGTCGAGGGAGTGGTCGAGTCCTCACGGCTGCACAAGATCACCGCAGGGCTGCTGAGGATCGCCGGCGACCTCGGAATGCAGTCCATCGCAGAGGGGGTGGAGTTGCCCGAGCAGATTGTCACCCTGCGCGGTATGGGATGCACTCACGCCCAAGGGGCGGCCTTCAGCGGGCCGCTGGACGAGCACCGGCTGCGCCGGGCGCTGCTGCGCGGCGGCTATCCGGTGCCGCGCCCGGAGCCCCCGCTGCTGGTCGGCGGCGCCCTGCCGATCCGGCACGGCGGTCATGGCGGGCACGGCGGCTCCCACGGCCCGCGCCGTACGGAGCCGCACACCCACCCGCCGACCCGCTCAAATACTGAGACGCCCGTCCCACCCACTTGACACCCGATATGCGCCGGGGGGAGGGTCGGAGCCATGCGCACCCGAATTCTCGTACTTGGACAGCGCGTCGGCTGAGCAGGGCCCATCGAAGCCCTGCGGACCCTCACCGGCGCGCTCCCCTCGCTTGCCTTACGGCACGAGGGGTTTTTTGTTGCACCGGCAGGCCCCGGTGCATCGCCCCGCCCCCTCCCTCCCGCACCGAACCTCATCTTCGAGAAGAGAATGCCGATGACCGAGCAGGCCCCCGGGTCCCATCACCCCCAGCCTCGGCCCCGTAGCGGCGGACCGCAGTCCGCCCCCGTAGAGCACGTCACGGGCGCGCAGTCCCTCATCCGTTCCCTCGAGGAAGTGGGTGCCGACACCGTCTTCGGCATTCCCGGTGGCGCGATCCTCCCCGCCTACGACCCGATGATGGACTCCTCGAAGGTCCGGCATGTGCTCGTCCGCCATGAGCAGGGCGCGGGCCACGCCGCCACCGGCTACGCGCAGGCCACCGGCAAGGTCGGCGTCTGCATGGCCACCTCGGGTCCCGGCGCCACCAACCTGGTCACCCCCATCGCCGACGCCCATATGGACTCGGTCCCGATCGTCGCGATCACCGGCCAGGTGGCGTCCAAGGCCATCGGCACGGACGCCTTCCAGGAGGCGGACATCTGCGGCATCACCATGCCGATCACCAAGCACAACTTCCTGGTCACCAAGGCCGAGGACATCCCGCGCACGATCGCCGAGGCGTTCCACATCGCCTCCACCGGCCGCCCCGGCCCGGTCCTGGTCGACATCGCCAAGGACGCGCTCCAGGCGCAGACCACCTTCTCCTGGCCGCCGCAGGCCGATCTGCCCGGCTACCGCCCGGTCACCAAGCCGCACGCCAAGCAGATCCGCGAGGCCGCCCGCCTGATCACCCAGGCCGAGCGCCCGGTGCTGTACGTCGGCGGCGGTGTGATCAAGGCGCGGGCCACCGCCGAGCTGAAGGTGCTGGCCGAGCAGACCGGCGCGCCGGTCACCACCACCCTGATGGCGCTGGGCGCCTTCCCCGACAGCCACCACCTCCACCTGGGCATGCCGGGCATGCACGGCACCGTCGCCGCCGTGACCGCCCTCCAGAAGGCCGATCTGATCGTGGCGCTGGGCGCCCGCTTCGACGACCGCGTCACCGGCAGGCTGGACTCCTTCGCCCCCCACGCCAAGATCGTCCACGCGGACATCGACCCGGCCGAGATCGGTAAGAACCGCGCCGCCGACGTGCCGATCGTCGGGGACGCCCGCGAGGTCATCGCGGACCTGGTCGTCGCCGTCCAGGCCGAGCACGACGCCGGCCACGCCGGTGACTACTCCGGCTGGTGGGAGGACCTGAACCGGTGGCGGGAGACCTACCCGCTCGGCTACGACCAGCCCGCCGACGGCAGCCTCTCCCCGCAGCAGGTCATCCAGCGGATCGGGCAGCTGGCCCCGGAGGGCACGATCTTCGCCGCGGGCGTCGGCCAGCACCAGATGTGGGCCGCCCACTTCATCGACTACGACACCCCCGCCACCTGGCTGAACTCGGGCGGCGCCGGGACCATGGGCTACGCCGTCCCGGCCGCGATGGGCGCCAAGGCCGGCGCCGACGAGGGCCGTACGGTCTGGGCGATCGACGGTGACGGCTGCTTCCAGATGACCAACCAGGAGCTGGTCACCTGCGCGCTGAACAACATCCCGATCAAGGTCGCGATCATCAACAACGGCGCGCTGGGCATGGTCCGCCAGTGGCAGACCCTCTTCTACAACCAGCGCTACTCCAACACGGTCCTGCACTCCGGCCCGGACACCCCCGCGCAGGCGAACCTGGGCACCCGCGTCCCCGACTTCGTGAAGCTCTCCGAGGCCATGGGCTGCGTCGGGCTGCGCTGCGAGGACCCGGCCGACCTCGACGCCGTGATCGAGAAGGCCAACGCGATCAACGACCGCCCGGTGGTCGTGGACTTCATCGTCCATGAGGACGCCATGGTCTGGCCGATGGTCGCGGCCGGCACCTCCAACGACGAGATCCTGGCGGCGCGCGACACCCGCCCGGACTTCGGCGACGGCGAAGACGACTGAGGCCAGGACCGAGAGAGAGAAGAGACCGACCCCATGTCCAAGCACACGCTCTCCGTCCTGGTGGAGAACACCCCCGGCATCCTGGCCCGGATCGCCGCCCTGTTCTCCCGCCGCGGCTTCAACATCGACTCGCTGGCCGTCGGCGTCACCGAGCACCCGGACATCTCCCGGATCACCATCGTGGTCAATGTCGAGGAGCTGCCGCTGGAGCAGGTCACCAAGCAGCTCAACAAGCTGGTCAACGTGTTGAAGATCGTCGAGCTGGAGGACGGCCAGGCGATCCAGCGGGAGCTCGTCCTGGTCAAGGTCCGCGCCGACAACGAGACCCGCTCCCAGATCGTCGAGATCGTCCAGCTGTTCCGCGCCAAGACCGTGGACGTCTCCCCGGAGGCCGTGACCATCGAGGCCACCGGCAGCAGTGACAAGCTCGAGGCCATGCTCAGGATGCTGGAACCGTACGGCATCAAGGAGCTGGTCCAGTCCGGCACCATCGCCATAGGGCGCGGCGCCCGCTCCATCACCGACCGGAGCCTGCGCGCGCTCGACCGGTCCGCCTGACCCCCGGCCCCGCCCTGACCAGCAGGGCCACGGTCCGGCGCCACCCGTGCGCCGGACCGTATGGCGAGACCCCCGAACCTTCACCCGCCCGCCCGTCATACGGTGGGAAGCACAACCCACACGCTAGGAGATTCCCGAAGTGGCCGAGCTGTTCTACGACGACGACGCCGACCTGTCCATCATCCAGGGCCGTAAGGTCGCAATCCTCGGCTACGGCAGCCAGGGCCACGCCCACGCGCTGTCGTTGCGCGACTCGGGCGTCGACGTCCGGGTCGGCCTGCACGAGGGCTCCAAGTCCAAGGCCAAGGCCGAGGAGCAGGGGCTGCGCGTGGTCACCCCAGCCGAGGCGTCCGCCGAGGCCGACGTGATCATGATCCTGGTCCCGGACCCGATCCAGGCCAAGGTCTACGAGGAGTCCGTGAAGGACAACCTGAAGGACGGCGACGCCCTGTTCTTCGGGCACGGCCTCAACATCCGGTTCGACTTCATCAAGCCCCCGGCCAACGTGGACGTCTGCATGGTCGCCCCCAAGGGCCCGGGCCACCTGGTCCGCCGCCAGTACGAGGAGGGGCGCGGCGTGCCGTGCATCGCGGCCGTCGAGCAGGACGCCACCGGGAGCGCCTTCGAGCTGGCCCTGTCCTACGCCAAGGGCATCGGCGGCACCCGCGCCGGCGTCATCAAGACCACCTTCACCGAGGAGACCGAGACCGACCTCTTCGGTGAGCAGGCGGTGCTGTGCGGCGGCACCTCGGCGCTGGTCAAGGCCGGGTTCGAGACCCTGGTCGAGGCCGGTTACCAGCCGGAGATCGCGTACTTCGAGTGCCTCCACGAGCTCAAGCTGATCGTGGACCTGATGTACGAGGGCGGCCTGGAGAAGATGCGCTGGTCGATCTCCGAGACCGCCGAGTGGGGCGACTATGTCTCCGGTCCGCGGATCATCAACGACTCCACCAAGGCCGAGATGAAGAAGCTCCTCGGCGAGATCCAGGACGGCACCTTCGCCAAGAACTGGATGGCGGAGTACAACGCCGGCCTGCCGAAGTACAACGAGCTGAAGAAGGCCGACGAGAACCACCTGCTGGAGACCACGGGCAAGGAGCTGCGCAAGCTCATGAGCTGGGTCGACGAAGAGGCGTAACCGCGCCTGGTGGCGCGGAGGCCGTGCCCCGGGTGTGGGGGGGGGTTGCCTGAACCCCCCCCCCCCCCATTTTTGCTTTTTTCCCCCCCCCCCCCCCCCGGGGACGGGGAGGCCGTGCCCGGGGGGGGAGGGGGGCCCGCTGGACCCCCTCCACACCCGGTTCGCGCTTTGTCCACCGCGCAGCACCACGTGCGGGTGATCCTGCCGCAACGGCACATGACGAAGGCCCGACCGCCACTACACTCATCAACAGCAAGCGCGTCAGGCTCACAGCGTCGTGCGTCTCCCACGCGGCTGACCCCTTCACCGCCAGCGGCCGTCGGGACGGCCGTCCGCTGAGGACTAGTGAGGACTGAAGACCACGTGAGCACTGCTTCCACTGGTAAGCCCGTCGTACTCATCGCCGAAGAGCTCTCTCCGGCGACGGTCGAGGCCCTGGGCCCGGACTTCGAGATCCGGAGCTGCAACGGGGCGGACCGAGCCGAGCTCCTTCCCGCCATCGCCGATGTGGACGCGATCCTCGTCCGCAGCGCCACCAAGGTCGACGCCGAGGCCATCGCCGCCGCGAAGAAGCTGAAGGTGGTCGCCCGCGCGGGCGTCGGCCTGGACAATGTGGACGTCTCGTCCGCCACCAAGGCGGGCGTCATGGTCGTCAACGCGCCGACGTCCAACATCGTCACCGCCGCCGAGCTCGCCTGCGGTCTGCTGGTGGCCACGGCCCGGAACATCCCGCAGGCCAATGCCGCGCTGAAGAACGGCGAGTGGAAGCGCAGCAAGTACACCGGTGTGGAGCTGAGCGAGAAGACCCTCGGCGTGGTCGGCCTCGGCCGCATCGGCGTCCTGGTGGCCCAGCGGATGTCCGCCTTCGGCATGAAGGTCGTCGCGTACGACCCGTATGTGCAGCCCGCGCGGGCCGCGCAGATGGGTGTGAAGCTGCTCTCGCTGGACGAGCTGCTCGAGGTCTCCGACTTCATCACGGTCCACCTCCCCAGGACGCCCGAGACGGTCGGGCTGATCGGCGACGAGGCGCTGCACAAGGTCAAGCCGGAGGTCCGGATCGTGAACGCCGCGCGCGGCGGGATCGTGGACGAGGTGGCGCTGGCCGCCGCCCTCAAGGAGGGCCGGGTGGCCGGGGCCGGGCTGGATGTCTTCTCCCAGGAGCCGTGCACCGAGTCCCCGCTGTTCGAGTTCGACAATGTCGTGGTCACCCCGCATCTGGGCGCCTCCACCGGTGAGGCCCAGGAGAAGGCGGGCATCGCGGTCGCCCGCTCGGTGCGGCTGGCGCTGGCCGGCGAGCTGGTCCCGGACGCGGTGAACGTGCAGGGCGGCGTCATCGCCGAGGACGTACGGCCCGGGCTGCCGCTGGCCGAGAAGCTGGGGCGGATCTTCACCGCGCTGGCGGGCGAGGTCGCGGTCCGCCTCGATGTCGAGGTCTACGGCGAGATCACCCAGCACGACGTCAAGGTGCTGGAACTGTCGGCGCTCAAGGGCGTCTTCGAGGACATCGTCGACGAGACCGTCTCGTATGTGAACGCGCCGCTGTTCGCGCAGGAGCGCGGGGTCGAGGTGCGGCTGACCACCAGCTCGGAGTCGAGCGAGCACCGCAATGTGGTGACCGTGCGCGGCACCCTGTCGGACGGCGAGGAGGTCTCGATCTCCGGCACGCTGGCCGGTCCCAAGCACCAGCAGAAGATCGTCGCGGTGGGGGAGTACGACGTGGATCTGGCGCTCGCCGACCATATGGCCTTCCTCCGCTACACCGACCGCCCGGGCGTGGTCGGCACGCTCGGCCGCATCCTGGGCGAGGCGGGGATCAACATCGCGGGGATGCAGGTCTCGCGGGCCACGGCGGGCGGTGCCGCGCTGGTGGCGCTCACGGTGGACGACACCATTCCGCAGCCCGTGCTCACCGAGATCGCCGAGGAGATCGGCGCCACCTCGGCCCGCTCGGTCAATCTGGTCTGAGCCGCTCAAGGCATCACCCACCTGGGCCCGGTCCCCGCTTCGGCGGGGGCCGGGCCCAGGTCTTTGTGCATCCAGGGCGGCAAGGCGTGCCGGAGGGGTTCCGGATCTTTTTCATCGCGTGTTGAATAATGGCGTTGGGCTCGCTACGCTCGCAGCTATGTGGAGAGAATTTCTCCACATAGCTGTAGGTATGTGCCGTGCTGTCAGGAGAGCCCCGTGTCCGCAGACGCCGAGACCGAGACCGACGCCCTCGCCGGCGTCCCGTCGCCCCCCATGCGCGCCGACGCCCGGCGCAACCGGGAGCAGATCCTGCGCGCCGCCCGCGAGGTCTTCGCCGATCAGGGGCCGGATGCCCCGCTGGATGAGATAGCCCGGCGCGCCGGGGTCGGCATCGCGACCCTCTACCGGCGGTTTCCGGACCGTGCCGAGCTGCATCGAGGGGTCGCCATCGAGGTGCTGACCGCGCTGGTCGAGGCCGCGCGCCGGGCCACCGCCGAGGAGGGCGACCCCTGTCTCGCGCTGCGCCGCTTCATGCACGCCGCCCTCGATCTCAAGATCGGCTCGGTGCTGCCCGCGCTGCTGGGCCGGTTCACCGTGGACGAGATCCTCGACAGCGTCCCCGGCGACGCCGTCGACCCGATCGACGCGATGCTCCTGCGTGCCCAGGAGCGGGGGCTGGTCCGGAGTGATGTCGTCTTCGGCGACATCACTCTGATGATCATCCGGCTGACGCGGCCGCTGCCCGGCGGCGGCCGGTTCGCCCCCGATGACGGCCTCGCCCATCGCCAGCTGGATGTCTACATCGACGGGTTGCGCCCCACCGGCTCCCCGCGCCCCACCACCCCGCTCGGCGGTCCGGCCGTCGACGCGGAGGCGTTCAAGCGCATCCGGGAGCGAGTGATCGACGACGCCCACGACGCCCACGAGGCCCACGAGGCCCACGAGGCCCGCGACGCCCGTGACGCCGCATCGGACCTCGACCCGGACCCCGCCTGACCTCCCTCTCCGCTCGCCTTCCGCAAGACCAGAAAGGCATCGTCATGTCCCAGCCCTCACAGGCGCCGCCGCAGGCCAACCCGCGGCGCTGGCTCGCCCTCGTCTTCATCGGCCTGGCCCAGCTGATGATCGTCCTCGACATCACCATCGTGAACATCGCCCTGCCGTCGGCCCAGAAGGACCTCGGCATCTCCGACGGCGACCGGCAGTGGGTCATCACCGCCTACACCCTGGCGTTCGGCAGTCTGCTGCTGCTCGGCGGCCGGATCGCGGACTACACCGGCCGTAAGCGCACCTTCCTCATCGGGCTGCTGGGGTTCGCCGGGGCCTCCGCGCTCGGCGGCGCCGCCTCCGGTTTCGAGATGCTGCTCGCGGCCCGCGCCCTCCAGGGCGCCTTCGCCGCGCTGCTCGCCCCCTCGGCGCTCTCGCTGCTCGCGGTGAACTTCACCGAGCCCCGTGAGCGCGCCAAGGCGTTCGGCATCTTCGGCGCGATCGCGGCGGGCGGCGGTGCGATCGGGCTGGTCGTCGGCGGGCTGCTGACCGAGTACCTCGACTGGCGCTGGTGCCTGTACGTCAATGTGCCCATCGCGGTCGTCGCGGCCCTCAGCTGGTCCGTGCTGCCCACCGACACCCGCGCCGAGGGCCGGGCCCGCTTCGACATCCCCGGTGTGGTGCTGGCGGTGTGCGGGCTGGTGGCCGTCGTCTACGCATGCAGCGAGGCCGAGTCCGAGGGCTGGGACTCCCGGCTGGTGACCGGGCTGCTCATCCTGGGCGGGGTGCTGCTCTTCGCCTTCGTCATGGTGGAGCGGAACGTGGCACGGCCGCTGCTGCCGCCGAGGGTCGTGGGGGACCGCACCCGTGGCAGCGCCTATCTGGCGGTCGGCCTCTCGGTGGTCGGCATGTTCGCGATGTTCCTCTTCCTCACGTACTACATGCAGATCGTCAAGGGGTACTCGGCGCTGCTCACCGGTGTGGCGTTCCTGCCGATGACCGGGGCGGTGCTGATCGGCGCGGGCGGCGTCGCCTCCCGCCTCATCCCCAAGGTGCCGCCGCGGCTGCTGGTGGCGCCCGGCCTGCTGATCGCGGCCACCGGTGTCGTCCTGCTGGTGCCCCTGGACGTCGACAGCTCGTACGCGGCGGGGGTGCTGCCCGCCGAGCTCCTGGTCGGCTTCGGCATGGGCCTGGTGATGGCGCCCTCGATGAACTACGCGACCCATGGCGTGGCGGCGGGGGACGCGGGCGTCGCCTCCGCCACCGTCAACACCGCCCAGCAGATCGGCGGTTCGATCGGCACGGCGATGCTCAACACCATCGCCACCAGCGCGACCTCCGACTACATGGCCTCGCACGCCCGGCAGATGACACCGCGGACCGCCAAGGCGACCGCCAAGGCCGGTCTGGTCGAGGGCTTCTCACACGCCTTCGTCGTCTCGTCCTCGATCCTCGTGGGAGCCGCGGTGGTCGTGGCCCTGCTGATGAACACCCCGCGCCCGGTACGCGAACCCGGCACCGAAGGCGCCACCCCGCTCCCCGCCCACATGGGCTGACGGCGCCCCGCGCCGCGGAGGTCCTTCGCCCCATCGCCGGGGCGGAGGGCCTCCGGGCTGTGGTGGGTCAGGGGGTGGGGTCGGGGCGCGGCGCGCGGGCGGCCAGCTCCAGCAGCTCATCCACCGACCACTGGTCATAGGCGTGCTCGCCGTGCTTGGCGGCGATGACGCGGCCGTCCCCGCCGACGCCGTCCCCGAGGATCAGGAAGTCCGCGGGCAGCCCGAGCCGGCCCCCGGGCTGGCTGGGCTCGGGGAGCTTCTCCCGGCCGCGGAGGACCGCCCACACGCCGGTGACCAGCGCCCACGCGATCGGCCCCCAGGCGCGCGGGCTGAGCAGGGCCCGGCGCGCCTGCTCCACTCCGAACTCCCGGTACAGCCGCTTCCCGGGGTCGGCGACGACGGCGAACGGCAGCCCCTCCGTGTGCTCGCGCAACTCCTCGGCGGGGGAGTGGAAGACCACCACCTCCCGGATTCCGGCCGCTTCGATCTCCTGGTGGCGCCGCACGATCGAGCGCAGATGGAGATTGCAGACGGGGCATCCGGCGAAGCGCCGGAACTGAAGGTGGATCAGCCGGTCAGGGTCGGGCACGGCGACGGCCGGACCGGTCACGGGGGCGAGGGTACGGGCGGAGACGCGGGAACCGGGCTCCATGGGAGCCCCCCTTTCGTAAGCGTACGGCATACGCCTACCAGCGTAGGCGTATGCCGTACGCTGTCAACCGCCATGCCACGACCCCGCTCCCTCACCCCCGATCAGCTGGCCTCGGCCGCCCTCGCCGTCCTCGACCGCGAGGGGCTCGCCGGGCTCTCGATGCGCGCCGTCGCCAAGGAACTCGGGATGAGCACGATGGGGCTCTACCGCTATGTGGACGACCGCGAGGAGCTCGAAGGGCTGGTCGTCGAGCGCGTCCTCGGCGCCGTCGACACCGCGCCGCCCGATCCCGGAGCCCCATGGGACGAACGACTCCGGATCATGGTCGGCCGACTGCGCGACACGGTCAGCGCCCACCCCGCGGTCCTCCCGCTGACCCTCACCCACCGGCACCGTTCCCCCAGCTCGCTGCGGTGGGCGGAGACGGCGCTCGCGATCCTCACCGAGGCGGGCCTGGACGGCGAACGCCGGGTCCTCGCCCTGCGCGCCCTCCTCGGCTATGTGATCGGCGCGATCCAGCTCGAACACCTCGGACCGCTGTCCGGCGCGGGCACGGTCACGATCTCCGAGCTGCCGTCCGACGAGTTCCCGTACCTGGCCGACACGGCACGACAGGCCCGGAGCGTGGGGGCGGAACGGGAGTTCTTCGGGGGGCTGGAGGTGTTCCTGCGTGGGCTGGGCGCATAGCCGGGTCGCGTCAACGCCGGGGCCGCCGCTCACCTGTGGGGGTGGCGGCCCCGGCCTGCCTGGCCGCTGCCTCCGAATCCGGCGAGACCGCCTCCACCACGAGCACGACATCTGCCGCTTCGTAGCCCGTCTCGTACCCCTCAGCGGACACCGCCTCCGCACGCAACACGGAGAGGTCCGGCTCAGGACGGTTGCACCTATGTGCCCACGGGCATCTACCACGACCGCCTGAAGGTCTCGGTCCCGTTCACCATCGACATCGACCTCACGGAGATCGACCACTTGTGACCCGCGGTCGCGTGCTCTCACCCCGCCAGCTCGTAGGCGTAGTCCGGTGAGAAGGTGCCCGCCGGGCCCGCGCAGCCGTCGACTTCGCCCGGGGGCTTGACCCAGAGGTAGGCGTCGATGGCCGGGTCGCCGGTGTTCGCCGTGGGGTTTTCGCCGACCTTGCGGCCGTGGGGGTCGCACCAGGCGTTGTCGGGGGCGGGGCCGTTGCCGTTGCGGCTGGTGTCGATGACGGCGGTGAGCCCGGAGGAGGTGCCGAGCTGGGCGAGCACGCTCTTGGTGAAGGCCACCTCGTCGGCGGTGCGGCGGAAGTTGGAGACATTGCTGTAGATGCCGTCGCCGCTGGTCAGCACCCCGGCCGAGCGGAGCCGCGAGGCCTGGACGGCGGCGCTGTTCCAGGCCGAGTGACCGGCGTCGAAGTACACCCGGGCGTTGGGGTTCGCGCTGTGGATGGCGGTGGCGGCGCGGGCCAGGGAGGTGTAGCGGCCGCTCAGCTCGGTGGGCGAGAGACAGCTGATGAGCGCGATCGAGTCGGGTTCGAGGATGATGACGGCGGGCCCGCTGCCCAGCCCGGCGGCGAAGCCGCGCACCCATGTGTCATAGCTCGCGAGGTCGGGCGCGCCGCCCGCGGAGGCTCCGCCGCAGTCGCGGTTGGGGATCTGGTACGTCACCAGGACGGGGGTCTGGCCCTTGGCGGAGGCGGCGGAGGTGACCTTCCGGACGTCCTCGGTGACGGTGGCGGGGGAGTACCGGGAGAACCACGCGGCCTGTGGCTGACTGGCGATCCGCGAGGCGATGCGCGGCTGCCGGGAGTCGCCCGGATTGGCGGCGACCCACTTGTTGACGAGCGAGTCGGGGTTGTTGAAGAACCGGGTGTCGCCCGGCAGTTCGCCCGCGACGGCCTGCGGTGTGTAGGCCGCGCCGATCAGGAAGGCGGTGGCGAGCCCGGCTGCCGCTAACGCTCTGGTGATACGCACGGTGCGTCACTCCTCTCGCGTGGGGTGGCTGCTCAGCCCTCTGGCCGCCGTGTCCGGCCGCCGTCCTCTGGTTGCCGCCGGGCGGGGAATGGTTGTCGTGGTGTTCGAAGAGATGCGTACGGTCGCGGTCAACTCGCCCGGTACGTAACGCCTGTTGGGGACCTCACCGCGGTGGGGTCCCCAACAGGCATTGCGTACAAGGCTCAGCGACTCGACACCGCCTCGTCCGCGCCGGGCGACGGCGCGTCCTCGCCCGTGGACCCGGCGTTCTCCGCGCCGACCCGGCGCAGCGTCACCAGGACCAGGATCGCGCCCGCCACCAGGACCACCGCCCCGGCCCCGGACGCGATCCGCATCCCGTGGGTGAACGCCTCCCGCGCCGAGTCCAGCAGCTGCTCCCCGGCCCGCCCCTTCAGCGAACCCGCCACCGCGGCGGCCGCGCCCAGCGTCTCGCGCACCTGGTCGAGCGCGTCGGCGGGCAGTCCGGCGCCCAGCGAGTCCTTGACGTCGCTCCGGTAGACGGCGGTGCCGACGCTGCCGAGCACCGCCATGCCCATCGCCCCGCCGAACTCCTGCCCCGTCTCCAGCAGCGCGGCCGCCGAACCCGCCCGCTTCGGCGGGACGGTGCCGATCGCCAGGTCGGTGACCAGCGACATCACCGCGACGATCCCGCTGGCCAGGACGGCGGCGCCGATCAGCACGGTCCACAGCGCGTCCGTACCGGCCAGGGTCAGGATCCCGTAGCCGATGGCCGCGGTCGCGAAGCCCGCGCCGATCACATACGCCCGGTTGGCGCCGCGCTGGACCACCGCGGCCGCCGCGGGACCGGCGATGCCGACGCAGACGGACGGGGCCAGGCTCCACAGCGCCGCCTCCAACGCGCCCTTGCCGAGCACCGACTGGAGATACTGGGTGGTGAAGTAGGCCGAGCCCATCATGGCGAAGGTGGCCAGCGCGTTGAGCGCGATCGACGGGCCGAAGCCGCGGTGGTGGAACAGCGCCGGGCTGATCATCGCGTCGCGCCGGGTGCGCTGGCGCCGTACGAAGACGGCGCCGATGGCGAGACCGGCCACGATGGACAGCACCGGGATCAGGCTGACGCCGTTGTCGGCGGCGATCCTCTTCAGGCCGTAGATCACCGGCAGCACCGCGGCCATCGACAGCGGCACGCTCGGCAGATCGAACGCCCCGGGCGCGGGGTCCTTGAATTCCGGCACCAGGAGCGGCACCAGCGCCAGCAACAGCACCATCGCCGGGACGTTGATCAGGAAGACCGAGCCCCACCAGAAGTGCTCGATCATCACTCCGCTCAGCACCGAGCCCAGCGCGACTCCGCCCGCCATGGCCGACGACCAGATCGCGATCGCCTTGGCCCGCTGCTTCTCGTCGAGGAAGAGGTTGCGGATCAGCGCCATCGTCGAGGGCATCAGCGTGGCGCCGCCGATCCCGAGCACCGCCCGCGCGGCGATGAGCATCTCGGCGCTCTGCGCGTACGCCGCGGCGACGGACGCGGCGCCGAAGGCCGCGGCTCCCAACAGCAGCAGCTTCCGCCGTCCGAAGCGGTCGCCCAGCGCTCCCATGGTGATGAGCAGCCCGGCGAGGGCGAAGGCGTAGATGTCGAAGATCCACAGCTGCTGGGTGGAACTGGGGTGCAGCTCCCGGCTGATGGCCGGCACCGCGAAGTACAGCACCGACACATCCATGGAGACCAGGAGGAGCGGAAGCATCAGGACCACGAAGGCGGTCCATTCCCTGCGTCCGGCGCGCGGGCCGGTGGAAGTCGAGGTCATGACGGCGACTATACGGGCGTCTTAAACAAGCGTCTAGTACGGCTGTGTAAAACGCTCGTGTGAGACGTTCGTCTAGGACGGTCGTATGGGATCGGGATACCCTGGCGCCATGGGACATCGAGAGGATCTGCTGGCCGGGGCCAAGCGCTGCCTTGAGGAGAAGGGCTGGTCCCGTACGACGGCGCGGGACATCGTGGCCGCCTCGGGCGCCAATCTGGCCTCCATCGGCTACCACTACGGCTCCAAGGACGCCCTGATGCGGGAGGCGCTCTTCGCCTCCATGGGCGACTGGGCCGATGACGTCCAGCGCTCCCTCGAGGCGGACGCCCCGGCCGGTGAGGGGCCGGACGCCGGGCTGCGGGAGCGGTTCGAGTCCCGGTGGACCCGGGTGCTCGAGCTGTTCGACAAGCACCAGGCGGTATGGCGCTCCCAGTTGGAGGCCATCCTCCAGGTTCAGCACGACCCCGAGCTGCGCGCCGCCTTCGGCCGGGCCCAACCGGAGGGGCGCCAGGGGCTGGTGGGGCTGATCCACGGCATCGACGAGCGCGATGTGGACGAGGAGACCGCCCGGGTCATGGGCTCGTTCTATATGACGCTGGTGAGCGGGATGGTCGTCCAGATGGCCATCGACCCCGGCATCATGCCCAGCGCCCAGGACCTCGTCGAGGCGATGCGCCGGATCGTCGGCGACGCCCCGGACGCCCCGGACGGCCCAGACGCCCCGGATGCCCCCGCGGCCCCGACCTTGAGTGAGTGACACCAGCTTGTCTTGGCACCGTCGACGGGTGGTAGGGGGCTGCCGGGTGGTGCGCGCCTCGTGTAGAAAACGGCATGCAACCGGAACACGGGGAGGGCGGAACCATGCCGGAGGTTCACTTAGCGGCTCGGAGCGACCGCTTCGACGAAGACGACGACCGCTGGCGGACCCAAGTGCTTCTCCTGCATGGAGCACTCGAAGAGGCGGCGGGCCCTTTGGAGCGTCGCTTCGAGCCGGTCTCGGGAACCAAGGGAGCGCTCTCCGACGTGGTGCTCCACCTCACCGGCCCCGGGATCGTCGCGGGCGTCGTGGCAGCGCTCGCCGCGTGGCTCAAGCGTGATCGGGGGCGGAGTGTGCGTCTCACCTGGACTGTGGACGGCCGCCGTGGCGAGTTGACCGTGACGGGCACCACCATCGACAACGACACGCTGCGCAGCGCGCTGGAGCACGGCCTGCGCACGGCGGCGGGGAACTCCACGGCCGTCGACGAGCCGGGCGACCGGAACGGTGCCCTCGGTGAATGAGTCGGGGAGGGTGTACCGGGCGCTTCTGATCGGCAATTCCGAGTTTCCTGGCGACCCCGATCATCTGCGCTCCCTCCTGGGGCCACCGGCGGACGTCTCCCTGCTGGCAGCGGCCCTGATGGACCCCGACACCGGCCTGCACCAGGCCGACGCCGTTCGAACGGTCCTGGAGGAGACCGCACAGCGCATCAGGGACGAACTGGAGGAGTTCTTCGAGAGCGCGCTGACGCACGAACAGCTCTTCCTCTACTACAGCGGGCACGGCCTCCTTGACCTCCGCAACAGACTGCGCCTGTGCGCGCGCGACACCGCGGTCAAACGTCTTCAGGCGCGTTCCGTCGATCTTGAGTTCATCAACGGTCTGATCGACGGGTGCGCAGCACGGTCGATCGTCGTCATCCTGGACTGCTGCTTCAGCGGCGCCGCCGCCGTAAAGGGGCAGGATCCCGCAGCCCGGTTGGCGGGGCATGGACGTTTTGTGATGACCAGCTCCAGCCACGGGGATACGTCCGCCGATGCCGAGGAGGCAGGTGCGGCCAGCCCCTTCACGCGGCACCTGGTCACCGGGCTGAGGTCCGGTGCCCCTGGCCGGGACGGCCTTGTCACGGCGTATGACATATACCGATACGTTCACGGCCGACTGCGGGCCTCCGGGCAGATTCCGCACATGAAGACCGAAGCCGGGGTCGGCGCCATCCCGCTCGCGCGACGCCCACCGCAGCCGGCCGAAACGGAGACGACGGACGCTCCAGCCCGCGCCGCCGGAGATGACGCCGCTCCCCTCGACGTGCGCCCCGTCTTTACCGACCCCGATGGAAACCGGTCCCTGCTTGCCACGTACACCGACTTCAGCGGTGTCCTGCACGTCCACTTGCCCCAGCATGGGGTCGTCCTGACAACCCACCGCGACGAGATCACCGCGGCGGGCGAGGGCACACCCGTCACCGCCGAGCTGTACCGACACGCGGACGTCACGTGGCGCGATATCCATGCCCGCGTAAGCGGCCACAAGATGGCGGAGCTGCGTGCCGACAGCTCGGGCGGCGCCGTCTCGTTCGACTTGCCGGGCGACGCGGGCACCGTGGAGTGGCAGCAATCGCAGGTGCGCGCCTTCCGCCAGGCCGGCTCCCGAGGGCGCTGGCCTGGTACGCCTCTCGCACCGAACTCCACAGCCAACGAGTACAAAACCGACAGAGGCTACCGGCGCCTCAGGGCGGCTGCCTGGCGGGTCCTGCTGTGGTCACTATCGGCCCTCGTCCCCGTGACGGCGGTGCAGGGCGCCCTTACCGGAGACACATGGTACGAACGCGGCGGCCGAACAGTCATCGCCCTGGCCATCGGCGTCTGTGTGATCCAAGCACTCCGTTCCCTCGGGGACGCCTGGAGGTTTCTCCACATACGCAGCGTGCTGCGGAGCTCCGGCCTGTACGCCGTTCCGATGCTGATGAAGACCGGGTGGGAGGAGGAGGTCATTGCCGACAGCAGCAGCGGTGGGTTTATCGGTGGGTTCAAGGTGCACGACAAACCGTTCGCGTGGCTGCGGTACGACAGCGCGCCCCAGGCGCCGCCCGCGCAGGGCGAACCCGATGGAATCCTGCCAGAGGGGGAGGAATGGCCTATGTGGCGCTCACTCGCGGTACCCCTCCACCACTTCCACAGCCGGGACATCACTGAGCGGAGCGACCGGTCGGACAGATCGCGCATCGAACACGTTGAGGTCATCGGCACCCCGAAACCCGGGCGCTGGGTGATCATCCGCACCGAGGACGGCATGCTCTGGCCGCACGCCAAGGCCCAATGATGTATTGACTCCACAACGTCGTGCGCACTGTTTCCTGAGGGAACGCCGGAATCCAGGGTTCGTGCGTATGGCCACAGACCGCGAACATTGCGCACGGAACTCTGGAATTACGTATTCGCTGCGCATCCTTACCCGACATTGCGCATCGAGCGGCGGACCCTACATCGCTGTAGGGTCCGCGATTCGATGACCACTGGTTCCTGTGGAAACGCAGGAATCCGCGCTCGATGCGCACGCGTCGCGTCGGTTCAGCGTGAGCGATCGGGAGACCTGGACGCTGTGGTTGGTCACTGTCGGTAGAGGCTGTCAGGAGTGTGCCGGGCGAAGGCGGCCATCCGTCGGGCGTAACCGTCCGGGTCGCCGAAGTGCACCGCGAGGTGCTCGGCTCCAGCGGCCCGGAAGGCCTCGGCGGTGCGGGCGGCCTCGCCGACGGTGCTGTCCGGGCCATGCCAGTCGATCCGGGTGCCGGGGGACACAGCGCGGCCGTCCGTATGCGCCCGCAGGTACGCCAGCCGTTCGGCGAACGCTGCCGGGTCCAGGCCCACGCCCTGCCAAACGTCGGCATAACGGGCCGCCCGACGCAGGGCGGCGTCTGTGACACCGCCGGTCATCACCGGCACCGGACCGTCGGGGCGTGGCTCGAAGACGCCCCTCTCGAAGCCGTACCAGCGGCCCTCGAAGGGCCCCCGGCCGACCCGGAACAGGTGCCGGAGCAGTGCGATGGCTTCGTCCGTGCGGGCCGCCCGGCTCCGAAAGTCGGCGCCGACGGCGGTGAACTCGCGTTCGTCCCAGCCGATCCCCACGCCCAGGGCGATCCGTCCGCCGGACAGCCCGTGGAGGGTCGCGACCTGTTTGGCCACCACGAAAGGACTGCGCAGGGGCAGGACGAGCACGGAGGTGCCGAACCGGATCCGGGTGGTCGCGGCTGCCAGCCAGCCCATGGTCACCAACGGTTCGAGGACCCCTCCGTACACCGGGCCGTACTCGCCGGGCGGCAGGATGTGGTCGGGGAGCCATGCCGTGTCGTAGCCGAGGGCCTCGGCCTGCCGTGCCAGGTCGGCGAGTCGGCGCGGGTCGGCCCCCGCGGCCTCGTTCGGGAGGACGACCTGTAGTTTCACTCCGCCTCACCGTCCTGCCCTTCCGAAAGCGAAAGGGGGTGGAGAAAGTCGAGGACGGGCTTCAGCCACTCCTCCGACCGCTCGACCATGACCACATGGTCACTGTCGATCTCCGTATACCGCGCGCCCCGGATCCCGGCCGCCAAGGCGCGGGAGCCGGCAGGCAGGACCATGCTGTCGGCGGTCGTCGCGACGACCAGCGTCGGGACGGCGACTTCGGCCAGGTCACCGGTGGTGTCGAGGGAGGGGATCAGGTCGATGTGCGGGTGGAGTGCGGGCGGCACCTCGGCCCGCCAACCGGGGAGGAGGCCGAGCACATGGTCGTCGGGCCGCGCGAACCCGGCGGTCAGTACGAGCGCGGTCACCCGCTCGGGATGGCGTACGGCGGCGCGCACCGCCACCAGCGTGCCGAGCGAGAAGCCGAGCACCGCGAACTGGCCGACGCCGCGCCGTACGGCGGAGTCGACGACCGCGTCCGTGAGCTCATCGAGGTCCAGTGGGGCGGCGGCGACCGGGGTGCCACCCGAGCCGGGGTAGTCCGGGGCGACGACGGTGTGGGCGGCGGCGAGGGCGGGCAGAACCGGGGCGAAGTTGTCTTCGATGCTGCCGGTGGCTCCGTGGGCGAGCAGCAGTCCTGGGCCGGTTCCGGTGACGGTGGTGGCGAGGGCGGGGAATGAATCGCGCATGCCTCGTACGTTGACCCATCACACCGGTGTGAAGGTCAAGTCCCAGGCGTGGTGAGGAGAATCGGTGCTGATAGGCGAGTTGTCACGGCGGACTGGAGTGGTGGCCCGGCTGCTGCGGTACTACGAGGAGCAGGGCCTGCTGTGCCCCGACCGCGACAGCAGCGGATACCGCGTGTACGCGCCCGACGCCCCGTACATCGTCGCCCGCATCCGGGGCATGCTGGCGGCCGGGCTGACCACCGACGCCATCCGCGAGATGCTGCCGTGCGCCACCGACGCCGGGCCGGGGATCGAGCCCTGCCCGGAGGTACTGCGGACGATGACCGCGCACCTGGAGCGGATGGACGCAGACATCGCGGATCTGCACCGCCGCCGGGCCGCGCTGGCCGCGTTCCGTGACGCGACCGAGGCGCGGCAGGGGCAGGCGCAGGCTCACTGAAGGGCGCCGGCCGCCTTGATGCGGGCACCTTGCCGACCACGATCATGGTGCCGTGCCAGGTCACGGAAACTTTCCCGCCGCGATGGGCAGGTGCACGGGGACTCGCCGTTCTCCGTACAGTCATGGTCTTGCGCTTGCCCTACCCCGGACTACTAAGCACCCAGAACGCGGTGCCCCGAAAGATCGCAAGACCGACGAACGGCAGTTACGGTCCGGAGTCATTGCGCACCGAAGCCCGAATCTGCCCATTTACTGTGCATCAAGCACTGACAGTGCGCATGAAGACGCGGACCCTACAGCGGTCCGAGACGCGCCGCCTTCAGCGTCATATGGAGCAGCAGCCGGTCCTCGCCCGCGTCCAGGTCGAGACCGGTCAGCTGCCGCACCCGCGAGAGCCGGTAGTACAGCGTCTGCCGGTGGATGCCCAGCCGCTGGGCGGTGCGTCCGGCCTGGCCCGCGCAGTCGAGGAAGGTCTCGGCGGTGCGGGCGAGTTCGGCGTGCGCGGGCTCCAGCAGGGGCCGTACGGCGGCGTCGGGCGGCAGCGCGGGCAGCGCGGCCAGCAGCCGGTACGGGCCGATGGCGGACCACTCCGCGACCGGGCCCAGGTGGGCGTCGGCGTGCGCCGCCCGCGCGGCGGCCAGCGCCTCCTGCCAGGCGGCGGGCAGATCCTCCAGCCCCCGCCGGGGCGCGCTGACCCCGGCGGCGGCCCTGGACGCCGGTCTCCCCGGGCTCCCGCCGTCCGCCGTGGCCCTGGGCGAGCGCAGCAGCTGCTCGGCCGTCGCGCGGGCCGGGTCCAGGGCGGAGGCCGCGCGCAGCCGGACCAGCGCCGCCAGCCCCGCGCCGGGCGCCCCGGACACCCCTGCCGCCCCGGACGTCCCGGATACCCCTGCCGCCCCGGACACCCCCGCCGCCGCGTCCCCCGGCAGCGCGCACGCGGCCACGATGCCCGGCAGATGCGGAAGACCCGGGTGGTCCGCGTCCTCGCCGGTCCCCGGCGTCCACGGCACCACCGCCACCAGCGCCAGCGGCCCGTCGGCCGCTCCGCGCAGCGCGGCCCGCAGCCCGGCGCGGGCGGCGTCCCGCCCGGCCGGCGGTCCGGTCAGCGCGTCGCGCAGCAGCTCGCCGAGCTCCTCCCCGGCCCGCGCCTCGGCGGCCAGCAGCGCCCCGATGCGGTCCGCGGTCTCCATGGCGCGGGCCAGCCGGGGGTCTCGCGCGCCCGCCGGGCCGCCCAGCTCCAGATCGGCGAGATGGCCGTCGTCCAGCAGCCAGACATAGCCGTGCACCACCCCGCGGTGCCGGACGGGCAGACAGATGCGGCCCATGAACACCCCGGCCGCCGGGTCGGGCGGGATCCGCAGCGGCGCCTGCGCCCGGGCGATCCCGAACGCCTCGAACCAGGCCCGCACCGCCGCCGTTGAGCGGCGCTGGAGGATCGAGCGGGTGCGCACCGGGTCCAGCGCGGGCTCCGCCGCTTCATCGCTGTCCTCGCTGTCCTGGACGCCGAACGCGATCAGGGCGAAGTCGCGGTTCTCCAGGGTCGCGGGTGCCCGGAGCACCGCCGTGATCTCGTCCACCAGCTGCTGGTAGTCGTCGCGCATGGGTCCCGCCTCTTCCCGCTTTCGCCCCTCACATTCTCATACAGATGTCTGAGATCCCGGCCACGGATGCGTGACAGCTGTCGATGGTCCGGAATCAGCGCCATCCTTAAGTTTCACGGTGAGTTGCCATTGCCGTTCATCGGCCGTCATCGTGGAGGTGCCCCGTGCTGGGACCCGTGCTGCTCGCCGCTTCGCGCAGTGCCGCCATCCGCCGTATCGTCTCGGCCGCGCCGGTCACCCGACCCATGGTGGACCGCTTCGTCGCCGGGGAACGGCTGGCCGAGTCCCTGGGGGCGGTGCGGGCGCTGACCGCCCGCGGCCTGGACGTCACCCTGGACCATCTGGGCGAGGACGTGACCGACCGGTCCGAGGCGCTGCGCAGCCGTGACGCCTATCTGGCCCTGACCGAGGCGCTGGCCGCCGAGGGGCTCGCCGGGCACGCGGAGATGTCCGTGAAGCTCTCCGCCTTCGGCCAGGCGCTGCCCGGGGGCCACGATCTGGCGCTGGCCAATGTGACCCCGGTGGTGGAGGCCGCCGCCGCGGCGGGCACGACGGTCACCCTCGACATGGAGGACCACACCACGGTGGACTCCACCCTCGCCATCCTCGGCGAGCTGCGCGGCCGCTTCCCGCAGACCGGCGCGGTCCTCCAGTCCTATCTCTTCCGGACCGAGGACGACTGCCGGGCGCTGGCCGGGGAAGGCTCCCGGGTGCGGCTGGTGAAGGGCGCGTACAAGGAGCCGGCGAGCGTCGCCCACCAGGACAAGCGCGAGGTGGACCGCGCCTATGTGCGCTGTCTGAAGATCCTGATGGCCGGTGACGGCTACCCCATGATCGGCTCGCACGATCCGCGCATGGTCGCCATCGCCCAGGACCTGGCGCACCGCCTCGGGCGCAAACTGGACGAGTACGAGTTCCAGATGCTGTACGGGATCCGCGTGGCCGAGCAGGACCGGCTGGTGGCGGAAGGTCACCGTATGCGGGTTTACGTCCCGTATGGCACAGACTGGTATGGGTACTTCATGCGCCGCCTCGCGGAGCGTCCCGCCAACCTCACATTCTTCCTGCGCTCGCTGGTCGGCCGCCGCTGACCGCTCCCGGGATCGCAGACCTCGTAAACCCCCGACGCCCCCGACGATCGAAGGAGACAACGGCCATCATGGACGCCGTCACCCAGGTCCCCGTGCCGGTGAACGAGCCGGTGCACACCTACGCACCCGGCACCCCGGAGCGCGCCCGCCTCGAGACCAAGCTCAAGGAGCTCGGCGAGAACCCCATCGATCTGCCGATGACCATCGGCGGCCAGAAGCGGATGGGAGCGGGGGAGCGCTTCGACGTCGTCCAGCCGCACAAGCACTCAGCCCGTCTGGGCACCTACGGCAACGCCACCCAGGGGGACGCGCAGGACGCGATCGACGCCGCCCTGGCCGCGGCCCCGGCGTGGCGCGCGCTCAGCTTCGACGACCGCGCCGCGGTCATCCTCAAGGCCGCCGATCTGCTCTCCGGCCCCTGGCGGGAGACGCTCGCCGCGTCCACCATGCTGGGCCAGTCGAAGACCGCGCAGCAGGCGGAGATCGACACCCCCTGTGAGCTGATCGACTTCTGGCGCTTCAACGTCCACTTCGCCCGCCAGATCCTTGCCGAGCAGCCGGTGACCAACTCGCCCGGGGTCTGGAACCGCACCGACCACCGGCCGCTGGAGGGGTTCGTCTACGCGATCACCCCCTTCAACTTCTCCGCCATCGCGGGCAACCTCCCGACCGCCCCCGCCCTGATGGGCAATGTGGTGGTCTGGAAGCCGTCCCCGACCCAGACGCACGCCGCCGTGCTGCTGATGGAGCTGCTGGAGGAGGCCGGGCTGCCCAAGGGCGTGATCAACCTGGTCACGGGCGACGGCAAGGAGGTCTCCGAGGTGGCGCTGGCCCACCCGGACCTCGCGGGCATCCACTTCACCGGTTCGACCCGGACCTTCCAGTACCTGTGGAAGACGGTCGGCAACAACATCGAGAACTACAAGACCTATCCGCGGCTGGTCGGCGAGACCGGCGGCAAGGACTTCATCGTCGCGCACCCCTCGGCCGACCCGGCGGTGCTGAAGACGGCGATGACCCGCGGCGCCTTCGAGTTCCAGGGCCAGAAGTGCTCCGCGGCCTCCCGCGCCTATGTGCCGCGCTCCCTGTGGGAGAACGGCCTCAAGGAGGAGTTCGCCACCGAGGTCAACGGGCTGACCATGGGCGATGTGACCGACCTCGGCAACTTCATGGGCGCCGTCATCGACGAGCGCGCCTTCGCCAAGAACAAGGCGGCGATCGACCGGGCGAAGTCCGACCCCACGGTCGAGGTCGTCGCGGGCGGCTCCTACGACGACAGCGAGGGCTGGTTCGTCCGCCCGACCGTGCTGGTCTCCACCGACCCGGAGAACGAGATCTTCAAGGACGAGTACTTCGGCCCGATCCTCGGGGTGCACGTCTACGAGGACGAGGAGTACGACGCGATGCTGCGGCAGATGGAGTCGGCCGCCCCGTACGGGCTGACCGGCGCCGTCATCGCCCAGGACCGCGCGGCGGCGGCCGCCGCCTGTGAGGCGCTGCGCTTCGCGGCCGGCAACTTCTACATCAACGACAAGCCGACCGGTGCCGTCGTCGGCCAGCAGCCCTTCGGCGGCGGCCGCGCGTCCGGCACCAACGACAAGGCGGGCGCCAAGCAGAACCTGATGCGCTGGACCTCCACCCGCTCCATCAAGGAGACCCTGGTCCCGCCGACCGACTACCGCTACCCGCACATGGGCTGACCCTCGAGCCCCGGCGACCCGCGCCCCCGGACCGCACCGAAGTGGCCCGGGGGCGCGGTGCTGTCAGGGGGCGCGTCGGGGGAAATCTGTGGACGCCCGATACGCGGCGGTGCTAGCGTCAAGCAGTCAAGTAGGCACTATTTACCGCAGTTTACGTGGGTAACCAGGCGCGGGAACGCCCACGGACGTGCGATCGGCCGCCGTTGGTCGAGGTCGGACGGGGGTCGGCCTCGATCATCGGCGTGGCGCCGAGAGATGATCACCCTGGGTCAGTGGCCGATGTCGCCCTGTTCGCGTCTCAGATAGTAGGACGTCCGACTAATTGTGCAGACACTGACGCTCCGCTGCCTTACTTTTGTGGAAGCCGAACGTCTCGCTGCATCCAGCGATGGCGGCCGCGGCCGGTGCACATCGCGCAGGTGACCCCTGCCGCACCCAGGCCCCCGCCCCTTCCGGCAGCCACCTTCTCGGGGAGCTTTCCTTCCTCCCGGGCGTCACCGGGTTCAGCAGAGGAGATGTGATCATGGCCGAGACGACTGTCCGCAGGATCCGCCGCAAGACCGACAACACCGACCGAAAGAAGGCCGCCGCCGCACTTCAGCGCGCCCTCGACCGCCGGGACAACGGCGGCGCCACCGGTCACTGACGCCGGGGCCGGGTGACCTCGAAGCGGTCGACCCGCTCGCCCGACTCCGCCAGGGCCGTGACCGTGAGCCTGGGGCGGGGGCCCGGCGCCACCTCCACCGCGAGGAACGAGAAGCCGGTGTAGCGGACCCGGGACCAGTCCGCGCTGTCCCGGTTCTTCTCGCCGTCCTCGGTCCAGTGGTAGGTCTTCACCTCGTCGAGCTCCTTGACGTGCCCCTCGTAGCTGTCGGGCACCGGGAACTCGTACAGCTTGGCGCCCGCCCCGCCCGCCGTCACATAGACGATCCCGTCGCGCACCGCGTCGGCGCTCCCCTCCACCGGGACCCGGCGGGCGACCTTGCCGCCCCGGAGGGCGTCGGTCCGCTCGTAGACGTGGTTGTGGCCGTTGATGACCAGGTCCACCTGGTGCTTGTCGAACAGCGGCACCCACGCGTCGCGCACCCCGCCGTCCGAGGCGTGGGCGCTGGTGGTGGAGTAGGCGCAGTGGTGGAAGAAGACCACCAGGAAGTCGATGCCGGGCCGCTTGCGCAGCCGCGCAAGCTCCCGGTCCAGCCAGCGGGTCTGCGCCCCGTCCGTGTACCCCTTGTTGGCCGGCATCTCGTACGACACGTCATTGGCGTCCAGGGCGACCACGCCCACGTTCCCGTAGACGAACGAGTAGACGCCGGGCGCCTTGCGCGGGTCCGGGCCGTTCCCGGGCAGCGACCAGCGGGCCAGCTGGCCGCCGTAGCCGTCGGGGGAGTACCACGCCTCCATGTCGTGGTTCCCGGTCGTCACCATCCACGGCACGCTCGCCGCGACCGAGTCGGTCTGGGCGAGGAAGGAGTCCCAGACCCGGGCGTCATAGAGGTCGGACTTCTTCCCGTGGCCGGTGGTGTCCGCGTAGCACAGATCCCCGGCGTGCAGATGGAACGATGGATTCTGGCCAAGGATCAACTGGTCGTTGGCGAGCGCGTCATAGCTCACCCCCTGGTCGCCGAAGGCGGTGAAGACGAACTTCCCGGGCCGCTCCGGCGCGGTGCGGAAGGTGCCCACGGACGCGAAGTGACGCGGCTCGGCCGGATCGCGGTCCGCGTGCCCGACGCCGTAGTAGTAGGTGACCCCGGGGCGCAGGTCGTCCACGGCGGCGTGCAGATAGAACTGGTCGACCGCGGGCAGCGTGTCGCTCAGCGACGGGGTGTGCAGATGACGGACCTCGGCCTCGACCTCGCGGGTGAGCTCCAGCGGGCTGGTGCCGATCCGCACATACGGCTTGCGCACCGCGAACGGCACCTGCCAGGAGATCCGCATCTGCGTCCGCGGATCGGCGCCGAAGGCCAGATGACGGCCGAAGGGGGCGACCAGCGCGCCGTCCACCGTGGCGGCCCCCGTCCTCGGGCTCGGGGCCGGCGCCGGCTTGGTGTCGGCGGCGCACGCCGCCCCTCCCAGCAGCCCCGCCCCCGCGACCGTGCCCGCCGTGGCGGCGCCCCGGCGCAGCACCCGGCGGCGGGAGAGCCGGGCCCGCAGATACTCGTGCTGCTCCGCCATGGTCATCCGCCGGGCGAGCCGCTCCGGTACGCCGAACCGTGGTGTGTCCATGGACCGGAATGTCCCCCGAGCGGTCAACAGCGCCCCATACAGGGGATGAACGCGTGATTGCCGCTGGGCGGCCGTCCGAATGGTGGAACGCCTATGTCAATCCATGGGACGAGCGGTAGGGTCCCGGTATGTCTCGCAGCATTCGCCTCGCAGTGATCCCCGGTGACGGTATCGGCCAGGAAGTCGTGGCCCAGGGCCTGAAGGTCCTCTCCGCCGCCCTTCCGCAGGACGTGAAGCTGGAGACGCGCAGTTACGACCTCGGCGCCCAGCGCTGGCACGCCACCGGCGACACCCTGCCGGACGCGGAGCTGGAGTCGCTGAAGGATCACGACGCGATCCTGCTCGGGGCCATCGGCGACCCCTCGGTGCCCTCGGGCGTGCTCGAGCGCGGGCTGCTGCTCAAGCTGCGCTTCGCCTTCGACCACTACGTCAACCTGCGTCCGTCGAAGCTCTTCCCGAACACCGCGACCCCGCTGGCCGGCCGCCCCGACATCGACTTCGTGGTCGTCCGCGAGGGCACCGAGGGCCCGTACGTGGGCAACGGCGGCTCGATGCGCACCGGTACCCCGGACGAGGTCGCCACCGAGGTCAGCCTGAACACCGCCCACGGTGTCGAGCGCGTGGTCCGGGACGCCTACGAGCGGGCCAAGGCCCGGCCGCGCAAGAAGCTGACCCTCGTGCACAAGAACAACGTCCTGGTGCACGCCGGCCACCTGTGGAAGAACATCTTCGACCGGGTCGGCCAGGAGTACCCAGAGGTCAGCACCGACTATCTGCACGTCGACGCCGCGACGATCTTCTTCGTCACCCAGCCGGAGCGGTTCGACGTGATCGTAACCGACAACCTCTTCGGTGACATCCTTACCGACCTCGCCGCCGCCGTCACCGGCGGCATCGGGCTCGCCGCGAGCGGCAACATCAACCCCTCCGGCGCCTTCCCGTCGATGTTCGAGCCGGTCCACGGCTCCGCGCCGGACATCGCGGGCACCGGCAAGGCCGACCCGACGGCGACCGTGCTGTCGGTGGCCCTGCTGCTGTCGCACCTCGGCTACGGGGACGAGGCGGCCCGTATCGAGACCGCCGTCGCTTCGGACCTCGCCGAGCGGGACGCGGCGGCGCCGCGCACCACCGACGAGATCGGCGACGCGCTCGCCGCCCGAGTATCCGGCTGACCCCAGCCTGTGCCGACGCGCGGCTGGGTGCGACGATCGACCTCGGGCCGCGCGTTCCACCACGTTCCTTCCCCGGCCCCACCTAGGAGATAATCCCCGGTGGGGCCGCTGTGTGAAGAAGAGCTTGGACGTCCTAGTACCGCTTGCGGGCAGGATGGTGAAAGCGCGGTCCGCCACAACCAAAGGTGAAGGACTACCTGCCATGACGACGCCCACGATCGAGCTCAAGCCCTCCTCCCACCCCCTGCCCGCCGCCGAGCGGGAGAAGATCCTGGCCAACCCCGGATTCGGCCGCCACTTCACCGATCACATGGTGACGGTCAAGTGGACGGAGGGCCGTGGCTGGCACGAGGCCCAGCTCGTGCCGTACGCCCCGCTCTCGCTCGACCCGGCGAACATGACGCTGCACTACGCCCAGACGATCTTCGAGGGGCTCAAGGCGTACCGCCGGCCCGACGGCACCGTGGCCACGTTCCGCCCCGACCAGAACGCCGAGCGGTTCCAGACGTCCGCGCGCCGCATGGGCATGCCGGAGCTCCCCGTCGAGACCTTCATCGCGGCGTGTGACGCGCTGGTCACCCAGGACAAGGCGTGGGTGCCGGGCCACGGGGAGCAGTCCCTGTACCTGCGGCCCTTCATGTTCGCCACCGAGGTCGGGCTCGGTGTCCGGCCCGCGAACGAGTTCCTCTTCGTGGTGATCGCCTCCCCGGCCGGGGCCTACTTCCCCGGCGGTGTGCGGCCGGTCTCGGTCTGGCTCTCGGAGGAGTACGTCCGCGCGGCGCCCGGCGGCACCGGCGCGGCCAAGACGGGCGGCAACTACGCGGCCTCCCTGGTCGCCCAGGCACAGGCCGCCGAGCAGGGCTGTGACCAGGTGGTCTGGCTGGACGCGATCGAGCGCCGCTGGATCGAGGAGATGGGCGGGATGAACCTGTACTTCGTGTACGGGAACCGCATCATGACCCCCGAGCTGTCCGGCTCGCTGCTGCCGGGGATCACCCGCGCCTCGCTGCTGGAGATCGCCGCCGACCTCGGCTACGAGGTCACCGAGGGCCGGATCTCCGTCGACGACTGGCGCGAGGGCAACGCCGACGGGACCCTCACCGAGGTCTTCGCCTGCGGTACGGCGGCCGTGATCACCCCGGTCGGCTCGGTCAAGTCCGCCCGGGCGAGCTGGACGGTGGCCGACGGTGAGCCGGGCGAGGTGACCATGCGGCTGCGCAAGTCGCTGCTGGACATCCAGACCGGTGCCGCCCCGGACCCGCATGGCTGGATGCACCCCCTGGGCTGACCTCGGGGCGTCACCTCGTTGACGCCAGGGGTTCGCATCCTGAGACGGATGAGAGCGCGGGGGCGGAATGTGCCAGACTGCCTCCGTGCCCTCGTTCGTCATGATTATTGGCAGCAGGCGCGCCGGTCCGCAGTGACCGCCCGTACGACCCGGTACAGGGCGGCCATCGTGCCCCAGACCCGCGCGCAGACCTCTCGCACCCGCGAGGGGTCTTTTCGTTTTCCGGACCATCCCGCCGGACGCGAAGCGTGAGGGATCATAGGAGGGCGCGGAACCGGATATTCCGGTAGACCGAGACCATCCGACAGGAGCCAGACCAACCATGAAGGATCTGCCCGACGACGGCTTGCATGTCTTCGACACCACCCTGCGCGACGGAGCGCAGCGCGAGGGCATCAACCTCACGGTCGCGGACAAGCTGACCATCGCCCGTCACCTGGACGACTTCGGCGTGGGCTTCATCGAGGGCGGCTGGCCCGGCGCCAACCCGCGCGACACGGAGTTCTTCGCCCGGGCCCGCGCCGAGATCGACTTCAAACACGCCCAGCTGGTGGCGTTCGGCGCCACCCGCAAGGCGGGGGTGCGTGCCGAGGACGACGCCCAGGTCAAGGCGCTGCTGGAGTCCGGGGCGCCGGTGATCACCCTGGTGGCGAAGTCCCACGACCGCCATGTGGAGCTGGCCCTGCGCACCACGCTCGAGGAGAACCTCGCGATGGTCCGGGAGACCGTCGCGTATCTGCGGTCCCAAGGCCGCCGGGTCTTCCTCGACTGCGAGCACTTCTTCGACGGCTACCGGGCCAACGCCGGCTATGCCAAGCAGGTCGTCTCCGCCGCCCACGAGGCGGGCGCCGAGGTGGTGATCCTCTGCGACACCAACGGCGGCATGCTCCCCGGCCAGATCGACGCGGTGGTCCGCACCGTGCTGGCCGACACCGGGGCCCGGCTGGGCATCCACGCCCAGGACGACACCGGCTGCGCGGTGGCCAACACCCTCGCCGCCGTGGACGCGGGCGCCACCCACGTCCAGTGCACGGCCAACGGCTACGGCGAGCGGGTGGGCAACGCCAACCTCTTCCCCGTCGTCGCGGCCCTGGAGCTCAAGTACGGCCGCCGGGTGCTGCCGGAGGGCGCCCTGGAGGAGATGACCCGGATCTCGCACGCGATCGCCGAGGTCGTCAATCTGACGCCGTCCACTCACCAGCCCTATGTGGGTGTTTCCGCCTTCGCGCACAAGGCCGGACTCCACGCCTCCGCGATCAAGGTCGATCCGGATCTGTACCAGCACATCGACCCCGAGCGGGTCGGCAACACCATGCGGATGCTCGTCTCCGACATGGCCGGCCGGGCGTCGATCGAGCTCAAGGGCAAGGAGCTGGGCATCGACCTCGGCGACGACCGGGCGCTGGTGGGCCGGATCGTGGAGCGGGTCAAGGAGCGGGAGCTCGCGGGCTACACCTACGAGGCCGCCGACGCCTCCTTCGAACTGCTGCTGCGCCAGGAGGTCGAGGGCCGCCCCCGCCGCTTCTTCCGGGTCGAGTCCTGGCGGGCGATCGTCGAGGACCGCCCGGACGGCACCCACGCCAACGAGGCCACCGTGAAGCTGTGGGCCAAGGGCGAGCGCATCGTCGCCACGGCGGAGGGCAACGGCCCGGTCAACGCGCTGGACCGGGCGCTGCGGGTGGGTCTTGAGCGGATCTATCCGCAGCTGGCCACGATGGAGCTGGTGGACTACAAGGTCCGCATCCTGGAAGGCAAGCACGGCACCGAGTCCACCACCCGGGTGCTGGTCTCCACCGCGGACGGCCAGGGGGAGTGGTCGACCGTGGGCGTCGGGGAGAACGTGATCGCCGCGTCCTGGCAGGCCCTGGACGACGCCTACGCCTACGGGCTGCTGCGGGCCGGAGTGGACCCGCAGGAGTGACGCCGGCCGGGCGGCGGGACATGCGGATGGTACGGCTCCGGCGGCCGCCGGAGTAGGGTGCGGGGAGCGGAGCGCGGCCGACGTGCTCCGTTGCCCGATCCGGCCGCACGGCCGCTCCGGCGGACGGCGCCCATCCGGGTGGTCGCGCCCGCCCCCCGCACGGTCACAGCCTGGAGGTTTGTGGGGTGCCGACAGGGCCGATAGTCCTTTAGGACACCAGGTAGTGGGAAAGCCGCTGTCCAGTTCTGTTCCGCCTGCCCACCAAAACGCCCCTGACGTTGTAGGGAATTGACATGCGTTTCCGGGGGCCCGGGAACGTACCGTCATTGCATGACCAATCTCGAAGGTGCGCCTGCTGAGGCGAGTGACGTTCGCGGGCGCGTCGCCGAGCTGCACGCGATTCGCGAGCAGGCTCGGCGCGGCCCGAGCGAGCGGGCGACCGAGGCTCAGAAGGCCAAGGGGAAGCTGACTGCTCGCGAGCGGATCGATCTGCTGCTTGACGAGGGGTCCTTCAACGAGGTGGAGCCGCTGCGGCGGCATCGTGCGACCGGGTTCGGGCTCGAGGCCAAGAAGCCTTACACCGACGGTGTCGTCACCGGCTGGGGGACCGTCCACGGACGGACGGTGTTCGTCTACGCACACGACTTCAGGATCTTCGGCGGGGCGCTGGGGGAAGCCCACGCGACCAAGATCCACAAGATTATGGACATGGCCATCTCGGCCGGGGCACCGCTGGTGTCCCTCAACGACGGCGCCGGTGCCCGTATCCAGGAGGGCGTCTCGGCGCTCGCCGGTTACGGCGGCATCTTCCAGCGGAACACCAAGGCGTCCGGTGTCATCCCCCAGATCAGTGTGATGCTCGGCCCGTGCGCGGGCGGCGCGGCGTACTCCCCGGCGCTGACGGACTTCGTCTTCATGGTCCGGGAGACCTCGCAGATGTTCATCACCGGACCCGATGTGGTCCAGGCGGTGACGGGCGAGAAGGTCAGCCAGAACGGACTGGGCGGCGCGGATGTGCACGCCGAGACCTCGGGCGTGTGCCACTTCGCCTACGACGACGAGGAGACCTGCCTCGAGGAGGTCCGCTACCTCCTGTCGCTGCTGCCGCAGAACAACCGCGAGAACCCGCCGACCGTCGAGTCCGACGACCCGGCCTCCCGGCGCGGCGACGCGCTCCTGGACCTCGTCCCGGCCGACGGCAACCGGCCGTACGACATGCGCAAGGTCATCGAGGAGATCGTCGACGACGGTGAGTACCTCGAGGTCCACGAGCGCTGGGCGACCAACATCATCTGCGCGCTGACCCGGCTCGACGGCCAGGTGGTCGGCATCATCGCCAACCAGCCGCAGTCGCTGGCCGGGGTGCTGGACATCGAGGCGTCGGAGAAGTCCGCGCGCTTCATCCAGATGTGCGACGCCTTCAACATCCCGCTGGTCACCTTCCTCGACGTGCCCGGTTTCCTGCCCGGTGTGGACCAGGAGCACGGCGGGATCATCCGGCACGGCGCCAAGATGCTGTACGCGTACTGCAACGCCACCGTGCCGCGGATCTCGGTCATCCTGCGCAAGGCGTACGGCGGTGCCTACATCGTGATGGACTCCCAGTCCATCGGGGCCGACCTGACCTACGCCTGGCCGACCAACGAGATCGCGGTGATGGGCGCCGAGGGCGCCGCCAACGTGATCTTCCGCCGTCAGATCGCCGGAGCCGACGACCCCGAGGCCATGCGCGCCCGCATGGTCAAGGAGTACAAGTCCGAGCTGATGCACCCGTACTACGCGGCCGAGCGGGGGCTGGTCGACGATGTGATCGACCCGACCGAAACCCGTGAGGTCCTCATCCGGTCCCTGGCGATGCTGCGCGACAAGCACGCCGACCTGCCGTCCCGCAAGCACGGCAACCCGCCGCAGTAACCCCTCACGTTCACGACCTCGCGCGGGGCACGCGCGACCAAGGGAGAAGAGAACACCGTGAGCACACCCAGCGATATCGCCGATCCCGCCGCCGCGGCGGCGGCCACCCTGGTCCGGGTCGAGAAGGGCCACGCCGACGCCGAGGAGCTCGCCGCGGTCACCGCGGTGCTGCTCGCCCGCGCGGCCGCCGGCACCCACCGGACCGCCGGCTCCACCCGCCCGAGCCGCAGCGCCGCCCGCTGGCGCCGTCTGGAGCGCCGCCCGGCGTTCAGCGCGCCGCACAGCTGGCAGGGCTGACCGCCCACCGGCGCCGCCGGGTCGGGTCGGCCGCACACCGCCCGGACGCCCGAGAAGGCCCGGCCAAACGCACAAATCCCCTGTTCTCCTTCGGAGAGCAGGGGATTTTGGCTTCCGCCGTCGGCCTCGGCTAGCGCAGCCGGGCCATCAGCGCGTGCTCGACCAGGGTGATCAGCGCGCTCTTGGCCTCGCTGCGGTGGCGGGCGTCGGTGGTGATGATCGGCGCGTCCGGGCCGATCTGGAGGGCCTCGCGGACCTCTTCGGGGTTGTAGGGCTGGTGCCCGTCGAAGCCGTTGAGGGCGATGACGAACGGCAGCCCGGAGTTCTCGAAGTAGTCCACCGCCGGGAAGCAGTCGGCGAGGCGGCGGGTGTCCACCAGGACGACCGCGCCGATGGCGCCGCGGACCAGGTCGTCCCACATGAACCAGAAGCGGTCCTGGCCGGGCGTGCCGAACAGGTACAGGATCAGGTCCTGGTCCAGCGTGATGCGGCCGAAGTCCATGGCCACCGTGGTGGTGGTCTTGTCCGGCGCGTGGGTGAGATCGTCGATCCCCGCCGAGGCGGAGGTCATCACGGCTTCGGTGCGCAGCGGGTTGATCTCCGAGACCGCGCCGACGAACGTGGTCTTGCCCACGCCGAAGCCGCCCGCCACCACGATTTTCGCGGAGGTGGTGGAGCGGGCTGCACCGCTAGAGCTTGCGAAGTCCACTGAGCACCCTTTCGAGCAGTGTCACGTCAGGCTGACCGCCGGCGGACTCGTCGCCGCCGGGCTGATGGATCGCGACGAGCCCCGCCTCGGCCAGGTCGGCTACGAGGATGCGGGCTACGCCGAGAGGAATGGTGAGCAGTGCGGAGATCTCGGCGACCGACTTGATCTCGCGGCACAGGTGGCAGATCCGCTGGTGCTCGGGCAGTTGGCCCTGGAGCTGAGCGGGGTCGGCCGTGGTGTGCACCAGCGCCTCGATGGCGAGCTGGTACCGGGGCCGGGTCCGGCCCCCTGTCATGGCGTACGGGCGCACCAGAGGGTTATGGGTGCCGCCCGCGGGGGAGGAAGGTTCCGGGGCGGGGCGCTCAGGCGGCTGTACGGGCTCGATACGGGGCGCGGGCGGCGCGTCGTACCAAGACCCCTCCGACGGCCCGGGAGGCGCGTAGGAGGGCGTGTACGGCTGTTGCTGGGGCCGCTGCGGCTGCCGCCGCGGGGGCTGCTGCTCCCGCTGGGGCTCCGGCTGCTGTGGGGAGCGGGCCTGGCGGCTGGGTGCGGAGGGGAAGTTGTAGCGCTTCACTGGGCCCTCTCCGCGCGGCTCGGACGGCTGCCCGTGGGCGTACGGATATCCGCTAGGGGGCGTTGCCACGTGTCCTCCTCCAACTCGCCTGTCTTGCCGGTCGCGCCACCGCACCCTATGGCGCGGTGGCGCGAAACGCACTCCATGTTTGCTAGTTGAGAAGACTGCCCTGCAATTCCGCGCGGAGATCCGGGGTGAGGACGTTGCCCGCGCGATCGACCAGCAGGGCCATCTCGTAGCCGACGAGACCGATGTCGCACTCGGGGTGGGCGAGCACCGCGAGGGAGGATCCGTCGGAGATCGACATGATGAAGAGGAAGCCTCGTTCCATTTCGACGACGGTCTGGTTGACCACGCCGCCTTCGAAGATGCGGGAGGCTCCGGAGGTGAGCGAGGTCAGGCCGGAGGCCACCGCCGCCAGTTGATCGGCTCGGTCACGGGGGAAGCCTTCGGACATCGCCAGAAGGAGTCCGTCGGCGGAGACCACCACCGTGTGGGACACCCCGGGGGTGTTGTCCACAAAGTTGGTGATCAACCAGTTCAGGTTCTGCGCCGCCTGGCTCATCGGGCTCACACTAACGCTCCTGATCGTAGGTGCTGCCGGGGCCGAAGCCCTGTTGGTCATGCTGGTCACGCCCGGGGGTCCCGGACCTCGCGTCGCGCCCCCGCTGGACGCCGCGGCGCAGGTTGCTCAGCCTGCCGCGGACGTCCTCCGGGGCGCGGGAGACCTGGGGGCCGCCCTGTCCGGTCGGCTCCGCGGCGCCCTCGACCAGATTGGCCTTGGGCACCCGGCGGGGCAGGCCGGACGATGTGACCCCGCCGGCCTTCGGCTCGCGCAGCCGCTCGGCACGGTGCCAGCGCTGGTCGTTCTCCGACTGCCACGGGGCACCGTCCTCCTGCTGTTGGGGAGCCTGATGGGGCCGCTGCGGCGCCGCGGGGGCCGCCGGATCCCCGACCATCCCCTGTGCCCCTGTCTCCTCGGACGGCTGCCACTGCTTGTCACGACGCGGAAGCCCGGCGTCGGTCATCGAGTGGATTCCGCTCGGGGAAGGGCCCGGACGGTGGAACTCTACGCGGTCCCGGGAAACTTCGGGAGCGCTGGGTCCCGATTCCGCTTCGGCCCCGAACTGCGACGCGAAGGGCATCTCGAAAGATCCGGAATCGCCCCACTCTCCCTGCTGAGAGGGTGAGTTATAGCCGATGTACGGCTGCTGTTCGGATTCCGTTTGAGTTGTGTAATCCGCTTCCGGTTGCGTAAAGGCGGAATTCTGGTACCCGGACTGCGCGGGCGGATCGGAAGCGGCCTGGTCATGGCGCGGGTCCTGCTCGGGCGGGGTGGCCCCCATTCCGCTGTACTGGCCCAGGAACTGGTTCTGCCCCTGGTCCCGGTCGTAGGCGGAGTCGTCGAAGCCCAGCTCGGCGGCGGTGCGCGAGGACAGCTCGCTCGCGTCCTCGTAGGAGAGGGCGGGCTGCGGCTCGGGAACGATCCGGGAGACCGTGAAGTCGTCCTGGGGCAGCTCCTCGCCGCCACCGCCGTGGGTGATCGCCTCGGGCAGCATCACCAGCGAGGTGGTGCCCGCCAGCTCCCCGGAGGGGCGCAGCTGGACCCGGATGCCGTGCCGGTCGGCGAGGCGGCCGACCACGAACAGGCCCATGCGCTGGGACACCGAGGCGTCCACCGTCGGCGGATTGGCCAGCTTGTGGTTGATGTCGGCGAAGTCCTCGGCGGTCAGGCCGATGCCCTTGTCGTGGATCTCCACCACCACCCGGCCGTCGGGCAGCCGGGTCGAGGTGACCCGCACCTTGGTGTGCGGGGAGGAGAAGGTGGTGGCGTTCTCCAGCAGCTCGGCCAGGAGGTGCACCAGGTCGGTCACCGCGGTGCCGTGGATCTCGCTCTCGGAGATCCCGGCCAGCTCGATCCGCTCGTAGGACTCCACCTCCGAGGAGGCGGCCCGCAACACGTCGATCAGCGGCACCGGCTGGTTCCAGCGCCGGCCGGGCTCCTCGCCCGCGAGGATCAGGAGGTTCTCGCCGTTGCGCCGCATACGGGTGGCCAGGTGGTCCAGCCGGAACAGGTGCTCCAGCTGGTCCGGATCGGCCTCCCGGCTCTCCAGTTCGGAGATCAGGGTCAGCTGCCGCTCGATCAGTCCCTGGTTGCGACTGGAAAGGTTGGTGAAGATCGCGTTGACGCCGCCGCGCAGCATCGCCTGCTCGGCCGCGAGCCGGATCGCCTCGCGGTGCACCTGGTCGAAGGCGCGGGCCACCTCGCCGATCTCGTCCCGGGTGTTGATCGGGATCGAGCTGACCCGGGTGTCCACCCGTCCGGGGTCGGTCCGGGAGAGCTGGTCGACCACCGCCGGCAGCCGCGTCTCGGCGACGTCGAAGGCGGCGTTGCGCAGTTGCCGCATCGAATGGCTCATCGAACGGGCCATCCGGGCGGCCACGAAGAAGGCGGCGAGGAGTGCCAGCACCACGATCGCGCCGTTCACGATCGCGTCGCGCCGGGCGTCCGAGGAGATCTGCGCCGCCTCGTCCACGGCCTTGTTCACCAGGGTCTGCTCGACGTCCCGGTAGGCGTTGAACTTGATCGTGGAGGCGTTGAACCAGGTATCCGGGGTGACCCCCTGGGCGGCCAGCGCGGAGGGGCTCGCACCGCTGCCCATGGCCTTGAGCATCTTGTCCATGCCGGGCGGCGCCACGAACTTCTTGCCGTCCGCCTCGGCCTTCCGCTTCGCCTCGGCGATTTGCGTCTGCGCACGCTTCTCGGCCGTCTTGAGGGTGTCCTCGAGCCGGGTCACGTCCTGCGGGGTGCCGGCGGCCTCGAACTCCCCGAGCGCGATGCCCTCGAGGTAGACGTACGAGGTGAAGGCGGTGAGCTGGGTCTTGCGGTCGGTCGTGGACGGGCCGGGCTTCACCAGCAGATGGGTGCCGATGGAGCGCTGGAGCGACTCCGCGCCCTTGGCCAGGGATACCGCGTAGACGGTACGGCCGTATGACGTGATATTGCCGGTGCCCAGGCCGAGTTCATTGGCGAACTCGGTCAGCCCGTGCTCGACGGCCACATAGCCCTCTTCGGTCTTCACCCCGTCGAGGCGGTCGGTGTAGGCGTTCCGGCGCAGGGCGGCCAGCTGCGGTTCGCTGGCCCTGAAGGCTTTGAGGCGGCGTTTCAAGCTGGGCGTCTGCGGCATGTCGGCGACGGCCTTGTCGAAATCCTTCTTCGCCGCGTCGCTGGCGGCCCGGGCCTTGGAGACCGTGGCCTCGTTGGTGCCGCTGAGCAGCGGGCCCGCGGTCAGGTCGCGCTCGTTGACCAGGGCGTGGGCGTAGGTGGTGGCGGCGCGGACGACCTGGGCGGTGCGCTCGGCGTCCCGCGCCTCGTTCCAGGTGGAGACCGAGGAGGCGACCTGGAAGCCACCGAAGACCAGGGCGACGAGCACGGGGATGAGCAGGATCGCGTACAGCCGGCCGCGCACCCGCCAGTTCCGAGGGGAGATCCGGCCACCACTGGGTGCGGGTGGCTCCGCTGCCTCGGCGGGCGACGCCGCTGTGCCTGTACGCGGCGGCGGGGTGAAGTTCCCTCGCGCCTCTTGCGCGGGGTCCGGCTTGCTTCGCCTCACTCGACCAACAACCTCTCGGCATCGGCACCTGATTCGTGCCGTTCCCAGCTGAGCCCTGACTGCCCAGTTCAGCGAATTCCAGCACGCCGCGCGGGTGCTTTCCAAACAGTGCGCAAAGCGCTCAGTGGGTTGTCTGGACCAGAGAAAAAACGGGCGTTACGGCTGAGATCTGTCGAATAACGAACTATTTGAGTGCGCACCGGAGCTGTGCGATCGCGCTCTGTATCGACAGCCGGTGCATATCTCTGTCGAAACGTTATGAATGACGAGCGGGCCGTGTCGTTCGACACAGCCCGCCCTACGTCGGTTTTCCGACAACTTCCGGACAGCGGCCCCTACTTGAGTCGGGCCATCAGCGCATGCTCGACCAGCGTGATGAGCGCGCTCTTCGCCTCGCTGCGGTGGCGCGCGTCGGTGGTGATGATGGGAGTGTCCGGGCCGATCTGGAGGGCCTCGCGGACCTCTTCGGGGTTGTAGGGCTGCTGGCCGTCGAAGCCGTTGAGGGCGATGACGAAGGGCAGGCCGGAGTTCTCGAAGTAGTCGACGGCGGGGAAGCAGTCGGCGAGGCGGCGGGTGTCCACCAGGACCACGGCGCCGATGGCGCCGCGGACCAGGTCGTCCCACATGAACCAGAAGCGGTCCTGGCCGGGCGTGCCGAACAGGTACAGGATCAGGTCGTCATCGAGCGTGATGCGGCCGAAGTCCATCGCCACGGTCGTCGTGGTCTTGTCCTGGACGTGGCTCAGATCGTCGATCCCCGCCGAGGCCGAGGTCATCACGGCTTCGGTGCGCAGCGGGTTGATCTCCGAGACCGCGCCGACGAACGTGGTCTTGCCCACGCCGAAGCCGCCCGCCACCACGATCTTCGCGGAGGTGGTCGCGCGGGCGGGGGGAGCGCCGCTAGAGCTTGCGAAGTCCACTGAGCACCCTTTCGAGCAGTGTCACATCCGGAGTTCCGCCCGCTTCCGAACCGCCCCCGGGCTGGTGGATCGCCACCATGCCGGCCTCCGCCAGGTCCGCCACCAGGATGCGTGCCACGCCCAGGGGGATGTTCAGCAGCGCCGAGACCTCGGCGACCGACTTGACCTCCTGGCACAGGTGGCAGATCCGCTGGTGCTCGGGAAGGAGCCCCTGGAGATGCACAGGGTCGGCCGTCGTGCTGACCAGCGCCTCGATGGCGAGCTGGTAACGCGGCCGGGTCCGGCCACCGGTCATGGCATAGGGGCGCACCAATGGCTGGTCGCCTTCACCCCCGTACGGCGATTGGTGATGGCCGCCGTACGGGCCGGGCGAGGCGGGGGGCGGGGTCATGGATCCTCCGGTCGGACAACAAGGTGACGGTGGTGCCGTCGGTCGGTGCCGGTGGGGGGCCGCCCGGCCTGGTGGCCGGGCGGGCGGGCTTCGGATGGTCGTTGGATCAGTTCAACAGGCTGCCCTGGAGTTCGGCGCGCAGGTCCGGCGTGAGGACGTTGCCCGCGCGGTCGACCAGCAGGGCCATCTCGTAGCCGACGAGGCCGATGTCGCACTCGGGGTGGGCGAGCACCGCGAGGGAGGATCCGTCGGAGATCGACATGATGAAGAGGAAGCCTCGTTCCATTTCGACGACGGTCTGGTTGACCACGCCGCCTTCGAAGATGCGGGAGGCTCCGGAGGTGAGCGAGGTCAGGCCGGAGGCCACCGCCGCCAGTTGATCGGCTCGGTCACGGGGGAAGCCTTCGGACATCGCCAGAAGGAGTCCGTCGGCGGAGACCACCACCGTGTGGGACACCCCGGGGGTGTTGTCCACGAAGTTCGTGATCAACCAGTTCAGATTCTGCGCCGCCTGGCTCATCGGGCTCAACTAACGCTCCTGCTGGTAAGTCGGGCCAATGCCGCGATCATGGTTGTCGCCGAGTCCGGTACCGGCCCGGCGACCCTGCTGGATCCCACGGCGGAGGTTGGTCAGCCTTCCGCGTACATCATCGGGCGCGCGAGACACCTGCGGCCCAGTCCGTTCGGGCTGCTGCGACTGCTGGTGTGCGGCGCCCTCCACGAGGTTTGCGCGCGGCACCCGCCGTGGCAACCCGGACGACGTGATACCGCCGGCCGCCGGTTCGCGGATCTGCTCGGCGCGGCGCCAGCGCTCGTCGTTGTGGGGCGACGTACGCCAGTGGGAACCCGTGCTCCGGCCGTTGAGACCGGCGCCACCCGGGCCCGCCGAGGCGCCCGCTCCGGCGAAGTCCCCCGTGCCCTGGGACGCGGGCTGCGGCTCGCGGGGCGAGGGGGGCGGTACGGCCGAGGCGGGCCGGCCGGGGGTGGGCTCGGGCGCGGAGGGCGCGGACGGGAACGACCGGCCCCCGTCCCGCGGACCCGAGTTGCCGGGGTCCGCGACCTGGGGGTGCTGCCAGGTCGACTCGATGGTGTCGAAGATGGGCGTACGGCCGTCGCCGGGACCGGCGGCGGGCGGCAGCGGGTCGTTCGGGCGCCGGCCGGACTCGCCCTGGGAGTCCTGGGGCAGTCCGTACTCGCCGGTGCCGCTCATGTCCGGACGCGGGAACTCGCCGGTGTCGCCGGGACCGCCCATGTTCGGGCGGGGGAACTCGCCGGTGTCGCCGGGGCCGCCCATGTTCGGGCGCGGGAACTCGCCCGTGTCGCCGGGGCCGCGGCCGCCGCGCGGGGCGGCGTCCTCGAACCGGGGCTGGGCGTACTCACCGGTGTCGCCCGGGCCCTGGCCGAGCTCCGGGCGGGCGAACTCGCCGGTGTCGCCCGGGCCGCGGCCGTAGTCGGGGCGGTTGAACTGGCCGGTGTCGGACATCCCCTGCCCGGCCTGCGGCCCGCTGGGCGCGCGGCGCGGCTCGAACATGCTGGGGCTGTCGGTCAGCTGCGGCAGCTCGCCGGTGTCACCGGGGCCGCGGTTGCCGAACGGATCACGCCGCTCCGACGGGCCGCCGAGCTCCGGACGGGCGAACTGGCCGGTGGACTCGTACTCCTCGTGCCCGCGCGGGGTGTCCCCGGCGTCGCGCGGAGTGCCCGGCCAGTCGTCCTCGCCGGACGCGCGGCGCGCGCCCCAGCTGGTGCCGGGCTGCGTGGGGGCCGGAAGCTCGGGCGCGGGGTCGCGGGTGGGCAGCTGCGGGCGGCCGCCCTGGTCGCCCCCGTCGGCCCGGGCCGGGGCGCCGGTCGGCGGGGCGACGGTCGGGTTCTCGCCGCGGGTCGGAAGCGGGGGACGGCCCGAGGGGGCGCCGGGGCCGCCCTGACCGCCCTGGCCACCGGGGCCCGAAGGGGCGTTGGACCGGGGGCCGGGCGGCCGACCGCCCTCGAAGAAGTTGGTGCCACCGGACGGGGCGCCGCCCGAGGGGCCCGCACCCGCGCCGACCGGCCGGGTCGGCAGTCCGCTGCCGCCGCCGTTGCCCGGCAGCGCGGCGCGCGAACCGGAGCCCGGGACCTGGCGCCGCGAGGGCGCCGAGCCGAGCAGTCCCGCGCCGCCGCCCTGGGCGCCGCCGTTGCCGGCGCCCGTTCCGCCCTGGCCGCCGGCGGCCTGCGGGGCCGGCTTCCGGCCGCCCTGGGCGACATCGACCGGCAGCATGACCAGCGCCGTCGTACCGCCCGAGTCGGACGGCCGGAGCTGGATGCGGATGCCGTGGCGCAGCGAGAGGCGGCCGACCACGAACAGACCCATGCGCCGGGAGACCGACACATCGACGGTGGGCGGGGAGGCCAGCCGCTCGTTGATCGCCGCCAGGTCCTCGGGCGAGAGCCCGATACCGGTGTCGTGGATCTCGACCAGCACCCGCCCGTCGGGCAGCGCGTGACCGGTGACCTTGACCTTGGTCTGCGGCGAGGAGAAGGAGGTGGCGTTCTCCAGCAGCTCGGCGAGCAGGTGGACGAGGTCGTTGACGACCCGGCCGGCGACCTCGGTCGCCGGGACCGAGCTGAGCTCGATGCGCTCGTACTGCTCCACCTCGGAGGCGGCCGCGCGGAGCACGTCCACCAGCGGCACCGGACGGGTCCACCGGCGGCCGGGCTCCTCGCCCGCGAGGACCAGGAGGTTCTCGCCGTTACGGCGCATACGGGTGGCGAGGTGGTCCAGCTTGAACAGCGAGGAGAGCTGGTCCGGGTCGGCCTCGCGGCTCTCCAGCTCGGAGATGAGCGAGAGCTGGCGCTGGATGAGGCCCTGGCTGCGGCGCGAGAGGTTGGTGAACATCGCGTTGACGTTGCCCCGCAGCAGCGCCTGCTCGGCGGCGAGCCGGACCGCCTCGCGGTGCACGTCGTCGAAGGCCGCGGCCACCTTTCCGATCTCGTCCCGGCTGTGCACACCGACGGACTCGACGGAGGTGTCCACATCCTGCGGGTCGGACTCGGAGAGCTGCTTGACCAGTTCGGGCAGCCGCTTCTGGGAGACCTCCTGCGCGGTGTCCTGGAGACGGCGCAGCGAGCGGACCATGGAGCGGGCGACGACGAAGGCGCCGACCAGGGAGACGCCGAGGACCAGCAGGATCAGCGCACCGTTGAGGATCGCGTCCTGCTGGGCGGAGTCGCGGAGCTCACGAGCCTTCTGCTGCATCTCGCTGAGCAGCGTCTCCTCGATCTTGCCCATCTCTTCGATCTTGATGCTGTCCTGGTCGTACCAGTCAAGATCGGTCCGCTTCTCCGCCTTGAGCCCCTCGGGGTCGCGCACCGCGCGGTCGGCGTACATGGTCGCCGCCTTGATGTCGGGGCGGCTGTCCAGCGGTTCGAGCAGGTCCTCGGAGTTGCCCTGGCGGATCTGCTTGAAGCGGCCGAGCGCCTCGTTCTCCTTGTCCACCGCGGTCCTGGCGAAGCGGCGGTCGTTGGCGGAGAAGTCGGCGCCCTTGGGGTCGGCGAGAGCGGCGCTGATGAGCGCGCGCTGGATGGACGCGTACTCCTTCGCGGAGGAGAAGGTGGCGAGCGCGCGGGTGTTGTTGATCATCGCGCGGTTGCTGGTCGCCTGCGCCATGTCCTGGGAGAGCGACAGCAACGAGTTGATCAGCTCGTTGTAGTTCTGGACCGTCAGCGAGTAGTACTGGCTGTTGTCGTAGGCCGTGTCCCGGACCTCGTTGATCTTGCCGAGCTGACGGTCGATGTTGACGAGCGTGGACTGCACACCGGCCAGCGACTGGTCACCGGGGTCGATCTGGTGGGTGGCCTCGCGGAACGCCGAGATCGCGCGGTTGGTGTCCTCACGCGTGGAGACGACCCGGTCGTCCTTTTCGTTGCCCTTGCCCGCCAGCGGACCCGCCGACTTGTCGCGCTCCTCCTGGAGCGCGCTGGCCAGCTGGGTGGCCTGCTGCGTCATCTCGGTGAGCAGCTTCATCTGGTCCAGCTGCTGGATGTTGTCCAGCGAGCCCTCGATGCGCAGCGCCCCCAGCGTGGTCGCGGCGACCACCGGGAGCGCGAGCAGGGAGACCAGTCGGGTGCTGATGCGCCAGTTGCGCAGGGCCATGCGATTGCCGGGCCCGGTGGGGCCGGAGGGCTTCGCCTTGACCGGCGGCTCCGTGGCGTCTCCGCCGCCACCACCGCCGCTGGGCGCACTGACCCGAGTTGCGCTCTGCGCACCGGCCTCGGGGCCCTGATCGCTCAGCGTCCTGCCGTTGCTTCCCTGGGCGCGCTGGGGCGAGGAGCCGCGGTCGGCCGCGCCGTGCGGCTCCGGGTCCGCCGAAGCTTCCCCTCGGCCCTGGCGGGCCTGGGGAGCCCCCATACCATCCCTCTTGAAACGTCCCTGCACTAGCGTCGCAACCTCTGGACCAGGCGCCCCACCGGATTGAGCGGCGGAGCGGTGTCGAGTCGTGGGGGACCGCGATCCCCCCTGTCGGTCGTGAGTGACCGGCGCGCATCCTTTCGTGTCGAGAAGAGGAGCCCCCCGCCGCTCGGCGCCTCTCAGGTTGCGCCCCCGTGCGCGCCGGTGATTCCCGCGGCGGTCCCGGGAATTCCAGCACAGTGCCGGATGCTGCAACAAGGGCAATGGGTAAGGCTGTGATGCGCGTGACGCTCAGTACGGACTTTATTACGGGACGTAGAAAGTCATGTCGGCGATAACGGACGTTCGTGAACGAATCGAATGGCGTCCTTGGGTGTCCGGCTAGCGATGATCAAGAGCGGAACGTTCGGTTCAGGTATGCGATGTCCGTTTAGCGCGATTAGGCAACTGTCTTCTATGTCGCATTTGCCTGATCGTTCGTGAGCAATATCACATGCTGGCGGCGACTTTTCCTGCGAATCGATGGGCAAGGCCGCCTCTAGCCTGACGCTTTACACAGCCGGAACGAACGACAAGAGCGAGGCGTACACCCCAGTGAAGACGACGATGATGTTCCGCTCCATAGCCAACCCGCGGCGCACCACTCTGGCCCATGTCAAGGACGTCCAAGAGCTCAAGGACGCCAGGGACATCGCCGAGGAGGCCGAGAACACCGGCGCGCCCGAGGAGCAGCCGGAGCACCGCGTCGATCTGCCCAACCGGACCGCGAACCCCAAGCGCACCGTGCTGACCGAGACCCCGGGCAACTGACCCCCGGGCCCGTGGTGGGCGCCACCACCGGCGGCAGGCGGGACGGCGGCGCGCGGGACGCGGAGCGATAGCCTGGAGCTTCAGTCTCCAGCGAGTTCAGTCAGGAGCCAAGGCTTCCCGTGCGCATCGCCAGATTCTCCATCGACGGCAACGTCGCCTTCGGCGTGGTGGAGGGCGAACCGTCCGATCCGGACGGCCCCGTCATCGACATCATCAAGGGCCACCCCTTCGCCGAATTCGAGCGCTCGGGCCAGAAGGTCCCGCTGAGCAAGGTCCGGCTGCTGCCGCCCGTCCTGCCGAACAAGGTCGTCGGAATCGGGCGCAACTACGCCGAGCACGCGGCGGAGCTGGGCAACGAGGTCCCCGACGTCCCGGTCGTCTTCTTCAAGCCGTCCACCTCGGTGATCGGCCCCGGCGACCCGGTCGCGTACCCCTCCTTCTCCTCCGAGGTGCACTACGAGGCCGAGCTGGCCGTGGTCATCGGACGGATGTGCCGCGAGGTGCCGCGTGACCGCGTCCAGGACGTCATCCTCGGCTACACCTGCGGCAACGACATCACGGCCCGCGACGCCCAGCGGCGCGAGAAGCAGTGGGCGCGGGCCAAGGGCTTCGACACCTCCTGCCCGCTGGGCCCCTGGGTGGAGACCGATATCGACCTGACGCGCGCCGGCGACCTCGGCATCATGTGCACCGTCAACGGCGAGCAGCGTCAGCTCGGCCGTACGAGCGAGATGGTGCGCCCGATCGAGGACCTGATCGTGCACATCACCGAGGCGATGACGCTGCTCCCCGGCGACGTCGTGCTCACCGGCACCCCGGCGGGCGTCGGCCCGCTCTCCGTCGGCGACGAGGTCGCCGTCACCATCGAAGGCATCGGCACTCTCACCAACAAGGTGATCAAGCGTGGCTAGCGCACCCTCCTCCGCCCCCGTGCGGGTTCGTTTCTGTCCCTCGCCGACCGGCAACCCCCATGTCGGCCTGGTCCGCACGGCCCTGTTCAACTGGGCCTTCGCCCGTCACCACGGCGGCACCCTGGTGTTCCGCATCGAGGACACCGACGCCGCGCGCGACTCCGAGGAGTCCTACACCCAGCTGCTGGACGCGATGCGCTGGCTGGGCTTCGACTGGGACGAGGGCCCCGAGGTCGGCGGTCCGCACGCGCCCTACCGCCAGTCGCAGCGGATGGACCTCTACCGCGAGGTCGCGGAGAAGCTGCTGGAGGCGGGCCACGCCTACCGCTGCTACTGCACCGCCGAGGAGCTGGAGGAGCGCCGCGAGGCGGCCCGCAAGGCCGGCCGGCCCTCCGGCTACGACGGGAAGTGCCGCACCCTGACCGACGGGCAGATCGCGGCGTACGAGGCCGAGGGGCGCGCCTCGATCGTGCGCTTCCGGATGCCGGACGAGCCGATCACCTTCACCGACCTGGTCCGCGGTGAGCTGACCTTCGCCCCCGAGAACGTCACGGACTACGGGATCGTGCGGGCCAACGGCGCGCCGCTCTACACGCTCGTCAACCCCGTCGACGACGCGTTGATGGAGATCACGCACGTCCTGCGCGGCGAGGACCTGCTCTCCTCCACCCCGCGGCAGATCGCGCTCTACCGCGCGCTCGCCGAGATCGGTGTGGGCGGCGGCACGGTGCCCGTCTTCGGGCACCTCCCGTACGTCATGGGCGAGGGCAACAAGAAGCTCTCCAAGCGCGATCCGCAGGCCTCGCTGAACCTCTACCGGGAGCGCGGCTTCCTCCCCGAGGGGCTGCTCAACTACCTCTCCCTGCTGGGCTGGTCGCTCTCCGCCGACCGGGACGTCTTCTCGCTGGAGGAGATGGTCGAGGCGTTCGACATCGCGGCGGTGAACGCCAACCCGGCGCGCTTCGACCTCAAGAAGGCCGAGGCGATCAATGCGGACCATATCCGGCTGCTGGATGTAAAGGCGTTCATCGGCGCCTGCGAGCCCTGGCTGGAGGCCCCGCACGCGCCGTGGGCCCCGGAGGCCTTCGACGCGGCCGCCTTCGAGGCGCTGGCCCCGCTGGCCCAGACCCGGCTGACGGTCCTGTCCGACATCACCGCGAACGTGGACTTCCTCTTCCTCGACGAGCCGGTGGCCGACGAGGCGTCCTGGGCCAAGGCGATGAAGCCGGGCGCGGACGCGCTCCTGGCCTCGGTCCGCACCCGGCTCGCCGAGGCGGACTGGGACGCCGAGACCCTGAAGGCCGCGGTCCTCGCGGCCGGTGAGGAGCACGGCCTGAAGCTGGGCAAGGCCCAGGCGCCGCTGCGCGTCGCGGTCACCGGGCGCACGGTCGGGCTGCCGCTGTTCGAGTCCCTGGAGGTCCTGGGCCGCGAGCGCACGCTGGCCCGGGTCGACGCGGCGCTGGCGAAGCTGGCCGGATAGGCGCGTGAAGCCGGCCGGATAGGCGCGTGAGGCGCCGCCCGCGCCCGTGAGGCGGCGCCACTCGCGGTGATACTCGTTTTGGTGGCCCGTCCACCATCGGGTAATGTTCTTCCTGCGCCGGACGGGCCGCCGAGAGGTCGGACCGGAGGCGTAAACCAAACAAAACCCCTTACGGGGGTGGCGTTTTGGTGGGGTATGGTGTAATTGGCAGCACGAGTGATTCTGGTTCACTTAGTCTAGGTTCGAGTCCTGGTACCCCAGCAGGAGATCTCCCGGATGTCTGGTGGATCTCTTGATCAAAGCAGGACCAAGCCCCCGTTGTGTAGCGGCCTAGCACGCTGCCCTCTCAAGGCAGTAGCGCCGGTTCGAATCCGGTCGGGGGTACGGATCTCTTCGCGAGACGAGATCGCTAGAGCCCCCGTTGTGTAGCGGCCTAGCACGCCGCCCTCTCAAGGCGGTAGCGCCGGTTCGAATCCGGTCGGGGGTACTGGTCTATACCATGGGCTATGGTGTAATTGGCAGCACGAGTGATTCTGGTTCATTTAGTCTAGGTTCGAGTCCTGGTAGCCCAGCGCAGCACCTGTGCTGATTCAGGCCCCCGTTGTGTAGCGGCCTAGCACGCCGCCCTCTCAAGGCGGTAGCGCCGGTTCGAATCCGGTCGGGGGTACCAGCGAAAAGCCCTCCGCGACGGCGGAGGGCTTTTTCGTGTCCGTTCGTGCCCTTGGGCTCGTGCCCTTGGGTTCGCGCCCTTAGCCCCTGGTCACTCCTTGAAGCGACGGCTGGATTCCTCGGTTTGCGCGAGCCGCCGCAGGCTGAGCAGCACCGGTTCGTAGAGCACCGTCAGCGCCACCACCGCCTCGACCCGCTCGGGCGGGGTGTCGTAGGTCTCCACCAGGTCCAGGTCGGCGACGGCCAGTTCGCCCGCCAGCCGGGCGTGCACCAGCAGATGCTCGGTGTCATGGGGGTACCCCAGGCGGTCCAGGGAGGCGATGGCCGCCACCAGCGTCCGGTAGGCGGGGGAGGTGTCGCCCAGCTCCTGGCCGTAGGACCAGCCCATCCGCCCCAGCACGGCGTCCACCTGCTCGCGGGCGCGCGCGGCGTGCGGATCGTCCTCGTCCGGCCCGGGGCCCTGCGGCAGCGCCCAGACCGCGGCTCCCATCCGGGCGTTCTGGCCGAGCGACTCGTCCTCGGCGGCCGCCAGCACCTCGCGCGCCGTGGCCACCGGCATCCGGCCGACCTGGATCAGCGAGCGCACCAGCCGCAGTCTGCGCAGATGCTCCTCGCCGTACTCGGCCTGGGTGGCGGTGATCCGCTCTCCCGGCGGCAGCAGCCGCTCGCGCAGGTAGTACTTGATCGTCGCGGTGGGCACTCCGCTGCGCTCGCTGAGCTCCGCCAGTCGCATCCCTGTTGCACCTTCCATTGGAGAGTGGCACTATCTAAGAACTGGATAGCGCAGCTATCCAAGTCTATCCCGAACGTGGGGAACGAGGGGATCATCATGGGTGCCGAGCTGCTCGCCGGCCGTATGACCGCCGAGGCCGAGGGGGAGGTCACCGTCTTCCTGATCGGCATGCGCATCAACCGCTTCCGCGCGCTGCGGAGCTGGCTGCCGGTCTTCCGGTCGATGCCGCGGATGCTCCGCGAGCTGTCGCAGGACAAGGAGAGCGGGATGCTGGGCTATCAGGTGCTGCTCGGCCCGCCGCGGGTGTTCTACGTGGTCCAGTACTGGAACTCGCACGAGCGGCTGCTGGAGTACTCGGTGGCCCAGGACAAGGAGCACCGCCCCGCCTGGGCGGCGTTCAACCGCCGGTTGCGGGAGGGCCGGGGCAAGGTCGGCTTCTGGCACGAGACCTATGTCGTACCGGCCGGGTCGCACGAGGCGGTCTACATCAACATGCCGGCGTTCGGCCTGGGCAAGGCCACCGGAGTCGTCCCGGTCGGCCGCCGCGGAGACCGTGCGGCCGACCGGCTGTCGCTGAAGAGGGCCTGAGGGCGCTGGTCAATTTCCCCGGCGGAGGGCGTCCGTCAGGCGTGCCGCCGCGTCGATGACCGCCTGGGCGTGCATGCGGCCCGGGTGGCGGGTCAGCCGCTCGATCGGTCCGGAGACCGAGACGGCGGCGACCACGCGGTTGGACGGGCCGCGAACGGGCGCGGAGACGGACGCCACGCCGGGCTCGCGCTCGCCGATCGACTGGGCCCAGCCCCGCCGCCGTACGCCGGACAGGGCCGTGGCGGTGAAGCGGGCGCCCTGGAGTCCGCGGTGCAGCCGCTCGGGCTCCTCCCAGGCCATCAGCACCTGGGCGGCCGAGCCGGCCTTCATGGGGAGCGTGGAGCCGACCGGCACGGTGTCCCGCAGTCCGGACAGCCGCTCGGCCGCGGCGACGCAGATGCGCATGTCTCCCTGGCGCCGGTAGAGCTGCGCGCTCTCGCCGGTCACGTCCCGGAGATGGGTGAGCACCGGCCCGGCCGTCGCGAGCAGCCGGTCCTCGCCCGCGGCCGCCGCCAGCTCGGCCAGGCGCGGGCCCAGAATGAAGCGTCCCTGCATGTCACGCGCCACCATCCGGTGGTGCTCGAGTGCCACCGCCAGCCGGTGCGCCGTGGGGCGGGCGAGGCCGGTCGCCCCGACCAGCCCGGCGAGGGTGGCCGGACCGGACTCCAGGGCGCTCAGAACCAGAGCAGCCTTGTCGAGAACGCCGACACCGCTAGTGTTGTCCATGGGACGATACTCACGTCTCACACTGTGAAACGCAAGTTCAATTTCCGGGGATACCCGCCACTCTGTAAATGGCGGGCCCGCGGACCAGGGCACGCACTCGACTCGAGTTTGGGCCGGCGCTGGCGCCGGCCGGAGGGAAACCGATGGGACGGACACTCGCGGAGAAGGTCTGGGACGACCATGTCGTCCGGCGCGCCGAAGGCGAGCCTGACCTGCTCTTCATCGATCTGCATCTGCTGCACGAGGTGACCAGCCCGCAGGCGTTCGACGGCCTGCGCAAGGCCGGCCGCACGGTCCGTCGTACCGATCTCACCCTCGCGACCGAGGACCACAACACCCCCACCCTCGACATCGACAAGCCGATCGCGGACCCCGTCTCGCGCGCCCAGTTGGAGACGCTGCGCAAGAACTGTGCGGAGTTCGGTGTCCGCCTGCACCCGCTCGGTGACGTCGAGCAGGGCGTCGTCCACGTGGTGGGACCGCAGCTGGGGCTGACCCAGCCGGGCACGACCGTGGTCTGCGGTGACAGCCACACCTCGACCCACGGCGCCTTCGGCGCGCTCGCGTTCGGCATCGGCACCAGCCAGGTCGAGCATGTGCTGGCCACCCAGACGCTGCCGCTGGCGCCGTTCAAGACCATGGCGATCACCGTCGAGGGGGAGCTGCCCGAGAGCGTCACCGCCAAGGACCTGATCCTGGCGATCATCGCGAAGATCGGCACCGGCGGCGGCCAGGGCTATGTGATCGAGTACCGCGGCCCGGCCATCGAGAAGCTCTCGATGGAGGCCCGGATGACCGTGTGCAACATGTCCATCGAGGCGGGCGCCCGCGCGGGCATGATCGCCCCGGACGAGACGACCTTCGCCTATCTGAAGGGCCGCCCGCACGCCCCCCAGGGTGCCGACTGGGACGCCGCCGTCGCGTACTGGCGCACCCTGCGCGGCGACGACGACGCGGTCTTCGACCGTGAGGTCGTCATCGACGCCTCCGCGCTCGCCCCGTTCGTCACCTGGGGCACCAACCCCGGCCAGGGCGCGCCGCTGTCGGAGTCGGTCCCGGACCCGGCCTCCTTCGAGGACGCCAGCGAGAGCTACGCCGCCGAGAAGGCCCTGGAGTACATGGGTCTGACGGCCGGTCAGCCGCTGCGCGACATCAAGGTGGACACCGTCTTCGTCGGCTCCTGCACCAACGGGCGGATCGAGGACCTGCGCTCCGCCGCCTCGGTGCTGTCCGGCCGTGCGGTGGCCGACGGCGTACGGATGTTGGTGGTCCCCGGCTCGGTGCGGGTCGCCCTCCAGGCCGTCGAGGAGGGGCTGGACAAGGTGTTCACCGCCGCGGGGGCCGAATGGCGGCACGCGGGTTGCTCGATGTGCCTGGGCATGAACCCCGACCAGCTCGCCCCCGGTGAGCGGTCGGCGTCCACGTCCAACCGCAACTTCGAGGGCCGGCAGGGCAAGGGCGGCCGGACCCACCTGGTCTCGCCGCAGGTCGCCGCCGCCACCGCGGTGCTGGGCCATCTGGCCTCGCCCGCCGACCTGTCCGACGCCGCCGTATCGACTCCCGTGGGGGCCTGAGCAGTCATGGAAGCATTCACCACGCACACCGGCCGGGCCGTCCCGCTGCGCCGCAGCAATGTGGACACGGACCAGATCATCCCGGCGCACTGGCTCAAGAAGGTCACCCGCGACGGCTTCGAGGACGGCCTCTTCGAGGCGTGGCGCAAGGACCCGGAGTTCGTGCTCAACAAGGCCGAGCACAAGGGCGGAACGGTTCTGGTGGCCGGCCCCGACTTCGGCACCGGCTCCTCGCGCGAACACGCGGTGTGGGCGCTCCAGAACTACGGCTTCAAGGCCGTCATCTCCCCCCGCTTCGCCGACATCTTCCGGGGCAACTCCCTCAAGAACGGGCTGCTGACCGTCGTCCTGCCGCAGGAGACCGTGGACCGGCTGTGGAAGCTGGTCGAGGCGGACCCCACCGCGGAGGTCACCGTGGACCTCGTCGAGCGCCAGGTCCGGGCCGACGGCATCACGGCTGATTTTGAGCTTGACGAGAATGCCCGGTGGCGACTCCTGGAGGGGCTGGACGACATCAGCCTCACCCTCAGGGAGGAGGACTCGATCGCCTCGTACGAGGCGCGTCGCCCCTCCTTCAAGCCCAGCACGGTGGAGGTCTGACCCCCCGGTTCTCCCTGTACAGAGCGGGTTTGGCAAGATGCGCCGCCGGTCCTCGGACTGGCGGCGCATCGGCATGTTGAGGCCCCGTGAAGCGACAACTCGCCTCAGATGGCACAATCAGTGCATGGAACGCGACGGCCAACTCGAGCTCTACGGCATCGTCGCCGACCGGCTCAAGGAAGCGCACGCAAAGGTGCGCGCACTGCAAGTCCCGGAGGGCGTACGGATGGCGCTGTCCCGGAAGCTGCTGGTCATGACATCAGCGGCGAAACACGATCTCGCAGATGCGGCAACGCGTCTGGAGCGGTTCATGAACGACCTCGACGAGGGGCGTTTCCCCGAAGATCCCGACACCGACGGAAGTCCGTGACGATCGAGTGCGTTGCGGCACAAGGGTGATTAGACCGTTTCGTGTTTGATTTGCGGTATATATCTGCCTAACGTGCGAAAAGGCTTGAACACATTGATTCCGGCCATGTCTCCGAAGGGGAAGACGTGAACAAGGCGCAGCTCGTAGAAGCGATTGCCGACAAGGTCGGCGGCCGTCAGCAGGCCGCCGATGCCGTAGACGCCGTCCTGGACGCCATCGTCCGGGCGGTCGTCTCCGGGGAGCGAGTTTCGGTCACTGGATTTGGTTCGTTCGAGAAGGTGGAGCGGCCCGCCCGGTACGCCCGTAACCCCCAGACCGGGGAGCGCGTGAGGGTCAAGAAGACCTCGGTGCCCCGTTTCCGTCCCGGTCAGGGCTTCAAGGATCTGGTGAGCGGCTCCAAGAAGCTCCCGCGCGGCGGCGAGGTCGCCGTGAAGAAGGCGCCCAAGGGCAGCCTCCAGGCGGCGGCGAAGAAGGCCGCGGCCAAGAAGGCGACCGCCAAGAAGGCTCCCGCGAAGAAGGCCCCCGCCAAGAAGGCCGCGGCCAAGAAGGCCCCCGCCAAGACCACGGCCAAGAAGGCCCCCGCGAAGAAGACGACAGCGAAGAAGGCTCCCGCCAAGGCCACGGCCAAGAAGGCCCCCGCGCGCAAGACGAGCGCCCGTAAGACCACCGCGAAGAAGACCACCGCCAGGAAGCGCTAGCCGGCGGCGCTCAGGCGCCCCACCGCATCCGCGCCGGGCCGGGCTCCCCGAGGGAGCCCGGCCCGCGGTGCTGTCGGCGCCCGGCGCTCAGAACGTCTGGAGCTCAGAACGTCCGCCCGGCGCTCAGAACGTCTGGAGCGTGACGAAGACGACCCGGCGCTGCTCGCCCTCGCCCTCGACCTCGATCCGCACCCGCTGCCCCGGGCGCAGCATCCGCAGCCCCCCGGCGTCGAAGGCCGCGGTGTCGAACGGCAGCGGGGTGCCGTCGTCCAGCAGCACGCTGCCGGCGCGGGTCTCGGGGTCGTACGTATAGGCGGTTCCCTGCATGTCCGCCAGCCTAGCCCTGGTGTGGGCGCCCACGCCCAGGGCCACCGCCGCGCGCAGATCCCCGGCCGTGTCCACGTCGCGCCGCACCGAGTCCACCCCGGCCAGCTCGATCTCCCGCGCGCCCGACGCCCGGTGCCGGTCCCGCGACGGGCCCCCGAAGGCGGGCGCCAGCTCGGCGCCCGGCGCCGCGGAGAGCAGCGTGGTGCCCACCCCCGCGGCGTCCGCCAGGAAGGCGCGTGAGAAGCCGGCGGCGGCCTCGAGCACCAGGTCGAGCTCCGCTGTCCGCAGCGCCGGGAGATCGGCGTTCAGCGCCGCCACGGCGGCCTCCGGGCGCTCCCCGCGGACCGTGCGGGCGCCGTGCGCCAGCGCCGCGTTCAGCCCGAGCCCCGGGGAGTCGGGCAGGATCCGGGCGCCGAGGGCCGACAGCTCACGTCCGGCGAGCGGGTCGTCGGTGACGACGGTCACCTCCCGGACCCACCGGCTCGCCAGCGCCGCGCCCACCGTGTCCTGGGCGAACGCGAGGGCGAGCGAGGCCCGGGGGCCGTCCCCCGCGGCGTCGGAGAGCCTGGTCTTGGCCCGTGCCAAGGGCTTCAGCGGCACCACGAGGGTCCAGGTCACAGGGGCTCCGTTTCTTCCCACGGGCCTCATTCTGACCTGCTGCCCGGCTCGCCGAAGACCTGCGGGGTTACGGTGTCCTCGACAGACGGGGTGCCTGGAGCGACACTTGTGCGGCTACGGGGGACGACAGCAAGCCAGCAGGTCAGCAGGGTCCAAGAGAGGATGTTCCGAGTGTCCGGCCGCAGAATCGGCTTCTGGTACCGCATGGCAGCGGTCTTGTGCAAACCGCCGCTGGTGGTTCTGTTCAAGCGGGACTGGCACGGAATGGAGCACATTCCCGCCGACGGTGGATTTATCACCGCGATCAATCACAACTCGTATCTCGACCCGCTCTCCTACGCGCACTTCCAGTACAACACCGGAAGGGTGCCGCGCTTCCTCGCCAAGGCCGCCCTCTTCAGAGGCGGCTTCGTGGGCACCATGCTCCGCGGCACCGGCCAGATCCCCGTCTACCGCGAGTCCACCGACGCCGCCAACGCCTTCCGGTCCGCCGTGGACGCCATCAACAAGGGGGAGTGCGTGGCCTTCTACCCCGAGGGCACCCTCACCCGCGACCCCGACATGTGGCCCATGCGCGGAAAGACCGGCGCGGCGCGGGTGGCGCTGCTCACCAAGGCCCCGGTCATCCCCGTCGCCCAGTGGGGCGCCAACGAGGCCGTGCCGCCGTACGCCAAGGAGAAGCGGGTCCGCCTCTTCCCCCGCAAGACGCTCAAGGTGCACGCCGGCCCGCCGGTGGACCTGTCCGAGTTCTACGGTCAGGAGCCCACCGCCGAGGTCCTCAGGGCGGCCACCGACACCATCATGGACGCCATCACCGAGCTCCTCTCCGAGGTGCGCGGCGAACCGGCGCCCGTTCAGAGGTACGACCGGCCCACCCGGTCCGGCACCGACGGCCCGCCGCTCCCGCTGGCCGATGAGGAGAGCAAGTGACGCGCTGCGCCGTCTTCGGCACCGGCTCCTGGGGCACCGCCTTCGCGATGGTGCTCGCCGACGCGGGGTGCGAGGTGACGCTGTGGGGGCGCCGGCCCGGTGTCGTCGAGGCCATCAACACCGGCCGCGGCAATCCCGACTACTTCCCCGGGGTGCGGCTCCCCGACGGCGTGCGGGCCACCACCGACCCGGCCGAGGCCGCGGACGGCGCGGAGTTCACCGTCTTCTCCGTGCCCTCCCAGACGCTACGCGGCAACCTCTCCGACTGGGCCCCGCTGCTGGCCGCCGACACCGTGCTGGTCTCCCTGATGAAGGGGGTCGAACTCGGCACGGCCAAGCGGATGAGCGAGGTCGTCCAGGAGGTCGCCAAGGCGCCCGCGGAGCGCGTCGCGGTGCTCACCGGGCCCAACCTCGCCAAGGAGATCGCCGCCCGGCAGCCCGCCGCCTCCGTGGTGGCCTGCCCCGACGAGAGCGTGGCCCGCCGCCTCCAGACCGCCTGCCACACCGCGTACTTCCGCCCGTACACCAACACCGACGTGGTCGGCTGCGAGCTGGGCGGCGCGGTGAAGAACGTCATCGCGCTGGCCGTGGGCATCGCCGACGGCATGGGCCTCGGCGACAACACCAAGGCGTCGCTGATCACCCGCGGCCTGGCCGAAACGACCCGGCTGGGCCTGGCGATGGGCGCCGACGCGCACACCTTCGCGGGCCTGGCGGGCATGGGCGACCTGGTCGCCACCTGCTCCTCCCCGCTCTCCCGCAACCACACCTTCGGCACCAACCTGGGGCGCGGGATGACACTGGAGGAGACCATCGCGGTCACCAAGCAGACCGCGGAGGGCGTCAAGTCGTGCGAGTCGGTGCTGGATCTCGCCCGCCGCCACGACGTCGACATGCCCATCACCGAGACCGTCGTCGAGATCGTGCACGACGGCAAACAGCCCCTTGTCGCACTCAAAGAGCTGATGTCCCGCAGCGCCAAGGCCGAGCGGCACTGACGCCGCGCGGACCGCAAGGTAATCTCAACGCGATATGAGCAGCCAGACCCCTTCCCCAGGCCCTGTCCCGGCTTCCTCCGGAGGCGAGCGGCGCAAGCCGCGCGTGGCCGTCGTCTTCGGCGGCCGCAGCTCCGAGCACGCCATCTCGGTGGTCACCGCGGGCGCCGTGCTGCGCGCCATCGACCGCGAGAAGTACGACGTGCTGCCGATCGGCATCACCACGGACGGCCGTTGGGCGCTGACCGCAGACGAGCCCGAGCGGATGGCCATCGCGGACCGCGAGCTGCCCAGCGTCGAACGGCTCGCCGAGTCCAGCGAGGGCTCGGTCGTCCTCCCGGTCGACCCGGGGAACCGCGAGGTCGTCTACAGCGAGCCGGGGGCGGTGCCCAAGGCGCTGGGCGACGTCGACGTCGTCTTCCCCATGCTGCACGGCCCGTACGGCGAGGACGGCACCCTCCAGGGGCTGCTGGAGCTCTCCGGGGTGCCGTACGTGGGCGCCGGAGTGCTCGCCTCCGCCGTGGGCATGGACAAGGAGTACATGAAGCGGGTGTTCGTCTCCTTCGGGCTGCCCGTCGGCCCGTACGAGGTGATCCGCCCCCGGGCCTGGGAGCAGGAACCTTCCGCCGCCCGACAGCGGATCGTGGAGTTCGCCGAGGAGCACGGCTGGCCGCTCTTCGTGAAGCCCGCGCGGGCCGGCTCGTCCTTCGGCATCAGCAAGGTCGAGGGCCCGGCGGACCTGGACGCGGCCATCGAGGAGGCCAGGCGCCACGACCCGAAGGTCATCGTGGAGGCGCTGCTGCGCGGCCGCGAGATCGAGTGCGGGGTGCTGGAGTACGAGGACGGGCCGCGCGCCAGCGTGCCCGCCGAAATCCCGCCGGTCTCCTCCCACGCCTTCTACGACTTCGAGGCGAAGTACATCGACGCGGCGGACGGCATCGTGCCCGCGCCGCTCACCGAGGAGCAGACCCGGCGGGTCCAGGAGCTCGCGGTGGCCGCCTTCGAGGCGGCGTCCTGCGAGGGGCTGGTGCGGGCCGACTTCTTCCTGCTGGACAGCGGCGAGTTCGTGATCAACGAGATCAACACCATGCCCGGTTTCACCCCGATCTCGATGTACCCGCGCATGTGGCAGGAGAGCGGCGTGAGCTACCCCGAGCTGGTGGACCGGCTGCTGGAGGCCGCGCTGCGCCGCTCGACGGGGCTGCGCTAGGGGGTTTCCGGCGGATCTCGGCGCCTGCGGCGGGCTGCTCCCCTCCCCGCCCGTAGCCGGACGGCCGCGGCCGGGCCAGTCGCACCGGATCGCGCTAGGCCACGCCCTTCGGGACCGTCTTCTTGACGGCGCGGGCGAGGTCGAGCAGGGGGTTGATCTCGGGGGAGTACTTCCCGGGCACGGTCACCTCGACATAGGCCCGGCGCAGTACGGTGGTGAAGCGGTAGCCGTCCTTTCGCTTCTCCGGGAGCCACTCGACGCCGTTCACCTCGGCCGAATCGGTCTTGGAGCCCATCGCCTCCGGCCGGGGGACCCCGCAGCGCAGCTGCACGGCGGGGTCCCCCCACACGGCTGTGTAGTCCGAGGCGGGCTCGGCGGTGCCCCGCTTCAGCCCGTTCACGGCATCGGGCAGTTCCTTGTGCAGCGCCCGGCATATCGCGGCCGCCTGTGGGGCCGGTGTGGGAACCGCGGGCGCCTTGGTGTCGTCGGAATCCCCGGTGAAGGAGCAACCGGCTACCGGCACCAGGGCCAAGGCCACCACGGCGGACAGCGGAACGAGCCGTCGGGTGGGACTACGGTGTGCGGAATTCACCGGCCGATCATACGGGGGAGCTAGAGATGGACTACCGGGCAGGTCAGGGTACGGGTGATCCCTTCCACTTGCTGGACTTTCGCGACCACCATGCGGCCGAGCTCATCGACCGTGTCGGCCTGGGCCCGCACGATCACGTCGTAGGGGCCCGTCACGTCCTCCGCCTGTATCACCCCGGGGAGCTTGGCGATGACGTCGGCCACGGTCGAGGCCCTGCCGACCTCGGTCTGGATCAGGATGTACGCCTGTACCACGGAACCTCCAGGGCGGCTACGAGGATCATGTGGAAAGAAGGGACGCCACGGTACCGCGTCGCCATGCGGCGCGGGGAGACCCGCGCGGGGAGCGCGGCGCGGCGGAAAGCGGTCACGAGCACGAAGGGGCGATGGGATGAAGGGCACCGTGGGCGAGTTGGGGGAGTTCGGGCTCATCAGAGAGCTCACCTCCCGGCTCACCACCACCCCGGCGGTGAGGTTGGGGCCCGGTGACGATGCCGCGGTCGTGGCCGCGCCCGACCGGAGGGTCGTGGCCAGTACGGACGTCCTGCTGGAGGGCAGGCACTTCCGCCGGGACTGGTCCACCGCCTATGACGTCGGCCGTAAGGCCGCGGCCCAGAACCTGGCCGATATCGCGGCCATGGGCGCCGTGCCGACCGCCCTGCTGCTCGGCCTGGTGGTCCCCGCCGATCTGCCGGTGACCTGGCCGACCGAGCTGATGGACGGCATCCGCGACGAATGCCAGGTCGCGGGCGCGGCCGTGGTGGGCGGTGACGTCGTGCGCGGGGACACCATCACCGTGGCCATCACCGCCCTGGGCGATCTGCGCAACCACGAGCCGGTCACCCGATCCGGTGCCCAGCCAGGCGACGTCGTCGCCGTCACCGGGTGGCTCGGCTGGTCGGCGGCCGGACACGCGGTGCTCTCGCGCGGCTTCCGCTCACCGCGGGCCTTTGTCGAGGCGCACCGGCGGCCGGAGCCGCCGTACCACGCCGGTCCCGCCGCCGCCGGGCTCGGCGCGACGGCGATGACCGATGTGAGCGACGGGCTGGTGGCCGACCTCGGGCATATCGCCGAGGCCAGTAAGGTCCGCATCGATCTGCGCTCGGCGGACATCGACGTCCCCTCGCAGATGTCGGACATCGGGCAGGCGGTGGGCGTCGATCCGCTCCAGTGGGTGCTCAGCGGGGGAGAGGACCACGCGATCGTGGCCACCTTCCCGCCCGACGCCAAGCTGCCGGCCCGCTGGAAGGTGATCGGCGAGGTGCTCAACCCCTCGGCGCTGCCCCAGGTGACGGTGGACGGAGCCCCGTGGGCACATGGGGGCTGGGACCACTTCGGCGACGGTAAGGGCGCCGAGTGATGGTGCCGGGTGACGGTAAGGGCACCGGGCGGCCGTAAGGGCCCCTGGGGGACGTCTGGGGATGTCCTCGGCGCCGAGTAGATTCGGTGCCATGGCTCTACCTCCCCGCGTCCCCCGCCCCGCCCATGACGGCTCGGCGCCCGTGCGCGTCCTCACCGTCGCCGGATCGGACTCCGGCGGCGGTGCGGGCATCCAGGCCGACCTGAAGACCATGCTGGCCCTGGGCGCGCACGGCATGAGCGTGATCACGGCCGTGACGGCGCAGAACTCCCTGGGCGTCCAGGGCGCCTGGGAGCTGCCGGCCGAGGCCGTACGGGCCCAGTTCCGCAGCGTGGCCGACGACATCGGCGTCCAGGCGGTCAAGACCGGGATGCTGGCGACCGCCGAACTGGTCGAGACCGTCGCCGCGCTGCTCGCGGACGTCACCGCGCCCGTGGTCGTCGATCCGGTCGGCGTCTCCAAGCACGGTGACCCGCTGCTGGCCGCCGAGGCGCTCGACGCGGTCCGTACGAAGCTGCTGCCGACCGCGACCGTGGCCACGCCCAACCTGGACGAGGTGGCCCAGCTCACCGGCGTCCGGGTGGAGTCGGAGGACGACCAGCGACGGGCGGCCGGGGCGGTGCTGGGGCACGGCCCGCGATGGGCGCTGATCAAGGGCGGCCATCTGCCCGGCGGCGACGCGGTGGATCTGCTCACCGACGGCACCGAGGAGCACTGGCTCCGGGCGCCGCGCCAGGACAACCGCCATACGCACGGCACGGGGTGCACCCTGGCCGCTGCCGTCGCCACGTATCTGGCGGGCGGCTACGCGGTCCCCGAGGCCGTCACGGCGGCCAAGGACTACGTCACGGGCGCCATCGCGGCAGGCTTCCCCCTGGGCACGGGCATCGGCCCGGTCGACCACGGGTGGTTGTCGGAGCGGACCGGCTGAGGGCACGCGAAAGGCCGGTCCACTCCAGTGGTGGACCGGCCTGGCGTACCGGTTGTCCCGCTTGCGCGGGGAGGCCGTGCGACTAGACGACTAGCGCGAAACCTTGCCGGCCTTGATGCACGAGGTGCAGACGTTGAGCCGCTTCGGGGTACGACCGACCACAGCGCGCACCGTCTGGATGTTGGGGTTCCAACGACGGCGGGTGCGGCGGTGCGAGTGCGAGATGTTGTTGCCGAAGCCCGGCCCCTTGCCGCAGACGTCGCAGTTGGCAGCCACGGGTTACTCCAAAGACGGGTCACCCTCGCTTCCCGCGAGGAGACAGGACACTGAACGGATGCCCCGGACGTTGCCTGAATCGTGAAGGATCGGCGGCGCCTGGGGGGAATGGCCCGATTCGCATCGGGCAACCGGAGCAGCATACAACGGCCACTCCCGTACAACGAAACTATCATGGCTGCCCCGGCACCCGCCGAGGGCGGCGGCTACCCTGCGATGACGCGATGCCCACCCCCGCCCCCAGCAGCCTCCGAGGAGGACCTTTCGTGCCGCACACGCTCGATGCCGATGCGGTACGGACCTGGTGCGGGCTCGCCCTCGACGCGCTGGGCCGGGCCCGGGCGGACATCGACGCGATCAACGTCTATCCGGTCGCGGACGGGGACACCGGCACCAATCTGTATCTGACCGTCGAGTCCGCCGCCCGGGCCGTCGACGCGGCCTTCGACGGCCACGCGGCCTCGGCCGCCGCGTCCCGCCCCACCCTCGCCGATGTGGTGCGCGCCATGGCCCATGGCGCGCTGATCGGCGCGCGGGGCAACTCCGGCACGATCCTGGCGCAGCTGCTGCGCGGCATGGCGGACGTCCTGGCCGACGGCGGGCCGGACGGGAACCCGGGCGCGGGAGCGGCCCCGGACACGGGAGTGACCCTGGGCGCGGGAGCGGCCCCTGGCGAGGATGAGGCGGACGGGCTGCGGCGGGCGCTGCGGCGCGCGGTCGACCTCGCCTACCTGGCCGTCGCGCACCCCGTCGAAGGCACCGTCCTCACGGTCGCCGTGGCCGCCGCGGAGAGCGCGGAGCGCACCACGGGCGACGCCGCCACGGTGGCCCGCGCCGCGTACGAGGGCGCCCGTACGGCGCTCCAGGCCACCCCGGGCCAGCTCGACGTCCTCGCCCGCGCGGGGGTGGTCGACGCGGGCGGCTACGGCCTGGTGACGGTCCTGGGCGGGCTCGCCCAGGCGCTGTCGGGCGAGGTCCCCGCGCCGCCCGCCCCGGCCCGCCCCGGCCATGACGCCCAGGCGCCCACCGGAACGAGCGAGCAGGACGTGGCGGGCTGCTCCGCCGACGGCGCCCCGGACGGCGGACCCGCCTTCGAGGTGATCTACCTCCTGGAGGCCGGCGACACGGCCGTGACCGCCCTGAGGGAGCGGCTGGACGCCCTCGGCGACTCCCTGGTGGTCGTCGGTGGCGACGGCTTGTGGAACGTCCACGTCCATGTGGACGACGCGGGGGCGGCCGTGGAGGCGGGCATCCAGGCCGGGCGCCCGTACCGCATCCGGATCACCCACTTCGGCGGCGCCGCCGACCGTAAGGCGGGCTCGGGCGGTCCGGACCGGCCGGGCCCGGCCGTCGTCCTGCCGGATCAGTCCGGTGCCCAGGGCCCCACGGGCGGCCCGCGCGCCGAGCGCGCCCCCCGTGCCGTGGTCGCCGTCGTCCCCGGCGACGGGCTGGCCGCGCTGTGCGCCGAGGCGGGCGCGACCGCGGTCGCCACCCGCCCCGGGGAGCCGCCCGCCAGCGGTGAGCTGGTGGACGCGGTCCGCCGGGCCCGGGCCCGGGAGGTCGTGCTGCTGCCCAACGACACCGAGCTGCACCACACGGCGGCCGCGGCCGCGGCCCAGGCCCGCGCCGAGGGCGTACGGGTCGCGGTGATCCCCACCCGCTCCGCCGTCCAGGGCATCGCCGCGCTCGCCGTCCACGAGCCCGGCCGCAGCTTCGACGAGGACGTGGTCGCCATGACCTCGGCCGCGGGCGCCACCCGCTACGCGGAACTGGCCGTCGCCGAGCGCCAGTCCTGGACCATGGCCGGGGTGTGCCAGGCCGGGGACGTCCTGGGCATGATCGACGGCGATGTGGCGGTGATCGGCTCGGAGCTGGCCGCGACCGCCGAGACGGTGCTGGACCGAATGCTGGCGTCGGGCGGCGAGATGGTCACGCTGGTGCTCGGCGCGGACCTTCCGGAGGAGGTCGCCGAGCGGCTGGAGCGGCATGTGCGGGAGGGGCACTTCGCCGTCGACACGGTCGTCTACCACGGGGGTCAGCCCACCGCGCCGCTGATCATAGGCATCGAATGAGCCCGGCCGCCCGGAGCGGCCACCCGCCGAACCACCCCGCTCGTCATCCCCGATTGTCACTCCCGTGGTGTGCAATGGACGGGTGCCCGTGCTGGATGAACCCCTGAAGAAGGTCCTGGGCGGCAACACCGCGAAGGTGATGGCCGACCATCTCGACCTGCACACCGTCGGCGACCTGCTGCACCACTACCCGCGGCGGTACGCGGAGCGCGGTGAGCTGACCCGGCTGTCCGACCTGCCCCTGGACGAGCATGTGACCGTGGTGGCCCAGGTCGCCGACGCCCGGGTGCACACGTTCAACGGCGGCCGGGGCCGGCGGCTCGAGGTCACCATCACCGACGGCAGCGGCCGTCTCCAGCTGGTCTTCTTCGGCAAGGGCGTCCACAAGCCGCGTACGGAGCTCCAGCCCGGCACCCGCGCGATGTTCGCCGGGAAGGTCTCGGTCTTCAACCGCAAGCGGCAGCTGGCCCACCCCGAGTTCAAGACGCTGGGCGCGGGGAGCGGCGCGGAGGCCGTGGAGGCGTTCGCCAATCAGCTGCTGCCGCTGTACCCGGCGTGCAAGCAGATGGAGTCCTGGCAGATCCAGCAGGCCGTCGACACCGTGCTCGGCCCGGCCGGCCATGAGGAGTCCGCCCTGGCCGGGCTGATCGACCCGCTGCCCGAGAGCCTGCGCGAGGGCCGGGGACTGGCCACGCTCCCCGAGGCGCTGCGCAAGATCCACCGGCCGGGCACCAAGGCCGATATCGCGACGGCCCGGGACCGGCTGAAGTGGGACGAGGCGTTCGTCCTCCAGGTGGCGCTCGCCCGGCGGCGGCAGGCCGACGCCCAGCTGCCCGCGGCGCCCCGCAAGCCCGCCCCGGACGGGCTGCTGACCGCCTTCGACGCCCGGCTGCCGTTCACCCTCACCGAGGGCCAGCGCCGGGTCAGCGAGGAGATCTTCGCCGACCTCGCCACCGACCACCCCATGCACCGGCTGCTCCAGGGCGAGGTCGGCTCGGGCAAGACCATGGTCGCGCTGCGCGCGATGCTCGGCGTCGTGGACGCCGGGGGACAGGCGGCGATGCTCGCGCCCACCGAGGTGCTCGCCCAGCAGCACCACCGCTCGATCACCGAGATGATGGGGGAGCTGGCCGAGGGAGGGATGCTGGGCGGGGCCGAGCAGGGCACCAAGGTGGTGCTGCTCACCGGCTCCATGGGCGCCGCGGCCCGCCGTCAGGCGCTGCTGGACCTGGTCACCGGCGAGGCCGGGATCGTGATCGGCACCCATGCCCTGATCGAGGACAAGGTCCAGTTCCACGATCTGGGCCTGGTGGTCGTGGACGAGCAGCACCGCTTCGGGGTCGAGCAGCGCGACGCCCTGCGCTCCAAGGGCAAACAGCCCCCGCATCTGTTGGTGATGACGGCCACCCCGATCCCGCGCACCGTGGCCATGACCGTCTTCGGCGACCTGGAGACCTCCGTCCTGGACCAGCTGCCCTCGGGCCGTTCCCCGATCGCCTCCCACGTGGTGCCCGCCAAGGACAAGCCGCACTTCCTGACCCGCGCCTGGGAGCGGGTGCGCGAGGAGGTGGCCGCCGGCCACCAGGCCTATGTGGTGTGCCCGCGGATCGGGGACGAGGAGGACGAGGCCAAGGCGGCGAAGGGGAAGAGCCCCGAGGACGAGGCCGAGAAGCGACCGCCGCTGGCCGTCGTCGACGTCGCCGAGCAGCTGGTCAAGGGCCCGCTGAGCGATCTGCGGGTGGAGGTGCTGCACGGGCGGATGCAGCCCGAGGCCAAGGACGAGGTGATGCGCCGCTTCGCCGCGGGCGAGGTGGACGTCCTGGTCGCCACGACCGTCATCGAGGTCGGTGTGAACGTGCCCAACGCCACCGCCATGGTGATCATGGACGCCGACCGGTTCGGCGTCTCCCAGCTGCACCAGCTGCGCGGCCGCGTCGGCCGGGGCTCCGCCGCCGGGCTGTGTCTGCTGGTGACCGACATGCCCGAGGGCAGCCCCGCCCGGGCCCGGCTGGGCGCGGTCGCCGCCACGCTCGACGGCTTCGAGCTGTCCCGGATCGACCTGGAGCAGCGCCGCGAGGGCGATGTGCTCGGCCAGGCCCAGTCCGGGGTCCGCTCCTCGCTGCGGGTGCTCGCCGTCATCGACGACGAGGAGGTCATCGCGGCCGCCCGGGAGGAAGCGGCCGCGATCGTGGCCGCCGACCCGGAGCTGGCCGGATACCCGCAGCTGCGCACCGCGCTGGACGCCCTGCTGGACAAGGAGCGCGCGGAGTTCCTCGACAAGGGCTGAGCCCAGCGAGCTGAGCCCCGCGAGCTGAGCCCCGCGAAAGGAACGCGCCCGGCCACCGCCGGGCCCGTCCGAGGTGCGCGCCCGGCCACCGTCTGCCCCCGTACGCCATATCGTGGAGATGCGGCGGCCCCGCCCGGACGGGCACCGGGCGCCGCTGCCCCGACCACCGTGAAGGACGGCTCCCACCCATGACCCGCGTGATCGCCGGAGCGGCCGGCGGCCGCCGCCTGGCCGTGCCGCCGGGAAACGGCACCCGACCCACCTCGGACCGGGCGCGTGAGGGCCTGTTCTCCACCTGGGAGTCGCTGCTCGGCTCGCTGGACGGGGCCCGCGTCCTGGATCTGTACGGCGGCTCGGGCGCGGTCGGCCTGGAGGCGCTGTCCCGCGGCGCCGCCCACACGCTGCTGGTCGAGTCCGACCCGCGGGCGGCCCGCACGATCCGGCAGAACGTCCGCACCCTCGGTCTGCCCGGCGCGGAGCTGCGCACCGGCAAGGCCGAACAGACCATCGCCGGACAGGCCCCCGACACCGGCCCGTACGACGTCGTTTTCCTGGATCCGCCCTACGCGGTCACCGACGACCAAATTCGGGAGATACTCCTCACACTCCTGGTGAAGGGCTGGCTCGGGCCCCGTGCGCTGGCCACCGTTGAGCGGAGCACACGAGGTGGGGAGTTCGTGTGGCCTGCCGGATTCGAGGGGCTCAGGGCCCGTCGCTACGGGGAGGGCACGCTTTGGTACGGTCGCGCCGCCTCGACGTGCGAGGACGCGTCATGACCGGACCCGAGAGCGAGGAACTTCCGTTGCGCCGCGCAGTCTGTCCGGGGTCGTTCGACCCCGTCACCAATGGACACCTCGACATCATCGCCCGTGCCTCCAAGCTCTATGACGTCGTGTACGTCGCCGTGATGATCAACAAGTCGAAGCAGGGCCTGTTCACGGTGGACGAGCGGATCGACCTTCTCCGCCAGACCACGGAGGAGTACGGAAACGTCCAGGTGGAGGCGTTCCACGGCCTCCTGGTGGACTTCTGCAAGCAGCGGGACATCCCCGCGATCGTCAAGGGGCTGCGGGCCGTCAGCGACTTCGACTACGAGTTGCAGATGGCCCAGATGAACAACGGCCTCTCCGGCGTGGAAACGCTGTTCGTGCCCACCAACCCCACCTACAGCTTCCTCTCCTCCAGCCTGGTCAAGGAGGTCGCGGCCTGGGGCGGCGACGTCTCCCACCTGGTGCCCCCGTTGGTCCTGGAGGCGCTTGCCGAGCGGCTCGGCCGGAAGTAGCGGCTGACGGGGCGTCAGCGGCTGTCCGGGAGGCGGCCGCTGGCCGTACAGTCGTCCCGTTCGTCTCCGTATCCATCCGCATCCAGACAGTCTGCGAGCACCCACAGTGGACGTGCAGAAGAAGCTCGACGAGATCGTCGATACCGTCGGTGGCGCCCGGTCCATGCCCATGTCGGCCTCGTGCGTGGTCAACCGCGCCGAGCTGCTCGCCATGCTCGAAGAGGTGCGCGCGGCACTGCCGGACTCCCTGGCCCACGCCCAGGAGCTGATCGGCGGCCGGGACCAGATGGTCGAGGAGGCCCACCGGGAGGCCGGGCGGATCATCGAGTCCGCGCACGCCCAGCGCGCCTCGCTGATTTCGGAAACCGAGCTGGTGCGGAAGTCCCAGGAGGAGGCCGACCGGATCCTCGCCGAGGCCCGCCGGGAGGCCGAGGAGATCCGCGTCGAGGCCGACGACTACGTGGACAGCAAGCTGGCCAACTTCGAGGTCGTGCTCACCAAGACCATCGGCTCGGTCGACCGCGGCCGGGAGAAGCTGCTCGGCCGCGCCCCCGGCGCCGAGGACGGCCTCGGGCAGCCCGACGAGGGCCCGGAGCGCAGCGCCGACCCTGCCACCCTGCGGCACCGCGCGGACGAGTACGTGGACACCAAGCTGGGGGCCGTCTCGGCGGTCCTCGCCAAGACCCTGGAGGCGGTCGGCCGGGGCCGCCAGAAGCTGCTCGGGGCCCGGCCCGCCGATGAGCTCGGCGCCCATATGGCGGCCCAGGACGGGGCCGGCATGGCCCTGCGGACCACCGACGACGACTATCTGGCGGACCTGGCCCAGTCCCAGGCGGACCTCGCCCAGCCCGCCGCCCAGCCCGGCCAGGCGGCCGCCGACGCCGGGTACTACGCCGCCACCGCGGGCTACCAGCAGCAGGACGCGTACGGCTATCAGCAGGCGTACGTACAGCAGGACCCGTACGCCGCGCAGGGCGGCTATCAGCAGGACGCCTACGCCGCCTGGCAGCAACAGCAACAGCAACAGCAGCAACAGCAGCAGGCCCAGGCCCAGGGCTACGATCCGAACGCGGCCTACGTGCCCCAGCAGCCTCAGCAGCAGCCCCAGCACCAGCAGCAGCAGGGCGCCGCGCTCGACGAGACCAGCCTGTTCGACACGAGCATGATCGACCTCGATCAGCTCCGCCAGTACGAGCAGGGCCGCTGAGCGCTCCGCGGGAAGTGCTCGGGGTGCGAGAGTCCCTTCCCCACCGGGCGGATTGGGTCTACGGCAGCCTGTCCAGTATCCTGGCTCTTCGGTCGCGCGTACGTCCGCGATCTCGGCTGCCCGATTCGTAGTGGATGTTCGGGTGGCCCGCCGCAGCGTAGAAAGCAGGAAGCCCTGAACGCCCGCCTCGACCACCGTGCCCCTCTCGTGTTCGACACGCGCGAGCTGGGCCGTCGTCCCGGTGCGCTCAAAAGGGTCTCCCGCTCCGTGGTGGCGCCCAAGGGTCTCGGTATCGAGGTCATCGGGGTGCGGGAGGGCGCGACGATCGAGCTGGACCTCCGCCTTGAGTCGGTCATGGAAGGGGTGCTTGTCACAGGCACCGCCCGTGCGCCGCTCACGGGGGAGTGCGTAAGGTGTCTGGAGCCGCTGGAGCGAGAGCTCGAAGTGGACTTCCAGGAGATGTACTCCTACCCCGACGCCGACGACCGGAGCCGCGAAGCGGATACCGGCGACGACGCCGAGGAGGAGGACATGCTCTTCCTCGAGGCCGACCTGTTCGACCTCGAGCCCGTGCTGCGCGACGCGGTGGTGCTCGCACTGCCGTTGCAGCCGGTGTGCCGGGAGGACTGCCCGGGTCTGTGCGCCGATTGCGGCGCCCGGCTCGCGGACGACCCCGACCACCACCACGAGTCCGCCGACATCCGTTGGGCGGCACTGAAGGGACTCGCCGAGACCATGAGGGACGGCGAGAAGGACAACGCACCCCGCGAGCGCGGGGATGACTCACAGGAGAAGTAGCCGTGGCTGTTCCGAAGCGGAAGATGTCGCGCAGCAACACGCGCCACCGCCGGTCGCAGTGGAAGGCTGCGGTCCCCAACCTGGTGGCGTGTGAGCGCTGCCACGAGCCGAAGCAGCAGCACATCGCGTGCCCGAGCTGCGGCACCTACAACCGCCGCCAGGTCCTCGAGGTCTGATCGGCGGGTGACAGGCTCTATGTCAGACGCCACCACGCCCCCGCGCAAGCGCGGTGAAACGGCCCAGGCGGACACGGCCTCGTCTCACACGATCCTGGAAGGGCGGCTCGGGTACCAGCTCGAGTCCGCCCTTCTGGTGCGTGCGCTGACCCACCGCTCCTTCGCGTACGAGAACGGCGGGCTGCCCACCAACGAGCGGCTGGAATTCCTCGGGGATTCGGTGCTCGGCCTGGTGGTCACCGACACGCTGTACCGCATCCACCCCGACCTGCCCGAGGGCCAGCTGGCCAAGCTGCGGGCCGCGGTGGTCAACTCGCGCGCGCTCGCGGAGGTGGGCCGCGGCCTCGACCTCGGCGCCTTCATCCGGCTCGGCCGGGGCGAAGAGGGCACCGGCGGCAGGGACAAGGCTTCCATCCTGGCCGACACCCTTGAAGCGGTGATCGGCGCTGTCTATCTCGACCGGGGGCTCGACGCCGCCGCGGAGCTGGTCCACCGGCTCTTCGACCCGCTGATCGAGAAGTCCTCGAACCTCGGCGCCGGCCTGGACTGGAAGACCAGCCTCCAGGAGCTGACCGCCACCGAGGGCCTCGGGGTCCCCGAGTACCTGGTCTCCGAGACCGGTCCCGACCACGAGAAGACCTTCACGGCTGCCGCCCGCGTCGGTGGTGTCGCGTACGGCACCGGCACCGGCCGCAGCAAGAAGGAAGCCGAGCAGCAGGCGGCCGAGGCCGCCTGGCGCGCCATCCGCGCGGCTGCCGACGAGGCCCAGGCGAAGGCCAAGGCGGCCGACGCCGGAACCGCGGGCACGGCGGTGGACGGCGGAGCCGCCGCCGACGCGGCCTCCCCGGCACGCTGATCGGCCTTCCCCGACCCGCACCTTCCAGCACATCCGTAACGCCTCTCACCGCCCCCGGGCGGACGGCCCGCCGGGGCCGTTCCGCCCGGGGGCGGTGAGGGCTCGAAGGCTTCAAGGAGGCCCCCGTTGCCCGAGCTGCCCGAGGTCGAGGTGGTCCGCCGCGGACTGGAGCGCTGGGTCAGCGGCCGTACGGTCGCCGAGGTCCAGGTGCTGCACCCCCGCGCGGTCCGCCGCCACCTCGGCGGCGCGGAGGACTTCGCGGCCCGCCTCCGGGGCCGCCGCGCCGGGACCGTCCGGCGCCGCGGCAAGTACCTATGGCTGCCGTTCGACGACGGCGCGCCCGCCGAGTCCGTCCTGGCCCATCTGGGGATGAGCGGGCAGCTGCTGGTCCAGCCGGCCGGGGCGCCCGACGAGAAGCATCTGCGCGTCCGGGTCCGCTTCGCCGACGACGCGGGCACCGAGCTGCGCTTCGTCGACCAGCGCACCTTCGGCGGGCTCTCGCTGCACGACACCGTCCCCGGCGATCTGGAGGGGCTGCCGGACGTCATCGCGCACATCGCCCGCGACCCGCTGGACCCCGCCTTCGATGAAGCCGCCTTCCACCTCGCGCTGCGCCGCCGCCGCACCACGATCAAGCGCGCGCTGCTGGACCAGTCGCTGATCAGCGGGGTCGGCAACATCTACGCCGACGAGGCGCTGTGGCGCGCCCGGCTGCACTACGACCGGCCCACGGCCACCCTCACCCGGCCGCGCGCCGCCGAACTCCTGGAGCATGTGCGCGAGGTGATGACCGCCGCGCTGGCCGTCGGCGGCACCAGCTTCGACAGCCTCTATGTGAACGTGAACGGCGAGTCGGGGTACTTCGAGCGCTCCCTGGACGCCTACGGCCGGGAGGACGAGCCCTGCCGCCGCTGTGGCACCGCGATGCGCCGCCGCCCCTGGATGAACCGCTCCAGCTACTTCTGCCCGCGCTGTCAGCGCCCGCCGCGCCCGGCCACCACGGCCCGTCCGGCGTCCAGCGTGGCCGGTGCCTCGTCGCTCCCGGCGCGCGCGGTGTCGTAGCGCTCCCGGGCCGTCAGCACCTCGGGCATCCGGTCCTCGACCAGATGGATGAGGGCCAGCAGCCGCTCGGCGACCGCGCTGCCCAGCGGGGTCAGCCGGTAGTCCACCCGGGGCGGGTTGGTCGGCTGCGCCTCGCGGTGCACCAGACCGTCGCGCTCCAGCGCGTGCAGCGTCTGGGACAGCATCTTCTCGCTGACGCCGTCGACCCGCCGCCGCAGCTCGTTGAAGCGGAAGGTGCTGTCGTGGAGCGCGCTCAGGATGAGGCCGCCCCATTTGCCGGTGACGTGCTCCAGCGTGCCGCGTGAGGGGCAGGCGCGGGCGAACACGTCGAAGGCCAGGTTCTCCACGTCCACCGTGGTGGACGCCCCGCCACTGCGTTCACTGTCCATACCCACACCATACGCGCACTCAGCGCTGACTCCGGGGTCGCGCTTTCGGCTGGTGAGTGTGCTGCTCGCGCGGGCGTATGAGAGCCCGGGGTGCTTTCGTACGCCCCGGGCTCTCCCATGCGGCCGGATGCGGAGGCCCGCTCGGGGGCTCTCGCTCAGCGGCTCCCGCTCACGCGGCTCAGTAGCCGAAGTCCTGGGTCCACCAGGGACCGCCGTCGCCGAAGTGCGCGCCGACGCCCAGTCGCTTGAACGAGCAATTGAGGATGTTGGCGCGATGGCCGGAGCTGTTCATCCAGGAGTCCATCACGGACTGTGCGTCCGACTGGCCGCGGGCGATGTTCTCCCCGCCGAGGTCCAGGATGCCCGCACCCTCGGCGCGCTCCCAGGGGCTGTCGCCGTCGGGGTTGATGTGGTCGAAGAACTGGCGCAGGGACATGTCCTCGCTGAAGTCCTCGGCCAGCTGCGCGAGTTTGGAGTCGGCTACCACGGGGTCGCAGCCGGCCTTCTTGCGCTCTTTGTTGACGAGGGTGAGGACTTCGGCCTCCGAGGCGGTCTCGGGGCCGGTCGACGCCGCCGGGGGTTCGGGTGCGGTCGGCTCCGCCGAGGGCGTCTGCGACGGCTTGCCGTGCCCGCCGCCGTTCGCGCCGCCCTTGCCGTTGCCGTGGCCGTTGCCGTTGTCGCTTCCCTTGCCCTTGCCGTTTCCGCCGGGCCGGTCGTTCCCGGAGGGCTGGGAGGGCGCCGGCTGCTCCGGCGGGGTGGTGGAGGGCGGCTCGGAGGGCTTGGGCGGGGTCTTGGAGGGAGTTGTGGAGGGTGCGTGAGGGCGGTCGTCACCACGGCTGGGCGGTACCGTGCCGCGATCGGTGGGGGCCGCGGACTGCGAGCCCTGTGTCTCCAGGCCGGAGTCCGACGGACCGCCCGCCTGGACCTGTCCGGCGGAGTCGTTGCCCCCGCCGAGTTCGTAGCCGTTCGGACCGAGTCCGGAGGCCATCGCCACGGCGCCGACCGCGACAGCGGCGGATACGCCCAACAGTCCGGTCCGGACCGGAGCGAGGGGGCTCCGGTGCGGTCCCCGGTGGCGGCCTGCGGCGGCCACCTGCGCCGGGGTACCGGGGGCAGATCGTCGATGGCGGCCCATCTCCTGCCTTCCTTGTGTGCTCGGCGTCAAAAGTCGCTCGAAATGTGTCACTCGTGTGCGCGAGCCATGTATCACTCGTGTGGGTGAGTCCTGTTGAGCCGGGACTGTACGCCATTCGGGCCCCAACGCGCCTGCCTACTGGGCAATTCGATGGTTTAGCGGCTGCTCGGACGGGGGGTTAGCGTGCGCATATGAACGAAAGAGTCCGCCTCACCGTGTGGGTCCGCGGCCGCGTCCAGGGCGTCGGCTTCCGCTGGTACACCCGGGCCAACGCGTTGCGCATCGGGGACCTCGTCGGCTTTGCCTCCAACCTCGCCGATGGGCGGGTGCAGGTGGTCGCGGAGGGCCCCCGTGCGGAGTGCGAACAATTGCTCGAATGGCTCCGGGATGGCGACACGCCCGGGAAAGTCGAGGGAATCACCGAGATCTGGGACACACCGCGCGGCGGCTACGACACCTTCGAGATCCGTTGATCAACTCACCCGAGGCACCCTTCGCGGCCCCCTCTGACCACGCCTTCCCTGCGCACGGTGAGCAGAAATCGGCTGATGGTTGCCAACCGGGCCGCTCCATGGAAGGCTGCGGAGTCACGAAAGATCCCCGACCGCGATGGGTCATCTGGAGAGGGGCGGGAGCGTCCGCCGTCAGTGTGCTCTCGGCCCCTGCGGGCCCGTCGGCGTGTGATCGTGTTGACCCTCAAACCAATTGGTGAGACGCTGGAAGCCCCGCGCACCTTAACTGTTTGCCGCGCAGCACGGTAGTATTTTCGGCAAGCATCGCGGGTGCAAATCCCTCACGACCCACACCGCTTCGGTCGGTCACTCAGTGTGGAGGACCATCCATCATGGCAAAGGCGCTTCTCGGTTACGTCGGCGGTTCCGACCCCCGAGTCCTCGCCGAGATGCGACGGCTTCAGCAGCGCGTCCAGGACCTTGAATCCGAGATCGTCCGGATTCAGGCCGAGAACGACGCGCTGTCCGCCGCCGCTCGACACGGCGACTCGCTGCTCGAAAGCATCGACGTATCCCAGGCGGAGCCTGCGCTCGCCTGACCCAGCCCCAGGGCCGGTCGGGCTGCATCGTCAGCCGCTTGAGAATCCTCAAGGGACGCTTCGGCGTCCCTTCGTCGTTTCCCCAAGTGTGCCTCCGAGCCATCCTTACCGACTGATGTGCCCCTCTCTCCCAGCGGTGAAACCGATCATTGCTGAAACGGAGAAAAAGCCGGGACGGGTGCGCCGCGCCACCCTCATGGGACGGTGCCGGAGGAAGCGCGGCGGGTAGAGTCCAAAGGCGTGCATCTCAAGAGCCTGACCCTGCGAGGGTTCAAATCCTTCGCCTCCGCCACGACGCTCCGGTTCGAGCCGGGCATCACCTGCGTCGTCGGCCCCAATGGCTCGGGCAAGTCCAATGTCGTGGACGCCCTTTCCTGGGTCATGGGCGAACAGGGTGCCAAGTCCCTGCGCGGCGGCAAGATGGAGGACGTCATCTTCGCCGGGACCACCGGCCGTCCCCCGCTCGGCCGCGCCGAGGTCTCGCTCACCATCGACAACGCCGATGGCGCGTTGCCCATCGACTACGCCGAAGTCACCATCACGCGGATCATGTTCCGCAACGGCGGAAGCGAGTACCAGCTCAACGGGGACACCTGCCGGCTGCTGGACATCCAGGAGCTGCTCTCCGACTCCGGCATCGGCCGGGAGATGCACGTCATCGTCGGGCAGGGCCAGCTCGACGGGGTGCTGCACGCCGATCCGACCGGCCGCCGCGCCTTCATCGAGGAGGCCGCGGGCGTCCTCAAGCACCGCAAGCGCAAGGAGAAGGCGCTGCGGAAGCTGGACGCGATGCAGGCCAACCTCGCCCGCGTCCAGGACCTCACCGACGAGCTGCGGCGCCAGCTCAAACCGCTCGGCCGGCAAGCCGCGGTGGCCCGGCGGGCCGCCGTCATCCAGGCCGATCTGCGCGACGCCCGGCTGCGGCTGCTCGCCGACGACCTGGTGACCCTGCGCGAGGCGCTGCGCGCCGAGGTCGCCGACGAGGCCGAGCTCAAGCGGCGCAAGGAGGCGGCCGAGGCCGAGCTGCGGGCCGCGCAGCAGCGCGAGGCGGCGCTGGAGGAGCAGGTGCGGCGGCTCGCGCCCCGGCTCCGGGACGCCCAGCAGACCTGGTACGAGCTCTCGCAGCTCGCCGAGCGGGTGCGCGGCACGATCAGCCTGGCGGACGCCCGGGTCAAGAGCGCCACCTCCGCCCCCGGGGAGGAGCGGCGCGGCCGCGACCCCGAGGACATGGAGCGCGAGGCGGCCCGCGTCCGGGAGCAGGAGGCCGAGCTGGAGGCCGCCCTGGAGGCGGCGAGCCGGGCACTGGACGACACCGTGGCGCACCGGGCCGAGCTCGAGCGGAGCCTGGCCGAGGAGGAGCGCCGGCTCAAGGACGTGGCCCGCGCCATCGCCGACCGCCGCGAAGGGCTCGCCCGGCTCCAGGGCCAGGTGAACGCCGCCCGCGGCCGGGCCGGTTCGGCCCGCGCCGAGATCGAACGGCTGGCCGCGTCCCGCGACGAGGCACAGACCCGGGCGGTCGCCGCGCAGGAGGAGTACGAGCAGCTCAAGGCGGAGGTCGACGGACTCGACGCGGACGACGCGCAATTGGCGGAGCGCCACGAGGCCGCGAAGCGCGAGCTGGCCGAGGCGGAGGCCGCGCTGAGCGCGGCCCGCGAGGCGGCGACGGCCGCCGAACGCGAGCGTGCCGCGACCTCCGCCCGGCATGACGCCCTCGCCCTCGGTCTCCGCCGTAAGGACGGCACGGGCGCCCTTATGGCCGCCGCCGACCGCCTCGGCGGACTCCTGGGCCCCGCCGCCGAACTCCTCACCGTGACCCCGGGCTTCGAGGTCCCGGTCGCCACGGCCCTGGGCGCCGCCGCCGACGCGATCGCCGTCAGCGGCCCCCACGCGGCCGCCGACGCGATCCGCCTCCTCCGCGCCGACGACGCCGGCCGCGCCACCCTGCTGCTGACGACGCCGACCGCGGAGGGGAAGGAGTCCCCGTCCGCCGCCTTGGCGGAATCCCCGTCCGCCGCGCCGGAGCCGGGCGGTCCCGGCGCGCCCGCGCCGGGTGGCGCCGCCCTCGTACCGGGCACGCGTGCCGAGGGGGCCGCGCCGAGCGAGCCGGACCAGGGGCCCGCGCCACGATCGGCGACCACCCCGGCGGCGCCCGGCCCTCTCGGTCGCCCGACCGAGCCGGGCACGACACCGGGCACGGACGCCGAAACGCCCCCGGCCGGGGCCGGTTCACCCGCTGGCGCGCCGGAGGGCCCCGGCGAGACGGCTGACGGCGCTGCCGCCGTGCCGGGCACGCGGGTGCCGGGGGCCGAGTCCGGGGGTCGGGATGCCCTCACGGCCGGGGCCGGTTCACCCGCTGGCGCGCCGGAGGGCCCCACCGAGACGGCTGACGGCGCTGCCGCCGTGCCGGGCACGCGGTCCCCGGACGGTCCGGTGAACGAGTCCTCCGGATCCGATGACGGCTCTCGGCCGGGCGGCGCGTCGGATACTGGCGGTCCGGGCGTGCCGCAGGCCGTCGCCGATGCCGCGGGGGCGGCGCCCGAGGCGGCTGATGGCGCTGCCGCCGTGCCGGGTACGCGGTCCCCGGACGGTCCGGTGAACGAGTCCTCCGGATCCGATGACGGCTCTCGGCCCGGCGGGGCGGACTCCTGGGGTACCGCGCCGGGGTCCGCGCAGGCCGTCACCGATACCGCGGGAGCGTCGTCCGAGGCGGCGGGCAGTGCTGCCCCGGGCACGCGCGCGCCGGGCGCCGACGCCGTGAGCCGGGGCGATACGGGTGTCGCGAGCGCGTCCGCAGGGCCCGGCGCCGACCGGCCCGTGGTGCCCGGTACGCGGCCGGAGGCGTCCGGGGACGAGGGCCGCGATCCCCGTACGGCGTCTGACGGCGCCCCAGCCGCTTCGGTGCCCGGTGCCGCGGTCGCCGCCGTTGCCGGGCCGGCCGGGTCGGTCGTCTCCGCGCGGGTGCCGCAGCCCGCCGGGGGAGAGGCGGCCGTAGCAGGGGCAGTGCCCGGGGGCGGGCCGGGCGGGAAGGCCGCGGCCGGCGAAGCGTTGCCGTGGGTGGCGGACTTGGTGGCTGGGCCCGCCGCGCTGCTGCCCGCCGTAAGACGGTTGCTGGACGGCATGGTGGTGGTCGGGACCCTGGAGGAGGCCGAGGAACTCCTCGCGCGGCGGCCGGAGTTGACCGCCGTGACCGCCGAGGGCGATCTGCTCGGGGCACATTTCGCGCAGGGCGGCTCCGCCGGGGCGCCCACGCTGCTGGAGGTGCAGGCGTCCGTCGACGAGGCAGCGGCGGAGCTCGAGCGGCTCGCCGTACGGTGCGAGGAGCTGGCCGGGGCGCAGCGCGCGGCTCAGGAGCGGCGGGCCGAGTGCCTGGCGCTCGTGGAGGAGCTCGCGGGCCGCCGGAGCGCGGCGGACCGGGAGAAGTCGCGGGTCGCGCAGTCGCTGGGCCGGCTGGCCGGGCAGGCGCGCGGGGCCGCCGGGGAGGCCGAGCGGAGCACCGCGGCCGTCGCCAGGGCCGAGGAGGCGCTGGAGCGGGCGACCGAGGAGGCCGAGGAGCTCGCCGAGCGGCTGGCCGTGGCGGAGGAGGAGCCGGGCGAGGAGGAGCCCGACACCTCCGTACGCGACCGGCTGGCGGCCGACGGCGCGAACGCCCGGCAGACCGAGATGGAGGCGCGGCTCCAGGTCCGTACGCATGAGGAGCGCGTCAAGGGGCTCGCGGGGCGTGCCGACGCGCTCGACCGGGGCGCGCGCGCCGAGCGCGAGGCCCGGACGCGCGCCGAGCAGCGGCGCGCCCGGCTGCGTCATGAGGCCGAGGTGGCCTCGGCCGTGGCCTCCGGCGCCCGCCAGTTGCTGGCGCATGTCGAGGTGTCGCTGGTACGGGCCGAGCAGGAGCGGGACGCCGCGGAGCGCGCCAAGGCCGAGCGCGAGCGGGAGCTGGACGCCGCCCGCGGCCAGGGGCGTGACCTCAAGGGCGAGCTGGACAAGCTGACCGACTCGGTGCACCGGGGCGAGGTGCTGGGCGCCGAGAAGCGGATGCGGATCGAGCAGCTGGAGACCAAGGCGCTGGAGGAGCTGGGCGTCGAACCGGCCGGGCTGATCGCCGAATACGGCCCCGACCAGCTCGTCCCGCCGTCCCCGCCTGCCGAGGGCGAGGTCCTGCCGGAGGATCCGGAGCATCCGCGCAACCAGCCGGTGCGGTATGTCAGAGCGCAGCAGGAGAAGCGGCTGAGGGCCGCGGAGCGCGCGTACCAGCAGCTCGGCAAGGTCAATCCGCTGGCGCTCGAGGAGTTCGCGGCGCTGGAGGAGCGGCATCAGTTCCTGAGCGAGCAGCTGGAGGACCTCAAGAAGACCCGGGCCGACCTCCTCCAGGTGGTCAAGGAGGTCGACGAGCGGGTCGAGCAGGTCTTCACGGAGGCGTACCGGGACACCGCCCGCGAGTTCGAGGGCGTCTTCTCGCGGCTGTTCCCGGGCGGGGAGGGGCGGCTGGTGCTGACCGACCCCGAGAACATGCTGACCACGGGCGTGGACGTGGAGGCCCGGCCGCCGGGCAAGAAGGTCAAGCGGCTGTCGCTGCTCTCCGGCGGTGAGCGCTCGCTGACCGCCGTGGCCCTGCTGGTGTCGATCTTCAAGGCGCGGCCGAGCCCGTTCTATGTGATGGACGAGGTCGAGGCGGCGCTCGACGACACCAATCTCCAGCGGCTGATCCGGATCATGCAGGAGCTCCAGGAGGCTTCCCAGCTGATCGTGATCACCCACCAGAAGCGGACGATGGAGGTCGCCGACGCGCTGTACGGCGTCTCCATGCAGGGCGACGGCGTCTCGAAGGTCATCAGCCAGCGCTTGCGGTGACCGTTTCAATACTTGAAGTCAAGACTTGCTCCCGCGTGTCGGCGTGCTGGAGCGATTTCTTCGTCACACCCTATTGACTTCGAAACTTGAAGGAATAGTCTCTGCAACGTTGCTTTTACCTTCAAGTGGTGGTCGACGCCTCAGCAGCGACCGCTGGAAGGGTCAGCCGTCCCCCCACGTCCGGCGCCGTTGCCGGGCGGGCGTCAGGAGTTCACGTTGTCCACCACCGTGCAGGCACAGGGAGCCGAGGGCCGCAAGGCCCAGCCGGAGCACCTCGGCCACGTCATCTTCATCACCGCAGCCGCCGCGATGGGCGGCTTTCTCTTCGGCTACGACAGCTCGGTGATCAACGGAGCGGTCGAAGCCATCCGCGGCAAGTACGACATCGGCTCCGCGGCCCTCGCCCAGGTCGTGGCCATCGCCCTGATCGGTTCGGCCATCGGCGCCGCCACCGCGGGCCGGATAGCCGACCGGATCGGCCGGATCCGCGTCATGCAGATCGCCGCCGCCCTCTTCACGATCAGCGCGGTCGGCTCGGCGCTGCCCTTCTCGCTGTGGGACCTGGCCTTCTGGCGGGTGCTCGGCGGCGTCGGCATCGGCATGGCCTCGGTGATCGGCCCGGCCTACATCGCCGAGGTCGCCCCGCCCGCCTACCGCGGTCGGCTCGCCTCGTTCCAGCAGGCCGCGATCGTCGTCGGCATCGCCATCTCCCAGCTCGTCAACTGGGGCATCCTCAACCTCGCCGACGGCGACCAGCGCGGGCAGATCGCCGGTCTTGAGGCCTGGCAGTGGATGCTCGGCGTCATGGTCATCCCGGCCGTCCTCTACGGGCTGCTGTCCTTCGCCATCCCCGAGTCGCCCCGCTTCCTGATCTCCGTCGGCCGCACCGCCGAGGCCAAGCAGGTCCTGGAAGAGGTCGAGGGCAAGACCGTGGACCTCGATGTGCGGGTCGCCGAGATCGACCACGCCATGCGCAGTGAGGAGAAGTCGACCTTCAAGGACCTCCTCGGCGGCCGGTTCGGTCTGCTGCCCATCGTCTGGATCGGCATCGGGCTCTCGGTCTTCCAGCAGCTCGTCGGCATCAACGTGGCGTTCTACTACTCCTCGACGCTGTGGCAGTCCGTCGGCGTCGACCCGAGCAGCTCGTTCTTCTACTCCTTCACCACGTCGATCATCAACATCCTCGGCACCGTGATCGCGATGATCTTCGTCGACCGGATCGGCCGCAAGCCGCTCGCGCTCATCGGCTCCGTGGGCATGGCCGTCTCGCTCGGCCTGGTGGCCTGGGCCTTCTCGGCGCACCTGGTGGATGGCAAGCTGCCGCACGCGGAGGGTGTCCTGGCGCTGATCGCGGCCCACGCCTTCGTGCTCTTCTTCGCCCTCTCGTGGGGCGTGGTGGTCTGGGTGCTGCTCGGCGAGATGTTCCCGAACAAGATCCGCGCCGCCGCCCTCGGCGTCGCCGCCTCCGCGCAGTGGATCGCCAACTGGGCCATCACCGCGAGCTTCCCGAGCCTGTCGGACTGGAACCTGTCGGGTACGTACATCTTGTACACGGCCTTCGCCCTGCTCTCGATTCCGTTCATCCTCAAGTGGGTGCCGGAGACCAAGGGCAAGGCGTTGGAGGAGATGGGCTAAATCCCCCCGCCGCCCACTCCTCGCACAGGAGAACTGCCCCGCCTCAGTCCTTGAGGCGGGGCAGCACTCGTTCCGCGAACAGCCGCAGGGACCGCCAGCCCTCCTCGACCGGCATCCCGCCGCACAGCGGATGGAGCACCAGGCTCGCCAACTCGCCGCCCTCCTCCGCCAGCGCCACGCACTCCTCCGGGGTGACGATGCGGTAGACGCCCTCCCGGCGCAGCGCCGCCACGTCCTCGGCCCGTGAACGCACCGCCGAGCGCACCGTGCCCTGCTGCCAGGAGGCGTACCTGCGCGCCTCGTACAGCAGGTGGGTGCCGTACTCCTCCCAGGCCCGGTCCGGGTCCTCGGACAGATGCAGCAGCGGGGTGGCCGCCGGGGGCATCAGACACCAGCCCTCGGTGCCGTACTCCTCCCGCCGCGCGTGGTAGTACGCCTCCAGCTCGGGCAGATGCGCGCTCGGGAAGAACGGCAGGCCCAGGCGGGCCGCGCGGCGGGCCGCCGCCTGGGAACTGCCGCCGATCAGCAGCGGCGGATGCGGCCGGGTGTACGGGCGCGGGGTGATCCGGACGGTGCGGCCCCGGTGCTCGAAGGGCTCACCCGTCCAGGCCGCGAGCAGCGTCTCCAGCGCCTCGTCCTGGAGCGCGCCGCGCCGCTTCCAGTCCGTGCCCAGGGCCGCGTACTCCTCCGGCCGGTAGCCGATCCCGGCCACCGTGATCAGCCGCCCGCCACTGGCCAGATCCAGCACGGCGAGGTCCTCGGCGAGCCGCAGCGGATCGTACAGCGGCGCGATCAGCGCCGAGACGGTGACGGTGATCCGGCGGGTGGCGCCCAGCAGCGTGCCCGCGAAGGCCAGCGGGGCGGGCAGCCAGTTGTCGGTGGACCCGTGGTGCTCCTCGGTCTGGAGGGTGGAGATACCCCGCTCATCGGCGAAGGCCGCCATCTCCAGCGCGGCGCGGTACCGCTCGGACAGCCCGCGCGGGGTCGCGTCGGGATCGACGAGGTTGAGGCGTACGACCGTGACGGGCATGGCGGATGTCCTCCTTCGTCATGGGACGCGGCAGCCGGACCGTAGCTGACGGACCGTCAAATAGCTACCTCCATGGCCCGTTCGGCCCACCGTACGGGCAGGGCCGGGGCGGATGACTCATGTGCCTGGGACGCGGGGCGGCCCATGGTGAGGGCCGGCCCGTCACATGGGCCGCAGCCCGCATACGCCAACTCAGGAGGGGCGCGTGACGATCAGCACGGGGGAATCGCTCATCACCGCGGCCGACATCGACGACCTCATCACCCGGGTTCGGCAGACCGCCGGCGACCCCGGGCCCCTGGAATCCGCCAAGGCCGCGCTCTTCTCCGGTTTCTCCGGCAACGGCGACGGCCACGGCGACGGCGCCGGTACCGGCCCCGACCCCGAGGCGGCGCGGCTCATCCGGCAGCGGCTGCTGGTGACCGCCCTCCGCCACGGGGGCGCGCTGCTGGCCAAGTTGCTCAGCCGGCTCAGCCCCCGCGAGACCGCCATGGTGCGCCGCTACGCCCACCGGCTCGCGAACTTCCTCGACACGCTGGAGGTCTGGGCGGCGCGGCCCGTCATGCTCGCCCTGATGCGCTTCGGACTGCCTTACGGCGAGGCGGAGACGATCGCCGTCGCCGTACTGCTGCTCGTGGGGTGAGCACCGGGCCCCGCCGTCGATGGAAACGGGGGTGCTAGGGGGTCACCGGTTCGGGTGGGCCGGGGCATCCGCGCACTTCACGGCCGCGGCGGCGGGTAGTGCTCGGGGCGAGACACAAGGAGAACGACCATGCGCCCTACCCGAATCCGCACGGCGATCGCCCTCGGCCTGAGCGCCGGGGCCGTCGTGTGGACCGCGGCCGCCTCCCCCGCCACCGCCTCCTCCCACCCCGTCACGTCCGCCGACACCGACTGGCGGGAGGCGGGGCACTACGACACCACCGCGGCCTGCAAGCGCGCGGGCAAGGCCGGAGTCGAACGGCACAAGTGGGCCGAGTACAAGTGCCGCCCCGGCCGTAACGACAACTACGTCACGCTGTGGGTCAGAGGCCGCGGCTCCGGCGCGGCGCGCGCCCTGACCGCCTGGCCCGCCGCCGGTTGAGATGCGACAGGCCGCACTGCCGAAGGACCGCGCCGTGCGCGCCGCGGGCGGGGTATCGGCGCTGATCGTGGTGGTCCTGGCCGGATGGGTGGCCGGGCTGCTGCGGGTCAACGACGAGTGGCTCGCGCTCGCCTACCCCCACCCCCGGGGCGCCACCGTGCTGACCAGGGTCGCCGTGGGCGTTCCGGTGCTGGGCGTCGGCGTGCTGCTGCTCGCCGAGCGCTCGGCCCGGCGCTACGGCGGCGTCCTGCTGGTGGCCGGCGGCCTGTGGCTGCTGCCCTCGGCCGCCGCCGGGCTGCTGGGCCTGGCCGACCTGGGCACCACGGGCGCCGTGCTGTCCCTGCTGCTCGCCGCCGCCAAGATGGCCTGCCGCCCGCTGACCGTACTGCTGCTGCCGCTGTGGCTGTTCCCCCGAGGCGGGCGCCGGCGGTGGCAGTGGTGGGTGATCAGCCTGGGCGCGTCCGGCTACTGGCTGGGGTACGCGGGGCTGTGGCTGATCAGCGAGCCCCGGGTGGGCTCCGTGGCCAACCCGGCGTTCGCCACCGCGAGCGGCCAGTGGGCCTTCGACCACCTCGACGCCTACGCCGAGGCCGAACCCTGGGTGCTGCGCAGCGTCGCCGCGGCCGTGACCGCCGCCCTGTGCTGCCGCGCGGCCCTCTCGCGCGGCGCCGAGCGGCGCGACTGGGCGCTGCTGGCCGCCGCCTACCCCGCCTGCGTCTCGCTCCTGCTGTCCCAGTGGGGCGAGGGCGTGCCCACGATCGTGGCTCGTACGGTCGGCAGCGCCGTATGGGCCGCCGCGATCTGCCTCGGCGTCGCCCGCACCGGCATATGGCGGCTGGACCGCTCCACCAGCCACCGCCTCGCCCGCGCCTTCGTGCTCACCTCGCTGGCCGCCGTGGTGGTCTGCGCGGTCGTCGCCGTCCAGGCCGGGCTTCCCTCCGTGCGCAGCGGGGCGACGACCGTCACCGCCGGAGCCGCCCTGGTACTGGGCTGGGGGCTGCGCCCGAGCGCCCGTAAGCTCACCCTCTGCGTCGAGCGCGCCTTCTACGGCCCCCGGGCCCGCCCGCACGAGGCCGTGAGCGCCCTCGCCGTACGGCTGCAACAGGCCCCGCACCCGGGCGAGGTGCCCCAGCAGATCTGCCGCAGCGCCGTGGAGGACCTCGGCGTCTCGGGCGCCGCCGTCAGCGTCGACACCCGCGCCGGGCCCCGGCGGCTGGCCGCCGCGGGGGCCCCGCTGACCGGCCCGGTCCAGACGTTTCTGCTGCGCCACCACGGCCGTACCGTCGGCCGGTTGGAGGTCTCCCGCGACGGCTCCGGCACCCCGGCCGAACGCGACAGCGGACTGCTCTCCCTCCTCGCCGACCAGGCCGCACCCGCGCTCGCCGCGCTGCGCCTGGCCGAGGAGGCCCAGGCCGCCCGCGAGCGCCTGGTGCTCGCCCGCGAACAGGAGCGCCGCCGGCTGCGCCGGGAGATCCACGACGGACTCGGCCCCCAACTGGCCGCCGTAAGGCTGCGCCTGGACATCGCGCAGACCTCCTGCCCGCCCGGCCACCCCGCCACCCCGCAGCTGTGCGAGGCCGCCGAGACGCTCGCCGAGGCCCTGGTCGAGGTCCGGCGGATCACCGCGGGCCTGGCCCCGGCCGCGCTGGCCGAGCGCGGACTGGCCGGGGCGGTCCGCGACCTGGCGCACCGGCTGGGCGTCGACGGCCTGCGGGTCAGCGTGGCCAGCCGCCCCGCCGCGCTGCCCCCGCTGTCGCCCGGCGTGGAGACGGCCGCGTACCGGATCGCGGCGGAGTCGCTGACCAACGCCGTACGGCACGCCCGGGCACGTCAGGTGAGCGTCGAGCTGACCACGGGCCCGGACACGCTCGAGGTCAAGGTCACCGACGACGGCAGCGGCCTGCGCGAGACCGCAGTGCCCGGCGTCGGCCTCGCCTCGGTCACCGAACGGGCCGAGGAGATCGGCGGCTCCTGCTCGGTGACCGGATCGGCCACCGGCACGGTGGTCCACGCGGTGCTGCCCCTCGCCGGCCCGGGCGAACACGGCAACCCGGAGGAGCACCGGAAACCGACCGGCCACGAGGCCTGCCGGGCCCTCCTCAAGACCAGCAGATCGATGAGCCGGGCACCGTAAGGCGTTTGTGCCCCCGCGGGGGCACCTCCTAGCGGTAGCCGGGGAAGAACCGAGCCTCGAAAGAGAAAGGTGCGAGCGAAGGGTGTCGCAGTGGAGAGTGTTGCTGGTGGACGATCATCCCCTCTTCCGGGAGGGCCTGGCCGCCGCCGTCAATCTCGATGACGCGTTCACCGTCGTCGGCCAGGCGGCCTGCGCGGACGGGGCGCTGGCCGAGGCCGTGCGCACCGGTCCGGACCTGGTGATGATGGATCTCGCGCTGCCGGGCCGGTCCGGGCTGGAGGCGACCCGGCGGATCCTGTGCGATCACCCCGAGATCCGGGTGCTGGTCATGACGATGTCCGAGGACGACGACAGTCTGCTGGCCGCCCTGCGCGCCGGGGCCCGCGGCTATCTCCTCAAGGGCGCGGGCCGGGACGAGATCCTGCGGGCGCTGCACACCGTGGCGCGCGGTGGCGCGGTCTTCAGCCCGCGGATGGCCGAGCGGCTCGGGGCGCTGGTCGGCGCGTCGGGCTCGGCGTCCGCGAAGGAGGCGTTCCCGACGCTGACCGCCCGGGAGCTGGAGGTGCTGGATCTGCTCGCGGCCGGGCTCGGCTATCGCCAGATCGCCCAGCGGCTGGTGGTGACGGACAAGACGGTGCGCAATCACGTCGGATCGATCTTCGCCAAGCTCCAGGTGCGCGACCGCGCCCAGGCGATCGTGCGCGCCCGGCAGGCCGGGCTGGGAGGCGAATGACTCGCCCCCGCTCGTGGCTGATACTGGGTGGCGTTATGGAATACCTCATCCTTGCCGTAGTCATCGCTGTGGTCGCGGTCGCCGCGATCAGCGGGCTCGTGATCAGCGGCCGCAAGAAGAAGCGGCTGCCCCCGCCCCCGCCGAGCAGCCCCACCGTCACCGCGCCGCCCGCCGAACCGCACGTCGGCGAGGAGGCCGAAACCCCGCGTGAGGAACCACGCAGAACCATCGAGGAGGTGGACCTTCCGGGCGCCGGGGCCGCGACCGCGGAGGCACCCGCGCCCGAGGCCCCGCCGATCGAGGTCCCGGAGCCGACCGCCGGCCGGCTGGTCCGGCTGCGCGCCCGGCTGTCCCGCTCCCAGAACACTCTGGGCAAGGGGCTGCTGACGCTGCTGTCCCGGGAGCACCTCGACGACGAGACCTGGGAGGAGGTCGAGGACACGCTGCTGACCGCGGACGTCGGTGTGGCGCCGACCCAGGAGCTGGTCGAGCGGCTGCGGGAGCGGGTGAAGGTGCTCGGCACCCGTACGCCCGACGAGCTGCGCGGTCTGCTGCGCGAGGAGCTGCTGCACCTCATCGGCACCGAGGCCGACCGTTCGGTGCACACCGAGAGCGGTGTGGGCGCGAACGGTGAGGAGAAGCCGGGCGTCGTCATGGTCGTCGGCGTCAATGGCACCGGTAAGACGACCACGACCGGCAAGCTGGCCCGGGTGCTCGTCGCCGACGGCAAGTCGGTGGTGCTCGGCGCGGCCGACACCTTCCGCGCCGCCGCCGCCGATCAGCTCCAGACCTGGGGCGAGCGGGTCGGTGCCCGTACGGTCCGGGGGCCGGAGGCCGGCGATCCGGCGTCGGTCGCCTTCGACGCGGTGAAGGAGGGCATCGCCGAGGGCGCGGATGTCGTCCTTATCGACACCGCCGGGCGGCTGCACACCAAGACCGGTCTGATGGACGAGCTGGGCAAGGTCAAGCGGGTCGTGGAGAAGCACGGCGCGGTGGACGAGGTGCTGCTGGTCCTGGACGCCACGACCGGGCAGAACGGCCTGGTGCAGGCGCGGGTGTTCGCCGAGGTGGTGGACATCACCGGCATCGTGCTGACCAAGCTGGACGGCACCGCCAAGGGCGGCATCGTGGTGGCGGTCCAGCGCGAGCTGAACGTCCCGGTCAAGCTGGTGGGCCTGGGCGAGGGCGCGGACGACCTCGCGCCGTTCGAGCCGGAGGCGTTCGTCGACGCGCTGATCGGCGGCTGAGGCCGGTGGAGGGGGATCACCCGTATCGCGCCGGACGGGCCGGGGTCGAACTCCCGGCCCGTCCGGCGTTCGCACGCGAGGGGCGGGCCGCCTTCAGCCCCCGGCCCGATGACTCAGATAGGCCAGGGTCCCCAGCACCAGCCGGGCGTGCGGCGGGCGGCCCGCGGTGTCGAGGGTCGGCGGGCGCAGCCAGCGGACCGGTCCGAGGCCGCCGAGATCCGAGGGCGGGGCGGTGATGTGGTCGCCCGGGCCCAGGCAGCGCAGATCGAGATCGGCGTCGTCCCACCCCATGCGGTACAGCAGCTCGGGGAGTTCGGCGGCGGCGCCGGGGGCGACGAAGAACTGGGCGCGCCCGTGCGGGGTGGCGGCCACCGGGCCGAGGGGCAGCCCCATCCGCTCCAGCCGGACCAGCGCGTGTCCGCCCGCGTACTCCGAGACCTCGAGGATGTCGAACGAGCGGCCCACGGGCAGCAGTACGGCCGCTCCCGGGACCCGCTCCCACGCGGCCGCGGCGGCGTCCAGCGTGGCGCCCGCCGGGACGCCGGGGGCGAAGCCGAGCGGATGCGCCCCCGGGGAGGGACAGTCCCGGTCACCGCATGAACATTCGTTTCTGCCACCCCCCGAGCCCCGTGCCGCCCGCGCGCCCGGCACCACGTCCCAGCCCCACAGCCCGGTGTACTCCGCCACCGTCGTGGACTCGGACGTACGGCCGCGGCGCCGCGAGCCGGACCGCATGTCCCGGATGCCGCCGATCGTGAAGCCCATGCCCCCTCCAACGGGTCCCGCTCTCGATGGTTACGAGCCGAAGCGCCGCGATGACGCTCCGTCGCCGATGAGGTGCGGAGGTGTGCGCTCCGATGTGACGGAGGTGGTGAGACGCGACTCGCGCGCCCCCACATGCACCCCTTCACCTGTTCCCGTCGCCTCGGTGTCAAGTGAATCGTGGGAAACCGCAACCGGGTTCATTCGAAGGGGTGGCGAATGGTGGCGTTTTCGGGAACCGCCTCGCCGGAGGCGTGATCGTAGGATTACTTTCAGTGCACAGTCCCTGGAAGTGGCGCTCGCTCGAATGCGAGCTGACGACGGGCGGAGTACGGATCGGTACATGCCACTGGCATGAGGCGGTTCCCCGTCCGGACGGTTGATGCGCCGCATCGCGGGGACAACTGACCGTGACAGAGGGCATTCTGGTGGCGGTCCGGGAAGATTCGTGGGATGGGGGCGTTCCGGGTGGGCGACAGCGACGGCGGTGCTGGGAAGCGCCCCAATGCGCAATTGGGGTCGTGGTTCGTGCGCAGCGGCTGGTCGAAGGGGGAGCTGGCGCGCCAAGTCAACCGCAGAGCGCGGCAGTTAGGTGCCCACCACATCAGCACGGACACCTCGCGGGTGCGCCGCTGGCTGGACGGCGAGCAGCCCCGCGAGCCGATTCCGCAGATCCTCTCCGAGCTTTTCTCCGAGCGCTTCGGCTGTGTGGTCGGCATCGAGGACCTCGGGCTGCGCGCCGTCCACCGGTCACCGTCCGTGTCCGGGGTGGACCTTCCCTGGGCCGGGCCCGAAACGGTCGCGCTGATCGGTGAGTTCTCCCGCAGCGATCTGATGCTGGCCCGCCGCGGCTTCCTCGGCACCTCGCTCTCGCTGTCCGCGGGCCCCGCCCTCATCGAGCCCATGCAGCGCTGGCTGGTGCCCTCCACGAGCGGACAGCTCGGCGGCGGCCGGGCGGCCGACGGCGGGCGCGCGCGCCGGGTCTCCCGGCTCTCCGAGCCGGAGCTGGAGCTGCTGGAGTCCACCATCGTGATGTTCCGCGCCTGGGACGCCCAGTGCGGGGGCGGGCTGCGCCGCAAGGCGGTGGTCGGCCAGCTGCACGAGGTCACCGACCTGCTCCAGGAGCCGCATCCGGACGCGGTCTCCCGGCGGCTGTTCAAGGTCGCGGGCGAGCTCGCCCAGCTGGCCGGGTGGATGAGCTACGACATCGGACTCCAGCCCACCGCGCAGAAGTACTTCGTGCTCGCCCTCCACGCGGCCAAGGAGTCCGGCGACCGCCCCCTCGGTTCGTACGTGCTCTCCAGCATGAGCCGCCAGATGATCCACGTCGGGCGGCCCGACGACGCGCTGGAGCTGATCCATCTCGCGCAGTACGGCAGCCGGGAGAACGCCACGCCGCGCACCCAGGCCATGCTGTATGCGATGGAGGCCCGCGCCTACGCCAATATGGGTCAGCCCAGCAAGTGCCACCGCGCGGTGAAGATGGCCGAGGACACCTTCGCCGATTGCGCCGGGGGCGACGGCGACCCGGACTGGATCCGCTTCTTCTCCGAGGCCGAGCTCAACGCGGAGAACGCCCACTCCTACCGCGATCTCGCCTATGTGGCCGGCCGCAGCCCCACCTACGCCAAGATGGCCGACCCGGTCATGCGCAAGGCCGTGCGGCTCTTCGGCCAGGAGACCGAGAACGAGTCCGGTCCCCAGCGTTCGTATGCGCTCAACCTGATCGGCATGGCCACCGTCCATCTCCTCCAGAAGGAGCCCGAGCAGGCCGCCGCGGTCGCCCGCGAGGCGCTGCCGCTCGCCAAGCGGGTGCGCTCGGAGCGGGTCAACAACCGGCTGCGCAAGACCGTGGACACGGCGGTGCGCCAGTTCGGCGACGTGCCGGAGATCACCGACCTCAGTGAGCGGCTGGCCACCCTGATGCCCGACAACCCCGAGACGACGGGTCCCGGCCAGGCCGTCTGAGCGGCCCCGGCGATGATTGCGACACCGTAACGGAGGGCTCCGGCCCGACCACCGCGGTTCACCGCCACGTAACACTCCCGCGCCCTTCGTCACTGCGGTGAAACATCGGGCGGCATCGGCTGAAACGGCGCTGCGCCAACCTCGAGGCGAATACCGGCCCACCGATGTCCTGCCCGCACGGGCCGTCGTTTCGAGGAGACGTCCACATTGAATGGCGCAAATACAGCGTTCGTCTTGATCAGCGCCGCGCTCGTGATGCTGATGACCCCTGGCCTGGCCTTCTTCTACGGCGGCATGGTGCGGGTGAAGAGCGCCCTGAACATGCTGATGATGTCCTTCATCTCGCTCGGCGTCGTCTCGCTGCTGTGGGTGCTGTACGGCTACTCGCTCACCTTCGGCGATGACGTCGGCGGCGGGCTGCTGGGCAATCTCGACCACATCGGCTTCAAGGGCATCGACCCGACCTCGCTGTGGGGCGAGAAGCCGGACGCGATCCCGGTCCTGGCCTTCGCGCTCTTCCAGCTGATGTTCGCGGTGATCACCCCCGCGCTGATCAGCGGAGCCGTCGCCGACCGCGTCAAGTTCGGCGCCTGGACGCTCTTCATCACCCTGTGGACCACGGTCGTCTACTTCCCGGTCGCGCACTGGGTCTGGCAGGCCGACGGCTGGCTGTTCAAGCGGGAGGTCATCGACTTCGCGGGCGGTACGGCGGTCCACATCAACGCGGGCGCCGCGGGCCTCGCCGTGGCCCTGGTGCTCGGCAAGCGCATCGGCTTCAAGAAGGACCCGATGCGCCCGCACAACCTGCCGCTGGTGATGCTCGGCTCCGGACTGCTGTGGTTCGGCTGGTTCGGCTTCAACGCCGGCTCCGCCCTCGCCGCCAACGGGACCGCCGCCAACATGGCCTTCAACACCCAGGTCGCCACCGGCGTCGCCATGCTCGGCTGGCTCGCCTACGAGCGCATCCGGCACGGCGCGTTCACCACCCTGGGCGCCGCCTCCGGCGCGGTCGCGGGCCTGGTCGCCATCACCCCCTCCGGTGCGGCGGTCAACGCCTGGGGCGCCATCGTGATCGGCCTGGTGGCCGGAGTCGTCTGCTCCTGGGCCGTCAGCCTCAAGTACAAGCTGGGCTACGACGACTCGCTCGACGTGGTCGGGGTGCACCTGGTCGGCGGCCTCATCGGCACCCTCCTGGTCGGCGTCCTCGCCACCGACGGCGTCGGCGGCATGACCCAGCTGGGCAAGCAGGCCCTCGGTGCCTTCACGGTGCTGTTCTACTCCTTCGCCGTCTCCTGGATCCTGGCCAAGCTCATCCACGTCACCATCGGCTTCCGGGCCAGTGAGGACGATGAGCTCGGCGGCGTCGACCAGGCGTTCCACGCCGAGACCGCCTATGACTTCAGCGCGGTCGGCGGGTCCCCGCGTAGTACGGTGCCCGCCGCAGACCAGGCCGGCGCGTCCGCGCCGCAGAAGTCGCACAACAAGAAGGTGGACGCGTGAAGCTCATCACCGCGGTAGTGAAGCCGCACCGGCTCGACGAGATCAAGGAAGCGCTGCAAGCGTTCGGCGTGCAGGGGCTGACCGTCACCGAGGCCAGCGGTTACGGCCGTCAGCGCGGCCACACCGAGGTCTACCGGGGCGCGGAGTACACCGTCGACCTGGTGCCCAAGGTGCGCATAGAGGTGCTGGTCGAGGACGAGGACGCCGACGACCTGGTCGATGTCGTGGTCAAGGCCGCGCGTACCGGAAAGATCGGGGACGGCAAGGTCTGGAGCGTCCCCGTCGAGACCGCGGTCCGCGTCCGCACCGGGGAGCGCGGCCCGGACGCCCTCTGACCCCTCCGGACCACCAGTGGCACGCGGACAGGGAGCCGAGTTGACGGAAAGCCTCGAGACCACGACCCACACCACCGACTCGGGGCCCGGCGGCTACGCGGCGGCCCGGCTGCGACTCCTCCAGGAGGAGTCGCGGTCCGGGCCGCCGCGCCGCACCGCGCTGGCCGACCTCACCGACCGGTGGCTGGCCGCCCTGCTCACCGGCGGCGCGGAGACCGCGGGGATCGCCCGGGGCGCCGCCCTGGTGGCCGTCGGCGGCTACGGACGCGGCGAACTCTCCCCGCGCAGCGACCTCGATGTGCTGCTGCTGCACGACGGCTCCGCCGACCGTTCGGCCCTCGCCGCGCTCGCCGACCACATCTGGTACCCCGTCTGGGACATGGGCCTCGCCCTCGACCACTCCGTGCGCACCCCCGACGAGGCCCGCGGGACCGCCGCCGAGGATCTGAAGGTCCAGCTCGGCCTGCTCGACGCCCGCCACATCGCGGGCGACGCCGCGCTCACCGCCGATCTGCGCACCGCCGTCCTCGCCGACTGGCGCGCCCAGGCCCCGCGGCGGCTGCCCGAGCTCCACGCGCTGTGCCAGGAGCGCGCCGAGCGCCACGGAGAGCTCCAGTTCCTGCTCGAACCCGATCTGAAGGAGGCCCGCGGCGGGCTCCGCGACGCCACCGCGCTGCGCGCCATCGCCGCCTCCTGGCTCGCCGACGCCCCCCGCGAGGGCCTCGACGAGGCGCGGCGGCGGCTGCTGGACGCCCGCGACGCGCTCCACCTGTCCACGGGGCGTGCCACCGACCGCCTCGCCCTCCAGGAGCAGGACCAGGTCGCGGGCGCCCTCGGACTGCTGGACGCCGATGCCCTGCTGCGCCAGATCTACGAATCCGCCCGGCTCATCTCCTACGCCTCCGATGTCACCTGGCGCGAGGTCGAACGGGTGCTGCGCGCCCGCTCGGCCGCCCGGCCCCGGCTGCGCGCCCTCCTCGGCGGCCGAGGAGGCGCCGGAGGCGGGGCGGACGCGGGGGAGCGCAGCCCGCTAGCCGAGGGCGTGGTGGAGCAGGACGGCGAGGTGGTGCTGGCCCGCGCCGCGCGCCCCGACCGCGACCCCGTGCTCCCCCTCCGGGCCGCCGCGGCCGCCGCCCAGGCCGGACTGCCGCTCTCCCTGCACGCCGTACGGCGGCTGACCGCCGCCGCCCGGCCGCTGCCCGTGCCGTGGCCGCCCGAGGCCAGGGAGCAGCTGATCACACTGCTGGGCGCGGGCGAGTCCACCGTCGGAGTGTGGGAGGCCCTGGAAGCCGAGGGGCTGATCACCCGGCTGCTGCCGGACTGGGAGCGGGTGCGCTGCCGTCCACAGCGCAACCCGGTCCACCGCTGGACCGTGGACCGGCACCTGGTCGAGACCGCGGTGCGGGCCAGCGCACTCAGCCGCCGGGTCGGCCGCCCCGATCTGCTGCTGGTCGCCGCGCTGCTGCACGACATCGGCAAGGGCTGGCCCGGCGACCACTCGGTGGCCGGGGAGACCATCGCCCGCGACGTCGCCGCCCGCATCGGCTTCGACCGCGCGGACGTCGCGGTCCTCGCCACCCTCGTACGCCACCATCTGCTGCTCGTCGAGACCGCCACCCGCCGCGACCTGGACGACCCGGCCACGGTGCGCTCGGTCGCCGAGGCCGTCGGCAGCGTCACCACGCTGGAACTGCTGCACGCCCTCACCGAGGCCGACGCCCTCGCCACCGGCCCCGCGGCCTGGAGCGCCTGGCGCGGCTCCCTCGTCACCGACCTGGTCAAGCGGGTCTCGGCGGTGCTCGCCGGTGAACCCGCGGACGACTGGTCCACCCCGCAACAGACCACGGCCGAGCAGGAGCGCCTGGCGGTCGAGGCATGGCGCACCGGCGGCCCGGTGCTGGCCCTGCACGCCCGCTCCGAATCACTGCCGCCCGGCGAAACGGGCCTCCTTACGGACGTCACCGAAGGGCCCTCGGAGGAGGGGCCCACCGGCCCCGAACCGATCGGCGTGGAACTCCTCATCGCCGTCCCCGACCAGCCCGGCGTCCTCGCCACGGCGGCCGGTGTCCTCGCCCTGCACCGCCTTACGGTGCGCGCGGCGGACCTGCGCGCCGTCGAGCTGCCGTCGGAGCTGGACGCGGCGGAGGCGGCAGGCGCGCCGGGCGGGGTGCTGCTGCTGAGCTGGCGGGTGGCGGCCGAGTACGGCTCGCTGCCCCAGGCCGCCCGGCTCCGGAACGACCTGCTGCGCGCCCTGGACGGCTCCCTCGACATCGTCGCCCGCCTCGCCGAGCGCGAGGCCGCCTACCGCAAGTACCCCCGCCGCCGCGGGGTGCACGCCCCACCACCCCGGGTCACGGTCGCCCCCGGCAGCTCCCAGCTCGCCACCGTGATCGAGGTCCGCGCCCAGGACGCCCCCGGCCTGCTGCACCGCATCGGCCGCGCCCTGGAACACGCCGGCGTCGCGGTCCGCAGCGCCCACGTCTCCACCCTCGGCGCCAACGCGGTGGACGCGTTCTATGTCACAGATGACGCCGGCGCCCCCCTGAAGCCCATGCACGCGGCCGAGGTGGCCCAGCAGGTCGAGACCGCGCTGACCAGCACGCCTAGCGCTTGAGAAGCGGTGCCTGAGCCTCGCTCGGGCCACCGTCGTCTGAGGGCGCGGATCGGCCCGCCTCCCAGCCTCTCCGGCACTTGGGGAGCGGACCCGGGCGGGGCTGAGCCGCGCTCCGGACCACCGTGGCCCGGGGGAGCGGGTCGCCCAACCTCCCAGCCCCTCCGGCGTTTGAGGAGAGGGGGCTGAGCCCCCTCGGGCCAGCATCGCCGGAGGGGGCGGATCGGCCCGCCTCCCAGCCCCTCCGGCGCTTGAGGAGCGGGCCAGGGCGGGGCTGAGCCTCGCTCGGGCCACCGTCGCTCAAGGGGCGGATCGGCCCCACCTCCCAGCCCCTCCGGCGTTTGAGGAGCGGGGTCCGGGGCGGAGCCCCGGTGGGGGCACGGGGGCGGAGCCCCCGGAACAACAGTCGCGTCGCAAACCCGGGGGCAGACCGTTCGCACGACGGGCGGATACCCTTGGAGGCCGACCACCGACCCGACATCCGACCGAAGGATTCGCGACCACCGTGTTCGATACCCTCTCCGATCGCCTCGCAGCGACTTTCAAGAACCTCCGGGGCAAGGGACGCCTCAGCGAGGCGGACATCGACGCCACGGCACGCGAGATCCGGATCGCCCTGCTCGAAGCCGACGTGGCGCTGCCCGTCGTCCGGGCGTTCATCAAGCAGGTCAAGGAGCGCAGCCTCGGCGCGGAGGTCTCCCAGGCGCTCAACCCCGCCCAGCAGGTCATCAAGATCGTCAACGAGGAGCTCATCGGCATCCTCGGCGGCGACGCCCGGCGCCTCCGCTTCGCCAAGCAGCCGCCGACCGTGATCATGCTCGCGGGTCTCCAGGGCGCCGGTAAGACCACGCTCGCCGGAAAGCTCGGCCGCTGGCTGAAGGGCCAGGGCCACACCCCGCTGCTCGTCGCCTGTGACCTCCAGCGCCCCAACGCCGTCAACCAGCTCTCGGTGGTCGCGGAGCGGGCCGGTGTCGCCGTCTTCGCCCCCGAGCCCGGCAATGGCGTCGGCGACCCGGTGAAGGTGGCGCAGGACTCGATCGAGTTCGCCCGCACCAAGCAGCACGACGTCGTGATCGTCGACACCGCGGGCCGCCTCGGCATCGACGAGGAGCTGATGCGGCAGGCCGCCGACATCCGCGACGCGGTCCGCCCGGACGAGGTCCTCTTCGTCGTCGACGCGATGATCGGCCAGGACGCGGTGAACACCGCGGAGGCGTTCCGCGACGGCGTCGGCTTCGACGGTGTGGTGCTCTCCAAGCTGGACGGCGACGCCCGCGGCGGCGCCGCGCTGTCCATCGCGCATGTCACCGGCCGCCAGATCATGTTCGCCTCCAACGGCGAGAAGCTGGACGACTTCGACGCGTTCCACCCGGACCGCATGGCGTCCCGCATCCTCGGCATGGGCGACATGCTCAGCCTGATCGAGAAGGCCGAGCAGACCTTCAGCCAGCAAGAGGCCGAGAAGATGGCGGCCAAGCTGGCGAAGGGCCCCAAGGAGTTCACGCTCGACGACTTCCTGGCGCAGATGGAGCAGGTCCGCAAGATGGGCTCCATCTCCAAGCTGCTCGGCATGCTGCCGGGCATGGGCCAGATGAAGGACCAGATCAACAACCTGGACGAGCGGGATGTGGACCGTACGGCGGCCATCATCAAGTCGATGACCCCCGGCGAGCGCCAGGACCCCACGATCATCAACGGCTCGCGCCGCGCCCGTATCGCCCGCGGTTCCGGCGTCGAGGTGAGCGCGGTCAAGAACCTGGTGGAGCGGTTCTTCGACGCGCGCAAGATGATGTCGAAGATGGCCCAGGGCGGCATGCCGGGGATGCCCGGGATGCCGGGCATGCCGGGCATGGGCGGCGCCAACAAGCGCAAGGGCAAGCAGCAGAAGAAGGCCAAGGGCAAGCAGCGCTCGGGCAACCCCATGAAGCGCAAGGCCGAGGAGCAGGCCGCCGCGGCGCGCCGCGAGCAGGGCGGCGCGTTCGGGCTGCCCAACGGCGACCAGGGCGGCCAGGACTTCGAACTCCCCGACGAGTTCAAGAAGTTCATGGGCTGAGCCGCCCCGGCTCCCGGGCCGCGCCCGTACGAGCGAACCGTAAGGCCCCTGCGCACACCGCCAGGGGCCTTACGCAATGGGCCCGTTCAGATCCGGCAGATCAGATAGCGGAAGACGTTCGGCATCCACACCGTGCCGTCCGCCCGCTGATGCGGATGCAGCGCTTCGGTGATCTCCTTACGGACCTGGATCGGATCCGTGGCCCGCTCCGCCGCGTCGAACAGCCCCGTCGACAGCAGCCCGCGCACCGCGCTGTCCATGTCGGCGTACCCGAACGGGCAGGCCACCCGGCCCGAACCGTCGGGCCGCAGGCCCGCCCGCGCGGCCAGCTCCTCCAAGTCGTCCCGGCCGCACAGCCGCCAGCGCGCGGGAGCGGGCACCTCCCGGCCGGGTGCGCACATGGGGTCGGCGAGCCGGGCGCCCACCCGCAGCACCCCGGAGGTGGCGCAGCGCTCCGGCGGGCCCCATCCGGCGAGCACCACGACCCCGCCGCGCTCGGTTCCGGCCGCGGCGGCCGCGAGCGTGGACGCCGCGTCGGACACCGTCGCACCGGGGCTCCCCGCGCCCAGGGCGGACAGCGGCTCGAAGGCGGTCACCACCGTGAAGGCCGCGTCCGCCGTGGCCTCCCGCACACAGGGGCTCTCCGGGCCGCCGAGGCCCAGCCGGGCGGGCCGCGCCCGGTCGTCCGGCGTGTCCGCGGCGGTCAGCCGCTCCCGGGCGAGGTCCAGGCGCCGCTCGTCCGTGTCCACTCCGCAGACCGCGGCGCCGCGCGCGGCCGCGATGAGGAGGGCGAGCCCGGAGCCGCAGCCCAGGCCCAGCAGACGCGTTCCGGCGCCGACGTCCAGCCGTTCGTACACGGCCTCGTACAGCGGGACCAGCATCCGCTCCTGGATCTCCGCCCAGTCGCGGGTGCGAGCGTGCGCGTCCGTCGTCCACGACGAGGAGGGGCGCGGACGGTGCCGCCGTACGAGCGTAGATGTCATCGAAAGGGCCCCAATCAGCGAAGAGCTGTGCCGTCGTCAGATTCGGTGTCACATCCCCCGTGGTGCGTTGTGACGTCCCACCCCCAAATGCCAGGGAACTCCGCATCCGTCCCCGCGTCCAGAGGTTTCACGGCCGTGCTTGCGTGCCCCCTTTGTGCGCCCCCGCACACCTGTGCGTATGCCTCGCTCCCCGAACCGCCCCCTGACCTCCGCCGGGCCGCCGGAGGTCCGCGGGCGCGGCGCGGGCGGTGGCCGGCACTGATCGGCTCGTTTTGGTCCGATTCACGGTTCGGTACCCCCGAGCCGTACGATCGGCGCCATGGCTAAGGCTCCCGTGCTCACCCCCCAGACGGAGGACTTCCCCCGCTGGTACCAGGACGTGATCAACAAGGCCGAACTGGCCGACAACGGCCCGGTGCGCGGCACCATGGTGATCCGACCGTACGGGTACGGGCTGTGGGAGCGGATGCAGCAGGACATGGACGCCCGCATCAAGGCGGTCGGCGTCCAGAACGCGTACTTCCCGCTCTTCATCCCGCAGTCGTATCTGGCCAAGGAGGCCGATCACGTCGAGGGGTTCGCGCCGGAGCTCGCGGTCGTCACCCATGGCGGCGGTAAGGAGCTCGAGGAGCCGGTCGTCGTCCGGCCCACCTCCGAGACGATCGTCAACGAGTACTTCTCCAAGTGGGTGCAGAGCTACCGCGATCTGCCGCTGCTGATCAACCAGTGGGCCAATGTGGTGCGTTGGGAGCTGCGGCCGCGGCTGTTCCTGCGGACGACCGAGTTCCTGTGGCAGGAGGGTCACACCGCGCACGCCTCGTACGAGGACGCCCGGGACTTCGCCGCCCGCATCCACCGCGAGGTCTACGCCCGGTTCATGGAGGACGTCCTGGCGATGGACCTGGTCCTGGGCCGCAAGACCGCCCGGGAGCGGTTCGCCGGCGCCCTCAACACCCTCACCCTCGAAGGGATGATGGGCGACGGCAAGGCGCTCCAGCTGGGCACCAGCCATGAGCTGGGCCAGAACTTCGCCCGGGCCTTCCACACCAGCTATCTGTCCAAGGACGGCGAGCAGGAGCTGGTCTGGCAGACCTCCTGGGGCAGCACGACCCGGATGGTCGGCGCGCTGGTGATGATGCACGGCGACGACAACGGGCTGCGGATCCCGCCGCGGCTGGCCCCGATCCAGGTCGTGGTGCTGGCGATCAAGGGCGATGACGCGGTGCTCGCCAAGGTCCGCGAGATCGGCGAGCTGCTCACCGCGGCGGGCGTGCGGGTCCACGTCGACGACCGTACGGACACCCCTTTCGGCCGGCGCGCGGTCGACTGGGAGCTCAAGGGCGTGCCGGTCCGGGTCGAGGTCGGCCCGCGCGACCTGGAGGGCGGCACCGCGATGGTGGCCCGGCGGATCCCCGGCGGCAAGGAGCCGGTGCGCGCCGAGCTGCTGCCGGAGCTGCTGCCCAAGGTCCTGGAGGAGGATCAGGCGCTGCTGCTGCGGCAGGCCCGTGAACGCCGTAAGGCGCGCACCACGGACGTGACGACCATGGAGGAGGCCGCCGAGGCCGCGGCCGCGGGCGGCTGGGCCCGCATCCGGTGGGCGGACCTGGGGCCGGAGGGCGAGGCGGCGCTCGCCGAGCGGTCCGTTTCCGTGCGGTGTCTGGTCACCGAGGACGGGGCGGTGCCGGACGCCGACGACGCTCCCGGTAACGTCGCGTTCGTCGCGAGGGCCTACTGAACCGGTACGTACCGGCTTGGTGCGCGGTGCGTGGCTCATCCATACATTTACGCACCCGCCCCTCGTCGTCGTACATCACCGTGAACTGACTGGTACGTGCAAATTATTTGGGATGCCCCGGAATCGGAACACCGGACCGGTCCCGCTCGTTAGCACGACGTGAGCACGACACCACCTGTTCTCGCCGCAGAGCTGGCGCAGGCGTGGGCCGATATTCAACGGCACCACCCCGAGCTGCCGGATCTCGCCGCGCCCGAATCGCTGATCGGAGAATCGTCGTCCGCATGTGGCGCCGAGCTCTCCTTCGAACGGCTGCTGCATGAGGCAGTGCATGGGATCGCCGCTGCCCGCGGTGTCCGTGACACCTCACGCGCCGGCCGCTACCACAACCGCCGGTTCCTGGCGATCGCCGAGGAGCTGGGTCTTGACCACCCCGAGGAGCCGCATCCCAGCAGCGGCTTCTCGCTGGTCACCCTCAGTCCCGAGGCGAGAAAGCGGTACCGGACGACAATCGACCGCCTCCAGCGCGCGCTCAAGGCGCACACCGTGGCGACCACCGCCGAGACCTCCCGCACCTTCCGCGGGCCCGCCGCGCGCCACGGCTCGTCCGGTGGCGGGGTCCGGGTCAAGGCGGTGTGCGACTGCGGGCGCAATGTCCGCGTCGTCCCGTCGGTGCTGGCCCAGGCGCCGATCATGTGCGGAGGATGCGGGAAGCCGTTCCGCATTCCGGAGCCGGTGGCCGCGGTCGGCTGACCTGTCACGGTGTGGCAGAATGGTCTGCTGTACTCGACAGTCGACCAGGACCCCTCTCTCCTACGACTGACGCGTCCATCGGGCACTCGGGTACCGCAACCCCACGCGGCACGTCGCAGTGCTCAACCACGTCAAGACCAGGAGACACCACTCCCGTGGCAGTCAAGATCAAGCTGAAGCGTCTGGGCAAGATCCGGTCGCCTCACTACCGCATCGTCGTCGCCGACTCCCGTACCCGCCGTGACGGCCGGGCCATCGAGGAGATCGGTCTGTACCACCCGGTGCAGAACCCGTCGCGCATCGAGGTCGACTCGGAGCGCGTGCAGCACTGGCTGAAGGTCGGCGCGCAGCCGACCGAGCCCGTGCTGGCCATTCTGAAGGTCACCGGCGACTGGCAGAAGTTCAAGGGTCTGCCCGCCCCGGCTCCGATGAAGGTCGCCGAGCCCAAGGCCGACAAGCGCGCGCTGTTCGAGGCGGCCGCCAAGGACGCCGGAGACGAGCCGAAGGGTGAGGCGATCACCCCGAAGGCGAAGAAGGCCGACAAGAAGTCGGACGAGGCGGCCGAGTCCGCTGAGTCCACCGCGTCGACTGAGGCCTGAGGATGCTCGAGGAGGCCCTCGAGCACCTGGTGAAGGGCATCGTCGACAACCCCGACGACGTGCAGGTGGCCTCGCGCAACCTGCGGCGTGGGCGGGTGCTGGAGGTCCGGGTGCACCCCGATGACCTCGGCAAGGTGATCGGCCGCAATGGCCGCACCGCACGCGCCCTGCGCACCGTCGTGGGCGCCATCGGCGGCCGTGGGATCCGCGTCGACCTCGTCGACGTCGATCAGGTCCGCTGAGGCGATCAAGAAGAGCACCGGCACGGGCCGGGGAGGGCTTTGGGCCGTCCCCGGCCCGTGTGTGTGAAGGGACATCGCATCGTGCAGTTGGTTGTCGCGCGGATCGGCCGCGCCCATGGCATCAAGGGCGAGGTCACCGTCGAGGTGCGGACGGACGAGCCGGAGCTGCGGCTCGGCCCGGGCGCCGTGCTGGCCACCGAGCCCGCCTCGGCCGGGCCGCTGACCATCGAGTCCGGCCGGGTGCACAGCGGCCGGCTGCTGCTGCGCTTCGAAGGCGTACGCGACCGCAACGCCGCGGAGGCGCTGCGCAACATCCTGCTGATCGCCGAGGTCGACCCGGAGGAACTCCCCGAGGATCCCGAGGAGTTCTACGACCATCAGCTGATCGACCTCGATGTGGTCACCGTGGACGGCACGGAGGTCGGGCGGATCTCCGAGATCTCCCATCTGCCGTACCAGGACCTGCTGGTCGTGAAGCGCCCCGATGGGGGTGAGGTGATGATCCCGTTCGTCTCCGAGGTCGTGCCGGAGATCGATCTGGAGGAGCAGCGCGCCGTGATCGACCCGCCGCCGGGCCTGCTCGACGAGGCGGAGGCGGAGATCGCGGGCAGCCGTAAGGACGAGACCGCGGGCGGCCGTAAGAGCGCGGCCGCGGGCAGCGGTGAGACCGCGGGTGACGACCGTAAGGGCGACACCGCAGGCGGCCGTGAGGATGAGTCGTCATGAGGCTCGACGTCGTCACGATCTTCCCCGAGTACCTGGAGCCGCTGAACGTCTCGCTGGTCGGCAAGGCCCGCGCCCGCGGCCAACTCGATGTGCGCGTCCACGATCTGCGCGACTGGACGCACGACCGGCACAACACGGTCGACGACACCCCGTACGGCGGCGGCCCCGGCATGGTGATGAAGCCCGAGCCCTGGGGCGAGGCGCTTGACTCGATCATGGCGTCGGGCGAGGCCGAGGGGCTGGTCAAGCCCACGCTGATCGTGCCGACTCCGTCCGGCCGTCCGTTCACCCAGGCCCTCGCCGTCGAGCTCGCCGAGCGCCCCTGGCTGGTCTTCGCGCCCGCCCGCTACGAGGGCATCGACCGCCGGGTGATCGAGGAGTACGGCGAACGGCTGGAGGTCCACGAGGTCTCGATCGGCGACTACGTCCTGGCCGGCGGCGAGGCCGCGGTGCTGGTGATCACCGAGGCGGTGGCCCGGCTGCTGCCGGGCGTGCTGGGGAACGCCGAGTCGCACCGTGACGACTCCTTCGCCCCCGGCACGATGGCCGACCTCCTGGAGGGGCCCGTCTACACCAAGCCCCCGGAGTGGCGCGGCCGCTCCATCCCGGAGGTGCTGATCAGCGGCCACCACGGCAAGGTCGCCCGCTGGCGCCGGGACGAGGCGTTCCGCCGTACCAGCGAGAACCGCCCCGATCTGATCGAGCGCTGCGACCCGGCGACGCTCGACAAGCATGACCGTGCGCTCCTGGCCGAGCTGGGCTGGGAGGAGCTGCCCGGGACCGGCGGGACGACTGGCGGTACGACCAGCGGGACGACCGGTGGGGCCCGATTTGGGCGGCCGGACCGTGCCGTGGAAGAATAGGCCGCTGCCGTACGTCCGGGTGTGCGCCCCTGCCACAGGGGGACCGACGCCCACCCGATGAGGGCGGCACTCCGAATCATCATCCGATATTCCGCTGATGACCTGTGGCATCGGCGAAGAAAGCAGACGATCATGTCTCACCTGCTCGACACCGTCGACTCCGCGTCGCTGCGCACCGATATCCCGACCTTCCGCCCCGGCGACACGGTCAACGTCCACGTCCGCGTCATCGAGGGCAACCGCTCCCGTGTCCAGCAGTTCAAGGGCGTCGTCATCCGCCGTCAGGGCTCCGGTGTCCGCGAGACCTTCACCGTCCGCAAGGTGAGCTTCAGCGTCGGCGTGGAGCGCACCTTCCCGGTGCACACTCCGATCGTCGAGAAGATCGAGGTCGTCACCCGCGGTGATGTGCGCCGCGCGAAGCTGTACTACCTGCGCGACCTCCGCGGCAAGGCCGCCAAGATCAAGGAGAAGCGCGAGAGCTGAGCTCGCGGCTGGATCGCGGCGATTTTGCGCGACTACTGAGCTACCGCCGGATCATCCGGCCGGGCCGGATAGGCTCTGGCCCGATGAACACCGAAGGACAGCTCGCGGAGCGCGACCGCTCCCCGGGCTCCGAGAAGGAGCACGAGGGGCGGTCGCGCTCTTCGCATGCCTCCGCGCGGACCGGGGAGCCCCGGTCCGCCGGGCGGCTGCCGCGATGGCTGCGCGGGGGCCGGCCGGTCGGCGGCGGGCGCTGGCGGCGGGCGGCGCTGCTCGCGACCGCGTGTGCCGCGTTCGTGCTGTTGGTGAGCGGCTTTGTGCTCCAGCCGTTCCTGATCCCGAGCGGTTCGATGGAGAGCACCCTGCGCCCCGGGGACAGAGTGCTTGTGAACAAGCTCGCCTACCGTTTCGGGGACGATCCGAGCCGCGGCGACGTTGTCGTGTTCGACGGAGCCGGTTCCTTCGGAGACGAGGAGCCGTCCGGGAATCCGGTGACGGGTCTGCTGCGCAAGGCGGCCGCGGCGGTCGGGCTGGCCGAACCGGCCGAGTCCGACTACGTCAAGCGCGTGGTGGGCATCGGTGGTGACCGGGTCACCTGCTGCGACGAGCGGGGGAGGATCGAGGTGAACGGTCAGCCGGTGGACGAGCACTATCTGCACCCCGGGGACAGCCCCTCGCGGGTGCGCTTCGACATCGTGGTGCCCGAAGGACGGCTGTGGGTGATGGGCGACCACCGCGACGCCTCCCGGGACTCGCGCGACTATCTGGGCGCTCCGGGCGGGGGCACGGTCCCCGTCGACAAGGTGATCGGCCGCGCCGAATGGATCGGCTGGCCGTTCGGCCGCTGGTCCGGCGTACCCCGGACGGACGCCTTCACCAGCGTGCCCGCGGCGCCCGGCCGCATACCGTCCGCCGCCTCTGGCGGTGCCCATGGGTAAGCGTGGGCGTCCTCGTGCCGCGGCGCGCCAGGCCGCTCAGCCCCCCGGCGTCGACCTGGGCACTCCCCGTCCGCCGGGTGAGCGCCGGGTGGGCGGGCGCGCGGAGCGGCGCAAGATCCAGCGGCGTATCAAGCGCAGGCGGCGCCGTTCGGCCGTCAAGGAGATACCGATCCTGGTGGGCGTGGCGCTGGTGATCGCGCTCGTCCTGAAGACCTTCCTGGTGCAGGCGTTCGTCATTCCGTCCGGCTCGATGGAGCAGACCATCCGGATCGGCGACCGGGTGCTGGTGGACAAGTTCACCCCGTGGTTCGGCTCGAAGCCGGAGCGCGGCGATGTGGTGGTGTTCAAGGACCCCGGGGGGTGGCTGGACGACGAGCGGAAGCCACCCAAGGACGACCCGCCGGTCATCAAGCAGGGCAAGGAGTTCCTGACCTTCATCGGGCTGCTGCCGTCCTCCGACGAGCAGGACCTGATCAAGCGGGTGGTCGCCGTGGGCGGCGACACGGTGGAGTGCTGCGATACGAACGGTAAGGTCACCGTCAACGGGACGCCGCTGAACGAACCGTATCTGCACCCGGGCAATCCGCCGTCGCAGAAGCAGTTCAAGGTGACGGTCCCTCAGGGGCGGATGTTCGTGATGGGTGATCACCGGTCCAACTCGGCGGACTCCCGGGTCCATCTGGACGAGCCGTACCAGGGCACGGTGCCGGACAACATGGTGGTCGGCCGCGCTGTGGTGATCGCGTGGCCGTTCGGGCACATGCGGCGCCTCGAGGAACCGGGCACCTACGCCTCGGTGAAGGACGCGCCGAGTGGGGCGACACAGGCCGAGGGCTCGGCACATAGGCTGTCCCCCATGGATCAGCAAGGAATGGTCCAGCTCCCGACCCCTGCGGAACTCCCGCTCGTTATGGGAGTGGTGATCCTGCGCCGTTCGTGGGGCAGGCGGCAGTCAGGCGTGAGGAGTGGATGTGGGGGATTTGGCGGTCGGCGCACGATCCGGTCACGAAGAGCCCGAGAGGCAGCCCGGGACGGGGGCGGAGCACCCCACGGACGGGGCGGACGAGGCGCCCGAAGCCGGTGCACCCACGAACGGGGCGGCTGCCGCGCCGAGGGCGTCGGACCCACGCGGAGCCGATGGCGGGCCGGAACCCTCCGATCCCCAGGGCGGTCCCGGCGCGGCTGATCCGCCCGGGCCCGGGGACGGGGCGGATCAGCCGGGCCCCGGGAAGCCCGGCGGGCCCGGGAAGCTCGGGAAGCCCAAGAAGGTGCGCTCCTTCTGGAAGGAACTGCCGATCCTGGTCGTCATCGCGCTGGCCCTGGCGCTGCTGATCAAGACCTTCCTGGTGCAGGCGTTCTCGATCCCGTCCGACTCGATGCAGGACACCCTCCAGCGGGGCGACCGGGTGCTGGTGGACAAGCTCACCCCGTGGTTCGGCTCCGAGCCGGAGCGCGGCGAGGTGGTCGTCTTCCACGACCCGGGCGGCTGGCTCGGCGAGTCGCAGACCAAGAGCTCAGGACCGGTCGCCGAGGGGATCCAGAAGGCGCTCAGCTTTATCGGGCTGATGCCGTCGGCGGAGGAGAAGGACCTGATCAAGCGCGTCATCGCGGTCGGCGGGGACACCGTCTCCTGCAAGCGCGGCGGCAAGGTCATGGTCAACGGCAAGCCGCTGGACGAGCCGTACATCTTCCCCGGGAACACCCCCTGTGACGAGAAGCCGTTCGGCCCGATCAAGGTGCCCGATGGCCGGATCTGGGTGATGGGCGACCACCGGCAGGACTCGCTTGACTCCCGCTACCACCAGAACCTGAACAACGGCACGGTCTCGGTGGACGACGTCGTCGGGCGCGCGATCGTCATCGCCTGGCCGATCAACCGCTGGACCACCCTGCCGGTGCCGAGCACCTTCGACCAGCCGGGTCTGGGCGCGGCCGCCGCGATGGCCCCCTCGGCCCTGGGGTTCGCGGGTGCGCTGCCGATCGTGCTGTGGCGCCGCCGCCGGCTGATCGCCAAGGTCCGTACGGAGGCCGAGAGCCGGCCGGAGCGGTTGACCGCCGACTGCTGACGGGGCCCGTACCGCCGGGTAAGGTGCGGTTCCGTGTGCCCCGGGGCACACGGAACCTGATCTTCTACGTCTGTTGCGTACGGCGGGAGCACTGGAATGAGCGGAGCCCAAGGGGTGGGGGGCGGCAAGCCGCGGCGCACGCCCGGCAGTGTGCTGTCCGGGCTGGCGGTGGCCGTCGGCTGTGTGCTGTTCCTCGGCGGCTTCGTCTGGGGCGCGCTGCTCTACAAGCCGTACACGGTCCCCACCGACTCCATGGCGCCGACGATCGGCAAGGGCGCCCGGGTGCTGGCGGAGCGGGTCGACGGCGGCGATGTGCGCCGCGGCGATGTGGTGGTCTTCCGCGATCAGGTGTGGGGCGACCTGCCGATGGTGAAGCGGGTCATCGGGGTCGGCGGCGACCGGGTCGAGTGCTGTGACAAGCAGGGCCGGCTGCGGGTGAACGGCAAGGTCCTCGAGGAACCGTATCTGCGCTCGGGGGAGCAGGCCTCCTCCTCGGTCTTCTCCACCACCGTGCCCAAGGACCGGCTGTTCCTGATGGGCGACCATCGCAGCGACTCCCTGGACTCGCGGGTGCACCTCACCGACGAGGCGGGCGGCGCCGTGGAGCGCGGCGCGGTGGACGCCCGGGTGGACGCCACCGCCTGGCCGCTGGGGTCCTGGGGGACCGTGGGGCGGCCCGACGCCTTCAAGACGCTGCCGGGCGGGATCTCGCAGCCGGGGCCGCTGGGGCCGATCCTGATCGCGGTCATCGTGGGTGCGGTGCTGATCCTGGCGGGCGCGGCCCATGGGCCGATCGCCCGGCGCAGGTCGGGCGGCGGCGCCCGGCGGGACCAGGCGGCGAAGGGGAAGGTGGCCGCGAGTGGCTGACGGGCCTGACGGAGCCGAGCGGACGACCGGCACGGACGAGCGGCGGCTGCGGAAGGTCGCCCGGGTGGTGCTGCTGGACCCGCAGGACCGCATCCTGCTGCTGCACGGCTTCGAACCGGACGATCCCTCGTCCACCTGGTGGTTCACCCCGGGAGGCGGCCTGGAGGGCGAGGAGAGCCGCGAGGAGGCCGCGCTCCGCGAGCTCGCGGAGGAGACCGGGATCACCGATATGCGGCTCGGCCCGCTGCTGTGGCGGCGGATCTGCTCCTTCCCGTTCGCCGGGCGGCGCTGGGACCAGGACGAGTGGTACTACCTGTGTCGTACCCAACAGACCCCGGCGCGGGCCGGCGGCGGGCTGACGGAGCTGGAGCGGCGGAGCGTGGCCGGTCTGCGCTGGTGGACGGCGGATGAGCTGGCCACGGCCACCGAGCCGGTGTACCCGACACGGCTGGCGGAGCTGTTGCGTACGCTGCTCGTCGAGGGACCTCCGAGTACACCGGTGATCCTGGAGACTGAGCGCGTCTGACGCACAATGGGGGGACGCACGGCTGAAGGGGAACATGCCATGAGCGCCGAGGACCTCGAGAAGTACGAGACCGAGATGGAGCTGAAGCTCTACCGGGAGTACCGCGATGTCGTCGGTCTGTTCAAATATGTGATCGAGACCGAGCGCCGCTTCTATCTCACCAACGACTACGAGATGCAGGTGCACTCGGTCCAGGGTGAGGTCTTCTTCGAGGTGTCGATGGCCGACGCCTGGGTCTGGGACATGTACCGCCCGGCCCGTTTCGTGAAGCAGGTACGGGTTCTCACGTTCAAGGACGTGAACATCGAGGAGCTGAACAAGAGCGACCTCGATCTTCCGAGCGGCTGACCCCCGACCTTTCCGGGCAGCTGATCCGATCTTTCTGGGGGCTGACCTGAACTCTCGGGCGGCTGACTCCACCTTTCGGGTGGCTGAGTTTTCCACAGCCGGGCGGCCGTCCACAGGAATGCTCCAAGATCCCTGAGCGGGGCGCGGGGGCGTCACATTCGGTGCCGGAGGTGGTGCCGAATGAACGCCCGAGGAGCGCTGGGCCGCTACGGCGAGGATGTGGCGGTCCGCACATTGGCGGAAGCCGGGATGACGGTCCTGGAGCGCAATTGGCGATGCCGGGACGGCGAGATCGACATCGTCGCGCTCGACGCCGGGGCGCTGGTGGTGTGCGAGGTCAAGACGCGCCGCGAGGGCGGTTACGAGCATCCGATGGCGGCCGTCGGACAGGACAAGACCGCGCGGCTGCGGTGGCTGGCGGAGCGCTGGCTGGAGCGGCACGGCGGGCCGCCGCCGGGCGGGGTGCGGATCGATGTGGTGGGGGTGGTGCTGCCCCGCCGGGGCGCGCCCGTGGTCGAGCATGTGCGAGGTGTGGCCTGATGGGGTTCGCCCGCACCTGCTCGGTGGCGCTGGTCGGGGTCGAGGGCGTGGTGGTGGAGGTCCAGGCCGATCTGGAGCCGGGTGTGGCCGCCTTCACCCTGGTCGGGCTGCCCGACAAGAGCCTGGTGGAGAGCCGGGACCGGGTCCGCGCGGCCGTGGTCAATTCCGGCGGTGAATGGCCGCAGAAGAAGCTCACGGTCGGGCTCAGCCCGGCATCCGTCCCCAAGGGCGGCAGCGGCTTCGACCTGGCCGTGGCCTGTGCGGTGCTCGGCGCGGCCGAGCGGGTGGACCCGCGGGAGATCGCCGATCTGATGATGATCGGGGAGCTGGGGCTCGACGGCCGGGTGCGCCCGGTCCGCGGGGTGCTGCCCGCCGTGCTCGCCGCCTCCGAGGCGGGCTACCGCCAGGTCGTGGTCCCCGAGCAGACGGCGGCGGAGGCGGCCCTGGTGCCGGGCGTCTCGGTGCTGGGTGTGCGGAGCCTTCGCCAGCTGATCGCGGTGCTGACGGACGAGCCGGTGCCCGAGGAGGAGGAGCCCCAGGAGCTGGGCCGCCCCGATCCGATGCTCGCGGGGCTCACCGTGCCCGGCGCCGGTATGGGCACCGGTGTGGCCGCGGTGCCCGGGGCCGGGGCGGGGCGGCCCGATCTGGCCGAGGTCGCCGGGCAGCGGGCCGCGCGCACCGCCCTGGAGGTCGCGGCCGCGGGCGGGCACCACCTCTTCCTGAACGGGCCTCCGGGGGCCGGGAAGACCATGCTGGCCGAGCGGCTGCCCGGGCTGCTGCCGCCGCTCACCCAGCAGGAGGCCCTGGAGGTCACCGCGGTCCATTCGGTCGCCGGGGTCCTGCCGCCGGGACAGCCCTTGGTGGAGACCCCGCCGTACTGCGCCCCGCACCACTCGGCGACCATGGCCGCGCTCGTGGGCGGGGGCAATGGTCTGCCCCGACCCGGCGCGGTCTCGCTCGCCCACCGTGGCGTGCTCTTCCTGGACGAGGCTCCCGAGTTCAGCGGGAAGGCGCTGGATGCTCTCCGGCAGCCCCTGGAATCGGGGCATGTGGTGGTCGCCAGGTCCGCCGGGATGATGCGGATGCCGGCGCGCTTCCTGCTGATGCTCGCGGCCAACCCCTGCCCCTGCGGGCGCCACGGTCTGATGGGCGACGTCTGCGAGTGCTCGCCCGCCACGGTCCGCCGCTATCAGGCACGGCTGTCCGGACCGCTGCTGGACCGGGTGGACCTGCGGGTCCGTGTCGAGGCGGTGAGCCGGACCGAGCTCACCGGGGCGCGTGCCGGGGCGGAGAGCAGCGCGTCCGTCGCGGCCCGGGTCCGGGAAGCCCGGGAGCGGTCCGCCGCCCGCCTCCACGGCACCCCCTGGCGGCTGAACAGCGAGGTGCCGGGCCATGAGCTGCGCACCCGCTGGCAGCCGTCCTCCGGTGCGCTGCGCGAGGCCGAGCGCGACATGGAGCGCGGGCTGCTCACCGCCCGGGGGCTCGACCGGGTGCTGCGGGTCGCCTGGACCGTCGCCGACCTGGCCGGGCACGACCGGCCCATGGCGCCGGACGTCGCCCAGGCGCTGCAACTGCGCACCGGGGTCAGCCGCGGGGTGCCGGTTCCGGCGGGGGAGTGCTGATGCCATCGCCTTCGGCGGGCGGCCGCGGGGCCGTGCCCGCCCTGTTCTCCGAGCCAGGGCAGGGGCAGGGCGGCTGGGACGAGGGCCAGGCACTCCCGGAGGGGCGGGGCGTCCCGGACGAGAGAGACACCCCGGACGAGGGGCAGAGGCTCCCCGAGCGGTGGGGCGTCCCGGACGAGGAGCAGGGGCTGGCCAAGCGGCGGGTCGCTCCGGATGAGGGGCAGGATCTCCCCGAGCGGCGGGGCGTTCCGGACGAGGAGCGGCTGGCGCGGGCGGCGCTCACCCGGCTCGTGGAGCCCGGGGACGAGACCGTGGGGCGCTGGCTGCGCCGCATGGGGCCGGTCGCCCTGTGGCGGGCGCTCACCGGGAAGGGCAAGCCCCCGCCCGGGGCCACCGGGGAGCGGCTTGCCGGATGCGCCCTCCGGGCGCCCGGGGTGGACCCGGTCACGGACCTCGCGCTGATCGCCCGGTGCGGCGGACGGTTCATCTGCCCCGGGGACCTGGACTGGCCCGGTCAGCTCGACGATCTCGGTGACGCTCGCCCGGTCGGGTTATGGGTGCGCGGCGCGGCCGACCTGCGGATGTGGGCGCTGCGCTCGGTCGCCGTGGTCGGCGCGCGGGCTTGCAGCGACTACGGCGCGCATGTCGCGACGTCCCTCGGCGCCGGGCTCGCCGAGCGCGGCTGGGTGGTCGTCTCCGGGGCGGCCCACGGCGTGGACGGCGCGGCTCACCGAGGGGCGCTCGCCGCCGGCGGGGCCACCATCGCGGTGCTCGCCTCCGGTGTGGACGTCCCCTATCCGCGAGCGCACGCCGAGTTGATCGCGCGCATGGCCGAACAGGGCCTGGTGCTGGCCGAGTTGCCACCGGGAGCGCATCCGACGCGCCCCAGATTCGTGCTCCGCAACCGGGTCATCGCAGCCCTCACCCGCGGCACGGTCGTGGTCGAGGCCCAGTACCGCAGCGGATCGCTCGTCACCGCGCGCCGGGCACAACAGCTCGGGCGGTCCACCATGGGGGTGCCCGGACCGGTGACCAGCGGGCTCTCGGCCGGGGTGCATGAACTCCTGCGCGGCGAGGCCGTCCTGGTCACCGACGCCGCCGAAGTGGCTGAGCTCATCGGCGGCATCGGAGACCTCGCCCCGGAGCGGCGGGGGCCGCTGGTCGAGCGGGACCTGCTCGATCCCGTGACGGCACGGGTGCTGGAAGCGTTGTCGGCACGGGGCGGCAACCACCTGCGGGATGTGGCCCGGGAATCCGGGACCGGCTGCGACGAGGCCCTGGGCCGGCTCCATGAACTGCTCGCCCTGGGCTTTGTCGAACGTCATGGCGATCGATGGGAGTTGGTCCCGCCCGTGCGCCGGAGCGACGGCGCACGGCGAGGCGATCCCCCGAATCGGGGCAATCGGGTGAAAGGGTTGAGGCGATGACCGTATCCGCACACCGCCGAGCCGACGCCCTTCGCATACCGCGACGCCTTAGTCACGCTACGCTCACAAGGTTTCCGGCGGAAGCGTACGTCCTCACCCATGTCATGGCAGAACGGCTCAAGGCGACGAATGCCCCAGCACATCTCCGGGTCTGACAGCGCGGCGCCGCCCGCGGCCCGCGGCGCGGTGCACCCTGCCGCGCCCTCATCGCTCGACGAGCTGTGGCGGTCGTACAAGACCACGGGCGACGGCCGGCTGCGGGAGCAGCTGATCCTGCACTACTCACCGCTGGTGAAATATGTGGCCGGCCGGGTCAGCGTCGGGCTGCCCTCCAATGTCGAGCAGGCGGACTTCGTCTCGTCCGGGGTCTTCGGACTCATCGACGCCATCGAGAAGTTCGACCCCGAGCGCGCCATCAAGTTCGAGACCTACGCGATCACCCGGATCCGCGGCGCGATGATCGACGAGCTGCGGGCCCTGGACTGGATTCCGCGGTCGGTCCGCCAGAAGGCCCGGGCCGTGGAGCGGGCGTACGCCACGCTCGAGGCCCAGCTGCGCCGTACCCCCTCGGAGGCCGAGGTGGCCAGCGAGATGAGCATCAGCCTCGAGGAACTGCACGGCGTCTTCAGCCAGTTGTCGCTCGCCAATGTGGTCGCCCTGGAGGAGCTGCTGCACGTCGGCGGCGAGGGCGGCGACCGGCTCAGCCTCATGGACACCCTCGAGGACACCGCGGCCGACAACCCGGTCGAGGTGGCCGAGGACAGGGAGCTGCGGCGGCTGCTCGCCCGGGCGATCAACACCCTCCCGGAGCGGGAGAAGACCGTGGTCACGCTCTACTACTACGAGGGGCTCACGCTCGCCGAGATCGGTCAGGTGCTCGGCGTCACCGAGAGCCGGGTCAGCCAGATCCACACCAAATCGGTGCTCCAGCTGCGGGCGAAACTCGCCGACGTCGGGCGCTGAATCGTCCCTCCGGCATCGCCCTCGGGGCGGCCTCTTCCGTAGAGTGGTCGGGTGCCCAGGATTCGAGCGGCCTCAGTGGCCGAGCACCGGACGATGCAGCGCGCGGCCCTGCTGGAGGCCGCCCGCACCCTGCTGTCCGAGGGCGGCACGGAGGCGCTGACCTTCCCCGCCCTCGCCGAGCGCACGGGACTCGCACGGTCCTCCGTCTATGAGTACTTCCGCTCCCGCGCCGCCGTGGTCGAGGAGCTGTGCGCCGTGGACTTCCCGGTCTGGGCCGCCGAGGTCGAGGCCGCCATGGAGCGGGCCGACGGGCCTGAGGCGAAGATCGAGGCGTATGTTCGCCGACAGCTCGCGCTCGTCGGCGACCGCCGGCACCGCGCGGTGGTGGCGATCTCCGCCGGTGAGCTGGACGCGGGCGCGCGGGAGAAGATCCGGGCGGCCCACGGCGGGCTGATCGCCATGGTGGTCGAGGCCCTCGCGACCCTCGGGCATGAGCAGCCCCGGCTCTCGGCCGTGCTGCTCCAGGGCGTCGTGGACGCCGCGGTCCGCCGCATCGAGCTCGGCGCGGCCGAGGACCCCGAGCGGATCACCGAGGCGGCCGTCGCCATGGCCCTGCGCGGCGTCCGGGGCTGACCGCCCGTCCCTTCTTCCACTGCCACAGCGGGCGCGCGGGGCGCGGCGGACGGCCGGGCGACCTGCCCCAGCGGGCGCGCGCGGGTCGCGACCCGGACGACCGGCGGCCCCGGACGACCCGCACCGGCCCGGGCGACCCAGCCGGAGCCGGGCCCAGAGGGAGGCCGCCACCAGCGCCGCGGCCGTCGGCAGCCGGGTGTCCCCGGCGGGGGAGGCGAGCGCGGAGAGCGTGGGCGCCTCGCGCACCCCGAACACCGGGAGCAGCCGGGACGGCCCGCCCCGCAGCATCGACGGCGGCAGTAGAGACAGCGGATCGAGATAGCGGTCCGCGCGCCGTAGCCCCCAGTGCAGACAGCCCGACCGGCAGTGGAAGGGGCCCGGCGCCACCACGCCGACCACCTGCCCGGCGGCCACCCGTTCCCCCTTGGCCACCGTGGCGCGCACCGGTTCGTAGGTGGTCCGCAGGGGACGGGAGCCGGTCCCGGACACCTCGATCACCAGCACACCACGGCCCGCGACCGGACCCACGAAGCTCACCCGCCCCGGGCCCGCCGCCCGGACCCGCTCGCCCGGGCGCGCCGCGAGGTCGACCCCGCGGTGCCCCGCCGCCCAGGGCGCCGGAGGCGGCCGCCAGCCCCTCAGCACGGCAGGCCGCACCGCGCCCGGCGCACCACCGACCGGCCATGACCGTTCTCCCCCCGGCCTCGACCGTCCCTCGCCGGGCCTCGTACCCGGCTCCGGATCCGCCGCCGCGGCCCGTGCCGCCGGAAGAGGCGACACCAGAAGGAAGGCCGTCGGCACCGACAGCACCGACAGCACAAGAATCACCAGGACACGCGCCCAACCCACCACAAGCCTTCGCATGCCCCCACGATGGCCGGGCGGCCCGAAACGGGTGGATCATGGACGGAATCGGGGGACTACTCACTGGTTGTGGATAACGCCGTCACCCGGCACCGTACCGGTCCCGTACACTTCTTATGGCGATCCGGGTCACCGGATCGACTTCGCACGCCCCGCCACCGGTGCTCCGATCGCGCATCGGTCAGCTCGGTGGCCGCGCCCCTCGGTCCTCGGACGACCCCCGAAAGGGCCCCGTCCGTGGCAGGCGCGCCGGGACGTCAGGAGCGGCGGCCGCCCGGCCGCCGTGGAACCGAGTACCTCAAGGAGTACGGCCATGGCCGTCGTCACGATGCGGGAGCTGCTGGAGAGCGGCGTCCACTTCGGGCACCAGACCCGCCGCTGGAACCCGAAGATGAAGCGCTTCATCTTCACCGAGCGCAACGGCATCTACATCATCGACCTGCTCCAGTCGCTGTCGTACATCGACCGCGCCTACGAGTTCGTCAAGGAGACCGTCGCCCACGGCGGCTCCATCATGTTCGTCGGCACCAAGAAGCAGGCGCAGGAGGCCATCGCCGAGCAGGCGACCCGCGTCGGCATGCCGTACGTCAACCAGCGCTGGCTGGGCGGCATGCTCACCAACTTCTCGACCGTCTACAAGCGCCTTCAGCGCCTGAAGGAGCTCGAGCAGATCGACTTCGAGGATGTGGCCGCCTCCGGCCTCACCAAGAAGGAGCTCCTGGTCCTCTCCCGTGAGAAGGCCAAGCTGGAGAAGACCCTCGGCGGTATCCGCGAGATGCAGAAGGTGCCCAGCGCCGTCTGGATCGTGGACACCAAGAAGGAGCACATCGCCGTCGGTGAGGCGCGCAAGCTCCGGATCCCGGTCGTCGCGATCCTCGACACCAACTGCGACCCGGACGAGGTCGACTACAAGATCCCGGGCAACGACGACGCGATCCGCTCCGTCACCCTGCTCACCCGGGTGATCGCCGACGCCGTCGCCGAGGGCCTCATCGCCCGTTCCGGTGTCGCCACCGGTGACGAGAAGGCCGACAAGGCCGCGGGCGAGCCGCTCGCCGAGTGGGAGCGCGACCTGCTCGAGGGCGAGAAGAAGGCCGACGAGGCCGAGGCCAAGCCGGCCGAGGCCGCCGCGGACAAGCCCGCCGAGGACGCCGCCAAGCCCGCTGAGGACGCTGCCCAGCCCGCCGAGGACGCCAAGCCTGCCGAGGCCCCCGCCGCGGGCACCGAGCAGGGCTGACCACTCAGACGTCACTCAGACGGTGTATGACGGCGGGGGACGGTGCCTGTGGCGCCGCCCCCGCCGTTCACCCGTAGAGCTTTCGACTTTCGAGAAGAGATTCACAGATCATGGCGAACTTCACCGCCGCTGACGTCAAGAAGCTCCGTGAGCTCACCGGCGCCGGCATGATGGACTGCAAGAAGGCGCTGGACGAGGCCGAGGGCGTCGTCGACAAGGCCGTCGAGATCCTGCGCGTCAAGGGCCAGAAGGGCGTGGCCAAGCGTGAGGGCCGCAGCGCCGAGAACGGTGCCGTCGTCTCCCTCATCGCGGACGACAAGTCCTCCGGCGTGCTGGTCGAGCTGAAGTGCGAGACCGACTTCGTGGCCAAGGGCGACAAGTTCGTGGCCGTCGCCGACGCCATCGCCGCCCACGTCGCCAAGACCTCCCCGGCCGACCTGGAGGCCCTGCTGGCCTCCGAGATCGAGGCGGGCAAGACCGTTCAGGCGTTCGTCGACGAGGCCAACGCGACCCTCGGCGAGAAGATCGTCCTGGACCGCTTCGCGCAGTTCTCCGGCGGCTTTGTCGCGGCGTACATGCACCGGACCAGCCCGGACCTGCCGCCGCAGGTCGGCGTCCTGGTCGAGCTGGACAAGGAAGACGCCACGGTCGCCAAGGACGTCGCGCAGCACATCGCCGCCTTCGCCCCGAAGTTCCTCACCCGCGACGAGATCCCGGCCGAGACGGTCGAGAACGAGCGCCGGGTCGCCGAGGCCACCGCCCGCGAGGAGGGCAAGCCCGAGGGCGCCCTGCCGAAGATCATCGAGGGTCGTGTCACCGGCTTCTTCAAGGAGAACGTGCTGGTGGACCAGCCGTTCGCCAAGGACAACAAGAAGTCCGTCCAGAAGATCCTGGACGAGGCCGGTGTCTCGCTCAAGCGCTTCGCCCGTTTCCGCGTCGGCGTCTGAGCCGAGCAGCGAATGACCGGCGACCCCGATAGGGTCGTAGGCAGCCAACCGTCGACCGGTCGGCCGCAGATGTGACGAGGAGGCCATTGCCGCAGAGGTCGTAACAGGACCCGTCCGGCAGTGGCCTTCTTCGTATGTGCACGAGGAGATCTCCAATGAATCACGGCGCGGACGCCAAACAGGCCGCCGATGACAAGAAGGCGCACGGCGCGGTCCCACACGGTCGCTTCCTGCTGAAGCTGTCCGGCGAGGCGTTCGCCGGAGGCGGGGGACTCGGTGTCGACCCCGATGTCGTGCACGCCATCGCCCGCGAGGTCGCCGCCGTGGTCAGGGACGGTGCCGAAATCGCCATCGTCATCGGCGGCGGTAACTTCTTCCGCGGTGCGGAGTTGCAGCAGCGCGGTATGGACCGGGCCCGCTCGGACTACATGGGCATGCTCGGAACCGTCATGAACTGTCTCGCCCTCCAGGACTTCCTGGAAAAGGAGGGCATCGACTCCCGCGTCCAGACCGCCATCACCATGGGCCAGGTCGCGGAGCCGTACATTCCGCTGCGTGCGGTGCGCCATCTGGAGAAGGGGCGTGTGGTCATCTTCGGCGCGGGTATGGGTATGCCGTACTTCTCCACGGACACCACCGCGGCCCAGCGAGCGCTGGAGATCGACGCGCAGGCCCTGCTCATGGGCAAGAACGGCGTGGACGGGGTCTATGACTCCGACCCCGCCCGCAACCCCGACGCGGTGAAGTTCGACGCCCTGGAGTACGGCGAGGTGATCACCCGGGACCTCAAGGTCGCCGACGCCACCGCGATCACCCTGTGCCGGGACAACAAGCTGCCCATCCTCGTCTTCGAGCTCCTGGCCGAAGGAAATATCGCGCGTGCGGTGAAGGGTGAGAAGATCGGCACGCTGGTGAGCGACCAGGGCTCCCGGGCCTGACGGCTCGAACGGGGGATGGACAACGGCCTGCCGGTCGGACACCGTGCAGGAGAAGACGCACGCAGGGGCGAGGCTCTGCTTACTGATAACACCAGGAGCAAGTGGTGATCGAAGAGATCCTCCTCGAGGCCGAGGAGAAGATGGAGAAGGCCGTTGTGGTCGCCAAGGAGGACTTCGCCGCGATCCGCACCGGGCGTGCGCACCCGGCGATGTTCAACAAGATCGTGGCGGACTACTACGGTGCGCTGACGCCGATCAATCAGCTGGCGTCGTTCTCGGTGCCGGAGCCGCGGATGGCCGTGGTCACGCCGTTTGACAAGACCGCGCTCCGCAATATCGAGCAGGCGATCCGGGACTCCGATCTGGGCGTCAACCCGAGCAATGACGGCAACATCATCCGTGTGGTGTTCCCCGAGCTCACCGAGCAGCGCCGCAAGGAGTTCATCAAGGTCGCCAAGGGCAAGGGCGAGGACGCGAAGATCTCGATCCGCAGCGTCCGCCGCAAGGCCAAGGAGTCCATCGACAAGCTGATCAAGGACGGCGAGGTCGGCGAGGACGAGGGGCGCCGCGCGGAGAAGGAGCTCGACGACACCACGGCGAAGTATGTCGCGCAGGTGGATGAGCTGCTCAAGCACAAGGAAGCCGAGCTGCTCGAGGTCTGATGAACGACTCTTCCTGGGGGGCCCCACCAAGCGCCGGACTCCGGGGACCGGGCGGCCAGGGCACCTCCCCCGGCTATGGCTGGGAGGTGCCCACTTCTTCGGCGGGTCCCGCGCATGAGGTGGGTGAGGCGGCGCAAACTCGCCCCATGCCCACCGTGCCCCACGCAGGCGGCGACTCCGGCGAGGCCGCCGACCGTGACCGGGGGGCCGCTCGGCAGAGCGGCCCCCTCTTCCGCGACGAGCGGGAGCCGCAGCCCGGCCCCCGGCAGCCCGCCGGTCGTCGGCCGACGCCCCCCGACCCCGCGCCCGACCCGGCCCCTGCCGACGGCGCGGGCGGCGCCGGCGCCGGGCAGGGCAAGAAGAGCGCGGGCCGGAATCTGCGGGCCGCGATAGGGGTGGGCATCGGCCTCGGTGTGATCATCTTGGCCTCGCTCTTCATCTACAAGCCTGTGTTCGTCGGCGTGGTGGCGGTCGCGGTGGTGGTCGGGCTCTGGGAGCTGACCTCGCGGCTGACCGAGCGCAAGGACATCCGGGTCCCCCTGGTGCCGCTCGCCGTCGGCGGGGTCGCCATGGTCGTCGCCGGCTATGTGCGCGGTGCCCAGGGCGCGGTGGTGGCGGTCGCCCTTACGGCGCTCGCGGTGCTGGTCTGGCGGATGACCGAGCCGCCCGACAACTACCTCAGGGATGTCACGGCGGGCGTCTTCGCCGCCTTCTACGTGCCGTTTCTGGCCACTTTCGTGGCGCTGATGCTCGACACCGACGACGGCCCGTGGCGGGTCCTGACCTTCCTGCTGCTGACCGTGGTCAGCGACACCGGTGCGTACGCGGTGGGCTGGCGCTTCGGAAAGCATCCGCTGGCTCCGCGCATCAGCCCCGGCAAGACCCGCGAGGGGCTGCTGGGCGCGGTGACCTTCGCGATGGTCGCGGGCGTCCTGTGCATGCAGTACCTCATCGACGACGGCGTCTGGTGGCAGGGCCTGCTGCTCGGCCTCGCCGCCGCGGTCAGCGCGACCCTCGGCGACCTCGGCGAGTCCATGATCAAGCGCGATCTCGGCATCAAGGACATGGGCAAGCTGCTGCCCGGCCATGGCGGGATCATGGACCGGCTCGACTCGCTGCTGCCCACCGCCCCGGTGGTGTGGCTGCTGCTGGTGATCTTCGTGGGCGGCGGCTGACCACGCCCGCTCACGGGCCCCGCGCCACTCCCGGCGCGGGGCCCTTCGTACGTCTGCGACACTGGGTGAACCATGCCTAAGCCCGGAGAACTCACCTTCGTCGCGCCGCGTGGGGCCAAGAAGCCCCCGCGGCATCTTGCCGACCTCACGCCCGCCGAGCGCCGGGAGGCCGTCGCCGCCCTCGGGGAGAAGCCCTTCCGGGCAGGTCAGGTGTCGCGTCACTACTTCGCGCGCTATGCCGACGACCCCGCTCAGTGGACCGACATCCCCGCCGCGGCGCGCGAGAAGCTGGCCGCCGGGCTGCTGCCGGAGCTGATGAGCGTGGTGCGGCACATCAGCTGTGACGACGACACCACGCGCAAGACGCTGTGGCGGCTGTTCGACGGCACGCTCGTGGAGTCCGTTCTGATGCGCTACCCGGACCGGGTCACCATGTGCATCAGCTCACAGGCGGGGTGCGGGATGAACTGCCCGTTCTGCGCCACCGGGCAGGCGGGGCTGGACCGCAATCTGTCCACCGCCGAGATCGTGCACCAGATCGTCGACGGGATGCGGGCCCTGCGGGACGGGGAGATCCCCGGTGGCCCGGCCCGGCTGTCCAACATCGTCTTCATGGGCATGGGCGAGCCGCTGGCCAACTACAACCGCGTCGTCGGCGCCATCCGCCGGCTCACCGACCCCGAGCCCGACGGCATCGGCCTGTCGCAGCGCGGTATCACCGTCTCCACCGTCGGCCTCGTCCCGGCGATGCTGCGGTTCGCCGACGAGGGCTTCAAGTGCCGGCTCGCGGTGTCGCTGCACGCGCCCGACGACGAGCTGCGCGACACCCTCGTGCCGGTCAACACCCGCTGGAAGGTGCGCGAGGTCCTGGACGCCGCGTGGGAGTACGCGGAGAAGTCCGGCCGCCGGATCTCCATCGAGTACGCGCTGATCAAGGACATCAACGACCAGGCGTGGCGCGCCGATCTGCTCGGTCGGCTGCTCAAGAGCCACCGGGTGCATGTGAACCTCATCCCGCTCAACCCGACGCCCGGCTCCAAGTGGACGGCGTCCCGGCCCGAGGACGAGAAGGCGTTCGTGGCGGCCCTGGAGGCCCATGGGGTGCCGGTGACCGTCCGGGACACCCGGGGCCAGGAGATCGACGGGGCCTGCGGGCAGCTGGCGGCTTCGGAGCGCTGAGCACCGGCTGATACGGTGCCTGGGCATCGTCGCATCATGCGATCGTCATAGAAACGCACATCCGTACAAGTGAACATTCCGACAGGGGAGCGCTCAGAGCGCTGAGAGTGCGGCACGGCCGCAGACCCTCGGACCTGATCCGGGTCATACCGGCGTAGGGAGTCAGCATCACCATGAACAGCCAGCTTCGGCGTGCCATCTCCGCCGCCCTCCTCGGCGCACTGGCACTGAGCGCGCTCGCCGGCTGCGGCGAGGACACCAAGAGCGGCTCGGACTCCAAGACGGTCACCCTGGTCACGCATGACTCGTTCGCGGCCTCCAAGGCGGTCCTCAAGGAGTTCACCAAGGAGACCGGCTACAAGGTGCGCGTGCAGGCCGGGGGCGACGCCGGAGCCGCCGTCAACCAGGCGATCCTGTCCAAGGGCCACCCCCAGGGCGATGTGTTCTTCGGCGTCGACAACACCCTCCTCTCCCGCGCGCTCGACAACGACCTGTTCACCCCCTACACGGCGAAGGGCCTCGACAAGGTCCCGGCGGCCCTTCGGCTCGACCGGGCCGAGCACCGCGTCACCCCCGTCGACTTCGGCGACATCTGCGTCAACTACGACCGGAAGTACTTCGCCGACAAGAAGCTGACGCCGCCCCGGACGCTGGACGATCTGACCAAGCCCGCCTACAAGAACCTTCTGGTCACCGAGAACGCGGCCACCTCGTCCCCCGGTCTCGGCTTCCTCCTCGCCACGGCCGCGAAGTACGGCGACGACGGCTGGAAGGGCTACTGGAAGAAGCTGCGGGCCAACGGGGTCGAGGTCGTCGACGGCTGGGAGCAGGCGTATTACGACCGGTTCTCCGGCTCGGCCGGCGGCGGCAAGGGCGACCGGCCGCTCGTCGTCTCCTACGCCTCCAGCCCGCCCGCCGAGGTGGCCGACGCCAAGAGCAAGCCCGCGAAGGCCCCCACCGGGGTGGCGACGGGCACCTGCTTCCGGCAGGTGGAGTTCGCCGGGCTGCTGAACGGCGCGGGCAACACCAAGGGCGGCAAGGCGCTGCTGGACTTCCTGCTGAGCAAGCGGTTCCAGGAGGACGTCCCGCTGAACATGTACGTCAACCCGGCGCGCGAGGACGCCGAACTGCCGGAGCTGTTCACCCGATACGGGGTCAGGATCGCCGACTCGGCCACCCTGGCGCCGCAGAAGATCGCCAAGAACCGTGAGTCGTGGGTCAAGACATGGTCCTCGCTGGTCCTGTAGAGCCCCGAGAGAACCGTAAGGCGGCCGACGGTCACCGTAAGGGTGACAGGGCGGACCGCGGCGGCCGTCGCGCGACCGCCCTCCGGCTCGCTCTGATGGCGGTGCCGCTCGCCTTCTTCGCGGTCTTCTTCGCCTATCCCGTGGCCGCCATCGTCACCCGGGGGCTGCGCGTCGACGGGCGGTGGCGGTTCGGTCGGATCTCCGAGGTGGTGAGCGATCCGGCGACGCTGGACGTCCTGTGGTTCACCTGCTGGCAGGCGGTCGCGTCGACCGCCCTCACGCTCGCGGTGGCGCTGCCCGGCGCCTATGTCTTCGCCCGCTTCGACTTCCCCGGCAAGGGGCTGCTGCGGGCCGTGGTGACCGTGCCGTTCGTCCTGCCGACCGTCGTCGCCGGATCGGCCTTCCTGGCCCTGCTCGGCCGGGGCGGGCTGCTGGACGAGCTGTGGGGGGTGCGGCTCGACACCTCCGTCTGGGCGATCCTCCTGGCCCATGTCTTCTTCAACTACGCGGTCGTCGTCCGGACCGTGGGCGGGCTGTGGGCCCAGCTCGACCCGCGCCAGGAGGAGGCCGCGCGGGTGCTCGGCGCGAGCCGGCTCTCGGCCTGGCGCCGGGTGACGCTGCCCGCGCTGGCGCCCGCAGTGGCCGCCGCCGCGCTGATGGTGTTCCTGTTCACCTTCACCTCCTTCGGCGTGATCCAGATCCTGGGCGGCCCCCGCTACGCCACCCTGGAGGTGGCGATCTACCGGGAGACCGCGCAGCTGCTCGACCTCCCCACGGCCGCGGTGCTGACCCTCGTCCAGTTCGCCGCGGTCGCGGCCGTGTTGGCCCTGCACGCGTGGACCGTAAGGCGCCGCGAGAGCGCCCTGCGGCTCGTCGACCCGGGCCGCACCGCGCGCCGCCCGAAGGGCCCGGCCCAGTGGGCGCTGCTGTGGGGCGTGCTGGCGGTGGTCGCGCTGCTGATCGTGACCCCGCTCGCGGTGCTGGCGGAGCGTTCGCTGAACGGACCGGACGGCTACGGCTTCACCTACTACGAGGCGCTGCGGTCCTCCGCCGACAGCGGGGGCACCTTCTTCGTGGCGCCCATGGAGGCCGTCGGGAACTCCCTGTGGTACGCGGCGGTCGCCACCGTCTTCGCCCTCGTCGTGGGCGGTCTCGCCGCCGCCGCGCTCACCCGTAAGGCGGGCAGGCTGGTACGGGGCTTCGACGCGCTGCTGATGCTGCCGCTGGGGACCTCGGCCGTCACGGTGGGATTCGGCTTCCTGATCGCCCTGGACGAGCCCCCGCTGGACCTGCGCGCCTCCTGGGTCCTGGTGCCGCTGGCCCAGGCCCTGGTGGGCGTCCCCTTCGTCGTACGGACCATGCTGCCGGTGCTGCGCGCGGTGGACCACCGGCTCCGGGAGGCGGCGGCCGTGCTCGGGGCGTCACCGTGGAAGGTCTGGCGGGAGGTGGACCTGCCGCTGGTCGGACGGGCCGTGGCGGTCGCGGCGGGCTTCGCGTTCGCCGTGTCCCTGGGCGAGTTCGGGGCGACGGTCTTCATCGCGCGTCCCGACCATCCGACCCTCCCGGTGGCCATCGCCCGCTTCCTGGGCCGGGCCGGACAGCTCACCTACGGGCAGGCGATGGCCCTGAGCACGATCCTGATGCTGGTCTGCGCCGGATCGCTGCTGGCGCTCGAGCGCATCCGCACCGACCGTTCCGGAGAGTTCTGAATGACGCTGCTGCGACTGGACGAGGTGACCGTAAGGTTCGGCCGGCGCGACGCGCTGGACGCCGTGGACCTGGAGGTCGCCGAGCACGAGACGGTCTGTGTGCTGGGCCCGAGCGGAAGCGGTAAGTCCACCCTGCTGCGCGTGGTGGCCGGGCTACAGCGCCCCGACACCGGCCGGGTGTCGCTCGCCGGACGCGACCAGAGCGGGGTGCCCACGCACCGGCGCGGCGTGGGGCTGATGTTCCAGGACCACCAGCTGTTCCCGCAGCGGGATGTGGGCGGCAACGTCGCCTTCGGGCTGCGGATGCGCGGGGTGGGCCGCGCGGAGGCGGACCGCCGGGTCGCCGAACTGCTGGAACTGGTGGGGCTGCCGGGCGCCCAGCGCCGCCCCGTCGACTCGCTCTCCGGCGGTGAGCAGCAGCGGGTGGCGCTCGCCCGCGCGCTGGCCCCGCGGCCCAAGCTGCTGATGCTGGACGAGCCGCTGGGCCAGCTCGACCGCGGGCTGCGGGAACGGCTGGTGGTGGAGCTCCGCGAGCTCTTCGAACGGCTGGGCACCACCGTCCTCGCGGTCACCCACGACCAGGGGGAGGCGTTCGCGCTCGCGGACCGGGTGGTGGTGATGGAGAACGGCCGGATCGCCCAGACCGGCACCCCGCTGGAGGTGTGGCAGCGGCCCGCCACCGAGTTCGTCGCCCGCTTCCTCGGCTTCGACAATGTGGTCGAGGCGATCGTGCACGGCGAGGTCGCCGACACCGTATGGGGCAAGCTGCCCGTGCCACCCGGCTCCCGGCCGGGCCCCGGCAGGCTGCTGGTCCGCCCGGCCGGGGTGCGGCTGACGGACCCCGAGGAGGGGCTGGCGTGCACCGTGGCGGTGCGCACCTTCCGCGGCGACCATGTGGCGCTCATCCTGCGGCTGTCGGACCCGGCCGCGCCGCGTCTGGAGGCGTCCTGCGCGCTGCGGGACGCCCCGGAGGCCGGGGCCAGGGTCGGGGCGGTCATCGACCCGGCGGACGTGGTGCTCCTGGACCCCGAGCCCTGACGCCTGGCCCTCGCCTCCCCTGGCCCTCGCCTCCCCTGGTACTCGGCGCTTCCTTCGGTACCCAGTGCTTCCCTCGGTACTCAGCGCCTCCTTGACGCCGGCTCAGCCCAGCATCGACAGCAGCGCCTCGGGGGCCTCGTCCACCGAGTCCACCAGGGCGATACGGGCCTTCATGGACCGTCCCTCCGCGAGCGCTTCGAGCAGCGGCCAGGTCGGCAGCCGCCGGGTCCAGTGGTCGCGGTCCACCAGCACCATCGGGGTCGGCTCACCACGCGACTCGTAGTAGTTCGGCGTCGCGTTGTCGAAGATCTCCTGGACGGTCCCGGCGGCGCCCGGCAGGAAGACCACACCCGCGGTCGAGCGCGCCAGCAGTCCGTCCTCACGGGTGGCGTTGGCGAAGTACTTGGCGATGTGCGAGGCGAACGCGTTCGGCGGCTCATGCCCGTAGAACCAGGTGGGGATGCCGACCGACGCCCCGCCGTCCGGCCAGCGCTCGCGCACCGCGAAGGCGGCCTCGGCCCAGGCCCCGATGGACGGCCGGAAGGAGGGCGTCTTGCCGAGCAGTTCGAGCGCCTCGTCCAGCACCGCGTCGTCGTGCGGGGCCGCGTAGGCGCCGAGGTTCGCGGCCTCCATCGCGCCCGGCCCGCCGCCCGTAGCGACCGTGAGACCGGTGCGTGCCAGGGCCCGGCCGAGGCGCGCGGCGCCCGCGAATCCCGCGGAGCCGCGCTCGAGCGCGTGGCCGCCCATGACGCCCACCACCCGCGTCCCGACGAGGAATTCGTCGAGCGCGTCGGAGACCGCGTCGTCGTGGATGGAGCGCAGCATCGAGGCGAAGATGTCGCCGTCGGTCTTGGTCCGCTGGAACCAGGCGTAGGCGAGCGCGTCCGGCGTCCGCGCGTAACCGTGTTCGGTGAGGCCCTCGAAGAGCTCCGCGGGGGAGTAGAGGGTGCCGCGGTACGGATCGAACGGCAGATCAGGCACCGGTGGGAACACCAGCGCGCCCCCGGCCCTGACCTTCGCCGCCGCCTCGGTCTCCATCGGGCAGCCGAGGAAGACGGATTCGCTGGTGTCGGTGGAGAGGAGCGCGGCCGTACGGCCTGTCAGGTCCACGGACTGGACCCGGAACCCGGCCAGGGTGCCGCGGGCGACGACCTGGTCGAACTCCTCGATGGACTCTATTTCCCGGTCTGGTTCCTGCACGCCGACATGCTAATCACACCGGAGGTAGGGGGCTGTGGATTGTGGCCATCGTGACCGGGCCGACTGGCCGCACAATCCAGGCATGAACACCGACACCCGGGATTTTCAGCGGTGGAACGGCATCGCCGTGAGATGCGCCACCACCCACACCAGCGGCACCAGGAGCGCCAGCAGAGCCGTCGCGCGCAGCGCGGCCGCCCCGCGGAGCAGCCTGGCCGGGGCGCCGAGGCGGACGAGGGCGGCCGTCGTGCGCTCACGCGCGCTCCTCGCTTCCACGACCGCGGTCAGGGTCGTGGCCGCGGCGCACAGCGTGACCAGGGCCGCGCCCAGACCCGTGAGCGGGCCGAAGGCATGGGCGCCGGACGGCCCGGAGGCCCTTCCGTACAGTTCGAGGACGGTGAATCCGGCGGCGGCCAGGGCGCAGAGCGCACCGACCGGGCGTCCGATCAGCCCGGCCTCCTGCTGGAGCATCCGCCCGGCCAGCAGCCGCAGCACGCCAGGCCGCCCGACGGCCAGCAGTCTGCCGCACAGATGGGTGAGGCCGGGTCCGGCCAGCACCAGCCCGAGCGCGGCCAGGGCCCAGCCGCCCACCACACCGGGTGGGCTGCCGCCGAGCCGGCCCGGCGCGGCGAGCAGGGTGTCGGGGAGCGGTGGCGCGTTACCGCTCGCGTACGCCTGTAGGGCGAGTCCGGCCGCGGTCAGGGCGATGCCCCAGGGAAGTCCGGAGGTGGCCTGGTGGGGCCGGGGCTCGACCGGCCCCGTCACGACGGTGGGCCGGGCCGGGGCCGCCGGGCGGCGGGCGCCCCGTGGTCCGCGGACCGGCTGGTGGGCCGCCCTCGGCCGCCGGGGCCACAGCCCGGCCGCACACGCCCCTCCCACCACCACGGGGACGACGGCGAGCAGCGTGACCGTACCGGCCAGGGGCAGCGGACGACCGCCGCCGAGCTGTCGGCCGGCCGCCCCGCTTCCGGCCCAGTCCAGCCAGGAGGCCCCGAGATCGCCGCGCAGATCCAGGAAGATCAGCAGCGCCAGCACCCCGCCGAGCGCGCAGGAGGCCGCCATCGATACCGCCGCGAGCAGCGCCGCCCGGGCCGGGCCGGCTCCGGCCGCCGCGAAACCGGGGCCGGTGCCGGTGCTTGGGTCGGCGCGGCCCACGGCGATGGCCAGCTGGACGGTCGCGGCCAGCGGGACCAGGCACCACAGCAGCCGCCCCACCGCGCCCTGCGAGTCGTCCGGATGGCCCGAGGCGAACCCGAGGGCGCTCAGCAGCAGAAAGCTCGCGCCCGCCGCCGCGACGGTGACCAGCGACCGCCGCAGCAGCACCGACGGGCGGGCGCCGCGCGCTAGGCGGAGGCTGAGCACGCGGCCCTGCCTTCCGCCTCGGAGGGGTCCGAGCCCACCCGGCGCCCGTCCAGCAGGGCGACGGTGTGGTCGGCGAGGGTGGCCACCTCCTGGTCGTGCGTCGCGAGGACCACGGTGATGCCGTGGGAGCGGGCCGCCGAGGTGAGGGCGCGCAGCACCTGGGCGCGGTCCGCCTGGTGCAGCGGGGCGGTGGGCTCGTCGGCGAAGAGCACGCCGGGCCCGGCGGCCAGCGCGCGGGCGAGCGCGACCCGCTGGCGCTGCGATTGGAGCAGTGCGGCGGGCCGTGCCCGGGCGCACTCGCCGACGTCGAGCCGGTCCAGCCATTCGCATGCGGCGCTCTTCGCGGCGCGCCGCCCGGTGCCGCGCAGCATCAGGGCGAGCGCGGCGTTCTCCCAGGCGGTGAGCTCGGGAACGAGCTGGGGTTCGGTGCCGATCCAGCCGAAATGCTCGCGCCGCAGTCGTTCGAGGCCGAGTGGAGGGAGGGAGTGCACGGGGACGCCCTTGAACCACACCTCCCCGCTGTCCGGCACGAGTTGGCCCGCCAGGCAGGCGAGGAGGGTGGTCTTGCCACAGCCGCGTGGACCGGTGACGGCGACGATCTCACCCTTCCGGGCGCCGAGGGAGACCCCGGTGAGGGCGGGCGAGCCGCCGTAGGCGTACGACACGGTGCGTGCCGCGAGCATGTCGTCGTCCGGCGGAGCCACCATCCCGAGCACCTCGCCTTACCTGCGACCGTCTCATTCCCCCGGTTGGGTGAACGAGCGCGGAGCCAATGGGTCACTGGCACGGTAAGGACTCGGGTGGGGGCCCGCGCCCAGGCTCGGCGCGGGTGGCCCCCATTTCCTCCGATCAGCCCTGAGCGGGGTCGGGCTCCGATCAGGGCTGACCGGGACCGGGGCCGCTGCCGGGACCGAGGCCGTCGGGATCAGGGTCGCCGTCGGCGGGCCGGTCGAGGTGGGTGGGCGCGAACATCCGCAGCAGCGCGGGCAGTACCACGACCGAGGGCCCCGGGGCCGCGAGGGCGTCGGCGAGGTCCGCACGCAGCCGCTCGGGTGTGGTACGGACCGCCGGGACGCCGAAGGACTCGGCCAGTGCGACGAAGTCCGGGCGGGACAGCTCGGTGGCGGTCGCCTCGCCGAACGTGTCCGTCATGTACTCGCGCAGGATGCCGTAGCCGCCGTCGTCCACGATCAGCCAGGTGAGGGGGAGTTGGTACTGATGGGCGGTCGCGAGTTCGGCGATCGAGTACATGGCGCCGCCGTCGCCCGACACGGCCAGCACCGGCCGGTCGCGGTCCGCGGCGGCGGCTCCGAGGGCGGCCGGGAAGCCGTAGCCGAGGCCGCCCGCGCCCTGGGCCGAGTGCAGGGCGCCCGCACGGGGATCGAAGGCGGACCAGGCCCAGTAGGCGAGGATCGTCATGTCCCAGAAGCTGGGGGAGTCATCGGGCAGCGCGTCCCGCACCGCGCCCAGCACCCGCCGTTCCAGCTCCAGGCCCTGTGCGTCGATCCGCTCCCGCACCCGGGTGAGCAGACCGGCCGCGGCCTTGGCCGCCGTGCCCGGCGGGCGGGGCGTGACGGCCTCGGCGAGCGCGGCCAGCGCCTCGCGGGCGTCGGCGTGGATGCCGAGCGCCGGGTGGTTGGACTCCAGCTTGCCGAGGTCGGCCTCGATCTGGACGAGACGGCCCCGCGGGCGGAACGTGTGGTAATTGGAGGAGAGCTCACCGAGTCCGGAGCCGATGACCAGCAGGACGTCGGCGTCCTCCAGGAACTCGGTGGTGTGCGCGTCCTCCAGCCAGGACTGGAGCGAGAGCGGATGATCCCACGGAAACGCGCCCTTGCCGCCGAAGGTCGTCGCCACGGGCGCGTCCAGCGCCTCGGCCAGCGTCCGCAGCTCCTCCCGCGCCCCGGCGCGCACCACTCCGCCCCCGGCCAGGATCACCGGACGCTCGGCGCCGTTCAGCAGCCTCGCGGCCTCCGCCGTCAGCTCGGGCCGGGGCGGCAGCGGCCGGGGCTCGGCCCGCAGGGAGGTCACCGGCGGCACGGAGACCGGTGCGAGCAGCACGTCCTGCGGGATCTCCAGCCACACCGGCCCGGCGGGGGCCTCCAGCGCGGACGCCCAGGCGGCGGCGACCGCCGAGGGGATCTGAGAGGCGGTACGGACCGTGTGGACGGACTTCACGACGTCGCGGAACGACGCCTTCTGGTCGACGAGTTCATGGAGATAGCCCTTGCGCCCGCCGCCGAGCCCCGCCGTGGGCACCTGGCTGCCGATGGCGAGGACCGGCGCGGAGGCCGCCGCCGACTCCTGGAGCGCGGCGAGCGTCATGAGCGCCCCCGGCCCGGTGGACACCAGCAGTGGCGCGACCGTGCCGGTGACACGTGCGAAGGCGTCGGCGGCGAACCCGGCGTTGTTCTCCACCCGCAGCCCCACATAGGCGAGCCCGGACCGCCGCAGCGCGTCGAACGCCCCGAGGGCGTGCTGTCCGGGAAGCCCGAACACGGTGCTCGCCCCGAGCGCGGTGAGGGACTCCACGACGAGATCGCCGCCGTGACGCGCGCGCTGTGCGGTGGGCATGGGTTGGTTGCCTTTCTGACGATGTGTACCGAGGAGAGCGAGCCTGAGCCGGTGTCAGGCGCCCGCGGTGGCCGGACTGGTGGTCTCCGAGGCGGGTGCGGCGGGCTCACCGGCCAGCCGTCGCCGCCAGACGTCCAGGATCGCCGCGTCCGTCGGCTTGGTGGCGAGGCTGACCGCGACATACGCCACCAGCGAGGCCAGCAGCCCGAAGTAGATGGGTTCGTTGGCGAGGATGCCCTTCCACCCCATCAGCGCGATGACGGTAAGGCCGCCGACACCGACCGAGGCCAGGGCGCCCGCGCCCGTGCCGCGCTTCCACAGCAGCCCGCCCAGGATCGGCATCAGCAACCCGCCGACCAGCATGTTGTAGGCGACGGTCAGCGCCTCGACGACATCGTTGAGCGCCACGGAGATGCCGATCACGGCGACGCCCATGATGAGGATGAAGACGCGGTTGCCGCCGATCTCGTCATGGGAGGCACCGGCCGTACGGAGCGTGCGTCCGCGCAGCCGGGCCCAGATGTCGTTGTTGGCCACCGTCGCGCAGGCGATCAGCGCGCCCGAGGAGGTGGACATCACCGCGGACAGCGCGGCGGCCAGCACCAGCCCCTTCACACCCACCGGGAGGGCGTCCTTGACGATGGTCGCGAACGCGTCGTCCGGGGCGCCCAGCTTGGGGTACAGCACCTTGGCCGCCGTGCCGATGACCGCGCCCGCGACCGCGTAGGCCAGGCAGTACGTCCCGGCCGCGGTGCCGCCGAGGCGGGCGACCCGGTCGTCGCGGGCGGTGAAGACCCGCTGCCAGATGTCCTGGCCGATCAGCATGCCGAAGGAGTAGATCAGCACATAGGTGAAGACGGTCTGGCCGCCGATGCCCATGGGGGAGAAGTAGCCGTGCGGGAGTTCGGACTTCATCGCGTCGAAGCCGCCCGCCTTCACCACCGCGATCGGCAGCAGCAGGAGCAGCACGCCCACCGTCTTGACCACGAACTGCACCATGTCGGTGAGGGTGATGGACCACATGCCGCCGAGCGTCGAGTAACAGACCACGATCGCCCCGCCGAGCACGATGGCGACGACCCGGTCAAGACCGAAGATCACGTCGAAGATGGTGGCGTAGGCGATGGTCGAGGTGACCGCCAGCATCAGGGTGTAGGCCCACATCACGATGCCCGAGATCAGCCCGGAGGAGCCGCCGTAGCGCAGATCCAGCATCTGGCTGACCGTGTAGACCTTGAGCCGGGCGATGCGCGCCGAGAAGAAGACCGACAGCGCCAGCAGCCCGAGGCCGATGGCGATGACCATCCAGGCGCCGGAGAGCCCGTACTGATAGCCGAGCCCGACACCGCCGATGGTGGACGCGCCGCCGAGCACGATCGCGGCCATCGTCCCGGAGTACATCAGCGGCCCCAGCCGCCGCCCCGCGACCAGGAAGTCGCTGGTGGAGCTGGTGCGGCGCATCCCCCACCAGCCGAGCGCGAGCATGCCCGCGAGATAGACGACGATCACGGTGTAGTCGACAGCGGTCATGGTGGTGCTCCTCGGTCCGGCGGGGGTCGGCTGGCGGTCGGGAGGTCGGGACATCGGGCGGGGACGCACGGGATCGGGGAGGTCCCGGCGATCCGCGGGGATCGAGCCCCCGGGGGGTGTGGGGAATGTGGGGAGTGACGGAGACCCTAGGTGTCGCCGAAGCGTCCGGGAAGTGTACGTTTCCTCCACTCCCGATCCCCGGGATGTACGAACCATCCCCTCGCGAGGCTCGCCGTGATGAACGACCGCGTCCCCCCGACGGCCCCCGTTCCGCTCTCCACCCTTCTGCACCACCCCGCCCTGGGTTTGCGGCAGGTCGCGGGCGGGCGCGAGGCGGACACGCCCGTGTACTTCGTCCACACCAGCGAGATGGAGGATCCCGTCCCGTATCTGCTGGGCGGAGAGCTGCTGCTCAGCGCGGGGGTGCACTGCCCGGAGGCGGCGGGCGCGGGCACCTATTGGGACCGCTATGTGGCCCGTACGGTCCAGGCGGGCGCGGCGGCGCTCGGCTTCGGCATCGCGCCGGTGCACGACACGGTGCCCCGCGCGCTGGCCGAGGCGTGCGACCGGCACGGGCTGCCGCTGGTGGAGGTGCCCCGGCAGACGACCTTCACGGCCGTGGCGAGCGCCGTATGGGACGCGATGGCCGAGCGCCGCCACCACGAGCTGCGGAGCCTCACCGAGGCGCAGCAGTCACTGGCGACGGCCGCGGCGCGCCCGCACCCCGTACCGGCCGTGCTGCGCCAGCTCAGCCAGCACCTCGGGGCGTGGACGGTGCTCTACGGCCCGGCCGGTCCGGACGCCCCGGACGGCGCGGAGCTGGTGGCCGCCGGGCCGCGCCCGCCGCGCGAGGCCCGTAAGGCGCTCGGCGCGCTCGCGGCGCGGCTGCGCTCGGGCCCGTCCTCGGCGGCGGGCAGGGCGACGGGCGCGGCCGGTGAGGAGCTGCTGCTGACCGCGTACGGGCTGGGCGGCCCGGCGGGGCCGGAGGACCGGCTCGCGCTCGGCGTCTGCGCCCCCCGGCGGGACGGGGCGGAGGGGGCGATCGTGGGGGTGGCCGTGGTGCTGCTGTCGCTGCTGACGGCGCGGCGGGTGGTCGGGGCCGAGGCCGGGCGCACATCGGCGCTGGTGCGGCTGATGCTCGGCGCCGAACCGGCGCGGGTGGCGGCACTGCTGAGCCCCACGCCGGGGCAGTCGGGGCAGCCAGCGCAACCGCGACAGCCAGGCCAGCCGGGCCAGCCGGGCCAGCCGGGCCAGCCAGGCCAGCCGGGCCAGCCGGGCCAGTCGGGGCAGCCGAGCCAGCCAGGCCAGTCGGGTCAACCGGGCCAGCCAGGGACACCCGGGCAGTCCGGACTGTCCGGGCAGCCGGGGGCGTCTCCCGAGTCCCCGGAGGACGGCGGGCTGTGGACCGTGGTGCACGGGCGGAGGCGCGGCCGCGGCCGGGACGACGGGCTGCTGGCCACGGCGGCGCTCGCGGCCGGGCTCGGGACGCCGCTGGTCGACCTCGACGGGGACGCGCTGAGCGCCCTGGTCCCGGGCGAGGGGGAGGTACGGGCCCAGCCAGGCTGGACCCTCGGCGTCGGGGCGCCCGTACCGGCCGCGGACCTGACGCGCGGCGGCGCCGACGCCGCCCGTGCGCTGCGGCGGGCCGTCGCCGAGCGGGTGCCGCTGGTGCGGGACGGCCCGGCCCGCGCCGGTGGGGTCGGCTCGCTGGTGGACCCGGCCGAGGCGGGGGCGCACGGCCGGGCCCTGCTGGCGCCGCTCGAGGGCGCACCCGCGCTGCTGGAGACGCTGCGGGTGTGGCTGTCGCTGCACGGCAGCTGGGACCGTACGGCGGTGGCGCTGGAGGTCCACCGCAATACGGTCCGTCAGCGGATCGCCCGCGCCGGGGCCCTGCTGGATATGGACCTGGGCGACGCGGACGTCCGCATGGAGCTGTGGTTCGCCCTCAAGTGGGCCTGAACCACGTGGCCTTGAGCGGGCCTCAACCACGTGGCCTTAAGCGGGTGAGCCACGTGGCCTTAAGTCGGCCTGAACCGCATGGCCTTGAGCTGCCGAGGTGGCCTCAGAGCTTCGTCCACGCCTCCGTCAGCACCGTCCGCAGCACCTGCTCGATCTCGTCGAACACCGCCTGGTCGGCGATCAGCGGCGGGGCCAGCTGGACGACCGGGTCACCGCGGTCGTCGGCGCGGCAGTACAGCCCGTTCTCGAACAGCGCCTTGGAGAGGAAGCCATAGAGGATCCGCTCGGTCTCCTCCTCGTCGAAGGACTCCTTGGTGGCCTTGTCCTTCACCAGCTCGATGCCGTAGAAGAAACCATTCCCCCGGACATCGCCGACGATCGGCAGATCGTGCAGCCGCTCCAGCGTGGAACGGAACGCGGTCTCGTTGTCCAGCACATGCTGGTTGAGTCCCTCGCGCTCGAAGATGTCGAGGTTGCCCAGGGCCACCGCGGCCGAGACCGGATGGCCGCCGAAGGTGTAGCCGTGCAGGAAGGTGTTGTCGCCCTCGTAGAAGGGCTCGGAGAGCCGGTCGGAGACGATGCACGCGCCGATCGGGGAGTAGCCGGAGGTCATCCCCTTGGCGCAGGTAATCATGTCCGGGACGTAGCCGAACTTGTCGCAGGCGAACATCGTGCCCACCCGCCCGAAGGCGCAGATGACCTCGTCCGAGACGAGCAGCACGTCATGGCGGTCGCAGATCTCGCGGACCCGCTGGAAGTACCCGGGCGGCGGCGGGAAGCAGCCGCCCGCGTTCTGCACCGGCTCCAGGAAGACCGCGGCCACGGTGTCCGCGCCCTCGAAGAGGATCTGCTGCTCGATCTGGTCGGCGGCCCAGCGGCCGAACGCCTCGGGGTCGTCACCGAAGATCGGGGCGCGGTAGATGTTGGTGTTGGGGACCTTGTGGGCACCGGGGACCAGCGGTTCGAAGGGGGCCTTGAGCCCCGGCAGACCGGTGATCGACAGGGCGCCCTGCGGGGTGCCGTGGTAGGCCACCGCCCGGGATATGACCTTGTGCTTGGTGGGCTTGCCGATCAGCTTGAAGTACTGCTTGGCCAGCTTCCACGCGGTCTCGACGGCCTCGCCGCCGCCCGTGGTGAAGAAGACCTTGTTCAGGTCGCCGGGCGCGTAGCCCGCGAGCCGCTCGGCGAGCTCGACGGCCTTGGGGTGGGCGTAGCTCCACACCGGGAAGAAGGCGAGCTCCTGGGCCTGCTTGTAGGCGGTCTCCGCCAGTTCGACCCGGCCGTGGCCCGCGTTGACCACGAACAGGCCGGCCAGGCCGTCGATGTACCGCTTGCCCTTGTCGTCGTAGATGTACGTGCCCTCACCGCGGACGATCGTCGGCACGGGGGAGTTCTCGTACGACGACATGCGGGTGAAGTGCATCCACAGGTGGTCGTACGCCGTCTTGGAGAGGTCGGCGCTCATTGCTATCTCGTTCCCCAGGTATAGGTCTGCTTCCGGAGCTTGAGGTAGACGAAGCTCTCGGTGGAGCGCACACCGGGCAGCGTGCGGATCCGCTTGTTGATCATTTCGAGGAGATGGTCGTCGTCCTCGCAGACGATCTCGATCAGGAGATCGAAGGAGCCCGCGGTGACGACCACGTACTCGACCTCGTCCATGGCGGTCAGCGCGTCCGCGACCGGGTCGAGATCGCCCTCGACGTTGATGCCGACCATCGCCTGCCTCCGGAACCCCACGGTGAGAGGATCGGTGACGGCGACGATTTGCATCACGCCCTGGTCGAGCAGCTTCTGCACACGCTGCCGTACGGCGGCCTCGGAGAGCCCGACGGCCTTTCCGATGGCGGCGTACGGCCGGCGACCGTCCTCCTGGAGCTGCTCGATGATCGCCAGGGACACGGAGTCGAGGGTCGGCGTGCCGTTCTTGTCAGGTGTGGCCACAACCCTCACTGTGCACGAGCCTCGCCCGTGTCGCAACCCTTCTGCGATGAATTTCGTCGTTGAGAGACCTCAAAAACACTGATTCCGTCGTTCTGGTGTGGCGGGTATGTTGAAAACGCAGCACTGGCGACTACTGTGGGTGTCTCACCCATCGGACAGCTGACAGGAGGGGTGGCACGTGACCACCGAACTGCGTCGTCTGCGCAACTACATCGACGGAGAGTTCCGGGACGCCGCGGACGGGCGGACCACGGAGGTGGTCAACCCGGCCACGGGCGAGCCCTACGCCACCGCGCCGCTGTCGGGCGCCGCGGACGTGGACGCGGCGATGGCCGCCGCCGAGGCCGCCTTCCCGGCCTGGCGCGACCTGGTGCCCGGCGAGCGGCAGAAGGCCCTGCTCAAGATCGCCGACGCCTTCGAGGCGCGGGCGGAGGAGCTGATCGCCACCGAGTCCGAGAACACCGGCAAGCCGATCGGTCTCACGCGGGACGAGGAGATCCCGCCGATGATCGACCAGATCCGCTTCTTCGCGGGTGCGGCCCGGATGCTGGAGGGCCGCTCGGCCGGTGAGTACATGGAGGGGCTCACCTCGATCATCCGGCGGGAGCCGGTCGGGGTGTGCGCCCAGGTCGCACCGTGGAACTACCCGATGATGATGGCCGTATGGAAGTTCGCCCCGGCGCTGGCGGCGGGCAACACGGTCGTCATCAAGCCCTCGGACACCACGCCCGCCTCCACCGTGCTGTTCGCCGAGATCATCGGCGGGGTGCTGGCGGAACTGGGCCATCCGCAGGGCGTCTTCAACGTGATCTGCGGCGACCGCGAGACCGGCCGACTGATGGTCGAGCACTCCGTGCCCGCCATGGCGTCCATCACCGGCTCGGTGCGGGCCGGCAAGCAGGTCGCCGGGAGCGCCTCGAAGGACCTCAAGCGGGTCCACCTGGAGCTCGGCGGCAAGGCCCCCGTCGTGGTCTTCGAGGACACCGACATCCCCAAGGCGGTCGAGGACATCTCGGTCGCGGGCTTCTTCAACGCGGGCCAGGACTGTACGGCCGCCACCCGGGTGCTGGTCCACGAGTCGATCCACGACGAGTTCGTGAGCGCGCTCGCCAAGGCCGCCGCCGAGACCAAGACCGGCGCGCCGGACGACGAGGACGTGCTGTACGGCCCGTTGAACAACGCCAACCAGCTGGCCCAGGTCAGCGGCTTCATCGACCGGCTCCCCGCGCACGCCAAGGTCGAGGCGGGTGGCCACCGGGTCGGCGACAAGGGGTTCTTCTACGCGCCCACCGTGGTCTCCGGCCTCAAGCAGGACGACGAGATCATCCAGAACGAGGTCTTCGGCCCGGTCATCACCGTGCAGACCTTCTCGGACGAGCAGCAGGCCATCTCCTACGCCAACGGTGTGGAGTACGCGCTGGCCTCGTCGGTGTGGACCAAGGACCACGCCCGCGCGATGCGGATGTCGAAGGCGCTCGACTTCGGCTGCGTCTGGATCAACACCCACATCCCGCTGGTCGCCGAGATGCCGCACGGCGGCTTCAAGAAGTCCGGCTACGGCAAGGACCTGTCCGCGTACGGCTTCGAGGACTACACCCGCATCAAGCACGTGATGACGTCGCTGGGCTGACGCGGGGCCGATTCCCGCGCCGGCTTGTCACGTGGTCATGGCAGGGTCATCTGTCATGACCAAGGGGTCATCTGTCATGACCAAAGGGTCATCTGTCATGGCCAAGGGGGGACATCCGGACCAGGGCCGCCAGGGCGGCGACGCGGTTGGTGGTGATCGCGTCGACGCCCGCCCGCAGCAACCGGGACATCGACCGCCGGGTGTCGGCGGTCCAGGCGGAGACCAGCAGCCCGTCGGCGTGATGGCGGGCGACCAGCTCCCGGGAGACCAGCCCGAAGCGGTAGTTGAGCCACCGCGGGCGCAGCGCGGCCAGCAGCGCCGGGCGCGGCGGGGCCAGCGTGGTCCAGGTCAGCGCAATCTCGGCGTCCGCGTCCGCGCGGCGCACGGCGTGCAGGGCCGCCAGGGCGCCGCAGTAGTACACCCGGTCGGCCGCCCCGCTCTCCCGTACCTGGGCTACGGCGGCGGGCGCGGCCGACGCGTCCGGCAGGTCGATCAGCAGCCGGGCGGACCCGGCGCAGGCGAGCGCCTCGCGCAGGGTCGGCACGCCTCCGCCGGTCAGCTGCCGCACCTCCTCGGCGGTCAGCCCGGACAGCGGCCGGTCCTCGCCCCACAGCCGCTTCAGCGTGGCGTCGTGGAGCAGCACCGGCACACCGTCCCGGGTCAGCCGTACGTCGATCTCGACCGCGCCCGCGCCCGCGCGCACCGCGGAGCGGATCGAGGGCAGGGTGTTCTCACGGCACACATACGGGTCGCCGCGGTGGCCGACCGGGACGCATCCCGCCCCCGCCGGTCTCATCGGCCCGCGACCACCGTGTAGGCGTCGATCTCCGCCGAGAGCCGCGCCTTGCCCTCGGCGTCCAGGAAGGACGCCTCGACCGCGTTCTTGGCGAGGGCCGCGACGCCCGCCGCGTCCAGATCCAGCAGCTGGGCCGCGACCTGGTACTCCGTGTTGAGGTCGGTGCCGAACATCGGCGGGTCGTCGCTGTTGATCGTGACGAACACCCCGGCCTCGACCATCCGCTTCAGGGGGTGCTCACCGATCGTGGCGACGGCGCGGGTGGCGATGTTGGAGGTCGGGCAGACCTCCAGCGGAATGCGGTGCTCCGCGAGATGGGCGAGCAGCTTCGGGTCCTGGACGGCGCTGGTGCCATGGCCGATGCGCTCCGCCCGCAGCTCGATGAGGGCGTCCCAGATCGTCTGCGGCCCGGTGGTCTCGCCCGCGTGCGGCACGCTGCGCAGCCCGGCGGCGATGGCCCGGTCGAAGTACGGCTTGAACTGGGGGCGCGGCACCCCTATCTCCGGACCGCCGAGACCGAAGCCGACCAGCCCCTCGGGGTTCAGCTCACAGGCGATCCGGGTGGTCTCCTCGGCGGCCTCGAGACCGGCCTCACCGGGGATGTCGAAGCACCAGCGCAGCACCGTGCCGAAATCCGACTCGGCGGCCTTACGGGCGTCCTCGATCGCCTCGACGAAGGCGGTGTCCGGGATGCCGCGCCGGGTCGAGCTGTAGGGCGTGACGGTCAGCTCGGCGTAGCGGATGTTCTGCCGGGCCATGTCGCGGGCGATCTCGTAGGTCAGCAGCCGGACGTCCTCGGCGTCGCGGATCAGGTCCACCACGGAGAGATAGATCTCGATGAAGTGCGCGAAGTCCCGGAAGACGAAGTACTCGGCGAGGGCCTCGGGATCGGTGGGCACCTTGGAGTCGGGGTGGCGGGCGGCCAGTTCGGCCACGATGCGCGGCGAGGCGGATCCCACGTGGTGCACATGGAGCTCCGCCTTGGGCAGCCCGGCGATGAAGGTGGTCAGATCGGTCAACAAAACCTCCGGGAGACGCCCGCTGACGGCGGGATCCGGTCATCGTATTGTGTGGCGCCGACGGGCTCGCCACAGGCCGTAGCATGGGCGGACGTCTTTGTGGGGAGCTTCATGGCCGACCAGCACGACCCGTCCGAGCCGCAGGATGAGCAGCGGCGACCCGGTCTGCCGAGGCAGCCCGAGCCGCTCGACCGCGACCCCTGGGCTCCACCGGCGCAGCGGGTCGCGATGGACAAGGCCGCTGGGGAGATGGGCGCGGCGGACAGCGGCCCGACGGACAGCGGCCCGGCGGACAGCCGCGCGGCCGACGCGGGCGTAGCGGACAACGCGGGCGTGGCGGACAACGTGGTGGGCGTGGGCGAGCAGGACATATCCGCGCCCCGGCCCCCGGTGCCCCCCGCTCCCCGGCCCAGGGTGGCCGAGCAGCCGACCCTCACCTCCCATCCCGCCATGCCGGGCCCGCCGCCCCCGCTCCCTCCGCCGCCCCCGCCGAGCGCCGCGCTGCCCCGGGGCCCGGTGACCGCGCCGGGCGCGGTGCCCCCACCGCCGCCCGCGCCGACCGGCCCGGGCACGCCCAGCGCCTACCCGGCCGGACCGTACGGCCCCGCGGGCTACGCGCCGAACGGATACGCCCAGCCAAACGGATACGGCCAGGGCGGATACGGCCAGAGCGGGTACGCCCAGCCCGGGTACGGCCAGCAGGCGCCGTACGAGCAGTCCCCGTACGGCGCGGCGCCGGGCCAGGACCATTCCGGCTACGGCTACCCGGGCACCGCCCACCCCGGCACGGGTTACCCCGGCGCCGCCCACCCCGGCACGGGCTACCCCGGCTCCGGCTACCCCGGCGCCGCCTACCCCGGAGGGGCGTACGGCCCGGGCTGGCCCGGCGGGACGTATGTGCCGAACAACGGCCACGGCACGGCTGCCCTGGTGCTCGGTATCATCGGCCTCGTGCTCTTCGCGAGCATCGTGCTCGGCATCGTCCTCGGTGTGCTCGCGATCATCTTCGGGGTGCTCGGCCGCTCCAGGGCGGCCGGCGGCGAGGCGACCAATGGCGGCTCGGCGCTGGCCGGGGTGATCCTCGGGGTGATCGCCGTGGTGGCGAGCATCGTCATGATCTTCGTCTACATAGCCACCGAGGACGACGACTCGGGCGGCGATGACGACCCGGACTATGCCGGTGTCTCGGCCCCGGCGGTGCTCCCGCCACCGCTCGCCGATATCAGCCGCTGACGCGCCTCCATCAGCGCGAACCCCAGCAGGTTGAGCCCGCGCCAGCGGGCCGGGTCCGCCGCCCGCTCGTCGTCGGCCGCAAGCCTGATGCCCCACACCCGGTCCACCGGGCTGGCCTCCACCAGCACCCGCGATCCGGTGCCCAGCAGATAGGCGCGCAGCTCGGGGTGGTGGTCGAACTTGTGCACACTGCCCTCCACCACCAGCCCGAAGCGATGGCGCCGCCAGGTCTCCTCGTCGAAGCCGCGCACCGCGCGGCCCGCGTCCTTGGACTGCTTGGGGTGGGAGGCGTCGAGCGCCCGGCGCTCGGCCTCCGCGTCGCCGAACAGCCGCGCCTTGCCCGCCATCATCCAGTGCTCGGCCGTCGCATAGGTGACTCCGTCCACGGTGAACGGCGACGGCCACCACTGGCTGAAGCACCCCGAACCCACGCTTCCGTCCGGCCTGGGGCGATGCCCCCAGAACCACACGTACTTCAGGCGCTCACCGCGCGCCACCCGCTCGACCAGCTCCTCGACCGACCGAGGGCCCCCGTCCACCGGAACCGGGGGCCTCCCCTCCGCCGAAACCGAATCCCCCACCCCGTTCGTCTTCATGCCCAGGATTCTCGCACCCGCCACCGACAGCCCCGCCGACCTGGGCAATTGAGCTGTCCAGGCATGAGTCCTGCCCATAACATTGCCGGACGTCAACCAGGAGGGGAGACCGACGATGTCCAGCAACACACCCGGTCCACAGCAGGGACCGTACGAGCCACAGGCCAATCCCTACGCCGCGCCCCCGCCGCCGGCGCAGCCCCCGGCCCAGCAGCCCCCGTACCCCGGGGCCGGCTACCCCGCCGCGCCGCCCGTCTACCCGGGGGCGGCGGGGACGCCGATGCAGCTGAGCAATGGCATGGGCACGGCCGCGCTGGTCTGCGGCATCGTCGGTCTGGTCTGCGGGATCACCTACTTCCTGTGGGTCTTCGCGGTCATCCTCGGCATCCTGGCGATCATCTTCGGCGCCATCGGCAAGGGGAAGGTCAGCCGCGGCGAGGCGAACAACGGGGGCTCGGCCACCGCGGGTCTGGTCTGCGGCATCATCGGCATGGTGCTCCCGGCGATCTACCTCGCCGCGCTGGACGCCGCCATCGACTCCGTCTTCTAGACGCAGTCCCCAGCGGCTTCTGGACGCGGTCCCCACCGGACTCCGGACCGGCTGCTCAATCCGTCGGTCCGGACCGGGGTCCGGCTCGGAAACGGTGACGCCGAAGCCCCTCTGATCACTGAATCCGTCGCGAAACCAAAAAGCAACAACGGAATCCCTTGTTGAAGCGCTGCTCCTCTGTCAGGATCGGCCATCAATTCCGGTTGTAGCTACGCCGTGCCCCTATGGGCGGATCGGCGGAGGAGAGCGCGATGGATCAGCGGTTCGACGTGACGGAGCGATTCGCCGACGGTGCCCAGTACATCGCGGGCCGTCTGGGCGAGGGCGGCTCCGAGGGCATCCACGCGGTCGTCGACCCGGCCACCGGCGAGCAGGTGTTCAGCTACCGGCTCGCCGGTACGGCCGATGTCGACGCCGCCGTGGCCGCCGCCGAGGCCGCCTTCCCCGAGTGGGCGGGCGCCACCCCCGGTGAGCGGTCCGACGCGATGCACCGCTTCGCCGCGGCGCTCACCGAGCGGGCGGACGACCTCGCCCACGCCGAGTCGCTCCAGTGCGGCAAGCCCATCAAGCTCAGCACCGAGTTCGATGTGCCCGGCTCCATCGACAACACCGCCTTCTTCGCGGGCGCCGCCCGCCACCTGGAGGGCAAGGCCGCCGGTGAGTACAGCGGCGACCACACCTCGTACATCCGCCGCGAGCCCATTGGTGTCATCGGCTCCATCGCCCCCTGGAACTACCCCCTCCAGATGGCGGCGTGGAAGGTACTCCCGGCCATCGCCGCGGGCAACACCATCGTGCTGAAGCCCGCCGAGCTGACGCCCCTGACCTCGCTGATGTTCGCCCAGGCGGCCACCGAGGCGGGTCTCCCGGACGGCGTCGTCAACGTGGTGAGCGGCACCGGCCGCGAGGCGGGGGAGCGCCTGGTCTCCCACCCCGGGGTGGCGATGACCTCCTTCACCGGTTCCACGGCGGTCGGCAAGCGGGTCGCGGAACTCGCCACCGCCACCGTCAAGCGGATCCATCTCGAACTCGGCGGCAAGGCGCCCTTCGTCGTCTTCGACGACGCGGACCTGGCGGCCGCCGCGCACGGCGCCGTCGCGGGCGCGCTGATCAACACCGGACAGGACTGCACCGCGGCCACCCGGGCGTATGTGCAGCGCCCGCTGTACGACGCGTTCGTCGCAGCCGTCGCCGATCTCATGGCGACCGTGAGGATGGGCGATCCCTTCGATCCGCACACCGACCTCGGCCCGCTGATCTCCCACGCCCAGCGCGACCGCGTGGCGGGCTTCGTGGAGCGGGCCCGCGGTTACGCCACCGTCGTCACCGGCGGCGAGGCCCCGGGCGGCGATCTCGCCAAGGGCGCCTACTACCGGCCCACGCTCATCACCGGCGCGCCCCAGGACAGCGAGGTCGTCCAGTCCGAGATCTTCGGCCCGGTCCTGGTCGTCCTCCCCTTCGACAGCGACGACGAGGGCATCGCGCTCGCCAACGACACCCCTTACGGTCTCGCCGCCTCCGCCTGGAGCCGCGATGTCTACCGTACGGGCCGCGCCTCCCGCGAGATCCGGGCCGGCTGCGTCTGGATCAACGACCACATCCCGATCATCAGCGAGATGCCGCACGGCGGAGTGCGGGCATCCGGCTTCGGCAAGGACATGTCGGCGTACTCCTTCGAGGAGTACACGCAGGTCAAGCATGTGATGTTCGACAACACCGCGGTGGTCCGCAAGGACTGGCACCGCACGGTCTTCGGGGACCGACAGACCTGACCGACAGACCTGAATGTGCGGCCACCTCCGCGTGGCCTCGGCCGGCCGCCACCGGCCGACACCCTCGAAAGGCACAGCTTATGGAAGCACGGCACGAGCCCGAGAGCCTGTCCCCACCGCAGATCGCCGCGATGCGGCGCTCCATGACCAGCGGCCGTATGGCGCTCACCCGCCGCTCCCTGCTGCGTGCGGGAGGCGCCGGGGCGATCGCCGTCGGCGGGCTCGGGGCGCTCGGCGGCTGCGGTATCCCGCCCGCGGGACGCACCGAGGTGGACAACGCCTCCGACGACCACTCCGCCGAGGAGAAGCGGCTCGCCTTCTCCAACTGGACCGAGTACATGGACGTCGGCAAGGGCGGCCGCCATCCGACCCTGGACGCGTTCCAGCGCCGTACCGGCATCAAGGTCAAGTACACCGAGGACATCAACGACAACGTCGAGTTCTTCGGCAAGATCAAGCCGCAGCTCGCGGCGGGCCAGGACACCGGCCGCGATCTCATCTGCGTCACCGACTGGCTGGCCGCCCGGATGATCCGGCTCGGCTGGATGCAGCCGCTGGACCCCGCCCACCTGCCCCATGCCTACACCAATCTGGCGAAACCTTTTCGCACTCCGGACTGGGACCCGGGCCGCGCCCACTCCTACCCGTGGACCGGTATCCCCGCCGTCATCGCGTACAACAAGAAGGCCACCGGCGGCCGTAAGGTCACCTCGGTCTCCCAGCTGCTGGAGGACCCCAAGCTCAAGGGCCGGGTCGGGCTGCTGACCGAGATGCGCGACACCGTCGGGCTGACCCTCCTGGACATGGGCAAGAGCCCCGAGACGGTCACCGCCGACGACTACGACGCCGCGATCGCCCGCCTCCAGAAGGCGTCCGACCGGGGCCAGGTCCGCCGCTTCACCGGCAACGACTACACCGGCGACCTCACCAAGGGCGACCTCGCCGCCTGTATGGCCTGGGCCGGGGACCTGATCCAGCTCCAGTCCGACAACCCCGAGATCGAGTTCGCCATCCCCGACGCCGGCTATATGACGGCCACGGACAACCTCCTGGTCCCCAACAAGGCACGCCACAAGAGGAACGCCGAACGGCTCATCGACTACTTCTACGAGCCCAAGGTCGCCGCGAAGATCGCCGCGTACATCAACTACGTCTGCCCCGTCGACGGGGTGCGCGAGGAGCTCGCGAAGATCGACAAGTCGCTGGCGGACAATCCGCTGATCCTCCCGGACGAGGAGATGGCCGCCAAGTCCCACTCCTTCCGCTCGCTCTCCAGCAAGGAAGACGCGGCGTTCGAGGACAAGTTCGCCAAGCTCACCGGCGCCTGACAAGCGAGGAAGCGCACCGCCATGACCCAGCCCACCTCCGGCGGCGACGTCCGGCTCGACCGGATCAGCAAGACCTACGGGTCCTTCACCGCCGTCCACCCGCTCGATCTGCACATACCCGCCGGCTCCTTCTTCGCCCTGCTCGGCGCCTCCGGCTGCGGCAAGACCACCACCCTGCGCATGATCGCGGGGCTGGAGGACCCCACCACCGGGACCGTCCAGCTGGCCGGTGAGGACATCACCGCCCTGCCGCCCCACAAGCGGCCCGTCAACACGGTCTTCCAGAGCTACGCCCTCTTCCCGCACCTCGACGTCTTCGAGAACGTCGCCTTCGGACTGCGCCGGCGCGGCGTCAAATCGGTGAAGAAGCAGGTCGGGGAGATGCTGGAGCTGGTCCAGCTCGGTGACTTCGCCCGCCGCAAACCGCAGCAGCTCTCCGGCGGCCAGCAGCAGCGCGTCGCCGTGGCCCGCGCGCTCATCAACCACCCCAGGGTGCTGCTGCTCGACGAGCCGCTGGGCGCGCTGGACCTCAAGCTGCGCCGCCAGATGCAGCTGGAGCTCAAGCGCATCCAGACCGAGGTCGGCATCACCTTCGTCCATGTCACCCACGACCAGGAGGAGGCCATGACCATGGCCGACACGGTCGCGGTGATGAACGGCGGCCGGGTCGAGCAGCGTGGCGCCCCCGCCGACCTCTACGAGAACCCCGGCACCACCTTCGTCGCCAACTTCCTCGGCACCTCCAACCTCATCGAGGCCGAGATCACCGACAAGAGCGGCGGCGACCTCGTCCTCACCGCCGCCGGCGGCAAGCTCGCCCTGCCCGCCGACCGATGTAGCGCGCCCGTCCGCACGGGTGGGAAATTGCTGGTGGGGGTGCGTCCCGAGAAGATCACCCTGGCCCATGCCGAGGACGCCGGGTCCGTCCCCGAGGGGCGCAACCGGATCACCGGGCGGATCGTCGACTCCAGCTTCATCGGCGTCTCCACCCAGTACCTCATCGCCACCCCGGACTGCCCCGAGATCACCGTCTACGAGCAGAACATCGAGCGCGACGCCCGGCTCGTCCCCGGCGCCGAGGTCGTTCTGCACTGGAACCCCGCCCACACCTTCGGCCTCGACGCGGCCCAGGACATCGACGCCGGTACGGAGCTGGACGAGGAGGCCCCATGAGCGTTACGGCCACTCCCGAAGCCGCGCCGGACGACGGGCCCGCGCCGGACGCCGGGCCCGTACAGAAGCCGCCCCTGATCAAGCCCGCCGTCCGCAAGCGGCTGGTGCCCTACTGGCTGCTGCTCCCCGGCATCCTCTGGCTGCTGATCTTCTTCGCCGCGCCGCTGATCTACCAGGCGTCGACCTCCGTCCAGACCGGCTCCCTCGAAGAGGGCTTCAAGGTCACCTGGCACTTCCAGACCTACTGGGACGCGCTCACCGAGTACTACCCGCACTTCCTGCGCTCGGTGCTCTACGCCGCCACCGCCACCGTGCTGTGTCTGCTGCTCGGCTATCCGCTCGCGTACCTCATCGCCTTCCGGGCGGGCCGCTGGCGCAATCTGGTGATGATCCTGGTCATCGCGCCGTTCTTCACCAGCTTCCTGATCCGCACCCTCGCCTGGAAGACGATCCTGGCCGACAGCGGCCCGGTGGTGGGCGCGCTCAACTCGCTGCACCTCCTGGACGTCACCAGCTATCTGGGGATCACCGAGGGGCAGCGGGTGCTGGCCACCCCGCTCGCGGTGGTCTGCGGGCTGACGTACAACTTCCTGCCCTTCATGATCCTTCCGCTCTACACCTCCCTGGAGCGCATCGACCCCCGGCTGCACGAGGCCGCCGGGGACCTCTACGCCCGCCCCGTCACCACCTTCCGGAGGGTGACCTTCCCGCTGTCCATGCCGGGTGTCGTCGCGGGCACGCTGCTCACCTTCATCCCCGCCGCGGGCGACTACATCAACGCCGAACTGCTGGGCTCCACCGACCAGAAGATGATCGGCAATGTCATCCAGTCGCAGTTCCTGCGGGTGCTGGACTATCCGACGGCGGCGGCGCTGTCCTTCATCCTCATGGCGGCCATCCTCACGATGGTCACCGTCTACATCCGCAAGTCCGGGACGGAGGACCTGGTGTGACGGCCCTGACGCGCTGGATACGGCGAAACCTGGTGGTCATCGCGGGGCTCGGCACCCTCGCGTATCTGATCCTGCCCAACGTCGTCGTCCTGGTCTTCTCCTTCAACAAGCCCAACGGCCGGTTCAACTACGAATGGCAGCGGTTCTCCACCGACGCCTGGACCGATCCATGCGGCGTCGCCGACCTGTGCGGCTCGCTCTCGCTCAGCCTGAAGATCGCGGTATGGGCGACGATCGGCGCGACCGTCCTCGGCACGATGATCTCCTTCGCGCTGGCCCGCTACCGCTTCCGGGCCCGTCCCGCGGTCAACAGCCTGATCTTCCTGCCGATGGCGATGCCCGAGGTCGTGATGGCCGCCTCGCTGGCCACCCTCTTCCTCAACATGGGCGTGGACTTCGGCTTCTGGACGATCCTCATCGCCCACATCATGTTCTGCCTGAGCTTCGTGGTGACGGCCGTCAAGGCGCGGGTGATGTCCATGGACCCCCGGCTGGAACAGGCCGCCCAGGACCTCTACGCCTCCCCGGCGCAGACCTTCCTGCGCGTCACCCTGCCGATCGCGGCGCCCGGTATCGCCTCGGGCGCGCTGCTGTCCTTCGCGCTCTCCTTCGACGACTTCATCATCACCAACTTCAACGCCGGCTCGACCGTGACCTTCCCCATGTTCGTCTGGGGATCCGCACAGCGCGGCACGCCCGTGCAGATCAATGTGATCGGAACGGCGATGTTCGCGGTCGCGGTGTTGTGCGTTCTCGTCGGCCAACTGGCCGGCGCCCGCCGCAAGAGGAGCTGAGAACCATGGCCACGGACGCCATGACCCGCTCGTCCGGGGGCGAGGGTGCCCCCACCCCGTCCGCGTGGAAGGCCCTGGCCGGGGCCGCGTACCGGCCGTACTGGCTGGACGACCCCGGCAGGCCCGGCCCCCGCCCCGCCCTCGTCGGGGAGGAGCGGTGCGATCTGCTCGTCGTCGGCGGCGGCTACAGCGGACTGTGGACCGCCCTGATCGCCAAGGAGCGCGACCCCGACCGCGAGGTGGTCCTGGTCGAGGGCCAGGAGATCGGCTGGGCCGCCTCGGGGCGCAACGGCGGCTTCTGTGCCGCCTCCCTCACCCACGGCCTCGGCAACGGCGCCGCCCGCTGGCCCGATGAGCTGGCCGAACTCGAGCGGCTCGGCCACCGCAACCTCGACGCCATCGAGTCCGCCGTCGAGCGCTACGGCATCGACTGCGACTTCGAGCGCACCGGCGAGATCGATGTGGCCACCGAGCCGTACCAGGTGGCCGAGTTGCGCGAGGCCGCCCAGCTGGCGGCCGGACTCGGCGTCGGGGAGCAGGAGTTCCTCGACCGCGACGCGGTGCGCGCCCAGGTCGACTCGCCCACCTTCCTCGCCGGGCTGTGGGACCGCCGCGGCGTGGCCATGCTGCACCCCGCGAAGCTCGCCTGGGGCCTGGCGCGGGCCTGCGCCGAGCTGGGCGTACGGATCTACGAGCACACCCCGGCCGAACGGCTGGCGAGCGCGGGGGCGGCGATGGCCGTCCGCACCCCCTTCGGCCGGGTGCGCGCCCGCCAGGTGGCGCTCGCCACCAACGCCTTCCCCGCGCTGGTACGCCGCGTCCGCCCGTACATCACCCCCGTCTACGACCACGCGCTGATGACCGAGCCGCTTGACCAGGAGCAGCTCGACGCGATCGGCTGGCGGGGCAGGCAGGGACTCAGCGACACCGCCAACCACTTCCACTACTTCCGGCTCACCGCCGACCAGCGCATCCTGTGGGGCGGCTACGACATCGTCTACCGCTACGGCGGTCGGGTGCGCGCCGAGTACGACCACCACCCCGCCACCTACCGCACCCTCGCCGAGCACTTCTTCCGCTGCTTCCCGCAGCTGGAGGGGGTGCGCTTCAGCCACGCCTGGGGCGGCGCCATCGACACCTGCTCGCGCTTCTCCGCGTTCTTCGGCAGCGCGCACGGGGGGAGGGTGGCGTACGCGCTCGGCTATACGGGCCTGGGCGTCGGGGCGACCCGGTTCGGCGCCGAGGTGATGCTCGATCTGCTCGCCGGTGAGCGCACCGAGCGCACCCGCCTGGAGATGGTCCGCAGCAAGCCCCTGCCCTTCCCGCCGGAGCCGGTGCGGTGGGCAGGGATCGGCATCACCCAGTGGTCCATGACCCGGGCCGACGCGAACGGCGGGCGCCGCAATCTGTGGCTGAAGGCGATGGACAAGGTGGGGCTGGGGTTCGACAGCTGAGGGCGGAGCCCCGCGCCGTGGTCACCCCGGGTCGCTCGGCGCGGCCCGGGGCGGCCGCGGCTTGTGGGGGTCGGGGTTGGACCGACCGTTGTGGCTCAATCGGCTGACCCTGAACACCGTCCACAGCAGTAGACCGGCCAGACACCAGCTCGCGACGGTGTCCAGCGGCCAGTGGTAGCCGCGCCGGACCAGCCCGGCGGCCACGGCGAGGTTCAGCACGGCGACCGCCACCAGGAGGGGCCGCCGGAGCCTCGGGCGCAGCAGGGGCTGGAGCAGCAGCGCCGCCGTGCCGTAGGCGACGGCGGCCGTCGCGGCGTGGCCGGAGGGGAAGAACCCGGTCCCGCCCGCCAGCGGCCCGGGCGGGCCGGGGCGGTCGATCAGCGCCTTGAACGGAACCACCAGCGCCGGAACCGCCGCCATCGCCACCGCGGCGGCCAGCGGCGTCAGCCACCAGCGCGGCTGCGCCGCGCGCCGGGCGCACCACGCCGCCCAGCCGAGGGCGACGGCGAGGACGGGGACCGCCACCGCCGTATTGCCGAGGTCGGCGAGGAACCCGGCGACGGGGGAGGGGAGCGCCGAGCCGGCGATCGCGCGGCCGAGCCGTTCGTCGTAGGCGCGCAGGGGGCCGTGGGCGGCGATCTGCCAGGTGCACAGGGCGAGCAGCGCGATCAGTGCGAGGGGCACGAGGGGCGCGAAGGGCGCGGGCAGTGGCGCCCGTGGCGCGGAAGGGGAGTGAACAGTCGGCGGCCCCGGAACAGGGGGGGTGGTTCCGGGGCCGCCGTGGCGATCGGTGTGCCGCGCGCCCCGGGGGGTTTGGGGCGGGCGGCCGTCCGATCGGTGAGGAGATCCGGAGCCGGAGGCTCCAGTGGTGTGCGCGAGGGCACAGCCGGGTCGGGGCTGGGGAAGCACCGGCTCGGCATCGCCCGCAGTCCCCTGCGAGCGGGGTGTTTCTCTCATCTGCAATGACCGTACGGCAGCGAAGCCCCGCCCGACAGACCGATCACCCACCTGTCATCGGCCCCGCACATCTTCTTCACGCCACCCATCGGCCACTCACAGTCACAGCTCGGCGAAGGCGCCCTCGAGAATGTCGAGACCCTCGTTCAGCAGGTCCTCGCCGATCACCAGTGGCGGCAGGAAACGCAGCACATTGCCGTAGGTTCCGCAGGTCAGCACGAGCAGCCCGGCCGAGTGGCAGGCCTTGGCGACGGCGGCCGTGGCCTCGGGGTTGGGGTCCTTGGTGCCGGACTTCACGAGCTCGATGGCGATCATGGCGCCGCGGCCGCGGAGGTCGCCGACGATGTCGTACTTCTCCCGCATCGCGGCGAGGCGGCCCTTCATGACCTCCTCGATGCGCTTGGCCCTGGCGTTGAGGTCCAGCTCGCGCATCGTCTCGATCGCGCCGAGCGCCGCCGCGCACGCCACCGGGTTGCCGCCGTAGGTGCCGCCGAGGCCGCCGGAGTGCGCCGCGTCCATGATCTCCGCGCGGCCGGTGACGGCGGCCAGCGGCAGTCCGCCCGCGATGCCCTTGGCGGTGGTGATCAGGTCCGGGACGATGCCCTCGTCCTCACAGGCGAACCACTGGCCGGTGCGGCAGAAGCCGGACTGGATCTCGTCCGCGACGAAGACGATGCCGTTGGACTTGGCGAACTCCGCGATCCTGGGCAGGAAGCCCTTGGCGGGCTCGATGAAGCCGCCCTCGCCGAGGATCGGCTCGATGATGATCGCGGCCACGTTCTCGGCCCCGACCTGCTTGCTGATCATGTCGATGGCCTGGGCCGCGGCCTCCTCGGCGCAGTTCTCCGGGCCGGTCAGCCAGCGGTAGGGGTAGGCGAGCGGAACGCGGTAGACCTCCGGCGCGAAGGGGCCGAAGCCGTGCTTGTACGGCATGTTCTTGGCGGTGAGCGCCATGGTGAGGTTGGTCCGGCCGTGGTAACCGTGATCGAAGACGACGACCGCCTGGCGCTTGGTGTACGAACGGGCGATCTTCACGGCGTTCTCCACCGCCTCGGCGCCCGAGTTGAACAGCGCCGACTTCTTGGCGTGGTCGCCGGGCGTGAGCCGGGCCAGCTCCTCGCAGACCTCCACATAGCCCTCGTACGGCGTGACCATGAAACAGGTGTGCGTGAAGTCCGCCAGCTGCGCGGACGCCCGGCGCACGACGGCGTCCGCGGAGGAGCCGACGGAGGTCACGGCGATACCGGAACCGAAGTCGATCAGCGAGTTGCCGTCCACGTCCTCGATCACACCGCCGCCCGCGCGCACGGTGAAGACCGGCAGCACACTCCCCACCCCACCGGCGACCGCCGCGTTCTTACGGGCGAGCAGCTCCTGCGACTTCGGGCCGGGGATGGCGGTGACGACGCGACGCTCCTGGGGGAGGGCCGGGCCTCCGGACAGTTCGGTCATGACGGGCTCCAGGGGAAAGAACAGGGGTTTTAGTCGCAGGCTATGGGCGTGGCGAGGGATGAGGCATGTTCCGTTCGGGAGCACTGCGCGTGTTTCCTTGTCCGCGGCGGCCATAGCCCGACGACGGCCTTACGGCTCCCGAGAGTGAGATGGCCCGCCCGGGTCGCTGAACTCCCCGCGCGGGAACACTAGATTGAGCGATGGCGCGAAAGCCGAGGAACAGCCGGTCAGGGGGCAAGGGGCAGCACATGGACACCGAGGGCACGTTCGACCCACGCAGCACACGCCACAACCCGCCCCCACCCCCGCCCCCGCAATCCCCGCCTTCCTTTCCCGCCGGCCCGCCGCCGATGCCGCCGACCGCGCCCCCGGCGGCCCCCGGCGCGCCTCCGGTCCCCGCGCCCGCAGCCCGCCCGTCCTTCGTCGCCTGGCTGCGCGCTCCGCGGGCCGAGGCGGCGCCGGGGGTGTGGACGTACGAGCACAAGCCGAAGGCGCCGGAGGAGCCGGATCGGATTCCGGGGCAGCGGCTGCTCGGCGGGGCCCTGATCTCGGCGCTCTGCGGCTGGCTGGTCTGGTCGTTGCTCTGGAACGGGTACCTGGGTGGCTATTGGCTCTGGCCGCTGGACCTGCTCACTCCGGACTCCTGGTCCGAGGACGGAGACATGGCCTACGTCGTGGCGACGTACACCTACTACGGCATCTTTCTTTGCGCCATCGCCGTGATCTTCGGTCGCGTAGGCCACTGGCCCGAAGTCTGGCGCCGCTACGTCGCGCCCCTCTTCCGGCGGGCCTGGGATGAGCCCGCTCCGGAGGCGGCTGCCGCGGGGCGGCCGGAGGGGGATCCGGTGGAGTGGCCGCATTTGCGGGCCGCGGGGGCGCACAGTGCGGCTGATCGGCTGGCGGCGGACGCGCGGGCGGGGGCGATGAGTGACGTCGACCACGCCCGGATCGAGCGCGCCTGGCAGTCCGTGCGGGCGGGGAGCAATTCGCTCGCCTCGTTCACCGACACCGTGCTGCGCCACGGTGCCGCCTCCTACGGCCATCCGTCCGGGGCGCGGGATCTGCCCGTAAGGACGGCGCGCCATGATCTTCTCGCCCAGCAGGTCCGGCTCGGCACCGCGGCCGAGGATTCCCGCAACCCTTACCAGCACCGCGGCGTCGGGCTCGCCCTCGACCCGGAGGTGCTCGGCACCTCGCTGCTGGCCGTCGGGCCGCCCGGTTCGGGGAAGACGGGGCGGGTGGTGCGGCCCGTCGTGGAGTCGCTGTGTCTCCAGGCGCTCGCCGGGCAGGTCGCCGTCGTGGCGGTCGGGGCGGCGGGGGCCGGGCTCGGGGCGGATGAGGCGTTCGACGTCGTCGTGAAGATCGGCCGGCCCGACTCCGGCTACGACCTCGACCTCTACGGCGGCACCACCGACCCCGACGAGGCCGCGGGCATCCTCGCCGAGGCCCTGATCGGCGACATGGCGGCCTCGCTCCCGGGCGGGGACAGCCGGCGCGCCGCCACCGCGCTGGCCCAGCTGCTCGGCCCCTACCGCGCCGCCCACGGCCGCTTCCCGTCCGTCCCGGACCTGCGGGAGCTGCTGGACGGTTCCAAGGCGGCCGTCAACGCGCTGCGCGAGGCGCTGGACGAGGCCGGGGAGCGGGCGCAGGCCCGCGAGCTGGAGGCGCGGGTCCGGCAGTCGGGCGCGCCCGGGGACGTCGGCGCGCTGCTCGCGGACCGGATCGCGCTGCTGGACCGGCCCGCGTTCGCCGACTTCTTCGACACCACCGGCGACCGCCGCCCGTTCTCGCTCCGCGCCCTCGAACACCCCCTCCGGGTCCGTATCGACCTGCCCGAGCGGGGCCACGCGGAGGCGTCGCGGATGCTCGCGCGGCTGGTCCTGGCGCAGTTCACCGAGTGCGCCGTGGGCCGCGCCGACCGTTCGCTGTTCGCCTGCCTGGTCCTCGACGACGCCTCGCACACCATCACCCCCGAGGCCCTGCGCGGTATCCAGCGGCTCCGCTCCGCCCACGCGGGCGCCGTGCTCACCCTCCGCACCCTCGACGACGTCCCCGAGTCGCTGCGCAGCGCGCTGCTCGGCGCGGTCGGCTGCCGGATGGCCTTTGCGGGCGTGACGACCTGGGACGGGGCGCGGTTCGCGGAGGTGTGGGGGACGGAGTGGGTCGAGACCCGGGACGTCACCGACCGGCAGATCATCGCCGAGGAACCGCTCACCAAGGTGCTGCACTTCATCCGTAAGGTCGCCACCGGCAAGGCGGTGACCACCCAGTCGGTGACCGTACGGACGGTGGAGCGCGAGCGCTGGTCCGCCTCGGAGCTGGCCCATGCGGTTCCCCCGGGTCATGCGGTGCTGTCGGTGACCTCCGTAAGGGGCGAGGGCGGGCCGCCGGTGCTGGTGGATCTGCGCGGCTGATCGGCCGCCGCCCCGGGCGGTCCTCATCGCGGTCATTGAGGTCATTGGGGTCATTGCGGCCATCGCGGTAAGTGCGGTCATTGGGTCATCCGCCCCGGTTGCCTCGTTCAGGGTGACCGGGGCAACCGGAACCGCTGCGTCACGGACATACCCATGGCGAAATCAGGCCGTCAATTCCGCGTTTTCCTCCATTGAGGCAGAATCGGCAGTAGCCGTTCATACGGGGCGGTGAAGTCATCGCAAGTCGTCGCATTCGCTTCGAAGGTGCCATGCCTCCCACGCTCGCCTCACTCGTCCGCCACCCCGGTCTCAAGCTGTCCGTCCTCGCGGGCGAGGACCGGCTGGAGACGCCCGTGCGCTGGGCACATGTCAGCGAGCTGGCCGACCCCGTGCCGTATATGGAGGGCGGCGAGCTGCTCCTGATCACCGCGATGCAGATCGAGGCCGATGACCCGGAGGAGATGAGCCGCTATGTGCGGCGGCTGGTCGGCGCGGGCGTGGTCGGGCTCGGCTTCGCGCTCGGCGTCAACTACGCCGAGGTGCCGCCCGCGCTCGCCACGGCGGCCAAGGAGGAGGGGCTGCCGCTGCTCGGCGTACCCCGCCGCACCCCCTTCATCGCGATCAGCAAGGCCGTCTCCGCGGCGATAGCCGCTGACCAGTACCGGGCCGTGACGGCCGGGTTCGAGGCGCAGCGCGAGCTGACCCGTGCCGCCATCGGCGCCGAGGGGCCCGCCGCGCTGCTCGCCCGGCTCGCCGCCCATGTCGACGGCTGGGCCGCGCTCTACGACGTCTCCGGCGCCGTGGTCGCCGCCGCCCCCGACTGGGCCGCCCGCCGCGCCGCCCGGCTCACCCCCGACATCGAGCGGCTGCGCTCCCGCCCCGGCCCCGCGAGCATCGTGGTCGGCGGCGGCTGCGGGCCGGCCGGGGCCACGGGCGCGGAACCGGCCGAGGACACGCCCGTCGCCGACCGGGTCGAGCTCCAGTCGCTGGGCACCGGACGCCGTACGCGCGGATTCCTCGCGGTCGGCACGGGCGCCCCGCTGGGCACCGCCGAGCGCTACGCGGTGCACTCCGCGGTCGCGCTGCTGACCCTGACCACCGAGCGTTCCCGCGCCCTCCAGGAGGCCGAGCAGCGGCTGGGCGCCGCCGTGCTGCGGATGCTGCTCGCGGGCGAGCCCGACCATGCGCGGGCGGTCGCCGGGCGGCTGTACGGCGGGCTGCTCGACGCGCCGTTCCGGATGCTGGTCGCCGAGGTGCCGTCCGGCGGTACGGCCCAGCAGGCCCACACGGCGCCCGCCGCCGCGGACGAGGCCGCCGCGGAACTCCCCGCGGAGGCCACCACCACGGCCACGGGTGAAGCCGAGGCGGCCGACCCCCTCGGCACGCTCGTCGACACCATGGAGGCGGCCGCGGCCCGCATCGGCGAGTCGGTGCTGGTCGTGCCCGACGGCGAGCGGCTCATCGTGCTGGCCCCCGACGGCGGGGCGGCGGTCGCGGCATGCGCCGAGCACGCCCAGGCCGTCGAGGCCCGCCGGGGGACGAAGGCCCGCCCCCGCAACCGCGCCGCGGCCGCCGTGCGCGGCGGCGAAGAGCTCGTCATCGGGCTGTCCGCCCCCGCGGGCCCCATCGCCGCCGCGGCCGCCTACCGCCAGGCGGAGCAGGCGCTGTCGGTGGCGCGCCGCCGCGGCCGGATGCTGGTCGAGCACGAGCAGATGGCGGCGGGTTCCGTACTGCCCCTGCTCGCCGACGACGCCGTCAGGGCGTTCGCGGACGGCATGCTGCGCGCCCTGCACGAGCACGACGCCACCGGCCGGGGCGATCTGGTCGCCTCGCTGCGCGCCTGGCTCTCCCGGCACGGCCAGTGGGACGCGGCCGCCGCCGACCTCGGCGTCCACCGGCACACCCTGCGCTACCGGATGCGCCGCGTCGAGGAGATCCTGGGCCGCTCCCTGGACGACCCGGACGTCCGCATGGAGCTGTGGCTGGCCCTCAAGGCCACGGCCCCCGGCACCTCGACCTGAAGCGCCCACCCCAGCCCCCCTCCTCCCGATCCGGCACGCCAATGCGTAGCGCCCGCGCCCTCGACTGCTACGCCCCGGACAAACGCCGAGCGGCCGGTGCGCGCCTACGGTGGGAGGTGAGACACCACTTCAGAAGGGTCGGGATCCGCTGTGCCAGACACACACGAAGCTGTCACCCATGCGTTCTGGCTCGCCGGCCGCAAGGCGACGGGCGAGAGCACGCTCGAGGTCACCTCGCCCTGGGACGGCCGCCGCGTCGGCGTGGTGAGCGTTCCCACCGACGCGCAGATCGAGGAGGCCGTCGCCGCGGCCGACGCGGTGCGTGAGGAGTTCGCCGCGACCCCCGCTCACGTCCGCGCCGCCGCGCTGGACCATGTGTCGCGCCGCCTGGCCGAGCGCGGCGAGGAGATCGCCCGGCTGATCTCGGACGAGAACGGCAAGCCGATCAAGTGGGCACGTGGCGAGGTGGGCCGCGCCGTGTCCGTATTCCGGTTCGCGGCCGAGGAGGCCCGCCGCTTCAACAGCGGGGACGCCCAGCGGCTGGACACCGACGCCGGTGGCACCGGGCGGCTCGCGCTGACCCGCCGCTTCCCGCGCGGCACCGTCCTCGGCATCTCGCCGTTCAACTTCCCGCTCAACCTCAGCGCCCACAAGGTCGCCCCCGCGCTCGCCGTCGGCACGCCGATCATCCTCAAGCCGGCGCCCGCGACCCCGCTGTCCGCGCTGATCCTGGGCGAGCTGCTGGCCGAGACCGAGCTCCCGGCGGGCTCCTGGAGCGTCCTCACGGTGCCCAACGATCGGATGCCCGCGCTGGTCCAGGACGAGCGGCTGCCGGTCATCTCCTTCACCGGTTCGGAGAAGGTCGGCTACGCGATCAAGGAGTCGGTGCCGCTCAAGCACTGCACCCTGGAGCTCGGTGGCAACGGCGCCGCGGTCGTCCTGTCGGACTACGCCGCCGACGCCGACCTCGACTGGGCGGCCACCCGTATCGGCACCTTCTCCAACTACCAGGGCGGACAGTCCTGCATCTCCGTACAGCGGGTGATCGCGGACGCGTCCGTCTACGAGGAGCTCGTGCCGAAGATCGTCGCGGCCGTCGAGGCGCAGGCCACCGGCGACCCGGCCGAGGACGCCACCGATGTCGGCCCGCTGATCAGCGAGGACGCCGCCAAGCGCGTCGAGTCCTGGGTGGACGAGGCCGTCCGGGCCGGTGCGAAGCTGCTGACCGGCGGCAAGCGCGAGGGCTCGAACTACGCCCCCACCGTGCTCGCGGACGTCCCCGCCGATGTCACCCTCTCCTGCGAGGAGATCTTCGGACCGGTGCTCACCCTGCACAAGGTGGCGGACGAGGACGAGGCGTTCGCGGCCGTCAACGACTCCAAGTACGGCCTCCAGGCGGGCGTCTTCACCCGTGAGGTGCGGACCGCCTTCCGCGCCCACCGCGCGCTGGAGGTCGGCGGCGTGATCATCGGCGATGTGCCTTCGTACCGCGCCGACCAGATGCCGTACGGCGGCGCCAAGAGGTCCGGCGTCGGCCGCGAGGGCGTGCGGTACGCGATGGAGGACTACACCTACGAGCGGGTCATGGTCCTCACCGGCCTCGACCTCTGACCCACCCACCGCCGGGCCCCGCTTCGCGTCGGGCTCGGCGTACGAAGAAGGCATGGGGTTGACCCGTCCCGGCCACTCCGGACCCTCAACCGGAGAAGCCGAGACGGGCCAGTCTCAGGCCGCCGCCGCGCAGCGTGATGTGCAGGTCCTGGACCCCGGTCGGCGGTGTGGGCAGGGCGGCGCGGACCGTGGTGTAGACATAGCGGCCACCGGTGGGCGGGACGGCGGCGGTGGCCAGGGTGGTGCCGTCGGCGAGGTGCGCCTCGACCGTCGCGCCGTCCCCACCAACCATCGCGTCGTGCCCCGCGACCGTCGCGCCGTCCCCCGTCCCAACGGCGTCGTACGCGGCCTCGACCGTCATCGACATCGCCCCCGCGCCGAAGTCACAGGCGCGGAAGAGCAGTCGGCCGACCGCGCCGTCACGGCAGGCCACCGCGTCCCCGCGGACCTTGGCGCGGTCCACCAGCACGATCCCGTCCGCCGCGTCGTAGTCCGCGGCCTCCAGACCGCGTAGCAGCACCGGGCGCGGTGCGGGCGGTGGGCCCTCGACGGTCACGGTGGCGGTGGCGCGTAGGTCCGCGCTGGACGCGCCCGCGTGGATCTCGTATCTCCCCGGGTCGACGGTCCAGCGCCCGTGCGCCACGTCCCAGAAGCCCAGCGCGTCCTCGACCGGCACGGTGAAGAACAGCCGCACCCGCTCGCCCCGGCGCAGCCACACCCTGCGGTGGGCGATGAGTCGGTGGTGCGGCAGCGGGACCCGCGACCCCGGCGCGCTCGCGTAGAGCTGCACCACCTCCGCGCCGTCGCACGGACCGGAGTTGGTGACCTCGCACTCCACGGTCAGGCCCGTCTCCCGCCGCGCCGACAGCTCGCCGTAGGTGAAGGCGGTGTACGACAGCCCGTGTCCGAAGGGGAAGAGCGGGGCGCCGTCGAAGTACAGATAGGTGGCGCGCGAGGCGATGATGTCGTAGTCGAGCGGATCGGGCAGATCGTGGTCGGAGGCGTACCAGGTCTGCGGCAGCCGCCCCGCCGGTGAGACGTCCCCGAACAGCACCCGGGCCAGCGCCGTGCCCGCCGCCTGGCCGCCGTGCGCCGTCCACAGCAGCGCGGGCAGCGCATCGGCCGCCTCCGCGACCGCGTACGGATAGCTCGAGGTCAGCACCAGCGCGGTGCGCGGATTGACGGCGTGGGCCGCGCGCCACAGCCGCTCCTGCTGGGCGAGCAGGGCGAGGGTGGTGCGGTCCTCGGTCTCCCGGCCGCCGATGTGCGGGTCGTTGCCCGCAACGACCACCACGGCGTCCGCCCGCGCGGCGGCGCGGGCCACCGCGTCCTCGCCGCGCTCGACGACCTCCAGCCGGAAGACGGTCCCGGTCCCCTCCTCGCCGCCGTCACGGTCGGCAACCTTCAGCGCGCCCGCGGCGACACAGACGTAACCACCCGTCCCCAGGTGTCTGAGGAGGTGTCCGTCGGGGTGCGCTTCGAGCGTGAACGTCTCCTGGACCACCCAGCCCCCGGGCTGCTCGGCCGCCGCGCGGACGAAGCCGTCCCCGGCCACGGTCAGGTAGCGGCCGGAGGGCGCGCGCAGGGTGAGCACACCGCCGCCCCAGTCGGCCAGGGACAGATCGGTGGGGGTGTCGCCGACGGTCAGCGGCGGCAGATCGGTACGGCCCGCCGTATGCGCGGGGTTGAGCGAGCCCGACGCCTCCGCCGGACCCTCGTCCTCCGCCGCCGCGTCCGGCACCCGCACCCAACCGGCCGCCGCGCGCAGCCGTACGGTGTCCAGGCCGTCCGCGAACACCACCCGGTCCGCGCCGAGCCGCTCGGCCAGCGCCTCGCGCGGCGAACTGCGGCGGATCAGGGTGCCGCTGTACCAGTCCAGCTTGCATTCGTCGGCAAGCGGACCGACGACCGCGAGAGTGCGTACGGCACCCTCGGACAGCGGCAGCAGACCGTCGTTGGTGAGCAGCACGATGGCCTGTTCGGCGGCCTCCAGGGCGAGCGCCCGATGGGCGGGCGTGTCGAAGGCACCATCACATTCCTCCGGCTGCCCGTCGAACTCGCCCAGTGCGTACCGCATCCCCAGCAGCCGCCGCACCGCCGTGTCCACCGTCGACACGTCGATCAGTCCGCGCGCCAGCGCGCCCCGCACCCGCGCGATCGTCTTCGACGGGTCCTGGTCGTGGTCGGTGAAGCTGTCCACCCCCGCCCGCAGGGCCGCCGCGACGGCCTCCTCATGGGTGTCGAAGTAGTGCTCGGAGTCGACCAGATTGGATGGCGCGCCCGCGTCGGAGCAGACCACCAGCTCCTGGTCGGTCCAGGTGCGCAAGTGCTCGCGCAGATACGGGGAGACGTGGTTGGGCCGCCCGTTGACCAGGTTGTACGCGGGCATCACCCCGGCCACCGCGCCCGCCCGCACCGCCCCGCGGAAGGCGGCCAGATCGTATTCGTGCAGCACCCGCGGCCGCACCGAGGAGGAGGTGGTGTCCCGGTCGGTCTCGTTGTTGTGCGCCAGCCAGTGCTTCAGGACGGGCGTGGTGCGCCAGCGCTCCGGGTGGCCGCCGCGCAGCCCGCGGGTGTAGGCCGTGGCCAGGGCCGAGGTGAGGTACGGATCCTCGGCGTACCCCTCCTCGTTGCGGCCCCAGCGCGGATCGCGCAGCAGGTTCACCGTCGGCGACCACACATTGAGGCCCACCCGCGGATCGCGTGCGCGCATCGCCCGTGCCTCGCGGCCGACCGCCTCGCCGACGCGCCGCACCAGCTCCGGGTTCCAGGTCGCGCCGAGCCCCACGGCCTGGGGGAAGACGGTGGCCGGACCCATCCAGGCGACGCCGTGCAGCGCCTCCTGCCCGGTGCGGAAGGGCGCGAGGCCGAGCCGCTCCACGCCGGGCGCGTACTGGTGGAGCATCGCGATCCGCTCATCCAGCGTGAGCCGGGCCAGCAGGTCCTCGACGCGCGTACGCACCGGCAGCCGTGGATCGCGGAAGGGCGGATCGCGAAAGGGCGGACGCGTGATCAGATCACCGTCATCGCTCACGGATACGGCCCCGCTTCCTCAGCTCGTGCGCCGGCTTCCCCGGCCCCTGACGTCGGATCGATGTCGCATCGATGTCGCATGGGCGTCGAATCGACGTCGATTCGAAGCGCTTCGATGCTGGGCGCACCATGCTCACCCTGTCAAGGCTCACGGCAGCCCGACCCATCAGCACCTTGCGCCACCACTCTTGCGCGACCCCACCCCCCGCCTTAATCTCGGCGCAATATCGAAGCGCTTCGACCAATCTTCGACCAATCTCGGCCAACTCGACCATCGGTCGTACGGCGGGCACGCCACGAAGGGTTGACGCAATGCCGAACTCCCAGGCTTCGGCCTCCACTTCCCCTCCCAGCCGGAGAACCTTCCTGGCCTCCACGGCGGTTGCCGCGGCGGCCGCCGCGGGAGGGGTTCCGCTGCTCACCGGCTGCTCCACCGAGGAGGGCTCCGGCAAGGGCGGCACCACCTCCGGCAAGGAGCTGAAGAACCTGCTGCCGACCTATGTGGCCTCGAAGGTGGCGGACCCCGACATCCCGAGCGTCAACGGCTCCAGCCCCGGCTACACCAAGGCCCCGCCCGCCGCCGAACTGGTCGCCTCCGTACGGGGCAAGCCCGGCCACGGCGGCAGCTACACGATGTTCGAACCGCTCTGGGGCACCCCGCCGCCCAAGAACAACGCCTACTACAAGGCGGTCAACGAGGCACTCGGCGCCACGGTCAAGCTCCAGCCGCAGGACGGCAACACCTACGGCGAGAAGCTCGGCGCCGTCCTCGCCTCCGGCGACATCGCCGATATCGTGATGATTCCGCTCTGGGAGATGGGCGGGCGGATCCATGGCGCGGTCGGCGCCAAATTCGCCGATCTGGGCCCGTATCTCTCCGGCGACAAGGTCAAGAAATATCCGAACCTCGCCGCCATTCCCACCGCCGCCTGGCAGATGTCCGTCTTCGGCGGCAAGCTCCGCGGGCTGCCGATGCCCTCCCGTCCGTTCGAAAGCGTGATTCCGTACTACCGCGAGGACATTTTCACCAAGGAGGGCTATCACGTCCCCAAGAGCCCGGCGGAATTCCTCGCCCTGGCCAAGGAGATCACCCGGCCCAAGAGCAAGGTATGGGCCTGTGACGACATGTGGTGGTCGGCGCAGCGGTTCTTCGGCTGCCCGGGGGAGAAGCCGTACTACTGGATCGAGAAGAACGGCAAGCTGGTCCACAAGGTCGAGACCGAGAACTACCTCGAGGCCCTGGAATGGTGCCGCAAGCTCTTCGCCGGGGGCTATGTCCACCCGGACGCGGTCGCGGGCAAGGCCAATGACGCGCTGACCCGCTTCACCTCCGGACAGACCCTCATCTACAACGACGGCGACGCCAAGTGGTACGGCGCCACCTTCGAACAGGCCGGTCCCAACCCCGACTTCAAGATTCAGGGAATGGACTGGTTCGGCCCCGACGGCGGCGACCCGGTCATCTATCTCGACCCGCCGGCCCAGATCTGGTCGTTCCTCAACAAGAACCTCTCCAAGGATCAGATCGAGGAAATCCTCGCCCTCGCGAACTTCATCGCCGCACCCTTCGGCACCAAGGAGCAGCGCCTCATCGACTACGGCGTCGAAGGTGTGCACCACGACATGAAGAAGGGCGTACCGGTCAAGAACGCGACCGGCGTCCGGGACGTCCAGGACACCTATCGCTTCATCGTCTCCCCGCAGGCGAGCGTCGCCTATCCGGACTTCCCGCAGATGGTCGAGGACTACTGCGGCTGGATGCAGCGGATGGGCAAGTTCGCCAGGAAGCCGCTCTTCTACGGAATGCAGATCCAGGAGCCCAATCGGTACGCCTCGCTCTACACACCGTTCGAGGACCTCGCCAAGGACGTCACCCGCGGCCGTAAGTCGATCAAGGACGCCCAGCGGGCCATCAGCGACTGGCGCAGCGGCGGCGGCGACCGGCTCCGCGACTGGTACGCGAGGCTCCTCGACGAGAACGGCAGCGGCGCCTGATGGCCAAGCCGGCCCGTGGCACCCCGACCGCCCGCGCCGCATGGTGGCACCGGCTGCGCCGCGACCGCACCCTCCTCCTGATGGTCGCCCCCGCCGTCGGCCTGCTCCTGCTCTTCACCTACGTCCCGCTGCTCTGGACCACGGTCGCCTTCAAGGATTACGACCCGTTCACCCAGGGGCTGTGGACCAGCCCCTGGGTGGGCCTGGACAACTTCAGCCTCCTCTTCGAGGACAGCCGCTTCTGGGACGCCTTCGCCAACACCCTCTCCATCACCTTCATCCAGCTGGTGCTGTTCTTCCCGGTGCCTATCGCGCTGGCCCTGCTGCTCAACAGCGTGCTCAGCGACAAGGTCCGCGGCCTGGTGCAGTCGATCCTGTACCTGCCGCACTTCTTCTCGTGGGTGCTGGTGATCACGATCTTCCAGCAGATGCTCGGCGGCGCCGGGCTGCTCGCCCAGCAGCTGCGCGCCCACGGCCACGAGGGCTTCGACCTGATGACCGACCCGGGCGTCTTCAAGTTCCTGATCACCGCCCAGCTGGTGTGGAAGGACGCGGGCTGGGGCGTGATCGTCTTCCTGGCCGCGCTCTCCGCCGTCAACCAGGACCTCTACGAGGCCGCGGCGGTGGACGGCGCGAACCGCCGGCGCCGGATGTGGCACGTCACGCTGCCCGCGCTGCGCCCCGTGGTCGCCCTGCTGCTGGTGCTGCGCGTCGGCGACTCGCTGACCGTCGGCTTCGAGCAGATCCTGCTCCAGCGCGACGCGGTGGGGCCCGGCGCCTCGGAGGTCTTCGACACCTATGTGTGGTGGGTCGGCATCGCCAACACCGACTACGGGATCGCCGCCGCCGGCGGTCTGATCAAGGGCGTCTTCAGCCTGGTGTTGGTGCTGATCGCCAACAAAGTCGCTCATATGCTCGGCGAGCAGGGGGTTTACCGGAAATGACCGTGACCGAGCGGACCGCGGCCCCGGCCGGACCCGCCGCCCCGCCCCCGCGGCGGCGCCGCGACGAGCGGCGCCCGGTGTGGGAGGAGGAGCCCGGCAGGGTCGGCCAGGGGCTCAAGGGAGCCACCCTGGTCGGGGTGTGTCTGGCGATCCTCGGCCCGCTGTGGGTGGTGGTCGTCACCAGCCTCTCCGACCAGCGGACCATCACCGACGCCGGGGGACTGGTGATCGTCCCCGAGACGATCACCTTCCGCGCCTACACCGAGCTGCTGAGCGGCGGCACGGTGACCCGGGCGACGCTCGTCAGCCTCGCGCTCACCGCCGTGGGCACCGTGATCAGCACCGTCGTCTCGGTCCTGTGCGCCTACGGCCTGTCCCGCCCGGGGTCCTTCCTGCACCGGCCGATCCTGATGGTGCTGCTGGTCACCATGTTCTTCAACGCCGGTCTCATCCCCACGTATCTGCTGGTCACCGGCGTCGGCCTGGAGGGCAGCTACTGGTCGATGATCCTGCCCGGGGCCGTCTCGGTCTTCAACGTCCTGGTGCTGCGGGCGTTCTTCCAGAACATCGCGCCCGAGCTGATCGACAGCGCCCGGATCGACGGCGCGGGGGACTGGCGGATCCTGTTCCGCATCGTGCTGCCGCTGTCGAAGGCCGTGATCGCGGTGGTCTCGCTCTTCTACGCGGTCGGCTACTGGAGCCAGTGGTTCAACGCCATGCTCTACCTCAACGACCAGGACATGTGGCCGCTCCAGATGATCCTGCGCCAGCTGGTGATCAAGCAGCAGGCGCCACAGGGCATGTCCCAGATGATCTCCACCCAGCAGATCCCCGGACTGGCGGTGCAGATGGCCGTCATGGTGCTCGCGCTGATCCCGGTCGCGGTGCTCTACCCCTTCGTCCAGAAGCACTTCACCAAGGGCATGCTCACCGGCGCCGTCAAGGGCTGACGCCGGTTGCCCCCGTACCCAGCCGACCCGAGACGGGAGCCGGTATGCCCGACCTGAACGACGCCACCCGCGGCCGCGTCCTCTACGGCGGCGACTACAACCCCGAGCAGTGGCCCGAGAGCGTCTGGCACGAGGACATCCGGCTGATGCGCCGGGCGGGCGTCACCACCGTCACCGTCGGTGTCTTCTCCTGGGCCCGGCTCGAACCCCGCCCCGGCGCACGGGACTTCGACTGGCTGGACCGGGTCCTGGACCTGCTCCACGAGGGCGGGATCGAGGTGTGCCTGGCCACTCCGACCGCCTCCCCGCCGCCCTGGATGGGCTCCCGCCAACCCGAGACCCTGCCGCGCGACGAGAGCGGCGCGGTCGTCTGGTACGGCTCACGGAACCAGTTCTGCGCCTCGTCACCCGTCTACCGCGACTACGCCCTGCGCATCACCGAGGACCTGGCCGACCGCTACGGCGGCCATCCGGCCCTGCGGATGTGGCACGTCGGCAACGAGTACTCCACCCACTGCTGGTGCGACGAGACCGCCCGGCACTTCCGCCGCTGGCTGCGCGCCCGGTACGGCGGCCTGGACGCCCTCAACCAGGCGTGGGGGACGGCCTTCTGGAGCCAGCGCTACGACTCCTGGGAGGAGATCATCCCGCCGCGCCGCGCCCAGTACCTGATCAATCCCGGTCAGGCGCTGGACTTCCGCCGCTTCACCAGCGACGCCCTGCTGGAGTGCTTCACCGCCGAACGCGACGCGCTGGCCGCCCGCACCCCGCACATCCCCGTGACCACCAACTTCATGCCGCTGTTCATCGGCCAGGACGGCTGGGCCTGGGCGGCGGAGGAGGACGTGGTCTCCGTCGACCTCTACCCCGACCCGAAGGACCCGCACGCGGCCGCCTACGGCGCGCTGGTCCAGGATCTGACCCGCTCCCAGGCGGGCGGCCCCTGGGTCCTCATGGAGCAGGCCGCGGGTCCGGTCAACTGGCGCGGCGTCAACCACCCCAAGCCGCACGGGCTGATGCGGCTGTGGTCCCTCCAGGCCGTCGCGCGCGGCGCCGACGCGGTCTGCTTCTTCCAGTGGCGGCAGTCCCGGCAGGGCAGCGAGAAGTTCCACTCCGGGATGGTCCCGCACGCCGGTGAGCACAGCCGCACCTTCGCGCAGGTGTGCGAACTCGGCGCCGAACTGCGCGAACTGGCCCCGGTCGCGGGCACGGACGTCCGCGCGAGGGCCGCGATCCTGCACGACTGGCACTCCTGGTGGGCCTCTGTCCAGGACGGCCGCCCCTCCTCCCTGGTCTCCTGCGAACGGCTGCTGCGCGCCTGGCACCAGGCCCTGTGGGAGCGGAACCTCACCACCGACTTCGCCCATCCGCACGCCGACCTCACCGACTACGCCCTCGTCGCCGTCCCCCAGCTGTATCTGCTCACCGACGAGGCGCTGGACAACCTCGCGGCGTACGTACGCGACGGCGGCACCCTCGTCTGCGGCTTCTTCACCGGCGTCGCCGACGAGGACGACCGGGTGCGCCCCGGCGGGGTGGACCGCCGCCTCCGCGGGCTCCTCGGCATCCGTACGGTCCACGAGTGGTGGCCGCTGGACGAGGGCGAGGCGCTCACCGCCGAGGGCGCCTGGCTGGGCGCGTTCCACGGCACCCTCTGGTCCGAGGAACTGGAGCCGTCCACCGCCGAACCGGTCGCCCGGATCAAGGGCGGAGAGCTCGACGGCCGCCCCGTCGTCACCCGTAACGCCTACGGCACCGGCACCGCCTGGTACGTCTCCACCCTCCCCGAACCCGCCGCCCTGCGCGCGCTGCTCGGCCGCGCCGCCGAGGAGGCGGGGCTGGCCCCCGCGCTGCCCGGCCTCCCCGCGGGGGTCGAGGCGGTGCGGCGGGGCCCGTATCTCTTCCTGCTCAACCACGGCCGCACCCCGGCGGTCGTCCCCCTCCCGTCCGCGCGGACGGATCTGCTCACCGGGCGCGCGCACCACACCGGCGTCCGGCTGGACCGCTTCGCGGTCATGGTCCTGGGTCCGCCCGAATCCCCCATCTGAAAGACCCGAATCCCTCATCTGAAAGGGAAGGTCCCGTGCAACGAGCCGCTCGAACGCTTCTCCTCACCCCGCTGATCGCGTTACTCGCGCTGATCGGCTTCGCCGCCGCCCCCGCCCAGGCCGCCACCTGGTCCTCCTCGGACCAGTGGGGCACCTGGTCCAACGGGGGCTACACCCTCTACAACAATATCTGGGGCTCCGGCGCCGGATCCCAGACCATCTGGGCCAACTCCTCCAGCGACTGGGGAGTGTGGGCCAACCACCCCAACACCGGCGGCATCAAGTCCTACCCCAACGCCAAGAAGGTCGTCGGCAAGAAGATCAGCGCCATTAACACCCTCACCAGCAACTACAGCGTGACGGTCCCGTCCTCGGGCGCCTACAACACCTCGTACGACATCTGGGACAGCAACTACGCGTACGAGATCATGCTCTGGGTCAACAAGACCGGTCCGGTCGGCCCCCTCGGCACCTCCCAGGGCACCGTCACCCTCGGCGGTCATACCTGGACCGTCTACAAGGGCAGCAACGGCTCCAACCAGGTCTTCTCCTTCATCCGCGGCTCCAACTCCAGCTCCGGCTCCGTGGACATCAAGTCCATCGTGAACTGGATCAAGAACACCAAGGGCTGGTTCGGCGATGTGACCATCGGCGATGTCCAGTTCGGCTACGAGATCACCTCCTCGGCCGGCGGTCTGGACTTCCGCACCAACAGCTTCGGAGTGAGCGCGAGCTGATATCCGCGTACCGCCGCCGCCCCACGCGGCGGCGATACGCCACCGGCCCGGCGCGGCCGCGTCAGGACGTGCCGGGCGCCGGGCCCGAGCTGGCCCGTACGGTCAGCTCCGGGGCGAGCAGGGTCACCTGCTCCTCGGGGGCGTCGCCCGACAGCTTCGCCACCGCCAGCTCCACGGCCCGCCGCCCCATCTCCTGCGCGGGGATGGCCACCGAGGTGAGCCGCACCGACGCCTGGGTGGCCACCTGCTCGGGGCATATGGCGACCACCGAGATGTCCTCGGGCACCGCGCGGCCCTGCCGGCGCAACAGGCTGAGCAGCGGTTCGATGGCCGCCTCGTTCTGCACCACGAAGCCGGTGGTGCCGGGCCGCTCGTCGAAGATCCGGGAGAGGGTGCCGTCCATGGACTCGTAGCTGCCCTCGCACGGGCGGTGCAGCAGCCGCACCCCCAGCTCGGCGGCGCGGCGGCGCAGCCCCTCCAGCGTCCGCTCGGCGAAGCCGGTGTGGCGCTCATAGACGGCCGGGGCCTCGCCCACGACCGCGATCTCCCGGTGGCCGAGGTCTGCCAGATGCTCGGCGCAGAGCGCACCGGTGGCGGTGAAGTCCAGATCGACGCAGGTCAGGCCGACTGTGTCGGCGGGGAGCCCGATCAGCACGGTGGGCTGGCGGGCCGCGTGCAGCAGCGGCAGCCGTTCGTCCTCGAGTTCCACGTCCATCACGATCATGGCGTCGGCGAGCCCGCTGCCGGTCACCCGGCGCACCGCCGCCGGGCCCTCCTCGCCGGTGAGCAGGAGGACGTCATAGCCGTGGGAGCGGGCGGTGGTGGCGACCGCGATGGCGATCTCCATCATCACCGGCACATACATGTCCGTCCGCAGTGGCACCATGAGCGCGAGGATGTTGGAGCGGCTGCTGGCCAGGGCGCGGGCCCCGGCGTTGGGGTGGTAGCCGAGCTCCTTGATGCTGCGCTCGACGCGCTCGCGGGTGGGAGCGGAGATCGACCGCTTGCCGCTGAGGACGTAGCTCACCGTGCTGGCGGAGACTCCGGCGTGGCGGGCGACCTCGGCGAGGGTGACCATGCGGGGGACTCCATCCGGGGGAATGGTCAGTGAAGCGCTTCGACGCATGGCCGAACCTCTTCGTCTGACCATGCGGGTTGACACTAAACCCGCAGCACAAGGACTGTCCAGAGGGTGTCGAAGCGCTTCAACACCGCACCTCCGCCTCTCGGTGCTCCTGACGGGCCCGCCGCCACGGCGACCCTTCCCGAACCTCCGAATCCCCGCGTCCTCCCGCTTTGCCGTCCGGTCGGACCGGATGCACACTGGCAGCGGTACGTGCCGGTAATGTCACGAGATCGTCGCGGCAAAGGGAGCACCGATGACCGCATCCTCCGTCAGGCCGGTGTCCGAGCGTGAAGCGCGCCAGGTCGCCGAGGCCGCACGCGAACAGGTTTGGCACAAGCCCAGCTTCGCCAAGGAGCTCTTCCTCGGCCGCTTCCGACTCGATCTGATCCATCCCCACCCCGCCCCCGCCCCGGACGACGTCCGCCGCGGCGAGACCTTCCTCGCCAAGCTCCAGGAGTTCTGCGAGACGCGGGTCGACGCCGCCCGTATCGAGCGCGAGGCGCAGATCCCCGACGAGACCCTCAAGGGGCTCAAGGAGCTCGGCGCGCTCGGCATGAAGATCGACACCAAGTACGGGGGGCTCGGCCTCACCCAGGTCTACTACAACAAGGCCCTCGCCCTGGCCGGCTCCGTCAGCCCGGCGATCGGCGCCCTGCTCTCGGCCCACCAGTCGATCGGCGTACCGCAGCCGCTGAAGCTCTTCGGCACCCAGGAGCAGAAGGACCTCTTCCTGCCGCGCTGCGCCCGCACCGACATCTCGGCCTTCCTGCTCACCGAGCCGGACGTGGGCTCCGACCCGGCCCGCCTCGCCACCACCGCCGTGCCCGATGGCGACGACTACCTGCTGGACGGCGTCAAGCTGTGGACCACCAACGGCGTGGTCGCCGACCTGCTGGTGGTGATGGCCCGGGTGCCGCGCTCCGAGGGCCACAAGGGCGGCATCACCGCCTTCGTCGTCGAGACCGCCTCCGAGGGCGTCACCGTCGAGAACCGCAACGCCTTCATGGGGCTGCGCGGCCTGGAGAACGGCGTCACCCGCTTCCACCGGGTCCGCGTCCCGGCCGCCAACCGGATCGGCCCCGAGGGCGCCGGCCTCAAGATCGCGCTGACCACGCTCAACACCGGACGGCTGTCGCTGCCCGCGATGTGCGCGGGCGCCGGGAAGTGGTGTCTGAAGATCGCCCGCGAATGGTCAGCCGCCCGTGAGCAGTGGGGCAAGCCCATCGCCAAGCACGAGGCCGTCGGCGCCAAGATCTCCTTCATCGCGGCGACCACCTTCGCCCTGGAGGCCGTCATCGACCTCGCCTCCCAGATGGCCGACGAGGACCGCAACGACATCCGCATCGAGGCGGCGCTCGCCAAGCTCTACGGCAGCGAGATGGCCTGGCTGATGGCCGACGAACTGGTCCAGATCCGCGGCGGCCGGGGCTATGAGACCGCGGCCTCGCTGGCCGCCCGCGGCGAGCGGGCCGTCCCCGCCGAGCAGATGCTGCGCGATCTGCGCATCAACCGGATCTTCGAGGGCTCGACCGAGATCATGCACCTCCTCATCGCGCGGGAGGCCGTGGACGCCCATCTGTCGGTGGCGGGCGATCTCATCGACCCCGAGAAGTCCCTCCAGGACAAGGGCAAGGCGGCCGCCAAGGCCGGTGGCTTCTACGCCCGCTGGCTGCCCGGCCTGTTCACCGGCCCCGGCCAACTGCCCCGCGCCTACCCGGAGTTCAACCCGGCCGGACACCCCGACCTCTCCCCGCATCTGCGCTATGTGGAGCGCTCGGCGCGCAAGCTGGCCCGCTCCACGTTCTACGCCATGTCCCGCTGGCAGGGCCGGATGGAGACCAAACAGGGCTTCCTCAGCCGGATCGTCGACATCGGCGCGGAGCTGTTCGCGATGAGCGCGGCCTGCGTACGGGCCGAGATGCTGCGCTCCCGCGGCGACCACGGCGTCGCGGCCTACCAGCTGGCCGACGCGTTCTGCCGGCAGGCCAGGATCCGCGCCGACGAGCTCTTCGGGCGGCTGTGGACCAACACCGACGAGCTCGACCGCAAGGTGGTCTCCGGCGTGCTCTCCGGGACGTACGAGTGGCTCGAGCACGGTGTGATCGACCCCAGCGGCGACGGCCCCTGGATCGCCGACGCCACCCCCGGCCCGACCGCCAAGCGGAACGTCCATCGCCGCATCCCCTGAGGAGCCGCCCCAGCCCCTGGGGAAGCCGCCGGGAAGCCGCCGGAGCACGCGCTGACAGGCTCCCGGGATCCGCGATCACCGGATCCCGGGGCTTGTCACCGAGCCGTCACCCCTTGCCCCCACAATGGGGGGATGACGGATTCCCTGGCTGACCCGCATCTGCGCGTTCCGGCGGCCACTGCCGCGGCGAGCGTGCGCGACATCGTGATCCTGGGCTCCACCGGTTCGATCGGCACCCAGGCCATCGACGTGGTGCTGCGCAACCCCGACCGCTTCCGCGTGACCGGCCTGTCCGCCGCCGGGGGCCGGGCCGGGCTCCTCGCCGAGCAGGCCCACCGGCTGCGGGTGGACAGGGTCGCGGTCGCCCGGCCCGAGGCGGTGGCCGAGGTGCGCCAGGCGCTGAGCGCGCGCTACGGCGCCGGTGAGCCGCTCCCCGAGATCCTGGCGGGGCCCGACGCGGCCACCGAGCTCGCCCGCTCCCAGTGCCACACCGTGCTCAACGGCATCACCGGCTCCATCGGCCTGGCGCCCACCCTGGCCGCCCTGGAGGCGGGCCGGGTGCTGGCGCTGGCCAACAAGGAATCGCTCATCGTCGGCGGCCCCCTGGTCAAGGCCGTGGCCAAGCCCGGGCAGATCGTCCCCGTCGACTCCGAGCACTCCGCGCTCTTCCAGGCGCTGCTCGGCGGCGCCCGCGAGGAGGTCCGCAAGCTGGTCGTCACCGCCTCCGGCGGCCCGTTCCGCGGCCGGACCAAGCGCGAGCTGGCCTCGGTCACCCCGGAGCAGGCGCTGGCCCACCCCACCTGGGACATGGGCCCGGTGATCACGATCAACTCCGCGACCCTCGTCAACAAGGGCCTGGAGGTCATCGAGGCCCATCTGCTCTACGACATTCCCTTCGAGCGGATTGAGGTGGTGGTCCACCCTCAGTCGTATATCCACTCGATGGTTGAATTCACCGATGGCTCGACGCTCGCCCAGGCGAGCCCGCCCGATATGCGGATGCCCATCGCGCTCGGCCTCGGCTGGCCCGAGCGGGTGCCGGACGCCGCGCCCGGCTGCGACTGGACCAAGGCCCACACCTGGGAGTTCTTCCCCCTCGACACCGAGGCGTTCCCCTCGATCGGGCTCGCCCGCCACGTCGGCGACCTCGGCGGCACCGCCCCGGCCGTCTTCAACGCGGCGAACGAGGAGTGCGTGGACGCCTTCCTTGACGGAAAGCTGCCCTTCAACGGAATCGTCGATACGGTCGCCGAGGTGGTGGCCGAGCACGGCACCCCGGCCGCGGGAACCCGGCTCACCGTCGCGGACGTCCTCGAGGCCGAGACATGGGCCCGCGCCCGCGCAACGGAACTGGCCGCCAGAGCGGCGAAGGCGACCCCGGAGGCTCGCGCATGACGACACTGATGACGGTCCTCGGCATAGTGGTGTTCGCCGTCGGCCTGCTGATCTCCATCGCCTGGCATGAGCTCGGCCACCTCTCCACGGCCAAGCTCTTCGGCATCCGGGTGCCCCAGTACATGGTCGGCTTCGGGCCGACCATCTTCTCCCGGAAGAAGGGCGAGACCGAGTACGGCATCAAGGCGGTTCCGCTCGGCGGCTACATCCGCATGATCGGGATGTTCCCGCCGGGCGACGACGGAAAGATCACCGCGCGCTCCACCTCACCGTGGCGCGGCATGATCGAGGACGCCCGGTCGGCCGCCTTCGAGGAGCTCCAGCCCGGCGACGACAAGCGCCTGTTCTACACGCGCAAGCCGTGGAAGCGCGTGATCGTCATGTTCGCCGGGCCGTTCATGAACCTGATCCTCGCGGTGGCGATCTTCCTCGGGGTGATGATGAGCTTCGGCGTCAACACCCAGACCACCAATGTGGGCACGGTCTCCCAGTGCGTGGTCGCGGCCTCGGCCTCCACCGACAAGTGCCCCAAGGGCGCCAAGGACTCCCCGGCCAAGGCCGCCGGTCTCCAGCCCCGGGACAAGATCGTCGCCTTCAACGGGCACCCCACCCCGGACTGGGGCACCCTCCAGCAGGACATCCGCGAGACCACCGGCCACGCCACGATCACCGTCGAGCGGGACGGCGTCCGCAAGACCCTGACCGCCAACCTCATAAAGAACCAGGTCGCCAAGTCCGACGGGAACGGCGGCTATGTCGACGGCGAGTTCGTCACCGCCGGTTTCCTCGGCTTCACCCCCGCCACCGGAGTGGTCCAGCAGTCCTTCGGGCAGTCCGTGGACCGTATGGGCAACATGGTCGAGGACGGCATCGACTCGATGATCGCCCTGCCCTCCAAGATCCCGGACCTGTGGAACGCGGCCTTCGGGGACGGCGAGCGCAAGGCGGACTCCCCGATGGGCGTCGTGGGCGCGGCCCGGGTCGGCGGCGAGGTCGCCAACCTCGACATCCCGCCCTCCCAGCGGATCGCGACCATGCTCTTCCTGGTCGCCGGGTTCAACCTCTCGCTGTTCCTGTTCAACATGCTGCCGCTGCTGCCGCTGGACGGCGGCCACATCGCGGGCGCGGTGTGGGAGTCCATCCGGCGCCACACCGCCCGGCTGGTCCGGCGGCCCGACCCCGGACCGTTCGACGTGGCGAAGATGATGCCGGCGGCCTATGTGATCGCCGGAGTCTTCATCTGCTTCACGCTGCTCGTCCTGGTGGCGGACGTCGTGAACCCCGTGAAAATCTCCTGATGACGCGAGATGTCCTGAAGTTCACCTTTGGGCGGACTTCAGGAGCGCGGTGTGCTGAGGCCATGGCCGGTGCCGTAATCTCGGAGATCGGAGTCCGCTGATCTCCAGCCACGCACACACCTTGGGGTTACGAACCAGATGACTGCGATTTCGCTAGGAATGCCGTCCGTACCGGCCAAGCTCGCCGAGCGCAGGGTCAGCCGGAAGATCCAGGTCGGGTCGGTGGCCGTGGGCGGGGACGCGCCGATCTCGGTGCAGTCGATGACGACGACGGTGACGGCGGACATCGGTGCGACGTTGCAGCAGATCGCGGAGTTGACGGCGTCGGGGTGCCAGATCGTGCGGGTGGCGTGTCCGTCGCAGGATGACGCGGACGCGTTGCCGGTGATCGCGAAGAAGTCGCAGATTCCGGTGATCGCCGATATTCACTTCCAGCCGAAGTATGTGTTCGCGGCGATTGATGCCGGGTGTGCGGCGGTGCGGGTGAATCCGGGGAACATCCGGCAGTTCGACGACAAGGTCAAGGAGATCGCGAAGGCGGCGTCGGACGCGGGTGTGCCGATTCGTATCGGGGTGAACGCGGGGTCGCTGGACAAGCGGTTGCTGGAGAAGTACGGCAAGGCCACGCCGGAGGCGTTGGTGGAGTCGGCGTTGTGGGAGTGCTCGCTGTTCGAGGAGCACGGGTTCCGGGACATCAAGATCTCGGTGAAGCACAACGATCCGGTGGTGATGGTCAATGCCTACCGTCAGCTGGCGGCTCAGTGTGACTATCCGCTGCACTTGGGTGTGACGGAGGCGGGTCCGGCGTTCCAGGGGACGATCAAGTCGGCGGTGGCGTTCGGTGCGCTGCTGAGCGAGGGGATCGGGGACACGATCCGGGTGTCGCTGTCGGCGCCTCCGGCGGAGGAGGTCAAGGTCGGCATCCAGATCCTGGAGTCGCTGAATCTGCGGCAGCGGCGGCTGGAGATCGTCTCGTGTCCGTC